>CAZXJS010000056.1:0-2506 GCA_964641085.1 uncultured Prevotellamassilia sp. | reverse complement strand
TTATATAATCCGAATTCTTGAACTAAAATTTCATCATCAAGAGAGAGAATTTCAGCTTGTTTTGATTTGATTAGACCATTTAGTTTATCGATCTCTTTTTGCTTTTTTGAATATTTTTGATTGAGTTCATCCATGCGATGCTGATGTTCTGTGGATAACTGCACTAGCGAAGATTGTTGTTCCCGAATTGATTCATTTAACTCATGAGCCTTATTTTGGAGTGTAAGAACATTTCGCATTTCAGGTGTCATCAGTGCTTCCAAATCATTGTATTTTCGCTGCAAATCTTCCAATTCAGCCTTGTATTGGTTCCCTTTAAATGTATCTAAAAATCCCATATTAAATCCCTCCAATATTTGTTAGTAAGTGTAATATTGACACTCGAACACTTGTTTGGTAATATAAATATATCGCTACTTTAAAAACGTGCGGCTGCATCGGAGATGGAACCACATGAATTACAAGAAACTCATCATAGACATGCTTGATAAAACCGATGATAATGAGTTACTGGAACTCGTTTATAGGTTTTTCAAGAAATTACTTAGCTGACGGTTATACGTCAGCTTTTTCATTTACAAGTTTCAGTACAATTCGCTCAATATCTTCCCAGTCCGATGTGTCCAATTTGGCGAGCCCTTCGATTAATCTTGTTCTAAAAGATTCAGGTTCATTTATTAAATCGCCTGCAAAATCTGTTATGATCTGATTTCTTGTCCTTGGTCTGGACATATCACCTTCACCAGTTCGCAGCCATTCCTCATTTATGTAAAATTCTCTGCAAATAGAACGCATTATTGCGTCACTTGGGAATGTTCTTCCCATTTCGTACATTGCAATAGTATTTCTCTGGACACCTAATCTGTCAGCGAATTTCTGTTGAGTCAGGTTGAGATCCTTTCTGATCTTCTTGATCCTGTCTTTCATCGTGTAAATCACCTCTTTTCTATCACTGATTATACAGTTAAAATCACAAAACGTCAATAAAAATGTCATTGATTTAGCAAAAAGTCATTTTTTTAGCAAAAAACCACTTGACAAGGCTAATTTACTGACATATAATTGTCAGTGTAATAGCAAAGCAAGCAGGAACACAGGTGGTTTAGCAGATGCGTCAACCGCCGTGGAACAGATAGGGAACACCCCAGAGCGGAAGCGAGAAATAATAAGCCTATCGAAGCGAGATGACACAGCACTTTGTTGCATGACCGAAATGATGTTTCCAAAAAAAGAAAGGATATGAATCTATGTCAGATAAAGAAAAAGAAATCATGAACACGATCATCAAAGGTCTTCCTAAGATGACCGAATTCGAAAAGGGTTACATGCTCGGAATCGTAGAGGGTAAGGTAAGCGAAAAAGAGCAGAAGAAGAAGGAAGCTTCTCAGCTCTGTAAAGAAAGCATTTAAAGAATAGGGAGGTCAGGCAGAAAAAATGAGAAGATACCACGAAGATTGCGAATTAACAATGGAGTTGTTAGAAGACTTATGTACTTATATGGATGATGATAAAGCATGTGATGATGGTGCATATTGTCTCGATGCTCCTGAACTCCACCTCCTTTCCTTTGTGGATCAGGTGGGGGTACAGGGCACCCAGAACATGAAATTATGTAATTCCTTGGCAAGCTCCTTTCGAGAAAATCTCTAAAATGCTTAACAATGAGTTACTGGTAAATTTTAGCACTGCACAAACTTTTGTGTAATAGAAACAGGACAGGAGATATATCAGATGAGAGCAGTGAAACCAACATTGGAACAGAAGAAGATTATGACCAAGAACGGGCTGGACTGGCATACATGGAATATAGCAGAGGAAGATGATCTTTCTCTCACGTTGATCAGCAAAAAGTCTGGTAGAAAAAGAGTGATCTTGAAATAATGAAAGGTGGCTGAAATGACATTTAGTGAAAAATTAAAAAAAGCTATGCAAGATTTGAACATTAATCAAGCACAGGTTGTTGGATTGACAGGAAAAAGTAAGGGTTCGGTCAGCCAGTACATTTCAGGGAAACAGGTTCCGCCTGAAAAAGTGCAGCGAGACATTGCAGTGTCACTCGGACTTGCACCGGATTATTTTTCAAAAGCTGATGAATCAAAAATCGCATTTTCGCCTAAGGAACATGAGATTCCAAAGTTAAACATCGAAGACGCAGCTAAACTTTTACGAATGAACCAGAACACGGTTCGCAAGGGCTTGCAGCAGGGTGTATTCCCTTGGGGGTACGGTATTAAAACATCGGAAAACAGATGGGTGTACTTTATCAATGCAAGACGTTTTGCAGAAATTGAAGGAATAGCAATTTAATTTTACAGGGGCGTAAGCCCCATACGGCACGAGGGTGGCTCTGGGAGCCAAACACATTTTTTGCTATGAAACATAATAAAATCCTCTCCTTAAGAAATTATGAATTGTATTTATACTGCATCCGGGTTCGAATCCCGCTCGTGTCATTGCCGCAAAAATCTAACTAAAAGGAGGTTACCTCCCACTTTTGGTCATACAT
>CAZXJS010000055.1:0-2714 GCA_964641085.1 uncultured Prevotellamassilia sp. | reverse complement strand
CTCGTCAGCTGAAATTACCATTAGAAATCGAAAAATTAATTGATATTTCTGATCCGGTATACACTTTTTGTGAGGTTATGGACCACATTGACCTATCAAGATATTTTGTAGAGAAAGGCTACAAAACAGGTCGTCCAAGATGTGATGAGCAAAAACTGCTTAAAGTGATACTCTTTGCTTTTATGGAGAACGGCATTTGTTCGCTGCGTGGAATTGAGAAGTTCTGCCGCACTGACATTCGCTATATGTATCTTCTTGACGAAATGAAAGCACCAACTTTTGCTACGTTTGGAAATTTTATCCGAAATGAACTGACGGTTTCCATAGAACAGATATTTATGGACATAAATACATATATTTTTGCAAAAGATCATGTAGATTTGCAGCATACATACATTGATGGTACAAAAATAGAGGCAAATGCCAACCGTTATACGTGGATATGGAAAAAGTCCTGTATTAAAAATCGTCAGAAAGTCTTTGATAAGATATCTACTCTGATTGACGCCATGAATCAGGAAGTACTGGGATATTTGGGGATAAAACTTGAAAAACGTGAAGAGTATGCCATTGATTATGTTTGTGAATTGTTGGCGCTGTATAAGGAAGGCACAGGACTTGATGAAAATGCCTTTGTTTCCGGTTGTGGACACAGAAAAAGTATTCAGCAAAAACAATATCAGGAAATGCAGGGGTATTTAAAACGTTTAAAAACTTATGCACATCATATAGAAATCTGTGGCAATGAAAGAAATAGTTATTCCAAGACCGACCAGGATGCGACATTCATGCGTCTGAAACGAGATTATATGGGGAACGACCAGCTTCTCCCAGCGTATAACCTGCAGGCTGCCATATGTGATGAGTACATAGCTGTGATCGACGTAAAACCATATGCATCAGATATGGAATGCTTTGTACCTTTGATGGAAAAATTTAACCGCATATATGGTCATTATCCGAAATATCCGGTTGCTGACGCAGGATATGGTTCTTACAATAATTATCTTTATTGTGAGGAACACGGAATGGAAAAGTACATGAAATTTACCATGTATAAAAAAGAAACGACAGACAAAAAATACCATGAAAATCCGTATCGTGCTGTAAACTTTGAAAAAGACGCAGATGGAAATCTCACATGTCCAAACGGACGGAAATTTATCTTTAAGAGAACACAGCATGTGAAATATAATAAATATGGGAGAACGGAAGAACTGTACGAATGTGAATCTTGTGAAGGGTGTCCTCATAAACAGGAATGCTGTCCAAAAGCACACAAAAACCGTACAATCCGAATGAATCAGGAATTAACCACTATCCACCAGGAAGTACTGAAAAATCTTGAATCCATACATGGGGCTCTTTTAAGAATGAACCGGAGCATTCAATCCGAGGGCACCTTTGGTGTAATAAAGTGGGATAAATCATATAAAAGATTATTCCGAAGAGGCGAGAAAAATGTAATTCTCGAACTTACGTTGATTTCATGTGGATTTAATCTTTATAAATATCACAACAAAAAGCTGCGGCAAATGAAAGCCGCTTAAAATTCAAGCGTTATTAGCTGGGATTTATTAAGTGTACCATTTTTTATGATGAAAATGTATGTATGAGCAAAAGAAGAAATAATAATACCAAAAAAGACCAGTTCCGGTAAATATCGGTTCTGGTCTTTCTTAATTAGAGACTTATTTTACAGCCCCTATCAATCAATTTCGATATCAAAAGATTTGAGTAACTCTCCGAAATGTTTTTTTAGATAAGCATATTGATTAGGATGTGTTTGGTGAAGTCTTTGGAAGCGATTAGGTTGTTCTTCAAGATGAGCTCCAAAAGCGCAATACATACAGCCATTACGTTCGTATCCTAAATCATAAAGGGATGAAATGGTTACATTGTATTTTTTTATGTATTCATATATGTCTTTTTCTGTCCAAAAAGAGAGTGGACGACATTGATTTTCAGATTTTTTGTTAAATACGTTGCATCCGTTTTGAATCCAATCTTGCTTGCGCTGTCGGCTTTCTGAAGCTAAAATTCCTAGTAAAGCACATTCCATTCCGAGCTCTTTTGCTTTTTTCTGAATAGGTCTTTTTTTTAATATTTCACAGCATTTATCAGAGATACATAGTTCTTTATATTTATCATATTTCTTGAAATTCCGATTGATATAATCAATAGAATTCTGTTTTGTTTTTGGTGATAAAGCATGTTGATAGGTTCTTATTGCATTTGATATTCTTTTGGAAAATGCAGGATATCCGTAATGCTCAACCACTTTTTTAAAAGTCCATACACTTCCATCTTTTGATTGGGGAAGAACCATCAATAAATTCGTTTTATTTGAATTAATTTCCCATGATATGTGTTGAATGGTTTCTGGATATTCGCAAGTAGTGTTTGAAAAAATATGTAAGATATTTGGATACATTTGCTTAGCTAAGTGAGACAAAACAGTTGAATCTTTACCTCCAGAATAAGACACATATACATGATCAATACCAAATTGATTTACGGCTTCAGAAATGAGCCTTTTACTTTTTTCGATTTTGATTTCTAAAGGAAGATTGCAGAGAATATTTAATAAATTCTGGCGATTTTTATAAAACTCTCGTTGCACAGAAGCACATGAACTACAGTAGCGAGAATCAGTTATATCTATGTTTTCTTTATTTAATATACAGTTACATTTTTTACAAAAATTCATTGTA
>CAZXJS010000054.1:0-2743 GCA_964641085.1 uncultured Prevotellamassilia sp. | reverse complement strand
GAACACCAAGCTGCCTGTGAAGGCTATTGGCGTTACTGCGACCGGCGGCGCGATCGATCTGCCTGAAAACAGCACCCTGAAGGTGTCTGATGAGGAGATCGGATATATTGAGGATGGCGCTTTTGTGGCCACTGCCCTGGGCGATGTGCAGGTACAGCTGGTCGCTGAGGATGGCACCGTGCTGGGCAGCAAGACCCTCCATGTGGTGGAGCCCACGGACCTGAAGTTCACCAAGGATAGCATCAATGCCATCTACGGTCAGGCGACCACCTTGCCTGTGGAAGCAAGCTATAACGGAAATCCCGTGAAGATCAATGAAGAGGACGTACTGTTCGTGTTCATCAAGATCTCGATGCAGGCCATTGGTAGCATCGAGGGCAGTGAGATCACCATGACCACGACTGAGATGGTCTTTGATCTGGATGAATGGGAAGAGGGCGGCTACCTGTCTGGCTTTGAGTACACCCCCAATGCGGATGGTAACCTGCGAAACATTGCCATTGGTGCAGTGCTGATCAACCAGATCGACGATTTCGATGTGGAGTTCAGCGAGGAATACGAAAAAGTGTTCGAGCAGTATATGGAGGCGGGTGCAACAGAGGAGGAAGCGGACGGCAAGGCTCAGACCGCTGCTGCGACCAAGATGATGGGTATCATTCCCAACATGACCGCTTATCTGTACAACGAGGACGAAGCAAACTTCGATTTCAACACTGCGACCGGTACCAATGGTCTGGTCTCCTGGAAAAATGAGCTGGAGAATGCAGTGTACAAGGACAACCTGAACATTTACTACATTCTCAACTCCCAGGAGAAGGTCGAGGTAGAGTATACCTTTGCACTGGATATGTCCAAGATGCCCATCCCGGAGAAGCTCCAGGGTCTGCTGTATATGCTGCCCGGCGGCGACCAGGAGGGACGCACGGCCTGGGAATTCCTGCTCCAGCTGGCAGAGCGTATCAGCCCGCTGACGTTCTTTAAGATCACGCTGGATGTTCCTGAGGGCTTTACTGCGGATTGCTCCCAGCTGCGTCTGGCAAATGAGTACTTCAAGCTGACCTCCGCTGAGGTGAAGAATGGCCAGGTCATTATCACCTGTAACTTCATCGAGCAGGGTGAGCCCATCAACCCGGCAACCGCAAATCCCCTTTGTGTGCTCAGTGGCCTGAGGTTCACGCCCACTGGCGACGATGCATGGGACGAGGATGGCTATCTGCATTTTGAGATCACCGGCAGCGCAGATTATGACATTTATGCCCACTTCCATGTGCTGGAGTCCCTGGCAAAGAACGAAGAGTACCAGACTAAGTATGGTCTGTATCCTTACAACAATACGGCGAATATCGCTGGCGACTCCGGTGCGCATTTCATGAATACCGTTGGCGACTTCTCTGAGGAGTTTGGCATTCAGAAGAACACCAAGAACGGCTGGAGCTGGGAGGATGGCAGCTGGTCTTACTGGGAGGCCGGCACCCAGATGACGGGTGTGCATTATCTGCCCAGCCATAAGGACGGAGAGACCGGTAAATACTGGTACGATCTGGGAACGAACGGCACCTGTAAGGATAAGCTGACTGGTATCTTCGAAGCAGATGGAAAGTATTATTATGCGATCCTGGGCGAGAAGGTGACCGGCTGGCATTCCATTCAGGACGAAAACGGTGACGACTGGTTCCACTATTTCGATCCGAATACCTATGAAATGTATACCGGTGTCCGGACGATCAGGACCCTGACCTACACCTTCAATGACAAGGGCCAGATGGTGCGTGGTGCATTCCGTACCAATGAGTATGGCACCAAGTACTTTGTGGCCGGCGAAAGCTGGTTCCGCCGTTTCGTGACCCTGGAAGAGGGCACCTACTGGCTGGACCGGAATGGTTATGTTGCTTACGGCAACGCCTTTACGGTCACAGACAATGTTCACGATGTGACCTGGTATCACTTCGATGAAAATACTGGTCTGCTGACCGGCCTGTGCAACGGCTTCTTTACCTACAAGGGCGAGCTGTACTATTGTGATGAAAATGGCAAGACCTTCTATGGCCTGATTCAAACGGACCGTGGGATCATCTTCTGCGGCACCAACGGTAAGGTATATACCAATATCAGCTGCTATGTGGCAGATGATACTGGCAGAAAGAATTGCGATCTGGAAAACGGTAAGTATTGGTGTGGAGCAAATGGTGCGATCGTTGCCAATGGCTTCGTGACCATCGAGGGTGACACCTATTACTTTAACCAGTACAAGCATGCCAAGGGCTTTACCAAGATCGGTAATGACTATTATCTGTTCAATGCAGGTAGTGGCAAGCTGTACAAGGATGCAACTATGTGGGTCGGCACAAATGACTACGGGGTCAAGGTAGGTATGTACTACTTTGATAAAGATGGCAAGATGTACGTTCCGGATATGGTAAAAGGCGAAAAGAAGATCATTTCCGAGAATGGCAAGCTGTACTTTACCGTGGACGGTGTGAAACTGTCTAATGGCCTGTACGAGCTGGATGGTGCATATTACTATGTGAAGTATAGTGGCGATCTGGCAGTGAACGAGGTAGCCTATGTGGCAACGGAGCTGCTCAGCAAAAATGGCTACTACAGCTTTGATGGCGAGGGTAAGCTGATCATGACCGGTTTTGTGAATGCATCCGGAGATACCTATTATTACGCAAATGGTGTCCGCATCAAGGGCTTTACCAAGATCGGTAATGACTATTATCTGTTCAATGCAGGTAGTGGC
>CAZXJS010000053.1:0-3240 GCA_964641085.1 uncultured Prevotellamassilia sp. | reverse complement strand
GAAGTACGTCTCGCCAATCTATGTCGACCACTCGCTCAACCGTCTCTGCGACATATCGCAGACCATTATCTACAACGACCAAGACGGCAACAACATCCGGTTGAAAGACGTAGCCAAGATCGTGCGCGAATATCCGGAACCGGAGTCTTACGTCACCTACAACGGCAACAAGTGCATCATCCTGAGCCTGGAGATGAAGAAAGGACAGAATATCTCGGCGATGGGCTGGCAGATAGACGAGAAGCTGAAGAATTTTGAGGAGCAGCTGCCGCCAAGCGTGAAGATAAGCAAGATTACCGACCAGGCAAAGGTTGTCAACGACAGCGTCATCTCCTTCCTCCGCGAGCTTGTCATCGCCATCATAGCAGTCATCATCGTGGTTATAATACTCATGCCGTTCCGCGTGGCTTTGGTAGCGGCAATGACAATACCGGTGACGATATTCATTTCACTGGGCATATTCTATTCGTTCGGCGTCGAGCTCAACACCGTCACCCTCGCCGCCTTGATAGTGACGCTTGGAATGATAGTCGATGACTCAATAGTCATCATCGACGCTTATATGGATTATATGGCGGAAGGCGTGTCGCGCTGGCACGCTTCCATAAACGCCGCACGCCATTTCTTCAAGTCCATCATCTCGGCTACGCTCGCCATCTCCATCACCTTCTTCCCGTTCCTCATCACGCTGACGGGTATGGTGAAGGAATTCCTGACATGGTTCCCATGGGCTATACTTATCATCCTCTTCGTCTCGATGTTCGTGGCACAGCTGGTGGTGCCGATACTTCAGTTCTTTATGATAAAGAAGCCCATAACGTCACAGTCAAAGGTGTTGACCGCCATGCAGAAAGGCTACGACAAGCTCCTTGACATCTGTTTCAAATACCAGAAGTCCACCATAGCCGTGGCCATTGTCTGCACATGTCTTGGCGGAGTGCTTATGATGAACCTCCCGCAGCGCCTTATGCCTACCGCCGAGCGCAACCAGTTTGCCGTGGAGATATACCTCCCGACAGGCACGGCTCTTGACGAGACGGCGAAGGTTGCCGACAAGGTAGAGGCTTTCATGCGCAAGGACAAGCGCGTGGTCAGCATCACCTCTTTCAAAGGCTCCGGCTCACCGCGTTTCCATACAGCCTACGCACCGCAGTCGGGAGGCACCAACTTTGCGCAGTTTATCGTCAACACCACGGGCAACAAGGCTACCGATCAGATGGTCGTCGACTATAAGAAAACTCTTAGCGAGCGTTACCCCGAGGCTGTGATAAGAATCAAGCAGCTGGAGTACAGCATGGAGTCAGCGCCAATAGAGGTTCGTCTCACCGGAGGCAACCTCGACTCATTGAAGGTGGCTTCCGACAGCGTAATGAACCGCATGCGGCAGATGCCGGAGCTGCTGCTCGTGCGACCCGACTACAACGAGCCGCTTGCCACCACGCACATCACTCTCAACGAGGATGCCGCCGACCGTATGGGAATCACCAACTCCAGCGTAGAGCAGACTATGGCAATGCGCTATGGCGACGGCCTCACCGTCAGCACTTCGTGGGACGGCGACTACGACACTCCGGTAAAGCTGAAGAGCACCCACAGCGACGAGGCTACGCCTTCTGACGTGATGAACGAGCTAATCTCGTCAGGTACAAAGAACGTACCTCTGAGGCAGATAGCGAAGATAAGTCCGAAGTGGCAGTACGGTCAGATACCACACCGCAACGGCTTGCGCACGTTCACCGTTATGTCGGAGGTGGAGGGCAGCCGCAACGTTGCAAAGACTACGGCGTTGGTGTTCGACAACCTCAAGTCGCTGCATCTGCCAAAGGGTGTGACAATGCAGGAAGGCGGAAAGGTCGAGGACGAGGGCGAGCAGACTCCCAACATCATCTCGGCGCTTATAATCGCCGTGTGCATCATCTTCTTCATCCTCCTGTGGCATTTCAAGAAGATTTCCGTCGCTTTCATGCTTGTCTGCTGCCTACTGCTCTGTGTCTTTGGAGCTGCTATAGGAGCCATGATACAGGGTACTGACTTTGGCATGACCTCCATCCTCGGCATCGTGTCGCTGATGGGAATACTCGTACGCAACAGCATCATAATGATAGACTACGCCGAGGAACTGCGTGAGAAGGAGAAAGTCTCCGACAGTGAGGCTATTTATGAGAGCGCGAAGCGCCGTATGCGTCCTATTTTGCTCACGTCGCTTGCTGCGTCAATGGGCGTGATACCTATGATTCTCGGTGGCAGCCATCTGTGGCAGCCTATGGGAGCGGTCATCTGCTACGGCACGCTGATAACAATGTTCTTCATCCTCACCGTCATCCCAGTCATCTACAGCCGTATGATGAGCGACGCTGACAGGCGCAGGAAGAAGCGTATGGCATTGGAGCAACAATGATTGAAAGATTGAAAAAATGAAAGTATAAAGTAATAACAATGAGACGATATATATTGGGGGCATTGATAGCCCTCACGATGCCGGTAATGGCGCAAAAGACTTACACTCTTGACCAGTGCCGACAAATGGCACTCGACCACAATGTGGAGATGAAAAACGCGGATATTGACATCCGTCAGGCGAAGGAACAGGAACGGGAGGCTTACACCAACTACTTCCCTTCCGTCAGCGCGATGGGAATGGGGATGAACAGCGACAAGCACTTCATGAATATGAGCATGGGACAGTTTGGCGTGCAGATGATAAAGGACGGAATCCTTGGCAGCGTCACCGCCACACAGCCTCTCTATGCCGGTGGACGGATTATAAACGGCCACAAGCTCTCCAAGCTCGGCATTGAGGTGAGCCGGCTCAACCGTCAGGTCGATGCCAACGAGGTGGTGAAGACTGCAGAGGAATACTTCTGGAACATCGTGGAACTGAAGTCGAAGATAGAGGTCATCGACGCTGCCAACAAGATGCTGTCCACAACCTGCACCGATGTGGAGAATGCGGTGGAGGCGGGGATGACGGAGCGCAACGAGCTCTTGCAAATTCAAATCCGACTCAATGACAACCGCAGCAGCCGAGCCAACCTCGTCAACTCTTTGAAACTCGCTAAGATGGTGCTGGCGCAATATACGGGCATCAAGGAAGGGGACTATGATGTCAACGAGGGCATCAACCTCATGTCGCTTCCCGATTTCCCCACAGACCTCAAGGCTGACCACCAGTCTGCATTGCTGACAACTCCCGAATACAAGCTTCTTGAGAAGAACGTGGAGTCTAAACAGCTCAACGCG
>CAZXJS010000052.1:0-3253 GCA_964641085.1 uncultured Prevotellamassilia sp. | reverse complement strand
TTTTTATGACTTTTTAATTTTTCGGAGTTCTATTTTATGGGTGTAATGGCGGCAACAGGCTGCCACTTGTGGGGAAGGAGGCTGACAAGATTCTCCTTCGGGGTGTTCTTGATACGACGGAACACGTCGCAAAGATACTCCATCGGGTCAAGATTATGCTGTTTGATGTTCGCAAAGGTAGACATGAGACGTGCGAAACGTTCGCCAGCCTTCACACCGCCTACAAAGAAGCTGTTGTTGCGGTACTTTGCGATACGCCTTATCTTGCGCTCGCAGACATTATTGGAGAGGTCAAGCCTGCCGTCCTCAAGGCAGCGCAGGATGCACGGATATTCCGTGAGGGCATAGTTTACAGCCTTGAAAAGCTCAGGTTCTTCCTCCTTTTCAAGGTTCTTTGCCAGTCTGTCCAAATAATTTTTCAATTCATTCAAAGGCGGTGCTAACTGTATCAGTCTCTCACGCTTGATGTCGTCAGGACTTCGGAACTTTTCCTTAATAAGCTTGTCCTTATGGAAGATGTCCTCGAAGATCTTTATGATATTTTTGGCATCCTCCGATACGTCCTTCAAATGGTATATGGGTCTTCGCATATGCACCAGGCACGAGACTCTGAGTATCAATTCCCCGATGTCATAGCACTTATAGAGTATTGCCCCGTCACATTGAAGATAGGTCTTGTTCATGACTTCTCCAAGGTAAGCCTGGATAGCCTCCCTAGTGCGTCTGCCACGTTTGAAGAAGCTGAACTGAGTAAGTCCAGGAACGGCTGCATAAAGGCAGAAGATCCATCGTTTGTAGAAGTGTTTTACGTCTTCAACATCGTCTTCTTTCTCATTCTTACCTGGCAGTCGCTTGTCCTTGCATTTCAGGGTAGTTTCGTCAGAGTGAATGTAGCCGGAAGATGTTATCTCCTTGTGTAAAGGCCCGTCGAGCGGTTCCAGCATCTTAGCCGCCTTCTCTATCCAGCCCACAACCGTAGAATGGGCGTAGTTCAATCCTTTCTTTCTGAGTATTTCCTCAATATCGGGGATGGTCACGTTGTATTGGAAGTGGAGCGTGAGTATGAAGGCTACCACAGATTCCGTAATCTGCATTCTTCCCATACTGTTCTTGTACTTCTCTGGGAGATTAGCGAAATAGTATTTGCCATTGCTGTCCTTGCACTTCTTGCGGCGTATCCTTTGTACGCGCAAATAGCCTTTTACGCAGCTGACTCTCCATGAAACATCCTCTCCAATCACCTTAGCATCTGCCGGCATGTTATCCGGCCAAATTTCGATGTCGTCTTTTGAGCCCTTTTCCAAGGTGGCAAACAGCGGTTGCCCGTGCCTGGGTTTCTTCACTCCCTTCATGCTCTTACGCTCCCTGACATCGTTGACGATTTTCTCGAACTTCTCATCAGGTACGTCTTCTCCTAACAAGTCAAGGGTATCGGCATCCTCTGTCTGCTGGTCAGAATGGCGGTATTTCTCGGACTCTGTATGTTGGCCATAAGCTTCGACTTGGAGGTTGGCTTTCTGCTGTGCGGTCGCCTTCAAGTTGGCCTCTGTGGACATGGTGGAATCAACACCGCCTTTTGGCATGGAGGTAGACGGGGCAACATTGCCGCTTCCTCCATCATCATTCCTTAACCTGTCTATCTCATTCTGCTTGGCTGCCAGTCGTGTCTCATAGCCGATTCTCAACTTTTCCAGCTCTTTGGCATATTGTTCTTTCAAGGCTTTCTCGCGGGCCTCAAACTCCGCCCTTACACCGGAGATGACCGCATCGCGCATGGAGTCGGACAATGTTACATCGCCCTTGCCCATAAAGAAATCAACCATCTTCTGCATCATGTCGGACACCTGGCTCATTTTCTCGCTCAGCTGTTGGGTGAGTGCCTTTATCGCAGACTGGTCATCCTCATGCCGGCGGTCTGACTCGCGCAATTTCTCACGGAGTCTCCTGTTGTCGGCAGCCTCATTCTGGAGCTGCATTGCCATCGCCTGTATGGATCTTTCGTCTGCTTTCATGCTTCAAAGGTAATAAAAATAATTGATATACGCAAATTTTAAACCACTGAATACCAGTGTTTTAAGTTAAATAATCTATACGTGGGAACTATCCGTTTGCAGCCATTTTTGAGTTTTCTTCCATATTGTTCTCAATCGGCTCCGGTGTTATTTTTTCACTGTTTTCATCATCTATGTCCGTGAAGGCAACCCTGCGGTCTCCCAGGACTATTCCTTCGACGAGATATACGAAGCTTTCCCATGATATGTGATAGCATCCCTTAGTTTTGTCAAATACAGGCTTGACAAAGTGGTTGCTGTGAAGAATCTTCTCCGTAAGTATCTCTCCTTGATGATGGAAGTAGTACAGGCGGACGCGGTGGCCGTCCTTGGAAAGGAATATGTATATGTCACCATTGACGGGATCACGGTGGAGTTGGCTTTTGATGTAGTTTCGGAGACCGCTGTGGCGGTAACGAAGCGTGACAGCCTCGTTGCAAAGATAATAGTTGAATCCACTAGAAAGGCTCAGCATGCAGTTCCCTCCATTTCCTTTATGAGTGAGACCAAATCCGACCTGTAGCACCTGCCGATGCGTACCTTGATTCTCGAACTGAAAGTGATGTCAACATTGCACAACCATGTCTGGCGTTCATAATGTACTGGTTCAGATAATTCAGTGTCCTTTTCTTGAGCATTATCCTCTCTGTCAATAACAAGGGGATGCAATCCTGACTCTTCATCAGTGTTTTCATTCTGACTCTCAGAAGTCTCCAGTCTTTGATAAGATTCATTGCGTAAGCAGTGGAGCATTTTTGTATAGCTTACTTTCTGGTCACGGCAGAAGCCTGTGAGGTTCTTACCGCCATACTCACTGCGGTACTTGCGTACCATTGAGGCATAATACTTGCCTTCCTCGTTTATGTTCATATTGCCCTAAATTAAAGATTTGGGGCAAAGGTATATAAAAATCGGTGTCATACAAGACGTCTAAAGTGACTGCTTACGTTCGCCACCTGAAACACCCGCATTGTTCACAAGTATGTCTATGTGTTTTCCGCCAATCATTTTTATGGCTTCATTGATTTTTGTAGGGATTGACTGTATGTCAGTCATATCCATCTGCAAGACAAAAACCTTGCTCTTTTCATCAAAATCTTCTTTAGCCTTGTTAAGTTTGTCCAAGTTCCTTCCTGCTATGATAACTATCGCACCACTCTCAGCAAAAGATAGAGCTATTGCCTTGCCAACACCAGCCCCCC
>CAZXJS010000051.1:0-3325 GCA_964641085.1 uncultured Prevotellamassilia sp. | reverse complement strand
GTTTCCGAATTGGATTTTCTCCCTGTAGCCATTGATTCAGCCTCCTCGCACGCTTTCAGTTCTTAAAAGAACTTCTTACCTTCTTCTTGTGTTCTCGAAAGAACTTCACTTTCTTCTTGTAGCCAATCGTGAATGCAGTGGAAGCAATGTTCCCGGCTCTGACAACGATGCAGCTGTTTTGACTGAATGAACCGACAAATCAACTGGCTGAAGTTCTCCTTGATGTCTTCATCGGACATCGATCGGATAAAATCACCGTTGGTCATTCTCTCATTTCCTCCATTTTTAATACCCTGCGGTGGGTTTCCTTGCTCAGATTCAGATCGTCCGCAGAGTCATTCAAGAGGTTGGCGAAAATTTTCAAAGTGGGACGGATTCCATACTGGAAGGAGTAATAGTTACGGTACAAGCCGCCATCTACGCCGATGTACAGCACTCGGTTCTCGCAGGGTCTCTGCGGGCCACCCCACCCGGTTGCCAGCCAATAGCGGTTGTCCGCATTCGGAATGACGTTGGAATACTTGCGGACTTCATCCATCGTGAGCGGTGCAGCCATGACGTTCAAAGTACCGTACCATTTATAACCGTCCAGTGTGGTGAGGTCGATGCTTCTGGGGATGATGCCGCCAAGATTGAGGCCGTTCTCCGTCATTTCCTTCAGCCACTTGTTAATTTCAGTGCGCAGAGCACTTTTCGCATAGTTGTTGGAATTTCCAAACTTCGTGATCCCCACCGTATTCTTAGAAAGAAGGAACAGAGTATCCGGCAGGCTCCAACGGCGTTCAACATCCAGAACCACAAACTCGGTTCCGGCCAGCGTAACAACATCTCCCGGTTCATACGCTATTGTATATTTCATTCTATCACCTCCGGCGGCTCCAACAGCGGCGCCCACAAGACAACTGTTCCATACGGGCTTTCCTCTGCTCGACGTCCGTTTTCCAGATACCACTCGCCGTTTTCAGTCCAGCCCTTCATTGTGCAGCGGCTCTCGCAGCATACCCACACAATGTTACTCATCAGAACACAGTGGTTTTCCCCTGCGGTCTGCCAGCGTTCCTCGTGAACAGGCGGTGGGGTCTTTGCATCGTGCCACTGCATCCGGCGTACAAAATCAACAACCATCCGGCTGGCGTCCCGGAGGGCAACGGCGGCAACGACCTTGCCTTTGAAGCCGTGGTAATACTCTATCCTGTCCAGCTCTGACAGGTCGGTCGCTGGATCAATGATGCGGCAAGCTTCTTTCAGCGTCATCTTGTTTTCACCTCATTCTTCGTAAATGCTTTTTGCGTCATCCCATCGCAGCGTCATTGGGTTTCCACACTTGCACGGAACGGTGATCTCGGGTTCCTCAATATTGGTTTTGCCGTAAGAGTTCCTGCCGCAGCACCCACAGTCATATCGGAAGTCTCTCAGGCCTTCCAGCGAGATCGTGACACCGCAATGGCATCCAATACTGACCTGTGGGACGTGCAGGAATGTCCCAAAAAACTTGTGGCAAACCGGGCAAACAAGTCTCAACAGCCCGCTCGCACCTGCATAGGGCTGCGTTTTCCTTTTCCTGCTCGGATTGTTCTGTTTCTTCATCGTTTTCACCTCATTCACGATTTGACTCGATCGAATCCAGCCTACCAGAGTTGAAAACAGGATGTGTACCGTTTTGAAGTTGCTTTTCCTCGTCCGACATCTCATAGCCGAGGGCGATCAGCAGCTCATAAATAGCATCAAGATCTTCGTTTTTCACCCATCCATATCCAAACTTTCCGGTCTCGGCATTCTTAGTCCAGCCCCAATACCCATTAACAGAACTTTCAGCAGTCAAATACGCCAAGACGAGCAACGTCTTTTCGGGTTGAGCGCTGAATGCGGCACATTTTTCAAGATATTCGACCAAATCAACGCAATCTGTTTCTGGCGATACGATGCCCAGCAGCTTTGTAACAAGTTCGTTGTTGCAGCGTGCCGCATCAAGCTTATCTGCTGCAAATCGGATGATTTCGCCCAGACATTTCCTGCACTCAATCGTGGAAACCTGCTGTACAAAATCACATCTCAGTTCAAACATGTAATTTGAGAGGGAAGAAAGCTGCTCCCGGCAAAACTTCTCCATCTGCCGTTTTTCCTCTTGTTTAGCGTTTTCTTCGTTCTCTTTTTCCAGATCACGGTCTTTATAGAGGTCAATTTGCTTTTCTCCGACCTTGTAGCAGTATGCGGTCGTATCTGCATCTTCCGGCACGTCAATGTCTGCTTTGGTGTTCCAATAGCCATATCCCGCAATATGTGTATGCGATTGATAGCTTGCATCTGGATTCTCCACGGCAAACTTTCGGAGTTGTTCTACCCATTCGGCCTTGCGATGCTGAAATTTCTGATCGGACAATGCCTGCTGCATCGCACGATTAAAGTTTGACGTTCCGATAGCTTCCAACACGGTATTCCTGGCTTCCAGATCCTCGATTTTGTTCAGTTCATCAAAATCTGCGAGGGTTGCTCCACGCAGTTCTGCTTTCCTAAAATTCTCATGGTTCAATTCCAGCAGCTTAATGCGGCGCCGGATAGTAGATTGTGAGAAGCCGGACTTCTCGGAAACACCCTGTACGGTATCTCCCATATCCAGCATAAGCTGGAATCCCCGAGCCTGCTCATAAACCGTCAGGTCACTGCGTTGCATATTCTCAACCATCATGGTCTGAAGCTGTTCTTGTTCGGTCATTTCCACGACAACACAAGGAAGCTCGGATAAACCAGCCGAACGTGCTGCTGCAGCACGTCGATGTCCGATAATGATGGTGTAGTCTTCACTGGACCAGCAGATCTTGGGTGTCCACATAGACCGTGCAATGTTTTTTCCAGCGCCTTCCGCTGCTGCCGCAGTGGCGTACTCTTCACGGTCCATGTAGTGTCCCGGAATAACAGTCAGATTTTGATATACGCCGTTCTCTTTGATGCTGGCGGACAGTTCTGACAAGTCTCCCAGTTCCTTGCGGGGATTATCCGGGTGTGGGTGCAACCTGCTGATTTTGATGTATGTAAGGTCTGCCATTATAACAACTCCTTTCTCATTTCAGATGCAGATTGGGCTTCATTCCGAAACTAATATCTGCATTCTGGGTAAATCAGTCTTCGGATTCCTCCAGCGATTCGGCTTCAGGCGGGAGGTTGGAGTCCGGGACATCAGGCACCGGCACACCAAAGCTGCGCAGCCGTCCGCTCTCCATCAGATCACGGAAGAAATACGACTGCCAGAAAGAGATCATCTTCAGCAGGATATTCTCGATTTTGGTACGGAGAACCTTGTCGATGGTGAACGTACCTTTGACCTTAG
>CAZXJS010000050.1:3513-3729 GCA_964641085.1 uncultured Prevotellamassilia sp. | reverse complement strand
TCTGCACCTGCAAGCACTCCCCACAGTGAAAGCCATTATCTTCCCACAAATCAGATACTAATAGACCATATCTGTCATTGTCGCAGTTATAACCAAGTCTGCCCTCAATCCACTTTTTTGCCATAGTCAAAACCTCTCTTTCTGTGTGTTTATTATACAATATTGGTACGAATAAGTCAATATTTTTTTCGTACCAATTGGGGTTTAACTGGAATT
>CAZXJS010000050.1:0-3413 GCA_964641085.1 uncultured Prevotellamassilia sp. | reverse complement strand
TTTTTCGTACCCCATTGGAATTTTTTTCGTACCCCATTGGAATTTTTTTCGTACCCCATTGGAATTTTTTTCGTACCTTTAACTCTCGGAAGCCTTGATTTTAAAGGCTTTTTGACCCCCCGTAATCAAGTAAGTAATCAAGTAAGTAATCAAGTATTTAATCAAGCAATCAATCAGTGCGCGCGTACGCGCGCGCGCGATATTGTAGATATTATGAATAACTCAAAAGGGCTTCGCCCTTGCCGTAAGGCTTACCCAGCAGGGGAATCATTCCCCTGCACCCCGAATACACTCGCCGTTGGGCAAGGGAACAAACAAGAAAGACGTTTGTTTGTCCCCCTGTCTGAGTATGAGACGCTTCACGCCGTCAAGGTCGGGTTGTATTTTCGTTGACACGAAAATCTCCACGCCTACCCTTGACTTTGTTTTCGCTTAGTGGTATCCTCAAGTTGGTTGGAAGTTCAGAATGGTTCTGAGAAGCCCCAGAATGGCTCAGAATCCATTTTTAAGCATTTATGGGAACAATTCCACACCGATATTGTAAAATGGCTTTACGGGGCAAATATGAGCTTCAAAAGCCAATCCGTGTTATTTTTAAATTTTTTGATTATTGTAAACTGCAAAATTATTGTATCAAACAAAAAATTCAGAGAAGGAGAAAATACGACATGGAAAAGGCAATTCAAGCTCTTGATGGTTCTTTTGGCAGTCAGCCAAATCCTGTAATGTCCAGTCAACCTGCAGAACAGTTGACGCTTAATTCTTATGTCAAAAATCAATCTAAAAAATTGAAAAAATCAATAAAAAGTGGGGAAATCCATCAAGAAATGATGAGGTATAATCCGACAGCTCGGGATTTGAAGCTTGCGAAATACCATTTACTCAATGCGATTGCATTGGAACTGGGTTATCATCTCATCAGCGATGCGGAATATAAGCGCAGGAAGCGGGAAAAGGCAAATTCAACAAAGATGCCGAGCCGCTACAAAAAAGATTTTGACGCATTATGGAATTTCGGGTGTTCTGATACAACCATGGCGAAAATATTCAGGGTATCGCCCCAAACTATCAAACGTTGGAAAGTTGCTGAAGCTGAAGCAAGGACTCAGACTCAAGTTCTGCTTTCGCCTTTGGAAGATAAGTTTGTCTAATGGGAAAAAGTGCTTTAGATGAACTTGATAACATGTTCGGGAACATGTTCAAGACAGGTAAAAAATATTCCGGAAGCTATTCAGGCATTTTTGAAGAAAACCCCGTTGAAAAACAAGCTGATGTTAATATTAAAAACGCGTCTTTAGGCTTAAATGACGCGCCAAGCGATATTGAAAAAGCAAAGAAGTTTCTTGACCGACAAGGTAAAGGACGACCTAAGCGGAAAGCATTAACAGTTGCTGAGGTTAATCTGATTCGTGAAATGTACCGTCAAGGAACGAGTAATCGCAGGGTAGCCGCTTATCTGGACGTATCAGAATCCACGGTGCGACAGTACAATCGAGAGTATCACTGGTATACTCCAAAAAACAAATAGATATGGCTGAGAAGCCCCAGAAAGCTTTTCTAAGGCTTTCTGGGGCTTCTATGATATTTTCCTCGTCTAAAGACTTAAAATGGCTTTAAAAGGCAAATATGAGCTTCCTGAAGCACAAAACGCTGTTGCGTTGATTATGTTTTTTTACGGCTGGGTTACACAGCCGTTTTACTCCAGCGTCATTGCTGGAGTGAACTGGTGGGAGAGAATGTGTGGGGGGATTCCCTATGGGGGCGTACTACGACCCCCCATAGGGGAATCCATTATCCAATCCCTACCAATCCCTAAAAAAGCCTTATTTTATAAGGGTTTGAACGGTGTTTAGGGATTGGAATTAAAAAACGCCTTGCCAATCCCTCCAATCTCTTTTTTCATTCTTTTGTTCCGTTATCTCGACTTAGAATTTCCATAAGGTACTCAAATGGCTTTTTGATTTTTCGTCTTTTCATATCCTTTACTTTTTGGTCGAGATAATGATATTGCTTTACGTCGATGTCATCAGGACAGTCTGGACTTGCTGGAAGCTTATGGCGCTGGACCGTAACAAGTGATGCGCGTATACACTCATACTGTTCGTTTGTCAGGTTGAGTTCTTTAAGTGGTTCTTGCCATAATTCTGTGATTTGTCCTGTTTTTACGATTTCTCGCATCTGATTTTCGTCTATATCCTCAATTGCCTTTGGAAGTGTTTCGACAGTAAACCTCACAGCCACAACCGACCTGCCTTTTTTGACAGGCTCATAGCTATACCTACATTCCGTTTTTTCGTGCATTTCCTTTTGCACTCTTGCAAGAACCTCTGTTTTGAAATACTTAAATTCTTTGTATCGGTCAGCATTACAATCAAGAAGTTGCTTTAACTCCTCAACAGGAACTTCCCAAGATTTCCGGAAACGATTGTGTTCAAGATATGTGAACATTATGTATGAGTATCGACTTTTGATTGATGTAATGCAACGAAGTTTATACCGGAGATAACCTAGATTTTCGACATTAAAAAAATACTTCATAGCCTTTTGAGTACACTCCAGTTTGACCTGCCACAGTCCGTAATCGTCTTGTTCTGCTGCTGCTTCCTCAAAAAGAGTTACAAGTCTGAACCCCCTTTTTGCATCATTATCGGGTATCTCAACCACATTCCCCATAAGATGTTTTAATCTTTCTTCAAGGTCTTTGTTATTTATTTTTTTGACACCCAGTATCTTTTCAAGTTCGCCCTTTTCAAATACAACAACTCTTTTTTCGGGTTTGTGGCTATCTATTCTTGAAAGATAAGTGTCAAGTATTTTGAACTCTGCAAGCGTCAGTTCTGAACGCCAAAGAGCAAATAGCGGCAAACTTTTCTGAACGGTCAGCTTGTCTTCACTTCCTAAGCTGGTTATTGATTCTATTTTTTTTCTTGCCATTTACCATACCTTTCTTTTTGCCTTTTCAGTATCACACAGTGCGTCATTTAAGCCTAAAAACGCGTTTATCTGCATATTCTTGCCCTTGTATACTCAATATCTTTTCCTCTGATGTCCGTACCAGTCAAAAACCATATTCCCCTACCAGTTGACCAGTCCATTTCCATACAGGTATCAATCCATTCTCCGTCAATCTGCACCTGCAAGCACTCCCCACAGTGAAAGCCATTATCTTCCCACAAATCAGATACTAATAGACCATATCTGTCATTGTCGCAGTTATAACCAAGTCTGCCCTCAATCCACTTTTTTGCCATAGTCAAAACCTCTCTTTCTGTGTGTTTATTATACAATATTGGTACGAATAAGTCAATATTTTTTTCGTACCAATTGGGGTTTAACTGGAATTTTTTTCGTACCCCATTGGAATTTTTTTCGTACCCCATTGGAATTTTTTTCGTACCCCATTGGAATTTTTT
>CAZXJS010000049.1:0-3807 GCA_964641085.1 uncultured Prevotellamassilia sp. | reverse complement strand
CTCGTGCCGACCCCATACTGCAACTGTTGGATGGTTGTCGCCGTACGCTTTACGTCTACGAACGTGGCTTATTCTTTATATTGCTGTCCGCTAAAACTCAAAAGAGGACTTATTACCCTTCCACAATGCCGATAAACAGGTGTTGCGAATGGGTTTTCTGAAAAGTAAGCCCCCTATATGCTTGATATTATCCTATTTTCATAGGCTGTCCGCTAAAAATCACCTTCAAAGGCAAGTATATGGCTTCACATCTCGTATCAGAACACCCAGTGCTGCAGGGGATGAGGGGATATTGGTTCAAAAATACTGTCTGAAACGTCTTTATGGACGGCTGTCCGCTAAAAATGAATGATAAATAGGCGACAGATGGGCTTTCTTTTTGAAAAAGGTAGCAGCAACACCTTTTTATCGGAACTGGATTGCCCTAATTTGGAGGTTTTCAACTTTTACCGGACACCAATAATTCCAAACTACTGACTGCCTTTATATTGCAGGCTCCGGGAATTACACCTGCGCACCACTTGGGGACTTTCCCTCTGTGTACATTTAGCGAATGATATCAAGGCTATACACTACGCGTGATTGGGCTTTGCGCCCAAAAGTCCTGGGTTATTAACGAATAACGAATAAGGTTGATATATCAGACGACTTTAAGAAGAATGTGGGACTTTTAAGTAAATTAGCGACCAAATCTCGAGTTGAACCTTTTAACCGTTCTCTATTATGAAAGCGAGATACCTCCTTTTCATAGCCATACTGTTTATTGAGTTCTTGTCAGCCAGCCTAAGTGTGAACGCGCAGGAGCGGAAGGACTCCATAACCCTGGCTCACCTCAAGGTGCTCGATGCCTTCAGCGAGCAACCGCTTAGCTCGGCACACGTTGTCGTGTACGAGGCAGACAGCAGTACCGTCCTCGTAAACTCTATGCAATACGTTGAAGGTTCAGGGTTCTTTGCATATGATGTGCCGCGACGCGAGCGCTATGTGGTGCGGGTTACATGCCTCGGATACCCGACGACTTATGAAACCTTGAAAATCCCTAAGTGGGTGACGGTGAAGTATCCGGTGGATAAGCCCATCTACATTTATGAGGAGGAGCAGACGCTTAGCGAGGCCACGGTGAATGCCTCTCGCATTCTGATGGTTGTAAAAGGCGACACGGTGGAATACAACGCTGCTGCGTTTAGGCTTTCCAATGGGTCGATGCTCGACAACCTTGTGCGAGCCTTGCCCGGTGCAAAGATTAATGACGACGGTCAGATTTACCTGAACGGGGAGTTCGTGAGCAGCCTGCTCGTCAACGGACGCGACTTTTTCAAAGGAGACCCAAAGGTAGCTTTGCATAACCTCCCCGCCTACACCGTCAGTAAAATAAAGGCCTACCACAAATCGGACAAGGCACGGCTGACAGGGCAGGAGATTACCGACGAGGAGCGACGGAAAGCTCCTCTCGTGATGGACGTCAGCCTCAAACGTGAGTATGCACAAGGCTGGATCAGCAACTACGAGGCGGGCGGCGGAAGTAGCTTGGCCGGCGGCAGCAAGGGCTTCTGGCTGGGCCGGATGTTTGCCATGCGCTACACCAACCACTCGTCGCTGGCAGTCTATGCCGCGAGCAATAACCTAAACGACGCCATGGACGTTGGAGAGAAGGGCGAGTGGAAGAAGGTTGACATCACGGCGGGGCAGACCACCACACACATGGCTGGAGCCAACTTCACCCTTGACCCTAAAGATACGAAGTTGGGTCTGGCCTCGTCAATCAAGGCTAAGCAGTAGCGGCCTTTGGCTGAGACATGGACTAACGGTGAGGATTATTACGCTTCATCAACTATCTACAAGCACGGCAACACATGGCGACATGCCATAAATACGAGCCTTGACTGGGAAGGCAATCTTCGGTGGAATCCCAGACGTTTTTTCATTGTTTTCAATCCCAAAGTTTCCTACAGTCACAACAAGACAAACGAAAGAGGCACGTCTTTCAACGAGCAGTCGGTGGAGACGGGCGTGGACAGCCTATACAAACGTGAGAATACAACCCGCCAACATGATAATGTATGGAATTTGGGCGGAAGTGTCTATGGGTTCTTTATGCTGCCGAAAGGTCTTCAGATGATTGACTACGATTTTTCGATTGACTATCACAACAGCAAGCGGACTGAGCATATTGGCGACGATGTCCTTTACAACCACACTCCGGAGAGCAACCTCTCCGAGCTGCGCCGTCGCAATATGCCGTCGCATGACTATACGCTCTCTACCGACTGGAACTATCAAAACTATGAAGTGGTAAAAAAAGACCGTTTGAAGCTTGGCCTGTTTCTCCGCTATAACTTTGACCAACGCTTCACCTCCGCGCATCAGGACTTGGAGCGGTCTGACAGCACGGGGTTCACACCATCAGCCGACGCAGCACGGCTTTGGTGGGCGGACACGCAAAACAGCTACCATACGACCACCATGAGCCGCCGCCACGCCATACAGCCCAGCATTAAAATTCAGCTGGGAGATTTCTCCGTCTCATTCAGCCCCTCTATGCACGGATACAACCGTCGCATCAGCGACCTCCGCGCCGCTACGACGCAAGATAAAAAGTCTGACGCTTTCACTTTTGATCCGGACGTAAGCCTTAGTTGGAGCCACAAAGCACACACCATCGACCTCAGCGGCACACTGGAGCATGAGTTGCCAGAGCTTCCCCTGCTGCTCGACATCGCCGACGGTACCGACCCGCTTGTCGTGCAGCGGGGAAACAGCGCTTTGGCCAATGCACGGAAATACAGCGCAACCTTTACCTATAAGACGAAACTGAAACATCCCACTCAACTCCTTGGCCTGCGAGCCGGCTATGATTATTGGCTTGACCGCGTGGCCATGGCTCAACTTTATGACAATCGAACCGGCGTCACGACTTTCATGCCGTTCAACGTGGACGGCAACAGAAGTTTTTTGGCAAAGGCCAACTACGAAATCACATTTGGCGGCGCCGGAAACTGGAGCATAGGCAACGAGCTGCGTTTCCAACTGGCACGTAGCGTGGACTTCTCCTCAGACAACCTCGCTCAGGAACTGGCCACGCAGGCCGTTAGGAACACCTTCGTGCGTGAAGAGCTGCGTGCCGACTATCGTACCGGTAATCTGCGCGTCGGCATGAAAGTTTTTATCAATTGGACTCGGCAAAAAAGCGAACAGCATTTCTTCGACACCATGCACTACAGTAATCAAGGTTACGGGATCACGCTGTCCACGCCCATCTTCTTCGGCATAGATTTAGACACAGACTTGATGCTCTACCGTCGTTCTGGATATGACAATTCCTCAATGAACACCACAGACTGGGTTTGGAACGCATCGCTCATGCGTTCTTTGGGCAAGCGCAAGCAGTGGACAGTGAAAGTTATCGGCTTCGACATCCTGCACGAGCTGTCCAACATCCGCCGCGAGATAAACGCACAGGGGCACACGGAAACCCGCTACAACCCGCTACCTTCCTATGCGCTATTCAGCCTTGTCTATCGCTTGGATGTGAAACCGAAGAAGAAGAGGGAATAGGGACATAAAAAAGCCGGAAATTTCAAACTTCGGCTTTTTTATGAGTTGCGGTGCGTAGGGGACTCGGACCCCTGACCTCCTGCGTGACAGGCAGGCATTCTAACCAGCTGAACTAACGCACCTTGTTGCTTTGTTATTTTATAGAGCAAGCTCCTCGGGCAGCTTTTGCGGTGCGTAGGGGACTCGGACCCCTGACCTCCTGCGTGACAGGCAGGCATTCTAACCAGCTGAACTAACGCACCTTGTTGCTTT
>CAZXJS010000048.1:0-4554 GCA_964641085.1 uncultured Prevotellamassilia sp. | reverse complement strand
AGTTTGCGGAGCGTATGAGACGTGTTGTGGACGAATACAACAACCGTCGTAAAGACGAAGCCTTTGCAAACGAAGTCCTGGACGATGTAGCCGAACAGCTTGCAAATCTGTTGGAAGAACTGAAAAAGGAAAAGAACTCATTTAAGGATATGGGTATCGACTATGAGGAAAAAGCGTTTTACGACATTCTCAATATCGTTGCTCGTAAGTATGAGTTTGAATATCCCGACGACAAGATGATTGAACTATCCAAGAGAATTAAGATTATCGTGGATGACAAAGCTCGTTATACAGATTGGTCTACCCGTGAGGATATTAAAGCTAATCTTCAAGTAGATTTGATCCTCTTACTTGATGAATTTGATTATCCTCCTGTTACTCTGGACGATGTTTATAAGGAAGTTTTAGAGCAGGCTGAAAACTTCAAAAAATACGCATGATCAATCTCATCGTGATTTACTGAAAACGCAGAATGGTCTGGGAGGTAGAGTATGAATTTGATGCCAGGTGTAATAAAGGAAGATTATTCTGATTATGTACTCTATTTCGTAGAGAACCTATCAGATGAGTTGAAACAAGAAATTCGCAATAGATTGGTTGCTGTTTGCCATGGAGCGGATCAGGCTCAATCATCGCTCAAAATTTACTCCTATAAGGAAACCGTGAAAGAGTTTGTTAAAAGGTACAAAACAAATAAAGATGCTTCCGAAGATCGTAAAAAGGGTATGATTGGAGAAATGCTTGTACATGTCGTTTTGGAGATTGAAGGACGATTTACAACAGCATCCCCATTTTTCAATATGGAGGAGCGTAGTTTCAAAAAAGGATATGATGTTGCTCTGTTTGAAACTGCAACCAATGAACTATGGATAGCAGAAGTTAAATCCGGAGCAATCCAAAAAGGGCAGAAAAATGCATCCTCTGCTGCGGTTGGACTGATCAACACTGCGAAAAATGATTTAAAAACACGTTTGAATGATTCTAATACCAGCCTATGGTTAAATGCGTTGAATGCCGCCAAGGTCTCTATGAGTGATAGCAACCACCAAAAAGATGCGGTGATGAAGCTTTTAGGGCAATGTGCGGATGATGCAGTTGATGGTAATAATTCGAGTGATTCGTTTAATGTTGTCCTGTCAGCCACCCTCTTTCATTCCATGTCTGAACATATGGAAGCAGTAAAGGTTGGGCAGAAGCATACAAAGGTTGTCAAAGAAGGACTCTTCAAAAAAGTATTTATTATGGCAATTCAAAAAGAGACATTCGATGCCGTTTATGATTTCCTGGAAAGAGAGGCAAATGATGAAGCATGATTTAACTCTTGCGAAAATCAGAAATACTGATTTTGCTTCGCTCTATGACCGATTTATCGTTGGTGAAAAATTGAGCCAAAAGCAGTATGAAATTTTATTGGCAATCGCCATCTGTTTTACAAATGCAGATGACACCAACGTACAACAATTAGGTTATCGTATTGTGGTTGAATATTGCAATCAGACTAACGATTACATCCCGCTTTATGAAATAGCTATCAATAAAGGTCTATATCCTGTTAGCAAGTTTATTGAACAGCATTACATTGATGATTCCAAGAGAAATTTTTTCACAGAATGGAATGATGCATTTACGGAGCAGTATGTATCCGGTGAGGTGTGCCGAAGCGAACAACAAAACTCATTGGTTCATTTTTTTGAAAGCAAAAAAGATGATACCGTTTCCGTTATTGCACCGACATCATACGGAAAATCTGAGCTTATCCTATCGGCAGTAAAAGAATATGCAGGTAGAAAAATTTGTGTATTAACATCAACCAAAGCGCTTCTTATACAAACAAAGAAAAGGGTACAGCAAATCAGTAAGGGTATATTTCCTAAAATTGTGGTTCATCCAGAAATGTACAACCCCAATGATTTATCTTGTCTTGCTGTGTTGACACAAGAAAGATTATTAAGAATATTCAAGAAGGATCCGCAGCTTTCCTTTGATTGCATTATTGTGGATGAAGCACATGAGATGTTGGAGGATGATAGCAGAAGTCGAACTTTGGCTAATGTTATAATTGTTGCACAGAAAAGAAATCCAGAAGTAGCGTTTAAGTTTTTGACTCCGTTTCTTGCTGACAGTACAAATCTTAAAGCAAGGTATACAACCTATGACATTGAAGGCTTCAAGGTTAGTGAATACATAAAAACGGAAAAGTATTTTTTGTACGATCTAAGAAATCATACTGGGCTGAAACTATACGATCAATTTCTCAATAAGTATCTCCAAATACCAGACAATCGAAATCTTGGTT
Organism: uncultured Prevotellamassilia sp.; assembly: GCA_964641085.1. GTDB lineage: Bacteria > Bacteroidota > Bacteroidia > Bacteroidales > Bacteroidaceae > Alloprevotella. The sequence continues at coordinate 2,258 of CAZXJS010000048.1, read as the reverse complement.
TTGAGGAGGATGTTGTCAAAGCATACAGTGTAGGTAAAAATATAATTTATTTAAACAAGCCGACGGATATTGAAAAATTTGCGTTAGCTTTAGCTGATGTATTGCCTGAAGTTGATTCGGAATTGATTCAAATTGCTTGTGATAACATTTCAGGATATTTACAACCGCAATACAATTTGCTGACATGTCTGCGCAAAGGAATTATCTATCATCATGGCAGCGTACCAGATGCGATAAGAATCTATATAGAAGACCTTTATAAAAAAGATGACGCTGTAAGATATGTTATTACCAGTTCTACATTGTTGTCGGGTGTAAATCTTCCAGCTGAGAGAATGTTTATTCTGGATAATAAACGAGGCAGGTCTAATTTGAGCCATGATTCATTTAAGAATCTTGTAGGACGTGTATGCAGATTCAGCGAAATATTCAATCATGAAACTGGTAATTTACATCGTTTGGAGCCGCAGATATATCTTGTATTTGGAAAGTATTTTGCACAAAATGCCAATTGCGAAAGCTTTCTGCGTAATGTTGCAAAAGTAGAACAAAACTATAAAGATGCGGTTGATAATGTTCTTCTTAGCGAAGCAAAGATTACAGCTGATAACGAAGAAAAACTCCGCCAAGCATCGGAATTCATAGAGAACTATGAAAACGGAGTAGTCGAAGATTATCAGGAAAGATACACCAATACTGTTGCAGGAAAAGCCTGTATAATGAACGGTATAACGGAGTTTGATGTTTTTGCATATGAAGTAACCATTCAGCAACAAGTCGACGCATATCAGGGGGAGAGCTTAAAAATCAGCGATTCAAATACATTGTTGGAAACGATCAATGAACTATTCATTCAGCACCTTCCTGACAATGGAGCTGAGAGCCTTAAGCGTCTTGAAAATAAGGAAGCCCGGAATTTCTATTCCATGATGTTTGAGTGGCGTGTGAAAAATAAGTCTTACGCTGAAATGATTAGTCTGTTTGTAGGTTACTGGCATCAGTTATATAAAAAAGACAGGAATGTTATGGTGTATGTTGGAAAATGGGGTGATGTTAAGCGTCCAGGTAGCAATGTTGCAAGATATACCAAGTTCGTCGGAAAGAATCGTACACAAGTAGTCAATTTGGCAATTGTTCGTATAAAAGAGGAACAAGATTTCATTGATAATACTTTGATCAAATATGTTGAAGTTCTCCATGATCTCGATTTAATCGAAGACGGATTTTATGCTCAAATTAAATATGGAACAGATGACGAACGTACAATTTGTTTAATAAAGAACGGATTGTCATTGAGTTCTGCCATGTTGTTGATGAAAAAATACGGAGAGCATCTTCAGATTGACATTCCAGCAAGTACAGTAGTATATGGCGAGAATCTCGTAGCAGAAATGATTAAAGCGGAAGAAAACCAAATTCAGATATACGAGGTTCAAAGCTGCATGTAAAGTGAATGGATTTTAATATACAAAGAGGAACACTCATCGTTAACCATAGTGATGGTTGCGAAGAGTGTTCTTTTTTGCCTTTTTTACATCCACCGTGTCACGGTGATTATCCGTCGTATGAGATCATAAACTTAGAGTTTTTAAAATGATAGGATTGTTTCAACGGAAAAAACTTACACACGACGCAGAGCGAATCATACATTCTATGTAGCGTGCATTTTTTGTCGTTTATAGGATAATAATTGTAAATCCACCGTACCACGGTGGGTAATCTACAGTATCACTCCCTGTTCTGGCGATGTTTGAAAAAGTAAAATATAGGTGTGATGTTAATGGCGTATAACGCCAGATGAACTCGCAGTCATGCGCCGTAAAAATCAAAGTCAAAGAAATGTATACGTCTCTTAGAACAGAGCAGTGGGCTGAAAGAAAATATGAAAACATCTGCTGGACACATTCGCTAATGATCATGAAAAAGCGACCAACGATAGTTGCGGTGATTTCCCTAATGGAGAAGATTTGTTCCCTGTTGGTCAATCTACAACGATTAGGTTCAGCGATAAGATAATTTTGCATAGTAACCCAACCTACTGGGTTGTAAAAATGGAAATAGGAAAAACGTAAAATAATTCTACCAACAAGGCAATAAAAATGAATCGAAGGAGCTAATAAAATTAGAGCTGATATGAGATGTCCGTTTTCTGACATGCCGTACCACAAGAAATTGGTGTCAGAAGAATTAAGCTAATATTGAAAACAAGAAAATTCCCTTAGGAACTAAGGGCGCACTTCTATACCGGTTATTCCATT
>CAZXJS010000047.1:0-4607 GCA_964641085.1 uncultured Prevotellamassilia sp. | reverse complement strand
TATATTGGCACAATGATACTAACCAAAGAACTGTTCATTTTTATTCCTTCTTTACATGTTCTGCTAATTTATTTCTTAATTATCACTCATTCGTTTCATCAAATCGCCATAATTCTTAATTATTCTGGATTTATCCCGCTTTTGATTCTCATCAAACCATGTAGCAGCATAATGATGAATGGAATACGTATTATTGGTCGGCTGCCCAAATCCAAATCCATTGACAGGTGCCATATATTCCGGCGCAAGAACCATTATGTTCCCTATTTTCTGAGATTTTCCATTTTTTATTAAACCGTATTTTTCAAGTGTCTCTGTCTGATAAACCGGAGACGGAATATCATTTATTGTTCCATCCGCATTTATAAAATCTGTTCTCATATATATTTTCATCATTTCGCCAAGCATCTCATTCTCTGGTATCGCACCAAACCCCTGTCCCAAATTCACTCTTGTAACCGACTCAAATCCACAAAACATTTCAAACTTCAAAAAATCATCTAATGTTCTTAACACTTCCACATCTGTGTCCAAATAAATTCCGCCATAACGATAAACAATATCCAATCTGGCATAATCCGGAACAAATCCCCATTTTCTCGCGTTATACGCCTGCTTCATATAATTATTGCATGTCACATCGTAATTCGATTCATCCCAGCGCTTTATTTCATAATCCGGACAATACCTTTTCCATGTTTCAATATTTTTCTGAAACTCTGCTGGCATCTGTCCCTTCCCAAACCAACAATAATGGATTATCTTGGGAATACACTGTTTTCCCTGTCCCCGCGCCACAATATTCTGTTCTTCTTCATCATTTACAAATATTTCCGGCACATAAAATGTCTGTTTATCAAATAATTCCATCGCATCAAGCTGTGGAACCAACTCATCCGCAAACTTAAGTGTTGTGATAACAAGTATACAATCCTTTATTTCTTCTCCCATATCATTAATGCCACAAATATAAATATCCTTGTCATTCACCCTGGCAATAGTACCGCATTTGTAATTATCTACCACATATACGAGTTGTTCTGTTAAATTATATAATTCGCATATATCATAAAAATTCTTACCTGCTCCAAAACAAATTACCTTTTTCCCCTCCAACTCATGAACAAACTGTGTTGGACTGCACTTTAAAATTTGTATCATAGTGTTTTCTCATCCCCATTCTTTTGCTTTTCACTATACTCCCACCGTTCTAATAATTCCCCAAAACTTACCGTCGGAATATTAGTTTTTTGATTTATTTGCATCAAAAAATCCCGCGTCAGCTGTATCGGAGTTACAATTATCAAGTCTGCACTTTTCTTAAATTCCTCAAAAGTTATTATGTCAACTTCCGAATCAATATAATTTGCGTTTTGATCAATTACGCTCACTGTTTGTATCTTTGTATCTCGCAACTTTCGAATTAGCTGTTTTCCCAGCATCCCCATTCCATATATAACAACTTTTTTATATCCTTGCTCATATAGAAATTCTGAAATATCTCCTTTTTCACATTCCAGCGTCATCCATTTATCATATATAAAAAGCATTTCTCGATGTTTTTCAAGAATTCGTATATAACTTGACTGCTTTGACTCTACCAAATTTTCCAACTTTATCAGAAGAGACGGCTCACATATAGCTGCTTCGCTTATGATTTTGTATACTTCTTTCTCAGACATAAGCATTTCTTCTCCATCCCACGAAGCATTGCTTCCACTAATAATATGTTCAAAAAGATTTTCGTCATTTAAGACCATTTTCCTGCTTTCAGACATCATACATAGCCACAAAAGCCAGTCATCTGCACCATTATGTCTAAGAATATTATTCTTCCAGACTTCAGATATATCACTTTTCTTTAACAGTACCTGCCCCGGAGATATAATTGCATTCTCTATGCCAAACATATGCTCTTTATCAATCACACATTCAAACGGATAAACCGTGTTATACTTTTCCCTGCCATTTTCCTTTACTCTGCATATCGAAGCAGCTGCATCATTTTTTTTGACATTCTCCAGCTGGCTCTTTAAATACATTTCTGAGATTTTGTCGTCTTGATCCAAAAAAAGAATATATTCCCCTCGGCTAAGTCTACATCCCTTCACACGAGTTCCCTGTATGCCCAAATTTTCATCCGCGTTAAATACCCTAACTTCAATGGTTTCTGATTCAACAGATTCAATGCTTTCCTCCGGGTAATCGTTCAATAATAACAATTCTACGCTATTCTCTTGCAGATGTTTCTTACAAGCCTCTACTTGTTTCACCACTTGCTGAATGTATTTTTTTCCTTTATATATCGGTACAACCACACTAATATCCATATGTATATCCTTCCTCAGATCAAGCGAGGGAATTCCTTGCTTTTCACCAACGATAGTTCTACACTATCCCGATTGGTCTTTCCCAGAAAATCTTTTCTCTGTCAACCCCGCTGTTTATTAGGTTTTCTTTTATTTCAAGCGCCACATCTTCATCATAAACTGCGATTACAATGACATCATACTCGCATTCTTCCAGTTTCTGAAGCCCATAAACTATCTCGGATTCATATTCATACACTCCATCACCCTTTTTGTCAATCCACGCTACTAGATTATCATAACCGTGCGCCTTTAACGAATATACATAGGATTTGCCAACTTCCCCTGCACCATATATGACAATCTTCTGGTCGTTACTAATTCTAGCATAAGGAAATGCGTATTTTATTCCCGAAGCAGACAAATGATACCAGTTTTCTGTCAACATGCAAAAAAAACTTCTCACATAATGATCTATCTGGCTTTGTAGCGTTTCCCGCAATCCCATATCATCCAGCACATCCTCAAGTGCTTTCTGAAAAGTCCCAAGTTCCTCCACTCTTTCCAACCGGATTTGAGTGGTCAATGATTTCGTATTATGTCTATAATGGTAAAAGATACGATTTGACATATAAAGCGAATCTGCACAGCAGACAGCAGGATATGTTACCAAGGCATCATCTCCTAAGTTTATGCACCCCGTCACTTTTTCGGTTACTTTCAGAAACAGTTCTCTTTTCATCAGCTTACATGACAATGAAGGATTTATTTGCCGGATTCCATTCTTCGGGTCAAACATCATCAGTGTGAGTAACTGCTTTATCCGTTCCTTGTCATAAAACCCTTCCTCACATAAATTTAATGCTACATTTTTCTCGTTATGGATATATGAAAATGCACATATGTCCGGTTTGTAAACTTCGTAGATGTTCATGTACATTTCAAATGCATTCAAATCCAGCCAGTCATCTGCATCCGCAAAAGTAATCAGTTCACCCACCGCTCTATTAACCCCGTATTTACGTGCCTGATATGCTCCGGAATTTTTGATATCATAAACTTTCACTCTGGAATCTTCCTCTGCATATCGTTTGCAGACGGACAGGGAATCATCCGTCGAGCCATCATTGACTATAATAAGTTCAAACTGTGTATAAGTCTGCTTTAAAATACTTTGAATACATTCGTCTAGATATTGTTCACAATTATACACCGGAACAACTACACTTAATCTGATATCTTTACCCATATGTACTTACCACTTTCCTGTCCTATTATCTGTTACACTTTTACAGTGGGCAATATTGCTGTAAATTTAAAACTTCTGCATTTGTATCGTTTTTTTCCAGCATCTCATAAACCACATGATTGCATGCAATGATTGTGCCTTCCTGTTTTAACAATTCCATCGTACTTATAATCCTATTGCCGAATATATTGTTTTTACCAATACTTTTATTTTCTGAATCTGCCACTGCGGATATTATGATATCATTTTCTTTGCAGAACTTTTGAAATGCTTCGCCTCTTTTTCCAAGTCCCCACAAATAAATTTCGCAGCACTCTTTTAATCTGCATAGAAGTTCTTCTCCATTATCGCAAAGCTGGCTTTCATATGAAAAAGCCTCCGTTATTGTACGCAGATTATAATTCTGCATTTCTATCAGGGAAACCAGCCTTTTTATTGTCCGATTTTGTATCAGTCCGCATTCTATGTATCCAAGAATATCTTCTGATATGTATGTGCTTACCTGTCGATACGATGCGTCTGTTTTGCATTCTCCTTTCATAAGCAGCAGCAAAATTATTAAAATCTGTATTCGCTTTTTTGAATCATCTTTCTTATTATAACGCTCCAACAGCTTTTTACATGCAAGCGCAAGATTCATCGGATCACGATGCGCCGATATCTGGTGTGCCGTCATTGCCCGATATCTGATTAACGGCTTCTCTACATAGCAGATATCCGCCGCCTCCAGCAAAACGCTTATCGAGTAATACACGTCATTGCAGGAAGGCAGATTTTGAAAACAGATATGATTCTTTACCAAAAACTCTCTCCGACAAAGCTTGCTCCACGGATTAAAGCTCTGATAGTGCAGGAAAAATTCATCTCCTCTATCTACATCTGGAACAGGTTTCCACTGTCCAATCTCGCCATCTTTCTCGGAAAACGTTTTCCACCCACACACACACACATCTGCACCTGATGCCGTTATACAGATATACATTTTCTCCAAAAAGTCCGGCTCAAAAATATCATCTGAATCCAGAAAAATCACATATTCCTCTTTTGCA
>CAZXJS010000046.1:0-5340 GCA_964641085.1 uncultured Prevotellamassilia sp. | reverse complement strand
CTTTATATGTTTCGGATAACTTTTGCCCGTGAATAGTTCTCATGGTCTTTCGTCATAAGGGATAGGAACTCGTCCCTCGTAAAACCAGACAGGCGAAACACTTCTTCAGGCTTCATGCCGAGCTGTTTTCCGATTTCTTCAACGGTCTTACCCTCGTCCATCAATTTTTTCACGATGGCTTTCATCGGCTCCAGCAGATGAGTACCCCTTGCACGGTTATGAGTGATGGTTCCATACACATCGGCGCTCTCATCGCCGTGATGGTCTACCACTACAACCGGAACCTTTCCTCCCAACATGGTGTTGAGCGGCTCTCTGCCGGCCACCGTCCAGCGATGGAATCCATCAATGATCGTTCCATCCGGACGTACTACGATGGGAAGCGTCCACCCGTTTGTCAGGATCGACTGTATCAGCAGCTTCAGATTTTCTTCTGAAACTTTATTGGGGTTATAATCATTGGCGTGGATGGTGCTACGGTCCACCCACTGTAGCGATGCCAGCGGTGCAAACACATCAATGTTGTTTTCCATTCTGCTCCTCCTTGATGCGGGCGTTGTGGTCGTTATAGATGGTCGTCCAAAGAATCCGCAGGATGCGCATCTTCGGATCCCCATACAGCAGCCCCTCGTACATAGTCTTGTAGTGCTTTTCCTCGGCGATACCGTAGGTCTTGATGAACATTCCTCTCCACCTATCAAGATGGGCGAATGTATCTTTCGCTATGGTGTAGCGCTCTGGATGAAGGAACAGAATATCCTTACAGAGTGCCTTGTAGTCTTTCTTCTCGGTTTCCGTTTCCAGTTCACGCCGTTTTCGGGTCGTACGCCGGAACATCTCGCTATCCCAATAGAGCAGCACAAGGTATGCGTTTGGTTCCCTCCGCTGGATCCGCTCCCACAGATCGTTGTCCGTTTCAGCTATCCAACGTAATCCCTGCGTCCCACAGTCACCAAAGAAGGCACAGAGCCTCAGGGCGTTCTTTCGGACACCGGCTTCATAGAGTTTCATATAGATTTCCGGGAACTCGAGATTCCGTTCCTTGATATACAGCCACACATCACTGTCTGACCAGTCATAGATTGGGTAGAACTTCCCACCTTTCGAGATGCGCTCCATCTTTGTAGTAGCGATGCACTTCAAGCGAGTTAAACTTTCCGCTGTGCGTAGGCCAACAAGCTGAATTCCATCGGAGAACGCCTTGCTACAGAACGTCTGATAGTTCATCTCTCCGGGGTGGTGGAGATACGGACTGTACATGATCGCAAAATCAGGAGGTTCCCGCATCCAGACATCCTCTTTGCCCGGTTCCCATGTTATCCACGATTCAGAACTTGAAAGATGGTCGATGACCGATACTTGCTTAAACGGCAAACAAAACCAAAGGAATTTTACGCCAACAGACAGGAAATTGCGTCGCCAGCGGTATGCTGCATCGACCATGGAAGGATAAAGCCCCTCTTCGTCAATGAACGTCACCGTCAGCTGCTTAGGGTCAATCTCACCGGAGATGATCATCTCATAGACGAGGTTTGCCATACACAAACTGTCTTTGCCCGATGAAAAGCTGAGATAGATTTTACAACCATTGGCGAACACGTTACGGATGCGGATCTTCGCCGCCTGCAGCACGTCCATGCTGCTCTCTACTACTTTCACAGGCATATCAGTTCACCACATTTCGGGCATCGGGCGTACCTGTGCTGTTCTACGCTGCTGGGAGCCGCCAGAGCAGCGGTTTGTGGTTCAACAGGTGTAGACACTTCTGGTCCCGGTGAGGGCTGCTGCGGGGGCACGGAGACGGCAGGAGCAGGCCGCAGTGCTGGTTCAACCGAGTAAGTCGGCGTTACGGCATACGGAATGTGCTCCTCGTTGTTCTGGCGGTTGATGGAGGACACCTCTTTTTCCGAGAAGTCCCCATAGGAACCAATCATTTCGTCAGCTTCGTCCGTGGTACTGTTCAGCATTTCCAGCAAATCAGAATCCCAACCGGGGACATCCACATCTCCGTCCAACTCTTTGACAAGCTCCTCGATGGCATTCACATCTGTGAAGCCGAGCTCATAGACCTTATTGTCTGCCATCATCAGCTTTTTCTTCTGAATGTCGGTCAGACCAGCCATCACATAACAGTCGCAGGTTTCCCACCCCATACGGAGCAGCGCCTCATACAAACCGTTTCCTGCAATGATTTCGCCATCTTCTGCCACAACCAGCGGTTTCACCTGACCGAACATCTCAATGCTTCGGATGTACTCGGTCAACTGCTTTTCGGAATGGCGGCGGATGTTGTGCGCCGGCTTATGCAGCTCAAACAGCTTTTTTACGGTGATGTTCATCGTGCGACCTCCTTTTTGTCAGAAACGAGGTCGATTGCAACAGAGAGAATCACAACGCCAACAATGATGTACACACAGATCTTGCTCATCAGCGTCCAGATCCCCATGACACCCAACGGAATCAGGATCTGCCAGGATAACACGGTAAAGACATCCAGCACGAAGCCGAATTTCTTACCGAACACCAGATATTCCGAGTAAAGGTATGTCGAAAGAGAGGAAATTGCAATGATCGTGATGAGAATCGCTTTCAGTGTGTTCAGCAGTGGACTGAAATTCACCCATGTGAGCAGCGCCGCCAGAACCATGTAGACACCGAACATCATGCCGGCCAGTACAAAAGACATTTTCATGTTTCCACGTTGGGTGCCATCATCGTTCTTGTCATTATAGGAGAACAGCGAGTAGTAGTACGGGTATGTGAACGGCCCGGGCAGCAGCAAGAATCCTTTGTAGAGACCCGTCTGAATACCAGAAGCGTTCACGCCAGGGTCGATGCTGACAAATGCCCCACGGGTGTAGAGCAACGCTGCAATAACAACCGTAACCAGCATACCGTAAACCACTACCCACGAGAAGCCATCGGACAGAACATTGCGAATCATTCCGTCTTTGAGCAGCAGGAACAGGAAGATGACACAGGTAACATAGACAATGATCATGCCACCCTTGGTGCCGATTGGGGTATCGCCGAACACCTCATAGATGCCTGACATCTGCGTCCATGTCTGGAACACGGTCAGGAATCCGATGAAATAGAACATCACTTTGCTCTGCATGATGCGCCGGACTGTCGGGATATGCTCCGCAAACAGACCAAAGATAATGCAGGCCAGCGAATTGAACACCGCCCAGATGATTGCCGCCGCTGCTCCATTGTTGAGAGCCAACGTTCGGAAATTCATCAGGCTGCCTACTCCCGCCCAGGAAGCAACGATGGAACAGGCGTAGTAGATCGTAGGGTTTGCTTTGAAATTTTCTTTGATTTTTTGATACAGCATTTAATGCTCCTTTATATCTGCCCGTGTGTGGCGAAACACACGGCTTGTAGCATAGCTGCTACGGTGACGCTGCGCACAAAGGAGCAATGCACAGCCCGGAAGGCCTCCTTTCTTCTCAATAAAATAGCGGTGCCCACCGAAATAGTGAGTACCGCTTGGCTTGATTGGGATTTTGCAGTCTAATAATATCACAGGATCTATCCGTTGTCATCTACATCGATGTCAAAGCATCTCCCATCGTCTGCATCCATTTCCCGTCATCTCCTACGATGTCAACCGTTCCAACATCATCTCCTGTCATCCCCTGTCATCTCCTGTCGTCTCCCATCATGTGAAATCGTTCACTACCGTTTCAACTTATTCCACATCGAATTCAACTTTTGAAGGCTGGAAAGTGGAACTCGCTTTAATATTTTGCTGAATACTTAGATAAAGTTAGTTTAAAGTTGAGTTTTAAGCAAAATAAAAAAGCCCCCGCACATGGCAAGGGGTTTGAATCAATGTGTTGAGAGATAGCTATACACCATCCGGGACACTCCGGCCTCTGTATAATATCTTCCGAGTTTATCCGCAATTTCAGCCCACGTCAGGCAGCGAACAAATCTCAACCGGAAGATCAGGTACATTCGGGCATCCGCAATTGTCCGGCAGTATGCCTCTACTTTGAGGCGTTCTACTTGAGCCTGCTCTTCCAGGCACTGGATACGGTCTTCCATGTCAGCAAGTTCGATAGCCAGATCTCCGACCTTATCCTGCACACCAGATACATGGGGCATCCCCGTCAGCTTCGGTGAGGCCGGACCGGCTCTCTGGAGCAGGTTGTTGTAGACCTCCCGGTCTTTTTCAAGCGTGGTCTGAATTTCATAATACCTTGAAAGCTCCTGAATCGTCACAACCAACCTCCATACACACTTCAGCTGCCGCTATGCGGTGCTTTTATCATTTTAGCACACTTTTTCGTCGTTTTGTATCTCAAAACGTCCAAAACCGAAAACCCACAGTTCAGATTTTGAAACTGCAGGTCTTCGATTTCAGGCTCCATTTTGAATTTATGCTTTGTTGGAGTCCTTATTCCGCTCCACCGTTCCGGCCGAAATATTTCTTCTTGCCCACATTCCGGTGCTTGTCCTCATGATCATAGCGGTAACAGCTGATATCACCGTTCATTTGGCGAATGTACGCTCTCTGGGCCTCCAGCTCTTCTTTGAACTTTTTGTAGTGTTCGCATGTATCATGGCAAGCCGGATGACGAGACAAGCAATCTTTGCAGCAGGATTTCGAGTAAGTGTTATGTTTCTTTACACAGCTTACAGAGTCCCTCATAAATATCGATCATCTCCAAAAGCTCAGTTTCGGTTTTTTCCGTGTCGCAAGGGGAATGCATTACCATTCGACCTGACTTGATGACCATAACGTGACCGTTCGGCGCCTGCTTTACGATATACCCTTCTCTGGTCACAGATTTGGATCTGAAACCTTTCGGATTCGCTTCTTCCAACCGTTCATGCCAACGCTCACGTTTTCTGGTAATCGTTCTGCGCATCCCCATCAGGTCAACATAATCGAGCAGCTCTTCGATACAAACATTTACGTCTGCCATCTCCTCCAGGAGATTGTCGCAACATTCTTTTTCACTTTTGGGTGTCGGGTTCACGCCACCCAGCTTTCGGGCCATCTTAGCAGCTGCCGCACTCAGTTCTGCCGCTTCTTCAGCGAGCTGAATGCAGATCTGCTCATCGGTTAAGTAATCGGTGTTCCTTTTAGACATTTCCGTTTTTCCACTCCTTCCTTTCAATCGTATCGGTCAGTCCCAGCAAGTAGTCGGCGCTTACACTGTACAGGCGGCAAATCGATTCGAGCATCGAAATGCTTGGAGCCGTTATGCCTTGCTCATAGAATGAGACGCTGCCCGTACAAACGTATAGTTTTTTCGCCAAGATCTTCTGCGTATCTCCTTTGAGGTGTCGAAGATGCCGGAGCCTTTCGCCGAACGTAAGTCC
>CAZXJS010000045.1:0-5377 GCA_964641085.1 uncultured Prevotellamassilia sp. | reverse complement strand
GTCCTTGGCCATCATGTAGTTGACGGTGATGTGCTTCCCCACGTCGCGTATGAAGTCCAAGAAGCTGTAGTCCTTCATCCAGTCGTAGTTGTTCACCAGCTCCGCGCGGTTTGGCGCGTCGCTTTCGAAGTCTAAGAAGCGGGCGAGCTGCTTCTTTATGCAGGCAATGTTGTGCGCCAGGGTGGGCTCGTCGAGCAGGTTGCGCTCTTGGCTCTTCCCCGAGGGGTCACCTATCATTCCGGTGGCGCCGCCTATCAAGGCCAGGGGCTTATGCCCACAGCGCTGGAAGTGACGTAGCATCATGATGCCGCAGAGGTGACCAATGTGAAGGCTGTCGGCCGTCGGGTCTATGCCGACGTAGGCCGTCACTTGCTCCCGTTGGAGCAGTTCTTCCGTGCCGGGCATCATCTGGTGTACCATGCCGCGCCACGTAAGTTCTTGTACGAAGTTCATCGAATGATTATAAGGTGTTTTAGTCCGCCGCGAAGGTACGCCTTTTCCGCCGCACGGCCAAGGCGTTCCCGCTTTTCGCCCAGAGCCTGCCGACCGATGCCGCGCAGTGGGGACGTGGTTTTAGAAAAGTCCGGGCAAGGGCTTCGCAAACCCGCTGGCCCCGTTCATAAAGGGGACCTATTCGTTTGTAAAAGGGACGTATTGGCTCGTAGGTCAAAGGCAGTTTTTGTACAGCCACGGCTTTACAATTGTTAACCCGTGGCTTTACAATTGTAAACCCGTGGGATTACAATTGTTAACCCGTGGCTTTACAATTGTAAACCCACGGCTGTACAAAAACTACCTCGGACTTGTGAATGCCGAAGTCGGACTTACGAACGCGCAGGCCGCCCCTCGCAACGCGCAAGCCGCCGCGGCTAACGGCTCAAAGCATGGCAAAAAAAATCGGTGAGCCGCCTGTGCTGTGCAGGCGGCTCACCGAGACGGGCAGGCCAAGCGGCGGTGGGAAGAAAGCTTACGGGCGTGCCGCTGTTCAGCCCCAGACGCCCTGCGTGGCGTTCACAATGAGCCACGCGAGGTAGGCAAGAAATAGCGCGACGAGCACGCAGCCCTCCCAGCGCTCCAGGGTGTAGCGCGTGTAGGACATGCCCCAAAGCAAGAACATGCTGACTATCAAGGCGAGCCAGTCCACCGGCGTCAGCCCTGCGATGTGGAGCGGCAGGATGATGCCCGTGAGCCCTAAGATAAACAGCGTGTTGAACACCACGGAACCCAGTACGTTGCCGATGGCTATGTCGCCCTGCCCCTTGCGGGCTGCCACGATGCTGGTGGCCAGTTCCGGTAAGGACGTGCCGCCTGCGACGACGGTAAGTCCGATGACGGCCTCGCTGATGTGGAGGCGGTGAGCCGCTTCTACGGCGCCGCTGACGAAAAGACGGCTGCCCACGACGAGGCAGGCTATGCCCACGACGACGAAGAAGAAACTCCGGCCGTAGCCGTAGGGCTGCGGACCTTCCTCTGCCGAGCCTTGGCGCGCCAAGTGCAACGTGTAGGCCATAAACAGGCCGAAGCCGACGAGCAGGAGCAGGCCCTCGAAGCGCGAGAGCGTATCGTCCAGGCACATGATGCCGAGGACGAGCGACGAGACGAGGGCGAAGGGGATGTCCTTGCGGACTGTGGAGCGCTGGATGCGCATGGGGCGGACGGCAGCGGCGCACCCCACGATGAGCAGGGCGTTGAAGATGTTGCTACCTACGACGTTGCCCACGGCAATATCGTCCGCCCCGTCTGCAGCCGAGACGAGCGAGACGCAAAGCTCCGGCAGACTGGTGCCAAAGGCTACCACCGTGAGCCCCACGACGATTTGCGGCACGTCCAGACGGCGGGCAATACTGGCCGCGCCGTCCGTGAACTTGTCTGCGCCCCAGACGACGGCGCAAAGACCCAAGATGATGTATAGCAAGCTCAACATGCGCCAAAAGTAAGCCTTTCTCTGCATACCCCCAAACGGTCTGCCGCCGCTTTCAGGGCAACGCCGGCTCAGCAGGTGCTTCGCCGTCGCTCTCTTCGTAGCGCCGCTCCGGTGGTGTGAGCGCCCAAGCCGCCGCGTCGCGCCGCAGGCCGAAGCTGAGGTTGAACCCTGCCGCCAGGAGTTGCCGCGCCAGCGTCGCACCGCCCCGGTAGCCGTGGATGGTCCACTCCTGCGTGGGACGAAGCGCCTTGTGCTCGTGGAGAAGGACGTCGTAGGCTCGCACGCAATGGAGCGTCATGGGTTTGCGGAAGGCCTCGCTGAGCAGCACCTGCGCTCTGAAGATTTCCACCTGCCGCGCAAGCGGCGCGCCACGCAACTTGTCCAGCCCGCACTCCCCCACGCGGACGACCTGCGGGCTGGATAGCAAATGCTTCAAACCCTCGATGAAACCGCAAATTTCAGTTTCGCTCGCATCCGTCCACCACGGGTGGATGCCGGCACTATACAGCGCGCCCTGCCGGGGACTAAACCGACGGGGGTCGGCCAGGACGGCGGCGGGAAGGTTCACTATGGCCGTGCCGGGCGCACAGCGCGGGTCGTGGGTGTGGAAATCAAAAAGCATAGTGGGGAGATAGACCTAAAGAAGACGGCCGCGTGAGGTCAAGGTACGGGGTCGTATCCGCTGCCGCCCCAGGGATGGCAGCGCAGCAGGCGCCTGACAGCGAGCCACAGCCCTTTGACGGGGCCGTGCTTGCGGATAGCTTCTACGGCATACTGGGAACACGTCGGCGTGAAGCGACACGTGGGCGGCGTGAGCGGAGATATGTATTTCTGGTAGAGACGTATCGGCGCGATGAGTAGGCGTGAGAGGAAGTTCATCCCTTGGAAAAATCGTTAGCACCGTCGCGTTGCAGCCGCTCGGCGATCTGTTGCAGCGCACGTTGGAGGCTACGCTGCACGCGGGCGCTCTGCACGGGTGCGTCGGCGAGCCAGATGAGGCCAAGGTGAAGGCACTGCCCCGCCGGGACGTAGGGCAGAACTGTATGCTTGTTCAGTCGGTACGCCTCGCGCAGCTGCCGCTTCGCACGGTTGCGATCCACGGCGCGCCGAAGCCTGCGCTTGGCCACACTAAGCAACACCTTGGCGCGGGGTTCGTCCGTCCCCGCCACAAGGCGGAACACGGCGCGCACAGGATAGGCCGACAGCGAGCGGCTGCCGGAGCTGAAGAGCGCTTCTACTTCCCTGCGCAGTCGCAGGTGCTCCGCTTTCGGAAATCCGTGCTCTTTGCTCATCGGCGCAAAGTTACGCTTTTTCGGAAAAAGGCGGCTTCCCGGCTACGAAAAAGACCCGGGACGGCGCAGTGCCGTCTCGGGTCTTGGGGATGGGGAAATGCTATGGCGTAGCTGCCCTTAGTTGTTTTGCCGTAGCCTTCAGCCGTTTTGCAGTAGCCTTCAGCCGTTTTGCGCCTTTAGGTAATTTTCTATGCAGCCGGTCATGCTGGGTGTTCCGGGCGTGGGAGCGGCCAGGTCGAGACGCAGGCCGGCGGCTTCAATGGCGGCAGCGGTGCCCTGTCCCCAGCAGCCTATCTTCAGGTCGCCTTGCCGGAAGTCGGGGTAGCTCCTAAGCAGCGACTCCACGCCGGCGGGGGTGAACAGGATAATCATGTCGTAGTCTGCAAGCGACGCCGGCATGTCGTTCGGCACGGTGCGGTACATTACGCACTCCTTGTGGTTTAGTTTTTTGGCTTCCAGCATTTCGTGAACCTCATTGCTGTGTACGCTGCTTTGAGGTACGAGGTATTTTTCCTGCTTGTGTTTGGCCATAACTTGGACTAATTCCGGCCACTTCCCGGTGCTGCCGAAGAATACCTTCCGCTTGCGATACTGCACATACTTCTGAATGTAGAGCGCTACGGTCTCGGATATTCCGAAGTACTTCATGTCCTCCGGCACCTGCACACGTAGCTGTTTGCAGAGCGTAAAAAAGTGGTCGATAGCGTGGCGCGAGTTGAAGACAATGGCGGTGTAGTCGAGGATTTGTACCTTCTGTCGGCGGAATTCGCGGGGTGTAAGCGATTCCACCCGTATGAAGGGGTGAAATTCGAAGGTCACGCCGTAGCGTGCAGCCAAGGTGTGGTATGGCGATTTGGGAGAGGTTGGCTGGGGCTGCGAAACTAAGATTTTCTTAATCATAATCTCGTACAACTGAAGTCAGTCTGTCGTTTGTAAGTAGGCGAGTGTGAAGGCTACTGTCTGCCATAGCAAGACGAGGGGTAGGCCTTCGAGCGTGCAAAAGTACAAAAAAGCGTGGAAAATGCCGAATTTGCGATGGGAAAACAGTCGTATGGCTTTGAAGAGTAGCAGGCATTCCAGCAGGAGTGCGACGCCCAAAGCGATGCGTGCGGCCTGTCGGGGGGGCAGGTCGGCGTAGGTTACGAGCAGGGCGACGGGAAGGAGGCACAGTCCCAGGATGAGGGCAAGTAGCACGCAGGTGGCGTTCCACTGTACGGTAGCTTCGCGCTCGAAGAATACGTTGTTGACGAACCGGTAGAGGCCTATCTTGAAACAAAGGAAGAGGAAGAACAGGCTCGTTGCGACGAGCAGAAACATGGGCGGCGCAAGCTGTGTGGCAAAGGGCAGGTAGGTCGGGGCCAAGGCGGCTGTGAGGACGGCGAGCACGATGCTGTCGAGCAGCAGTACGAGGCCGACGCCGCGCAGTCGGCCTTCGTCGGGGGCGGGGGCGGAGCTTTGGCTTCTTTCGCGGAAGAAGTCCTTCGTTTGTCGGGTGATGAGGCGGCGGGAGCGGGAGATGACGCAGCAGAGGAGCAGGAGGCTGAGCAGCAGGCCTGCCGCTACGCCGTTGTCGGTGCGGAGGCGGTAGGGTAGCGGCTCGCCGTCGAAGCCGGGTAGGGTGGTATGTGCCGAGGAGCCGTTTTTCCCGATGAAACCGGGGAAAATGTGCGCTCGTGCAGCTATGCTGTCTATGCCCGGGAGGTAGGTGTCAGCGGGGTTGATGGGTGCATCGTCCTGCGCTTCGGTGAGGGCGTGCAGGGGTTCGGCTGTGAGCGTGTCGGTTGTCGCCGCATTCGCGCTGTCCTGCGCCGCGCCGCCGGGCAGCAGGCACAGTAGGCCTGTGCGTGCCGTCGTGTCCGGCGGGGTGGGCGGTGTGGACGTTGCGGGGAAGCTCATAGGCATGGGGCGGTGCGGCGCGGTTTGTTGTGGCTAAAGGCCGAAGGCTGCTCGTATAGTCTCTACGCAGTCCAGCTTTTCCCAAGTGAAGAGTTCAACGTCCATCTCGCGGCGGGGCATGCCTTTTTGCTCGAATACCTTGTGCTTCAGGCGTGGTTTGTGGCCCATGTGTCCGTAGCGTGCCGTTTCCTCGTAGATGGGCTGCCGGAGCTTGAGGCGTTGTTCTATGGCGTAGGGTCGCAGGTCGAAGAGTTGGCCTATCTTC
>CAZXJS010000044.1:0-6030 GCA_964641085.1 uncultured Prevotellamassilia sp. | reverse complement strand
GGAACAGAGTTGTTATATACAGTGTTTTGTGTATGTACGCCTCACATCGCAAGATTACTGTAAGGCAGAGGCTAAGTTGAACAGTAATGTTGAAGAATAATGGTAAAATTGACAAAATCCATGTCTATTGTCAAGGAGCGTACATGCACAGCTTCTATGGTTCTTGACACACGTACAAACAGAAAGAACGTAAACGAGTTTCCTCTGGCCATCCGTTTCACGATAGACCGAAAGTTGTTTTATCTCCAAGTTGGAGGTTCTTATACAGAGAAGAAGTTTTCAGAAATCTGTAATGCTGCAAAGAGTGCTTCAGAAAACTATCGCATTCAGAAAGAATGGAAAAAGACATATGCTTCAAAGTACAAGACCTTACTGGAGAGCCTTAATAAAGGTGGTATCTTGACATACGAGATGGTACGTCAAGCGGTGATGAATGGAATTATGAATACTATAACCAGTTTTGCAAACAACGACAAGTCGCAAACATTTGTTGGTGTGTGGGAGTTGATAATCCATGAGTTACGCACCAATGATGGCGGCGCAAGATTTACCACGGCTGAAAGTTATGAGTTCTCACTGAAATCATTCAAGAAAATACTTGGCGAGAATGCCGTTCAAGGCTTCAATATAAGTGCTGCGGAAATCCAAAAGTGGAAAAATGGTATGCACGATGGCATTGCAGGCAAAAGTGGAACTGTTGAAGGGAAAATCAGCGATACAACGGCTGGCATATATCTACGCTGTTGTCGTGCGGTATGGAATAGATGTGTTCGCGAAGGCTATTTGAAGGATGTGCCCTATCCTTTTTCAAACAGAAAAGAGAAAGGACTTGTCAGTATTCCTAAAAGTGCTAAACGCAGACAAAGTTTCTTGAATGTTGAGCAGATGACGGAATTGTACAAGTTGTTCATCTCAAAAGCCTACCCTAAGCATTGGGCGGAGGAGTATACCAAACGAGCGCACTATTCACTTGGACTTTTCTTGGCTCAATATCTTTGTAATGGTTTTAACATGGCAGATGCTGGGCGTTTGACATATAATGACTACTACTATCAGACAGGCGGAAAGGCTTTCCGTTTTAATCGCAAGAAAACGGCAGGGCGAAGTGCGGATGGCTCGGAAGTAATCATACCGATTATTCCACCACTGAAACGGATTCTCGATGAGATTGCAGCGACACCCAATCGTGATGGTTTCGTGTTTCCAGACATACTGAAAGGGGCAGAAACGGAAGAGATGCGGCGCAAATACACTTCGCAAGAAAACTCAAATGTGAAAGACCGTATGGAGAAAATCTGCCATGAAGCGTTACATTGGGATAAATCCATCAGTCCTTCGGGTACTTGGTGTCGTCATTCTTTTGCCACCAATCTCCATAATGTAGGAGTTGACATGGACTATATTTCTGAAAGTATGGGACATTCCACAACAGACCATGCCATAACACAAATATACATTGAGCATTATCCTCTGGAAATACAGATGGAGAATAATATGAAGTTGCTTAAATTGTCTGGCGAAGTATCAACAAGAGAGACATTGCTTGCGAAACTTGCAAGTTTATCAACAGAAGAACTTGAGAAATTGCTGTCATAACTATACTCAATACAGAATAAGAGATGTTCAATTTCATCGAAAGACTGAAAGACTATAAGGCAAGACGTGATAATGCAGATATGATTATCCGTACTTGGAAAGTGAAGAACAGTAACGTCTATGCGGACTTTACAAGGCGTATAGATGCTATTGCCAATGGCGATATATCTGTATTGGAGCAGATTTTTCAGTTGGCAAAAGATTGCGTTCCACAAGAAGCCTTAAATTTATATTCTTGGTTAGGAAGCCTTGTGAATTCACAAAATCTCGATATGCAACTTCAATGGGCAGGAAAATATACGAATGTGATTGCTGAATGTATGGCATATGAACAGCTTTGGTTGTCTGTCAATCTGAAGACAAGTGAAGTGACATTGTCCGCAACGAAGAAAGCAGACTGTCTGACGGTGTGTGCCAATACTCCGCTGCAACTATGGGAAACATTGCCTTTGGGCATCAGAAACTTTATTGTTGAGGGTGTAGAAAGACTTGTAGAAGATTCTCATTTCTGTGATAGTATTGATAAAGAAACACTCTATCGAAGTGTCACATTCTTTTCGCAGTTGTTGTTTGTGGCTCATGCTGCATTTATAGGGGAACTCTTGGCGAATCTATATGACAAGGTAATGGATGGAGATAATCATTTGGCTTTCTGCATGTATTACTTTGTTGTCTTTGACCACGGACTAACACAGATGGCAAAGGTTCTTGATTGTATTATTCGCAATGAATGTGTCGGTATGAGTGGAATGATGTTGGTATGCAATTGCATCAGAATGCTTGTCGGCAAGAGCATTGAAATGGGTGTGGAGACGAAATCCACATGGGAAGACACGCCTGAACAATGTTGCCAAGAAATATGGAAAGACATTTTATGCGTTCTGAATAATGTAAGGACAAAACGAAAGAACAAGAAAACTGTTGTAACGATTGATGAAATTATCAATGGAGACAGGTATCAAATAAAACATGGGATAAAATCTTTCCTAAACGAAAACGAGGAAGACATCTGTCTTGCCTATCTTCTCAAATCGTTGATAAATTCGGAGAGAATAAAGCCATCGGTCAAGTACATGACCTTCCATAGAGCCATTGAACAATTTATTGGGCGCACTTATGGACATGATGTCCCGCAAAAACGCTATGGAGAAATAAGAAACATGAGTTTGTATGGTCCACAGCGAGGAACGAGTTATCAGAAAGCCAAACGTCTGATAGACCAGTGGACAATGTACTTTGAAAATTGCGGATAATTGGAGGAATCCAGTTATCCGCTTTCTTTTTGTCTTAACGAATATTGTATATTGGCCGGTTTATTTAAGGAGAATATAAACCGACCAATGCACTGATACTCTTGTAATATCTTTGCAAACGAATTCAATTCCACGGATATGATTTGAGTTTCAAAAATAAGCAATATGAATACAAACATCAACATCGAACAACTCATGCAAAAGCCAGTGGCCATGATGACTGGTGAGGAGTTGTTCTTTCTGCTCTCAATGAGTGCGGTAAACAAAGAGAAAAGCGTGGCACATTCAGTTTCAAAAGGCAACTATTATGGTATCGAAGGCATTGCACGAATATTCGGATGCAGTGTTCCAACAGCCAATCGTATCAAGAAGAGTGGCGTTATAGACAAGGCCATTACTCAGATTGGGCGCAAAATTGTGATTGATGCAGATCTCGCACTTGCTTTGGCAAAAGAGGCGAAGACAATTCACTTAAACGACAAGTAGCATGGAAGAAGATTGGAAAAACAAGTTGGTCATTGAAAGTAATGGCAATATAGCCAAGACCATCAACAACCTCAGAATCATCTTTACGCATGATGAAGAATTGAGCCAAGTTAAGTTTGATACTTTCTGCCAAGATGATTTTTCATTCAGCAAGAAATTCAAAAATGTAAATGGAGGAAAAATTGATGAAGAATCAGTGGGCAAAATACAGGACTATTTGGAACAGTCATACAAACTGCGATTGACACAAAACAAAGTGTTCGAGATTCTAAAGACCACATCCTCAGAACGAAGTTTCAATCCTGTGCAGGATTTCATTCTCCAAGTAGAATGGGACTATATTCCACGAATTTCCAGAGCATTAATAGACTATTTAGGAGCAGAAGACACACCGCTTGTCCATGCACAAACAAAGCTATGGTTTATAGCTGCTGTCGCGCGTGTATTCGAGCCTGGTTGCAAGTTTGACAATGTGCTGACTTTGCCAGGTCCTCAAGGAATAGGAAAAAGTACATTTTTCAAGGCTATAAGCGGAAAGTGGTTTAACGATTCGTTCTCGTTTGCAAGTGGCGACAAGGAAAAGGTGGAGACTATCACAAATGGTTGGATTATTGAAATAAGTGAGCTGAATGGTATGAAGCGTGCCAATGACGCAGAAGCCGCAAAGGCTTTCCTCAGTAGGTGTAGTGATTATATGCGACCTGCTTATGGTCATAAGGTGGTGGAGTTCAAACGCCACAATGTATTTGCAGCAACCACCAATGAAACAAACTTCTTGCAGGGAGATAATGGTAATCGCAGATGGTGGATAGTGCCTGTCAAAGGAAAAGGCAATATGTCGGAATGGTTGCCAAGACTTCATAAGGTCGTACCGCAACTATGGGCAGAGGCTTATAATTACTATTTGCAAGGAACGAATCTGTATCTTAGTCCAGAATTGGAGATACAAGCAAATGAAGTACAGATGAACCATTCCAACATACTCGTAGACCCAATACTGGAAGACATACAAACCTATTTGGAACGTGAAGTGCCTTTGGGCTATTCCACATGGTCTATACCTGCGCGATTGGCTTACCAGAAAGGTTCGTGCGTGGAACCAACACCTACTGCAATGCGACCAATCAATATGGTGTGTGCTCGACAGATTATAGAAGAACTGCCCAATGATTTGATTCGTCGCAACCCCTCAAAATACACATCCCAATATATCAACAGACTGATGTCGCTGATTGATGGATGGAAAAGGTGTGAACAAGAAAAGGTTAAGGGACTTCATCCTGCTTATTGCGACAAGACGGGTAGGGCGAAACACCCTTGGGTTAGGATGGAAGATTTTTATAAGCAATACAATGTTCCACATCAAGAAAAACTATCTTTTTAAACTTAAAAAAAGGGAAAAAGAGATGCGCAGACGCATTCACAAACGAAACTCGAATATATCGCCCTGTCCCTTTTCCCTATTTTTAAAGCCTAAAAGTTTGAATTTAGTAAGAAAACAAAAAGTTAAGGAATAATTCGTGGTGACAAGGGACAACAGATTTTTCTTTTCACCAGCAAACAAACTAAGATGTGCAGGAAGAACATACAGAAACTATGAAGATGCAAGATGCGCTTTTGGCTAACGCTGCCAGCTAATGGTAGACCGCATAAAAAGCAAAACTCATGTACATTCCAATCAATAGCAGTGCTATGCAAGAAATACCAATGTCATACAAACTCGCTTCGCTTGTCCGTATGCAAATGGACTTCTTGAACGCTCGCAAGCTCGCATTGGGTTGCACAATTTACAAAGCCATACAAAATATGATAAATGACAGGACAAAGAAAACTGGGGGCGATGCTCCCAAATACACAAGCCGTTTGATAGTACGGCTGACACCACAGCTTCATAAGGAAATAGAGGAGTATGCCGCAATCTGCGGACTGACAACCAGTGCATACGCTCGTAAGCGTTTGGAAGGCAAATACCCCAAGCAACGGCTTACAGACAAGGAGATTGAAGCCTTGAATAGTCTTTCGGATGCCAGAGGTGATATCCAGAAGCTGTTCGGTTTTCTCAAAGGTCGTCCGCTGACGGAACGTGAGAACATTCTACGCAGTGAAATTTTCATGAGACGGTGGAGACAGAGTGCGGAGGTGATACTCAACCGCATGATAGAGATAGAGAAGTACATAACGCAATAAAATTCCCAACCGATATGATTGCCAAAGCAAAGGTGATTAGCCATGGCGCAAATGCCATACGTTACTCAGTGGATAAGGACAAGGCTGAGATTGTAAAGACCTATCTTCTGCCCGATGATATATCCCCAACAGCTATGTGGGCAAGGATGCTTGCCTTACAGAAGAAGTTTGAAGGAAAACTAAACCGTTATCATCCAGTCAAACGAAACATGATACGCATTGAGGTTTCCCCAACCGCAGAAGAAACAAAAGGCTGGACAATGGAAGATTGGCAGAGACTGGCTAATGATTTCATCCGTGAGTTTGATGCGGTTGACCTTTCTGCCAAGTCGAAGCGTAAGAGTGCAAAGGCTACCAATCTCAAAGACAGCCAGTATGTAGTTGCCTTGCATCATGACAGTAAGAGTGGCATCATGCACTTGCATATCGATGCGAACCGCATAGATATAAAGGGCAACGTAAATGATGCACACTATATCTATGAGAGGGCTATGATGGCAGCATCCAA
>CAZXJS010000043.1:0-6162 GCA_964641085.1 uncultured Prevotellamassilia sp. | reverse complement strand
ATAATGTTTGGGTTTTTGTTTTCTTTTTGAAATCCAGGTATATACAAATCTCTACACTGTAGAGATAATAGCAAATACAACGTTAAAAAATCTGAAGAAGCATCTCTTGGGTATTACAAAGTTCAACTTCCCTCGTTGATGTTTTCATTATGCAATGAAACAGGAACAGCAGCACCACAGCTGCTGCCGTGATACCAAATGTCACTTGTGCCGTGCCTTTTGTATACATTTCCGGTGTCTTGGGCTCGTCCATTGTTCCAAGAGCCTCGAGTTGTAAGTTGGCATTGTCGAGCATATTTTTTGTCGCATTGGCAGTCTTTTCGCTATCCTTGATTTGGCCATCAAGAGGATCGGTCGTGCCGGTTAGTGCCGGCACAAGCTGTTCTAAAGCCAATTCCTCTCTGGTTAATTCCTTTTCCATCTATTCTGTCTTTAAAGTTTATAGTTATCTTCTCACCCAGCTCCTGCCAGCATTCGTTGAATAGTAGAGTCCGCGGGTGGTGTTGGCAAGAAGCGTGTTGCCCTCGTCCTGCAGGTTGATGAACGCTCCGTATGAGGATGTGTTGGTGCAGCGTGGCGAGAAGCTGCGGGCAGCGTTGGTGGAGACGTAGATGCCCTTGCTCGTGGCGGCAAGAATCTCCTTGCCATAGACAAGCAGGTCGCGGAATGTGCCGTAAGACGAATTGTTGCAGCGGACGACCCACGAGCGGCCGCCATTCGACGAGCTTTCGATGGTGTTGTTGTTTGGATTGATGCGCAGCAGCTCTCCCTTGGAGAAGACGCCACCGCCGGTCTTGATAATCTGTGGCATTGATGTATAGGTTTTAAAAGTATCTCCCCGATCCTCCCCGGTGGGGGAGGGAGAAGAAATGCCGGGTTTTGTCGTCCTGTTTATGTATTGCGTTTGAGCATAATTGTTTATCGGTGTCAGCACAAGGAGAGGTAAAAGAAAACGTGAGCACACTCTCCGACATTTTGCCCACGTAGGTTCTCGCATAACCCGAATCAACAAAATAGCAGGAGCAGCCCACGCCATATAGGTGTGGGCATCACTCGCTATCCATTGACTGATTCGTTTCAATTTGCGAGATTTACGTGAATCAAACGGCAGCGTGATGCTTGTCTCTTTTCCTAAATCTGCCACAAACCTACGAAGATAATTCGTAGCTTGCAACTTTTCGGTCAAGTTTTTTACTGCTCCTGCGAAATGTTTCTGTTTCTGTTTCATGCTTGCAAAATTAGGTGGCCGATGTGCCAAATCCTGTCAAATGTAA
Source organism: uncultured Prevotellamassilia sp. (assembly GCA_964641085.1). Classification (GTDB taxonomy): domain Bacteria; phylum Bacteroidota; class Bacteroidia; order Bacteroidales; family Bacteroidaceae; genus Alloprevotella. Next base: position 4,888 of record CAZXJS010000043.1, on the reverse strand, counting down.
GAGAAAAGCTTAGCCTTTTCGTTGCTTCCCTCTTTTTTTGTCAAGCTGATTACTGTAACAATGACCATATCCTATATGGACATCGATGCGGAAATTGTCCATTCGAAGTACGTCTGCCAAGGAGTAATGAAAGTGACAACAGACGGCCTGCAGCATATAGCAGACTGTGATGTCGTTGAAAGCGGGCTTCCACAACGCTCCGTCCGTCCATGTGTCGCCATCGTCAAGGAAGTCTATACAATCTTTCTTGGCCTGCTCTTCCGACATTCCGAAGTTCTGCAACACCTCATGGATGTGGTTCATCGTATGGCGGTCTTTCCGGTCAAAGTCTCCAAGAAGCCACAACATATAGTTGAAGTTGGAGCCGTACCAGTTGTCATTGTCCAGTTTCAATACGACATCCTCCTCGTCCCACTCATAGTCGAAAGCGCCCTCTACGCAATAGTCGTTATCCGTGGCAAGCCCGGAGTTGTTCATTACCATCCACATCTCCGCCACTTTGGCATATAGCTGATGGGTGAGGTCGAGAAGTTTGTCGTTGAGCCGGCTCATCATTTCAACCTCTTCCTTTGTCGGCAGCATCATCTCGTCCAGCGTTGCTTGCCGCACTTCGATAAGCGCTTCCAGAAGTTTCCAGTTTTTCTCGTCGATATGAGGCAATTGCAAATCGCGATGCCCCGCAATGCGCTTGATGCGTTTTTCCATCTCCTTGACTAGGCCGCGCTTCGTGCCGATGTCCGCCTCGCCATGCAGCCAGTCCTTGAAAGTTTGGTTTGACTTGTAGTTCTGAGGCAAGTTCTTAAGATAGTCCTTGAGTTCAAACATATTACTGTACTTTAATCTGCGGCAAAGTAACATTGCCGTTTTGCCAAATACCGACAGAGGTCATATTATAATTCGCAGGACATCATTCTTGCATCTACAAGTCCGCCGTTCAAAAGCAACTCAAGACGCTTACCAATAAAGGCCACATCGTCCGAGAGGGAACACCACAACAATGCAACAATGGCATGTAATAATAATATCTACACCAAATAAGGTGGCGAATATTACAAAAGTGGCAATTGTAATTATCTTTCCCATCTTGAACGCTGTCGTTCCTCATCGCCTACGCTCATATCCATAGCGTTTCCGTTGCCGACCTCTTGCCGCCTGTTGGTCTAAGATGATCCTGCATTATTGCCAGTTACGATTATTTGACGGCGGCCTGTGGGCATGTGGCTCTTGCTCTTATTGCGGGAAGTGGGTGATTATAGGATTATCTACGGGCAAGCCCATTGCGATACGGTCCTTAGGCGCAGCTGCTGCTAAACATCCTTTTTGAGCTCGGTAGTAAGACGTTTATTCTTTTGTAGCTCCCACCTAATTACTTGCAGAGTGGACGTAGGTTTTGTCTAACCACGGTTAGACAATTGTAAACCCACGGTTAGACAAAAACTGCCTCCCTGTTACGAACGAATAAGCCCGGGCTGAAGGTGCACAAACACCGCAGCAAGGTAAACATCATAAACAAACAACCAGGAGTAAAAATTGAACTTTTAAACACCGAAGAGATGCTTCTTCAGATTTTTTTTGTAACGTTGCACTTGCTGTTGGACTCTACAAATTAGTACCCAACTTTCACGACACGCACTATGAGAGCAAACATCAGAATAAAGCATGATCTGACTCGTGTAGTCATCGTAGGATGCGGCTTAGGCGGACTAAAGCTTGCCACGAGCCTACGCAAGAGCGGCTATCAGGTTGTCATCGTTGATAAGAACAACTACAACCAGTTTCCGCCGCTTATCTACCAGGTGGCTTCGGCAGGGCTTGAGCCCAGCAATATTGCCTTTCCAATAAGACGCATCTTCCAGGGCTATAAGAACTACTTCTACCGCATGGCAGAAGTTAGCGACATTGACGTAAAGGAGAAGACCATACATACCTCTGTCGGGACTATACATTACAATTACCTCGTCCTCGCAATGGGGGGCACTACGAATTACTTCGGCAACAAGAATATTGAGCGCAACACCTACCCGATGAAGACCGTGGCGGACGGCATAGCTCTTCGCAACCATATTCTGGAAATGCTCGAGCGTGCCGTGACAGAGGAAGATGAGCAGAAACGCCAGAAATACTTAAACTTCGTCATTGTCGGTGGCGGACCATCAGGCGTAGAGATAGCGGGAGCGCTGGCAGAGATGAAGAAGGACATCGTGCCACGCGACTACCCTGACCTTGCCGACCGTATGCATATCTACCTTATCAATGCCTCAAGTTGTCTTTTGAATACAATGGATCCCGTGTCTTCGGCCACGGCAGAGAAGGAACTGAAGCGTATGGGGGTTCATGTACGCAACAACTGGCTCGTTACTGACTACAAGGACAATGTCGTCATTGTAAACAATGGCGAGAGCATAGAGTCGGCAAGCGTCATTTGGGTCAGCGGTATTCGCGCCAACTCGATTGACGGTGTACCCGGGGATGCTGTCGGACATGCCGGACGCTTGCTTTGCGACCGTTTCAACCAAGTGAAAGGTATGGATGATGTATTCGTCATCGGCGACCAGAGCCTCATAGAGGGAGATTCGGAATGGAAACTTGGACATCCGCAGTTGGCGCAGGTGGCATTGCAACAGGCTGCCAATGTGGCGGCTAACATACAGCGCAAGGAGAAGGGCGAAGAAATGCAACCGTTTGTTTATAAGAATCTGGGCACAATGGCGACCATAGGTAGAAACCATGCGGTTGCGGAAATAGGCAAGGCCAAGTTCGGTGGCTTCATAGCCTGGATGTTGTGGCTCGTGGTTCATTTGCGCTCTATCCTTGGCGTGAAGAACAAGTTCTTTGTACTGCTTAACTGGATGTGGAACTATTTCAACTACAGGCAGAGCCTGCGGCTGATACTACGCTCTGCCCGTAAGTCACTAAATGGCACGTTGATTTAAAGTTATCGGGTGACATAAGCTATCTTTACATTAGAGAAAGCGAAAACAATAACAACGTAATTAATAGGAGACAAAAGATTATGAAAGTTGAGAAAGGAAAGGTTTTCAATGAGAACGAGGCGATTGATTACGCAGAAGGCGGAGTAGTAAGCAAGGAGCTTATCCACAACGCTTCAGGCAGCGTGACGCTCTTTAGTTTCGACGCCGGCCAAGGGCTCAGCGAGCATTTCGCACCCTACGACGCACTGATTCAGGTCATTGACGGCGAGATGGAGTTGAACGTAGAAGACACGAAGTACGTCATCAAGACCGGCGAGGCATTCGTAATACCGAGTGGTGCACGTCACAGCGTAAATGCCGCGTCACGCTTCAAAATGATGATTACGATGATTAGAGGATAGCCTCAACCAAGAGAAAAAAGATTGCTTCGGGTATCAACCTTATTTAAAACAAGTCAATGAGAGACAACCCAAACGAAATGTTTCCCATAGTTGACGAGAACGGCAATATCCTTGGCGCCTTGACTCGTAGCCATGCCCACGATGGCAGCAAGATACTGCACCCCGTAGTGCATCTGCATGTGTTCAACAGCAAGGGCGAGTTATACTTGCAGCACCGCCCGGAGTGGAAAGACATACAGCCCGGCATGTGGGATACGGCAGTCGGCGGCCACGTTGACGTTGGGGAAAATGTTGAACAGGCTTTGAAACGTGAAGTAAAAGAAGAACTCGGCATCACCGATTTCACACCAGTCAGCCTCGGCCATTATGTTTTCGAAAGTAAGAGGGAGAGAGAACTCGTCTATGTTCACCGTTGCACCTATGACGGAGAGATACGCCCAAGCAAGGATGAACTCAGCGGCGGCCGCTTCTGGACACCACAGAAAATCAAGGACAACATCGGCAAAGGCGTGTTCACGTCCAACTTCGAAAGCGAGTATCAGCGTTTCTTCATCGTAAAACAATAGGCATGATAAAAACGTTGCGTTCCTGTTGGGGGGCTTTCGTTCATTTGAATTCCAGTATCGTGCTTAACGCGTCGCCAATTATCAGTTCCACGTAGAATGCGCTGTCATTTGTCAGGCAAGTCTGTGCCGTTATCACTGCTTTGAACCTTACCGGGTGTTTGAACTCCATCCTCACTTGAATGTATGTGTACGTTTCGGGAAGATACTCACAAGCAATGCGGATATAGTTGGCATTGTTCATGTGCTGATTATAGTCAATGTCGTTATGAGTGACGAGAACCGGAGGGTGCACTGTAACCACGGCGTCTTTAGACCAGATGAAGTGACGATCAGCGTAAGTTGTGATGCAGCCTGAGATTCTTACACTGTATATTACGGCGAAAGTTACGGAAAGTGCCGGCTGTCCGTCATCCTTTTTAAAAGCCCAAACTTTCGTATGGTTAAAACAACTGCTTGACGCTTCAAAAGTTGGTTTGGCAAACCCTTAATAGACAAACCTCCATTTTAAGTATCAAGCACTTAAAAATGGAGGTTACCGTACATAAGCTAAACCTATAATTGGAAAACCGGACAAATGTTTAAAATAATCCTTGGAAAACCGGACAAAATCGCGTAATTTCGCCTTGGAAAACCGGACAAAGTATGATTGAGCGAAAGATAGGCTCACAAATAGAGCATTTCTATACAACAGACAAGAAAGCTTTGCTCATAGACGGAGCCCGTCAGGTAGGCAAGACGTTCTCAATAAGGCGTTTCGGCAACTCACATTTCGAAAGTTTCATCGAGATAAACTTCATTAAGCCCCCCGAGGCTGTAGGCATTTTCAAGAACGCCGTCGACAGTGATTCCATTTTGCTCCGCCTGAGTGCGTTCACTGACAAGCCCCTGATAAAGGGCAAGACACTCATCTTCTTTGATGAGGTACAAAAATGCCCCGAGATAGTTACAGCCATAAAGTTTCTTGTTGATGAGGGCAGTTATCGATATA
>CAZXJS010000042.1:5304-6530 GCA_964641085.1 uncultured Prevotellamassilia sp. | reverse complement strand
AGGCAGTGCAGTAAAGGAATGTCCGATGGAAAAGCACATTTTCCATAAACTTTTGTTTTTAGGTCTTCGTGAAATGGTATATAGTATCCCGCAAGATGAAAGGATAGAAATCTTAAAGTCTGCTTATGAAAATGAGTTAATCTCAAAGGCAAAAGATATGGCTTATCAAATTGTAAAATTAAGGAAAGAGGAAAATCCTAATAGAGAGATAATTGATGAATTATTAGTACGGATTAACGAAACAATAAAGGGTATAATATATTCTTTGGATAAGCAGCTTGTTAAGGATGGAATTGATATAATTTTTGATGAGGCAAAAAAATTGTAAATTTTCTTGTATCTTTGAAAGGGATATGTTATAATTCAATCAAGAAAAGAGCGAGATGCTCTATTTAAGAATTTAGGGTATAGACTCCCAACTAAGAAGAATAGAGTTAACAGCTCTACAAAAATGATTTTTAGGGTATAGATTCCCAACAAAGAAGAAGCAGGTCGTAAGACCTGCTTTTTGCATAGGATTGTAAAATAAATACAAAACATGTACTAAAAGAAAAACAGTTGTGGGTGATAGGAGAGATCTATTTACAATTGTTAAAGGAATCATGAAGGTGTCAAAGGAAGTTGTTTGGGAAGTGTAGGCAAGCGTTTGTTTGTGATGGTAGGATTGTAACAACGTGATTAATACCTTTGAATATGATTAATTTGAGGAAGTAATAAAGAATTAGGTGGTAAGCAAGAAGAATTTAGATAGGGTTTTTGAATGAATTTATAGAAACAACACAAAAAAAGTGAATGTGAGGTATAAAAGAGAAGATATGTCAGTTGAAATAGTAGGAGCACAGGGATTTGATTATCAGTATACTGTGACACTATATATGATTTTGAAAAATTTACAAAAGGAACACTTCAAAGTTTGGGTAGAGAATGAGAGTTTTGAGGATGCGAAATTATTGTATCAATTGGATGAGAAAACCTACCATATAGAGTTGCAGGTAAAAAAGAAGGCATCTGAAATAACTTATGACGAATTTGCTACATGGTTAGTGCATTTTCAAAAAAACAAATCAGATTGTTTTTTTTTGAATAGAATACAACAATCTGATACAAATTACTTAGTATTTGTGACAAACAATCGATGTACAGATAATGTCAGTAAGTTTGTAGGCAAGGAAAATGAAATAAAAGAAAATAAAGTATGTTTTTCGGCAGAAATGTTAAAAGATTTG
>CAZXJS010000042.1:0-5204 GCA_964641085.1 uncultured Prevotellamassilia sp. | reverse complement strand
TAAAAGATTTGGTCGTGTTTTGCCAGAAGATAAGAGTTTTTATAAAAGGGATAGCATAGATATATTAAAGAGTGAGTTGTTACAAAAAAATTTATTGCTTTTAACAGGAGTGCCATTTTCAGGAAAGACATATATTGCAAAGACGATTGCTCAGGAGTTTCAGGATAATGGATATTATGTGAAACTGACTGACAGTATAATAGAGGATCAAGAGGCATACTATTTTTTTGTGTCTCCCGAAAACGATTCAAGATTGTTAATGATTGAGGATCCTTTTGGGCATATTGAAAAAAGCGAGAATTCTATACAAATATTGGATAAAATTTTATGTTTAATACACGATAGGTTATCCATTAATAGAAAAGTAATTATAACCAGTAGGATAGATGTACTACTTGACGTTTTTAAGAAAAAGCAGATTGAAGATTGCAAAATTCAGGGTAATGGGTGGATTAACACATCGATTACAAGTACGGAAGAGGCAGAGAAAATATGGTTACAATTCTATGGAGAATCAGATGAAAGTCTGCAAGTTTTTGAAAGATTAAACAGATTTTTTGAATATCATGATGAAACAGCTTTTTTGGAAATAGGCGAGATGCGACATCTCTTATTAAATGTGCAGAATATAAATGAATTAATGGATATGTCAACGGATGAAATTATTAAACAGGCCAGAATCAGTTCAGAAGAAGTCTGCAGGAAAATAAAGTCATATGGAGAAACATATAAAGATATTTTTATTTTGTTAGGATGCTTTTGCAATACCGTCAGGTCGGTTAATATAAAAGATTTGGCATATATTCTTTGTAGTAATGAAAAATCAGTTTCTATACGTCAAGAAATGGAAGAAGAAGTAACTGTATCTATAGGAGGAAAACAAAAAAAATCACATACACATCAGGAATTTCCGGTATATGCTCAAATACCAGAACTGGATAAAGACATAAAAAGTATTCTACGGGTATTATGTGAAAATGGATATATTTACAAAGAACGTATTACGAATGAAATTTACTTCCTTCATCCAATTTATACATATGCAAGTAAATTACTGTTACAAGAAGAGATTGAAGCTGATTGGGATATAGAAAAATATATTAAATATATGCGTAGAGCAATTGGCTCACTTTCGCCCAATGCGGCTTTTTGCAGTTTGTGTCAGTTAGACCAGAAATTTGATACAGAACAAATGATAATAGATTGTATTGTAGAAGGTAGCAGATCTATATTCCCAGCAATCAGAGATGTTTCTGTTTTGTATTTGGACCAAAATTTTGATAACTTGAATGAACAGGTGCAGAAAAATTTTATGAAAAATATTAGAAACGGCCGCACAGCAGACAAGTATATGCAATGGAACGGTAATGAATTTTGGTATCAAATGGATGGAAAGCATTATTTCGATTTCTTTAATATGGATGATTTATGGGGTAAAGACGTTAATTTTACATTAGAAGAGATTGAAGAACGGGTACGAAAGAAAGAAAATTTTAGCAAAAAAGAAATTTATGATATTTTATTCAGTAGCTTAGCTAATAATTTGTCCAGAGAATTTTTAGAGTATGCATTGTTAAGTGATGAAGCAGTCATTCGGAGTAGAGCAGTATTTTATTTGTTAAAAAATTATGCAGCTAAATTGGATTTTGAAAAAACAGAGTATTTGAAACGGTTTGAGAATTACAATTTTGTTTATGAAATGTTGAGGGGAATGTTTCATAGCATAGAAAGTTTTAGTGAAGAGAATATAAAGAAATTGATAATCTACTTTCAAAAACAATTTGAAAGAAAGTCAGTATCTATGTATGTGGAAGACTTGTTTGATAAGTTTAGTGATGAATATGATAGTAAAGCAATTGAATGGGGAAAATACGATGAAACAGAAAGAGTGCAAATATGGAAAATATGGGCAACATTATTTTCCAGGTGGTTAGTGTGCTTCCCGGCAAAATTTATGGGTATGCATGAACCACACATGAGTTTTAATGCGGATAAGTCATTAAAGTATTTAAGTAATCAACAGGAGATAGTTGATATAGCAAATGCTTGGATGCAATGGATTCAGAATTATTCAAAATATCATAATGTTAATGATTATGGAATGAGCGTTTTAAAGTATCTTATTACTGGAACAAAAGATTCAGCTTATTTACGAAAAGGTATGATAAATAAAGAATTAAAAATAAGCAGTACAAATTTAGTAACAGCACATATTTCTCATATAGTAGACCTTTGGAATATATTAGCGGATGAGGAAAGAGAAGATATATGTGAATATTTAAAAAAAGAAATACGAGGTGACATGAAATGGATACAAGCTGTTGCATTAACACGCAAGAATGTTCCGAAAGACGTTCAGATAGTTATAGCAGGTAATGTTTTTTTGGATAAAGCGCCAAAAGAAATAATGAATATTTTAATCGAAAAGCATATATTAACTGAATGCTTACACATTTATTGTGGTTTTCCACAGCCGTTGTGGTTTAATGGATATCACCATAGTGGAAAGTATTCATTGTGGGATGGAGTTATGATGGAAGTATTAAGGAAAACTATTATTGATGAGGATTACATTATTTCTCTTAGAGAAATGATAGATGCACTATACAATAATAATGTCTATAGATTTGTCAATGGATATGGCGTATATAAAGAAATGCTTTCCGATGAGGAAAATCGGAAACAGATTTTTGCGCGTCTTGCTTACACATCAGTAACTCAGAATCAGGATAATAAAAAAATGTGGGATGAGTTATTGCAGGCATATTCTGAAGAAGAAAAAAAGCAATATTTTTTGATAATTAGCGATTTTATAGAAATGGTAGAATATGAAAATATGGGATATAGTGGGTTGCTGTGCGAATATGAACTCAAAGATATCATTCATTACATATTACCATGTTTTCCTTCGGATGAATCAATATATAAGTTATCAGATGCAATGTTTTTCATGTATAGAAATATTCAGGAAATAGAAACAGATAAGTTAAAGTCGGTTAAACAGCTTTATGAAACAATGATAGAAAAAATCTATAAAAATGACCCACCTAGATTGTTATTTACTAATAATCTGGTGAATAACACATGCAGAAGAATGGGAGGAGTGCCTGATGCAATACAGAAAATGTTAGAAAAGAGTAAGAATGATTTTTGGGACAGATATGAACGGGTAAAAGCAGCATTTGAAAGCAATTGCCCATTGAAAATTCGGGAAGAATATAGTTTAGAAAACTGGTATGATTGAAATCTTTTTTCTGCAATTGTTATAGCGTTATTTGGAAATGGCAATACAGATAGAAGAATTTGAATTGCAAGAAGTATAAACAGTGAATGATGAGAATACTTAGAAATAAATAATCTGTTGTGATACAATATTCTGGAAGTTATCAGCAGGAGAATGTGGGGCGGGTAAAAAGACTACAATGACATAGTCGATGAAATTCATCATTTGCGGAAGTTGAAGCAGAATGTTTTAACGATAAGTACTGAGTGTGAGGGATTGAAAAAGCGGATTGCTGAGTTGCGTGGAACGGTTTCCATTGAGAAAATGATGAGTGTATATTCTTTAGGTATTGTGCTTAAGCAGGCATTTATTCTCACTGATGGACACAAAAGCACAATTAGTAATTGTGCAACAACGTAAAAAGAGGGGGATGAAGATTCTATGCAGGAAGTTTCAATTAAGGAAATCGAACAATTATTATTAGAAGAAGCTCAATTTATCGAAAAAATGAATGCTGTTAGGGAAGAAATATTACAATATGGATATTACAAATCGTTTGAAGGGGGCGATTTGGAAAGAATTGCTTTTGAAACTGCTGCAATGCCGCAGTATGTACAATATCCGTATGGAGTTGTGGCTGTCCAAGAATCAGGACCCTTCTTTTGTAGAGGAGAATCCAAAATATATCCAACTTCTAAGTCCACTTGGGATAGATTTACACCTCAAAATGAAAAATCTGTGTATTCATTTATTGAAAATATGCGATGGAGTGAATTGTCAATGTTCTTTAGACAATTAAGAGCTGTGGAATGTAGTAAGAAAAGTGAATTTAATTTCACAGCTGTGGCTCAGCATTATGGATTCAAAACTAATTTTTTGGATATAACAAATAGAATAAGCGTTGCATTATTTTTTGCTTGTTGTATAAAGGAAAAAGAAAAGCCTTGGCGATCTTTAAATAAACATGATTTTATTGCGACCGATTCTGCGGATGGGAGATATGGTGTTCTTTTTATACAGAATCGGTTTAAGCATGGGACAAATCTGGTTATGCCAATCGGCTATCAACCTTTTTTGCGTTGCCATTTCCAATATGGTTATTTTATACCTATGAGAAGCGAATGGGATTTACAAGATGTAGCATCGGGATTCACGATGTTATATTTTAAGCATGATGAAAAATTTTGCAGATACATATTCGATTTGAATGAAGCAGGAAGATTAATCTATCCAGATAATACGGATGGCATTTTTATTCCAGCTTTTGATAAAATTCGAGAAACTAGAAGCTTTTCTAAAAAGGCATTTGATATAATATATAATCACAGAAGAGAAATCCCATTTCCCTTTCCACAAGATTACACAAAAGAAATGATAATTCAAGAATTAGGAGATATTAAAATTATTGATGATGAGCTGATACCTCGACATGATATTGCTGATATTAACAAAAAATGGTGTAAAAAATGTGTCAATAACGAAAAATGTGGGGCGTAAAAGCGAATAGAAATGGAGGTTGCTATGAGTGGTAACAAAAAACGGTTTGATAAGGCACTTGTATTTTGGAGATATTCTCGGCAGTCAAAGTCACAATGATTTTAATGAATTATTTAAGAGTAATGAGTTATTCCAATCAGGGTTATAGACCTTTTGTTTTATCACCTTAAGCTGTGTTGTTGTGTGGTAATTGAACTGAAAACCTGCGATTTTGAACCAGAATTTATCAATCAATTAAATATGTATCAAAATGTAGTGAAAGATCTTTTATGTCATCCAGATGATAAAACAACAATTGGCCTATTATTAGTAAAGGACAAAAAAGTAGTAGAATATTCTTTAGCTGGTTACCAAAATCCGATTGGTGTAGCAGAATGGAAGAATCAGATTGAAAAATCTTTACTAGAAGAATTGCGCAGCAGTTTACCCACTATTGAAGAAATTGAAAAGGAATTGGATAACGAATAATGAAAGGATTATTATT
>CAZXJS010000041.1:0-8546 GCA_964641085.1 uncultured Prevotellamassilia sp. | reverse complement strand
GGGTTAACAATTGTAATCCCACGGGTTAACAAAAACCGACTCGGACGTAGAAAAAAAATATGTCCGAGCTACAAGGGAATAGGTCAGACTTGCTGGCAGACTAAGCAGACATCTTCGCGCACCCGGGGAAGGCGACAGAAGAGGGGAAAGCCCCCCACCCCCCATGAGGGGGACTTGCAATGCCGCGAGGAGACTAACCTCATGGCTCTCCCCCTCATGGGGGAGCTGGGAGGGGGCTGGGAATACGCCCGGCTCTGCAAAATGCCGCCCTGTAAGGGCGGTGCAACATAGCCCGGGGTTTCAACCCCGGGGACGAAATGAGAGCCCCCAATTGGTGCCCTGTAAGGGCGCTGCAACGTAGTGAACGGGGTTTAAACCCCGAGCAGGAAATCACGGTGACGCGAGATGCAGCACCCTTACAGAGCGCCAATTGAAAAAAACACAGACGGAACCCGGGGTTTCAGCCCCGGGCTATGATACGGTGCCCCTTCAGGGCACTATCTTGCTCTACCTTCTACAGAGTGCGGCGGGGTGTTCCGGGCTTCCCATCCGGCACGCGGGGGAAAGGGACGCCGCCGGCGCGTCCCCAAAAAGACGGAAGGAAAGATTGGGAGTTCGGAGAAAGGAGCCTACCTTTGCAGTCCGGAGTAGCCGCAGCAAGCGGCTTGCAGCCGGAGGTTGACAAGGAAGATCCGTTTGACGTTGCCCCGAAATAGGCGGCGGACAGTACCGCCGACTACGGAAGACACGCCCGAGACTCTCCCTTTGTTTTTAATGTCCCGCAAGGCGCACGAGTGGAACATCGCCGGCGCGGGTCGTTCCCCTTCCGCCCGGTCAGCGATTGGCCGCAAGCCCTCAAAGGACGGGGTAAAGGTTCACATACGCAGGTTTGCACCGCGGCGGCTCTAACAGGTATCGCAAGACACCATATATATATAATGTCATACATATCCTTCCTTTATCCTACACACAAGCTTGTAAGCAGCGGCTTACCCTACCGGCGAATTGCTTGGCTCCTCTTGGCGCTCCTCCTCTTGCCGCTAACTGTTCATGGAAGATCTGTCTTGGAAGCGGACACGCTGAACGGCCGGGGCCGGATGTACGTGGCGACGGGGCTGCCCATACTGTATATCGACACGGAGAATGGAGTGCCGGTGACGGAGCGCGATTCGTTTTTCCGCGCTTCCCTCTGCATCGTGCAGGACGGCGACACGCTGACGCCCCGCCGGACGCTGCGCATCCGGGGACGCGGCAACAGCACGTGGACGTTTCCCAAAAAGCCGTACAAGATACGCCTGGACAAGGCAACGCCGCTGCTGGGCATGACGGCCGACAAGGCCTTCGAGCTACTGGCCGGCTACTGCGACAAGAGCCTTATGCGCACAGCGATAGGCTTCCGCTTGGCGGAGCTGGCGGGGGCGCGCTGGACGCCGGAATGTCGATACGTGGAACTCGTGCTTAACGGAGAATACCGAGGCAACTACCTGCTCACGGAAAGCATTAAGGTGAGAGAGAGTCGCATCGACATTGACGACGCGGGCTACATTCTGGAGCTGGATTTCTTCGCCGACGATAAGGACTTCCACTTCACGACGCCGACGTACGGCATGACGTTCACGTTCAAGCATCCCGACGACGAGGGCGTGACGGAGGAACTCACCGCCGAGGCGGAGGCCTACATGAACGCCTTTGAGCGCGTGGTGGACTCGCCGGACTCCATCCGCGCCCATGCCTACCTGGCCTACATCGACTTGGACTCCTTCGTGAAGTGGTATTACCAGTTCAATATGCTCCAGATACGGGAGTGCGACCGCTACTACATCAACGCCGACGGCACGGCGGGCGGCCGCCTCGCGATGGGTCCCATGTGGGACTTCGACTACTGCCTGGGCGACTACGGCGACTTCCGCGAGACGCACGAGCAAATATTATATAATGAGTACTACTTCTCGCCCATCTGCGGCGACTCGCTCTTTATGGCCGAGGTGGCAGCGTTCCACTTGGAGAACGGAGAGCGCATTCGGGCGGGCGTGCTGGCTTGCTTCGACGAGCTGACGGAACGGCTGCAGCGGTCGGCCGCCGTGAACTACGCGCTGTGGGACAACCTGCCGCTGCGCATAGGCTTCGGCGCCACACCCTTGGGCTCGTGGGAGGCGGAGGTGGCCAGCGCCCGCGCTTTCTTTGAGGAGCGCTACGACTTCCTCGACGGCGTATTCAGAAGCTACGCTACGGGACTCGCGCCGGTGGCCGGTCTTGCCGCATCGCCCGGCCGGCGCGTGTACGACCTCACCGGACGCAAGCTCGACAAACCGAAGAAAGGCATCAACATCATCCGCTACGATGACAACACTATGAGGAAGGTATTCGTAAAGTAAAGCAAACCACACACATAAAAAAGCGAGCCGCCCACAGACAAGAGCAATGTCCGTAGGAGGCTCGCAATAAATGGTGCCGCAGTTTCTATAGTAACCTAAAGGAGATAGGAAAGCCTATAGCCTAAGCTCGTCTTTTATAGAATAGATTTTACTCAATGCCTCGAAAGAGAAATACTGGTCATCCATTATCATATAATCCTCTCGTTGAGCTTTAGACAGTTTCTTAATGTCAGGGAACATAGAGACAGGAACCAAAATCTCCCTCCCATCGGAAAACACTGCACAATCAAAGAAAATTTCTTTGAGGAAAAGTTGCGGGGATAAAAACTTATAATTAAAGCCCAAGGTTACACGGTGCAACCTTGGGCTTAATTATAGTTGGGGCGGCGTTAACTCCTCGCCGGGAGTCGGCCAAATTAAAAGATGCTCAATTAACAACTTATTTAACAACTAATCAACTTGTGCCGCCCCAAAGGGGACTCAGCCCTGTTTCCCCATAGGTGGGGGAGCTTGAGTTTTGCTTTCAATGTGGGTGCATTGTTAAAGAAACACTGTTTCTCGTTTTTACTTCACGAGCACCTTCTTGCCGCCTACGATGTAGAGGCCCTTCTGAGCGTTCATTACGCGACGCCCTTGCAGGTCGTACACCTTGCCGCTCGAAGCGTTCGGCGTAGCGGCCGTATTGATGCCCGTCGTCTCGTCGCCGAAGTGGAAGGCCAAGCCGCGAACACCGGCGCTAACGGAAGAGGCCGGAAGGTAGGCACGGTTCGGCCCGAGTGTCGTCCCGTCCCATTTGTAGAAGCCCGGCGTATTGCTATCTTGACCTAACGTGAAGTCATCAGCGTGGTCAGTGCTCCAAGAAGTGGTTGCTATGTTACTACCCGTCAAGACGCTGGTGTACGTATCAGAAGGTGCCGTGGAGAGTATCGTTGCCGTTGCGCCGGTTGTAGCCTCAGAGCTAATCAACACGGCAGGCGTATTAGCAGGAATCTGATTGTCCGTCATGGCCGTCAGAGACAGGTAGCTCTTGTCTGAACTCAACGTAGCATTGTTAGCTTGCACGTTAACCTGTACCGGCACGGGCAAACACAGCGTAGCGTACGAAGCGCCACCCACAACGTTCATCGTAACGGGGAGCTCCGTTACTTCCTCGAGCGTCCAGCAGTACTGATCTGTTTGTGCTTCCTCTGTGTGTCCACTTTGATTGAGGCGATTAATATCTCCTCCATCCGTAGCGCTTCCCACTTGCCAATAACCACCTTTGGGAACATATACTTGGTACTTGCTGGGGTAGTTCACACTTTTTTGAAATGCAAGACCGGTGTTCGCTGTATAATTAGAGGAGATATCATTCGTCAGCGTTGTACCTGTTCCACTTAAATAGAATCCGGCCTGATAGGACAGCAGATAGCCCGGGTCTGAAGTCGTACCGTCACCTTTGTAATAATACCAAATGGAGGAGGCGTCACTACCCGTAGCAGAGGAGGCGGTAAGATTTGAAGAAACATCGCCGACGGTAGAAGGTGCTGTCAGATAAGCGTTAGTCTTAATATTCTTCAGGCGCAGGAACGTGCCATCGGCTGGCATGATAATGTTCAGCGCGTTAATGGCACTGGTCAGTGCAGTTGTAGCTTCGTCTATAGTTGTTTGATAAGACACATCAGTTTTCGTCTGGTCTATATTATTAGCCGCTTCAAGCGCACTCTCAAAGGTTTCTTTACCCGTTTCTGTATATTCGCCAAGTTTTGAACCGAAAGCAACAGCCTTTGCGCTTTCGAGCGCTGCATTCAACGCTGTATAGTCAGCCGTAGCACAAATAATTTCCACATCTTGCAAGCCGGCGAAGCAGCCATTGCTGTCGGTCTTCTTCAACTCTATTTTAATATAGAGGGGGCTCGTGCTGCTAATATCCGTACTGCTCGTCACAACGTGGTTCTGATAGTTCACATCACTCGTTACAACGTTGGTAAGATTGACAGTTGTCGTTTCCCCAAACGCGGTGCTAACTGCGTCAGACGTCTCACCATATGTTACAGTGATTTCCCACGTGCGATCCATTGAGCTCTGATAAGCTCCTGAAGAGTTAAGGCCGCAGATGCCCAAGCCAACCTTATAGAAACTGGACAGCGGAGTATTGAGCCCATCTATCTTCAAGGTGTAGGTAATAGTGGAATTTTGTTCGTTAGCATAGCCACCAGTACTGTTTACCGGTGCGAGGATGTTGCCGCTTTCGCAAGCATTGGCTGTTTGGAAGGTGGTTATGCTTGTAGAAGCAAGCTCGGCTGTTACACCGTCTGTAGAAATGCTGCTGCCGTCAGTTGCCGCAACGTTAACTGTGATGTCGCTGGCCGTGGCTGTGGCCGTGGCACCGCTGAACGTCAGCTTGATGCCGTCGTCAGCCGAAGCGTTGAGCGCTATCAGCGCTACGGCGAGAAAGGAATAGATTTTTCTCATCGTTTTGATATAGTTAGTTAGTAATACTTTAGAGTTAGCGTTTCCTAAGGAGAGGGAGTTCGTATGGCGGTCGTGATGTCTCATCTATACCGCAAACTCTTACACGCGACAAAAGTACGACGCGAAGCGCTAACAAAAAAAAAAAACGTTAAGGTTTTTTAATCCATAAAAGAAGCTCCCCCAATTCCCACATGCGGGTAGCGTGCTAAGCCAATGGGGGTTATGGAGCTTCCCCCTTCGCATCATTGCAATCCCCTTTATGAAGGCGGGCTTGGGTGGGGCTTTAAGGGAATAAAAAAAAGCCCCGCCTCATCGTGATGATGGAGCGGGGCTTTACTATTTACGAATGAAGGTAAGCCGTCAGGCTTTCACCTCAACGTGTTACGCTTCGAGCGGGGCGGGCGCCTCAGGCTTATCGGCCTCAGCGGCCTCAGCTTCCTGCAGGCGGGCGTACTCCTCGGCGTCGCCCACGATGATGTGGGAGAACTCGCGCAGTCCGGTGCCGGCGGGGATGAGGTGGCCGCAGATGACGTTCTCCTTCATGCCTTCGAGGTAGTCCGTCCGGCCGTTGATGGCAGCCTCGTTGAGCACCTTGGTGGTCTCCTGGAAGGAGGCGGCGGACATGAAGCTCTTGGTCTGAAGGGCGGCACGAGTGATGCCTTGCAGCACTTGGGTGGAGGTGGCTGCCATGGCGTCGCGCGTCTGTACGGGGCGCAGGTCGCGGCGCTTCAGGGAAGAGTTCTCGTCGCGCAGCTTGCGGGCGGTAACGATCATGCCGGCCTTCATGGTCTCGCTGTCGCCGGCATCGGTCACCACTTTCTTGCCCCAGATGCGGTCGTTCTCGGCAGCGAAGTCGAGCTTATCGACAATTTGCTGCTCGAGGAAGCGCGTATCGCCGGGGTCGTTGATCTGCACCTTGCGCATCATCTGGCGTACGATGACTTCGAAGTGCTTGTCGTTGATCTTCACGCCCTGGAGGCGATAGACGTCCTGCACCTCGTTGACGATGTACTCCTGCACGGCCGTGGGGCCTTGAATGGCAAGGATGTCGGCCGGCGTGATGCTACCGTCGGAGAGAGGCTCGCCGGCACGCACGTAGTCGTTCTCCTGAACGAGGATCTGCTTGGAGAGGGGTACGAGATACTTCTTCTCCTCGCCGAGCTTGGAGGTGATGGTGATCTCGCGATTGCCACGCTTCACGGCGCCCATCTTCACCTCGCCGTCTATCTCGCTCACCACAGCGGGGTTGCTGGGGTTGCGGGCTTCGAAAAGCTCGGTGACGCGGGGCAGACCGCCGGTGATGTCGCCGGCCTTGCCTATGGCGCGAGGAATCTTCACCAGGATGTCGCCGGCGCGGAGTTCCTGCCCATCTTCCACACTGATGTGGCCGTTGATGGGGAAGTTGTAGGAGCGGATGACCTCTCCCTTTTCGTCGAGTATGTCGGCGGTCGGCACACGGTTGCGCTCCTTGGACTCTATGACGATGCGCTCCTTCAGACCGGTGGCTTCGTCTTCCTCGACGCGATAGGTGACGCCTTCGATGACGTCGTTGAAACGTATGCGTCCGGCGTTCTCGGTGACGATGACGGCGTTGAACGGGTCCCAGCGAGCTACGACAGTGCCTTTCTCCAGCTTATCTTTGTCGTTGACGTAAAGACGGGAGCCGTAAGGCACGTTGACTACGGAGAGGATGATGCCGGTGTTCTCGTCGACAAAGCGCGCTTCGGCAAGACGCCCTACAACAACTTTCCCGGCGCTGCCGTCTTCGTTGACAACGTCCACGGTGCGAAGTTCGTCAAACTCCACTCGGCAGTCTTGCTTGGCCTGAATCATGGCGTTGGCCGCAGCGTTCGAAGCGATACCACCGGCGTGGAAGGTACGGAGCGTCAGCTGCGTACCGGGCTCGCCAATGGACTGGGCGGCTATGACGCCTACGGCCTCGCCCTTCTGCACCATGCGGGAGGTGGCCAGGTTGCGGCCGTAGCACTTTATGCAGACGCCGTGCTTGCTCTCGCAGGTCAGGACGGAACGTATCTCTACACTCTCTATGGGGCTGGCCTCTATTTCGGCGGCTATGGGCTCCGTAATTTCCTCGCCTGCGGCAACGATGAGTTTGCCCGTAGCGGGATGAACCACATCGTGGACGCTGACGCGCCCCAAGATACGCTCGGAAAGCGAGGAGATGACTTCGTCGCCATCCTTTAGGGCTGTGCAGACGAGGCCGCGCAACGTGCCGCAGTCTTCCTCAGTGATGATAACGTCATGGCTGACGTCTACGAGGCGGCGCGTCAGGTAGCCGGCGTCGGCCGTCTTGAGGGCGGTGTCGGCAAGACCTTTTCGGGCGCCGTGGGTGGAGATGAAGTACTCCAACACGCTCATGCCCTCCTTAAAGTTGGAGAGGATGGGGTTCTCAATGATTTGTGCGCCTTCGGCTCCGGCCTTTTGGGGCTTGGCCATCAGACCGCGCATACCGGCAAGCTGGGCTATCTGGTCGGCCGAGCCACGGGCGCCGGAGTCGAGCATCATGAAGACGGCGTTGAAGCCTTGGTCGGCCTCCGTCATTTGCTTCATCAGCGTGTTCTTCAGGTCGGTGTTGACGTGAGTCCACGTGTCGATGACTTGGTTGTAGCGCTCGTTGTCGGTGATGAAACCCATCTGGTAGTTGGCGGTTATCTGGTCTATTTCCTCGTTGCCTTTCGCCACGATGGCTTCCTTCTCTTTGGGGATAATGATGTCGTCGAGGTTGAAGGAGAGGCCGCCCTCGTAGCTCATGCGATAGCCGAGGTTCTTGATGCCGTCAAGGAACTCGCAGGCACGTGCCATGCCGACGGTCTTGATGACGCGGGCGATGATGTCGCGCAGCGACTTCTTGGAGATGATACCATTGAAATAACCAACTTCGTGCGGGATAATCTCGTTGACGATGACGCGCCCGACGGAGGTCTCCACGAGCTTCTTCACGAGATTGCCATCTTCGTCAAGGTCGTCCACGAGCACCTTCACGGGTGCATGTATCTCGACGCGGTGCTCGTTGAAGGCGATGATGGCCTCTTCGGGACCGTAGAAGGTGAGTCCTTCACCCTTGGCTCCGGTGCGCAGCTTGGTGATGTAGTAGAGGCCGAGCACCATATCCTGCGAGGGAACGGTGATAGGCGAGCCATTGGCGGGGTTTAGGATGTTATGGCTCTGCAGCATGAGGACTTGCGCCTCCATGATGGCCTCATTGGATAGCGGGAGGTGAACGGCCATTTGGTCACCGTCGAAGTCGGCGTTGAAGGCGGTGCAGGCCAAGGGGTGGAGCTGGATGGCCTTGCCCTCGATGAGCTTAGGCTGGAAGGCCTGGATACCGAGGCGGTGGAGCGTCGGGGCACGGTTCAAGAGAACGGGGTGACCGCGCATCACGTACTCCAAGATGTCCCAAATGACGGGTTCGCGGCGATCTACAATCTTCTTGGCGCTCTTCACGGTCTTCACGATGCCGCGCTCAATAAGCTTACGAATGATGAAGGGCTTGTAAAGCTCGGCGGCCATGAGCTTGGGCAGACCGCACTCGCCCATCTTCAGCTCCGGACCTACAACGATAACGGAACGGGCGGAGTAGTCCACACGCTTGCCGAGGAGGTTCTGGCGGAAGCGGCCCTGCTTGCCCTTGAGCGAGTCGCTGAGAGACTTGAGCGGACGGTTGCTGTCGCTCTTCACGGCGCTGCTCTTGCGGGA
>CAZXJS010000040.1:0-9986 GCA_964641085.1 uncultured Prevotellamassilia sp. | reverse complement strand
CTCTTCACGGCGCTGCTCTTGCGGGAATTGTCGAAAAGGCTATCGACGGCTTCCTGAAGCATACGCTTCTCGTTGCGCAGAATGACTTCGGGCGCCTTGATGTCGATGAGTCGCTTCAAGCGATTATTACGAATCAGCACGCGGCGGTAGAGGTCGTTCAGGTCGGACGTTGCGAAGCGGCCGCCGTCCAGGGGAACGAGGGGGCGAAGGTCGGGCGGGATGACGGGAAGTATCTTCATTATCATCCACTCCGGCCGATTGCGATCCTTGCTGGCACGGAAGGCCTCGACCACCTGCAGGCGCTTCAGGGCGTCGTTCTTACGCTGCATGGAGGTGTCGCTGTTGGCGCGGTCGCGCAGCTCATAGGAGAGCTTATCCAGTCCGCTCACGCCGTTGCTGTCTTCCTTAGAGAGGCGGCACAGCAGGTCGTACACGGCCTCGGCGCCCATCTTTGCAATAAATTTGTTGGGGTCGTTGTCCTCAAGGTATTGGTTCTCCTTGGGTAACTTCTTTAAGAGTTCCAAGTACTCGTCTTCCGTGAGGAGCTGATTGGGGGTGACGGCAGCTATCTCGTCCACCTTGGCTTCTGCCGGATCGGGCAAAATGCCGCCGCCCACGCCGAGGACGCCGGGCTGGATGACGATGTAACGCTCGTAGTAGATAATGGAATCGAGCTTCTTCGTGGGAAGACCGAGCAGATAGCCTATCTTATTGGGCAGGGAACGGAAATACCAAATGTGGGCTACGGGAACGACGAGCGCGATGTGGCCGGCACGCTCGCGGCGCACTTTCTTCTCAGTCACCTCTACGCCGCAACGATCGCAGACAATGCCTTTGTAGCGTATGCGCTTGTATTTCCCGCAGTGACACTCGTAGTCCTTCGTCGGGCCGAAGATACGCTCGCAGAAGAGGCCGTCACGCTCCGGTTTGTACGTACGGTAGTTGATGGTCTCGGGCTTCAGCACTTCGCCATAGGAGTTGGAAAGAATCTCTTCCGGCGAGGCTAAGCCTATGGTGATCTTCGTGAAGTTGGTCTTTATCTTATTGTCTCTTTTGAAAGCCATATTTCGAAGTATAAAGATATTATGGTGTTGGCTTTAGTCAAGCGTGATGCTCAAGCCGAGCCCGCGCAGTTCATGTAGCAGGACGTTAAGGGATTCGGGAATGCCCGGCGTAGGCATAGGATCGCCCTTTACAATGGCCTCGTAAGCCTTGGCTCGCCCGGTGACATCATCCGACTTAATGGTCAGAATTTCCTGTAGCACGTGCGAGGCGCCGAAGGCCTCGATAGCCCAAACCTCCATCTCGCCGAAACGCTGACCGCCGAACTGAGCTTTACCACCCAGCGGCTGCTGCGTGATGAGGGAGTACGGGCCAATGGAACGGGCGTGCATCTTGTCCTCTACCATATGTCCCAGCTTCAGCATGTAGGTGATGCCGACGGTGGCTTTCTGGTCGAAGGGTTCGCCCGTGCCGCCGTCATAGAGCTGCATGGAGCAGTAACGCGGCAGGCCGGCCTTGTCCGTCCACTCGCAAAGGTCGTCGAGCTTTGCGCCGTCGAAGATGGGGGTGGCAAACTTAACGCCAAGGCGATAGCCGGCAGCGCCGAGCACGGCCTCGAAGATTTGTCCCAAGTTCATACGGGAAGGCACGCCCAGCGGGTTCAGCACGATGTCCACGGGGCGACCGTCGGGCAGGAACGGCATATCCTCCTGACGCACGACCTTAGAGACGATACCCTTGTTGCCGTGGCGACCGGCCATCTTATCACCTACGCCTATCTTGCGTTTCTTAGCGATGTACACCTTAGCCAGTTGGATGATACCGTTGGGGAGCTCGTCGCCTATGTTGATAGCGGACTTCTTCCGCTTCAGCTGGGCATCCATTTGGTTGTACTTCTTCAGATAGTTGAGCACCATGCGGCAAATCAGGTCGTTAATGTGTTCATCGTCCGTCCAGCTGCCGAGCTGTAGGGAGGCATAGTCCAAAGGCATCAACACAGACTTGGTGAACTTGGCGCCTTTGGCGATGACTTCTGCGCCAAGCGTGTCTTTCACACCGCGGCTCGTCAGGCCTTTCGTCAGCTTTACGAGCTTTGAAACCATGAGTTCCTTCAGCTCTGTGGTGTCTTTTTCAAAACTCTCGTCAAGGTGCTGCAGCGTGATCTTGTCGCCTTGCTTGGAGTTGCGAGTCTTCATGGCCTTAGAGAAAAGCCTGCGGCCAATGACAACGCCGTTGAGCGACGGATTGGCCTTCAGGGAAGCGTCTTTCACGTCGCCTGCCTTATCGCCGAAGATGGCGCGCAGCAGTTTCTCCTCCGGCGTGGGGTCGCTCTCACCCTTCGGCGTGATCTTGCCAATCATGATGTCGCCGGGCACAACTCGTGCACCGACGCGAATGATGCCGTTCTCGTCAAGATCCTTCGTGGCTTCTTCGCTGACGTTGGGGATGTCGTTGGTGAGCTCTTCCATGCCCCGCTTCGTCTCGCGTACTTCGAGGGAGTATTCGTCCACATGGACACTGGTAAGGATGTCTTCGCGTACCATGCGCTCGTTCAGCACGATTGCGTCCTCGTAGTTGTAACCTTTCCAAGGCATATAGGCTACGAGCAGGTTGCGCCCTAAGGCGAGTTCGCCTTTCTCCGTAGCATAGCCTTCGGTGAGGATATCGCCTTTCTTTACGTGCTGTCCTTTGTCGCAAATGGGGCGCAGGTCAAAGGCCATGTTCTGGTTCGTACGGCGGAACTTTGGAATATGGTATTCCTTCGTGTCGGGTTCAAAGCTGATGAAGGCTTCTTCCTCCGAACGGTCGTACTTGATGCGTATGGTTGTGGCATCCACGTATTCTACGACGCCGTCGCCTTCGGCGGTGATCATCGTGCGGGAATCGACGCAGACTTGCCGCTCTATACCCGTGCCCACAATGGGCGCCTCGGAGCGGATAAGGGGTACGGCCTGGCGCATCATGTTCGAACCCATCAGCGCACGGTGGGCGTCGTCGTGCTCCAGGAAGGGGATGAGCGACGCGGCAATGGAGGCTATCTGCTGAGGTGAGACGTCCATCAGGTCCACCTGTGCCGGCGGCACAACGGGGTAGTCGGCATCCTGGCGGCATTTCACCTTCGTGCGTATGAACGTCCCGTCCGGGTTTAGTGGTGCGTTGCCCTGACCAATAATCTTGCCTTCCTCTTCCTCGGCGCTGAGGTAGATGACGTCGTCGTTGTTAAGGTCAACAACGCTGTTCTCCACCTTGCGGTAAGGAGTCTCGATGAAGCCAAGGCTGTCAATCTTGGCATAGACGCAAAGCGAGGAGATAAGGCCGATGTTCGGGCCTTCAGGCGACTCAATGGGGCAGAGGCGCCCGTAGTGCGTATAATGCACGTCGCGCACCTCGAATCCGGCACGCTCGCGCGACAGACCGCCGGGGCCCAAGGCCGAGAGGCGGCGCTTGTGGGTCACCTCGGCCAGCGGGTTCGTCTGATCCATGAACTGCGAGAGGGCGTTCGTTCCAAAGAAAGAATTGATAACGCTGGAAATGGTCTTCGCGTTTATCAAATCCATCGGGGTGAACACCTCGTTATCGCGCACGTTCATGCGTTCACGTATCGTGCGGCTCATCCTGGCCAGTCCGATGGAGAACTGGTTTGCCAGTTGCTCACCGACGGTGCGCACGCGGCGGTTCGAGAGGTGGTCTATATCGTCCACCGTGGCTTTGGAGTTGATAAGCTCCACCAGGTATTTTATAATCTCTATGATGTCTTCCCGGGTGAGGACGCGCGTGCTCATGTCCGTCTTCAGACCGAGCTTTTTGTTCATCCGGTAGCGTCCCACTTCTCCCAGGTCGTAACGTTTCTCGGAGAAGAAGAGGTTGTTGATGACTTCGCGCGCACTGGCATCGTCCGCGGGGTCAGCATTACGCAGCTGGCGGTAGATGTAGTTCACAGCCTCCTTCTCGGAGTTGCTGGGGTCTTTCTGGAAGGTGTTGAAGATTATGGCGTAATCATTGCTCAACGCCTCCTCGCGGTGCACCTCGATAGTCGAGGCGCCGCTATCGAGGATTTTCTCTATATCGTCGGCCTCGATAATGTGCTCGCGATCGCAGATGATGTCGCTGCGTTCGATGGAGACCACTTCGCCCGTATCTTCATCTACGAAGTCCTCCGTCCAGGTTTTCAGCACGCGGGCGGCAAGTTTGCGACCTACAGCCTTCTTCAGGTTCGTCTTGTTTACCTTTATCTCTTCCGCAAGGTTAAATATCTGCAAGATGTCCTTATCCTGCTCAAAACCGATGGCACGAAGCAACGTCGTGACGGGCAGCTTCTTCTTACGGTCGATATAGGCGTACATCACGTTGTTGATGTCCGTTGCAAATTCTATCCACGACCCCTTGAACGGGATGATGCGGGCGGAGTAGAGTTTCGTGCCGTTGGCATGGATGCTGGAGCCGAAGAAAACGCCCGGAGAACGGTGCAACTGGGAAACCACAACGCGTTCGGCGCCGTTTATGATAAACGTGCCGTTATCCGTCATGTAAGGGATAGGACCTAAGAACACATCCTGCACGACGGGGTCGAAATCGACGTGATCCGAGTCACTACAATACAGGTGCAGCTTTGCTTTTAGGGGCACGCAGTAGGTCAACCCACGCTCCAAGCATTCCTCTATGCTGTAGCGCGGAGCGTCAACGTAGTAGTCGAGGAACTCCAGCACGAAGCTATTGCGCGTATCCTCAATAGGAAAATTCTCCGCAAAAACTTTGTACAAGCCATCGTTTTTGCGCTTCTCGGCAGGGGTGTCAAGCTGCAGGAAGTCGCGGAAAGACTTGAGCTGCACGTCGAGGAAATCCGGATAGGGCAACGGATTATGCACCGACGCGAAGTTGACACGATCGTTTATTATTTTGGACATTCTATGAAAATAGGACTATTTGCTTATATTTTTTTAGACGCAAAAAGGTTAAGAACCCTCTACCAGAGGATTCTTAACCGTCACCCTTGCGGGATGGTGTGATTTAGGCGAGTTCTACCTCGGCGCCAACCTCTTCGAGGGCTTTCTTCAGCGCTTCGGCCTCTTCCTTACCAATGCCTTCTTTCAGCTTGCTGGGAGCGCCGTCAACGAGATCTTTGGCTTCCTTCAGGCCGAGGCCACAGTGTTCCTTCACGGCCTTTACAACCTGGAGCTTGGAGGCGCCGGCTGCCTTCAGGACAACGTCGAACGACGTCTTCTCCTCTGCTGCGGGAGCGCCTGCGGCGGGACCTGCGGCTACTGCAACAGCAGCAGCTGCGGGCTCAATGCCATATTCGTCCTTCAGGACTGTTGCCAACTCATTTACTTCTTTCACTGTCAGGTTTACCAACGTTTCAGCGATAGCTTTAATGTCTGCCATTTTCTTAATTTGTATTTGTTTTGTTTTTATTCTATTAAATTATTGCCGTTGCGGACGCTCGGAACGTCCTGTGTGGGCTTTACTCAGGGCGTTCGCCCAAAGTTTTCAGCACACCGTGAATCGTCTGTGCGCCGGACTGCAGAGCCGAGATAACGTTCTTCGCAGGCGATTGCAGCAAGGCCACAACGTCGGCAATGAGTTCGTTCTTGCTCTTCAGAGCACACAGTGTGTCGAGGTTTTCTGCCCCAACATAGAATTCCTCCTCTGCATAGGCAGCCTTCAGCGCGGGGATACCCGTTGTCTTGCCTTCTTCCTTGATGAGGCGAGCCGGAGCGTTGGCCGTGTTCGCGAGGAACAGCGCCGTCGTCCCTTTCAGGCTTCCGTAGAGAGGCGAGTAGTCTATCTCGGAGGCTTCAAGCGATTTCTTCAGCAACGTGTTCTTCACCACCAGCATCTTAATGCCGCTGCCGAAGCACTTACGCCGCAGGTTGCTCGTGTCTGTAGCATTCAGACCCGTAACGTCTGCGAGATAGACGTGTGGATATGCTTTTAAGCTCTCGCCGAGCTTCTCAATGATCAGTGCTTTATCTTCCTTCTTCATGTTCTTTTGCTTTTATGCCTCGTCAACGGACTTGGGGTCAATCTTGATGCCCTTGCTCATGGTTGAGGAAAGATAAATACTCTT
Organism: uncultured Prevotellamassilia sp.; assembly: GCA_964641085.1. GTDB lineage: Bacteria > Bacteroidota > Bacteroidia > Bacteroidales > Bacteroidaceae > Alloprevotella. The sequence goes on along the minus strand of CAZXJS010000040.1, from coordinate 3,916 downwards.
CACGTACGTTCCCTTCGCGGCTGCAGGTTTCAGCTTGATGATCGTGTTCATGAATTCCTTCACGTTGCCCACAATCTGCTCCGGAGTGAAGGACACCTTGCCCACAGAAGTGTGCACGATGCCGGACTTATCCACTTTGAAGTCAATCTTACCCTGCTTCACCTCGCGCACGGCTTTTTCCACGTCCATGGTGACGGTGCCGCTCTTGGGGTTAGGCATCAGGCCGCGCGGACCCAAAATACGTCCCAGCGCACCTATCTTACCCATGATAGAGGGCATGGTGATGATGACGTCAACGTCCGTCCAGCCACCTTTTATCTTCTCGATGTATTCGTCGAGACCTGCGTAGTCAGCACCGGCAGCCTTAACGGCTTCCTCCTTGTCGGGGGTGCAGAGACAGAGGACGCGCACCGTCTTGCCCGTACCGTTAGGCAGTGACACCACGCCACGAACCATCTGGTTCGCCTTGCGCGGGTCTACGCCCAGCCGCACGTCAATGTCCAACGAAGCGTCAAACTTGGTCGTGGTAATCTCCTTGACCAAGCTCGCAGCTTCCTTGAGCGTGTACGCTTTCCCAGCTTCGACTTTTCCGGCTACTGATTTTTGGTTCTTTGTCAGTTTGCTCATGTCTTCTTAACATTGAAGTTATTTAAGCGCCAGGGAAGTCTCCCTTCACCGTGATACCCATACTGCGGGCAGTGCCGGCTACGAGACGCATGGCAGACTCTACCGTGAAGCAGTTGAGGTCCGGCATCTTGTCCTCGGCTATCGCCTTCACCTGATCCCAGGTCACAGAGGCTATCTTCTGACGGTTGGGCTGCGCTGAGCCGCTCTTCTTCTTGGTCGCTTCAAGCAACTGTATCGCCACAGGAGGCGTCTTCACAACGAACGTGAAAGATTTGTCCGCGTAGTACGTGATGACTACGGGAAGAACCTTCCCCGCCTTCTCCTGAGTCCTGGCGTTGAACTGCTTGCAGAAATCCATGATGTTGATTCCCTTGGAGCCAAGTGCGGGACCCACGGGAGGCGAAGGATTGGCGGCGCCGCCTTTAATCTGCAACTTGATTATTCCAGCAACTTCTTTAGCCATTGTTTTTATTTAATTGTTTGTGGAGAGGTGAAAGCCTCGGTGCACGTAACACTACACCTATTCTTTCTCGACTTGCATAAAACCAAGATCCAAGCCCGTACTGCGGCCAAAGACCTTTACCTGAACCGTTACCTTTTTCTTCTCGTTGTCCACCTTTTCTATGGCTCCCGAGAAGCCGCTGAACGGTCCTTCCGTGACCTTCACGACGTCGCCGACCAGGAACGGAATCTGCATATCATCCGTTTCCTCTGCCATCTCATCGATTTTACCCAAGATACGGTTTACCTCCGCCTCACGCAACGGCGTCGGGCGGTTCATGTCCGGCAAAAAGCCCAACACGTTGGGCGTATTGCGTAACACGTGGGCTATCTCGCCTACCAGTTTCGCTTCCACCAGGACATAACCCGGCAGATAGTTCACCTCCTTTACAACGCGTTTGCCGTTGCGGCTCATCACCTTCTTTTCAGTCGGAATAAGGACTTGCGTCACGCAGCCATGCAGACTGCCGTTCTTTATCTCGGCGTCTATGTACTCCTTGACCTTGCCCTCCTTCCCGCTGATAGCGCGCAGGACGTACCATTCAAAAGAAACCTCTTTCTTGAAATCTGACATCTTGCTTTCTGCGTTTTAAAGAGAGTAAACGAACTTCATCAGGTAGTCGAAGATGGTATCCATGCAGAAGACTATCAGCGCGATCACTAAGGAAGCAACCAGTACGACGATCGCGGAATGAGTGAGCTCCTGACGGGTTGGCCATGTGGTTTTATAAGCCAGCTCTTCGTAAGAGTCTTTGCAATATGTGACGATTTTTTTGAACATGCCTTCCTCTGTTTGCACGGGAAGAGAGGCTCGAACTCCCGACGCCTGGTTTTGGAGACCAGTGCTCTACCAACTGAGCTATTCCCGTAGAAATGGGCTCCGGCACGAGTCGGAGCCCCATGGATAGTTTGTTTATCGTCGCCGAGGGGTTAGTCCTCGTAAACTTCCGTGATCTGACCGGAGCCTACCGTGCGGCCACCTTCGCGGATAGCGAAGCGCAGACCTACGTTCAGAGCTACGGGGTAGATCAGTTCTACCATGATCTCCACGTTGTCGCCGGGCATCACCATCTCGATGCCTTCGGGCAGGTGAATTTCACCGGTGCAGTCCATCGTGCGGAGGTAGAACTGCGGACGATACTTGTTGCCGAACGGCGTGTGACGACCGCCTTCCTCTTTCTTCAGGACGTAGATAGAAGCCTTGAACTTGGAGTGAGGCTTGATAGCACCCGGATGGGTGATTACCATACCGCGCTTAATCTCTGCCTTGTCGATACCGCGGAGCAGCAGACCTACGTTGTCGCCGGCCTCGCCCTCGTCAAGAATTTTGCGGAACATCTCTACGCCGGTAACGACGGACTTCTTGTCCTCGCCGAGGCCGAGTATCTGAACCTCGTCGCCTACCTTAACGACACCCGTCTCAATACGACCCGTAGCTACCGTGCCACGACCCGTGATAGAGAAGACGTCCTCAACGGGCATCAGGAAGGGCTTTTCCGTATCGCGGACGGGCTCCTGGATCCAAGTGTCCACTGCGTCCATCAGCTCCATAACGCTGTTTACCCACTTTTCTACGCCGTTCAAGGCACCCAGGGCAGAACCGCGGATAATGGGGGTATCAGCCTCGAAGTCATACTCTTCAAGCAGCTCGCGCATCTCCATCTCGACCAGCTCGAGCATCTCGGGGTCGTCAACCATGTCGCATTTGTTCAGGAACACGACAAGGCGGGGAACGTTCACCTGGCGAGCGAGCAGGATGTGCTCACGCGTCTGAGGCATCGGGCCGTCCGTAGCAGCTACCACGATGATGGCACCGTCCATCTGCGCAGCACCCGTTACCATGTTCTTCACATAGTCGGCGTGTCCCGGGCAGTCCACGTGAGCGTAGTGGCGCTTTGCCGTCTCGTACTCAATGTGCGCCGTGTTGATAGTAATACCGCGTTCCTTCTCTTCAGGAGCGTTATCGATCTGATCGAAAGACTTCACGTCCTCGTTGCCGAAGCCCTTATCGTGAAGCACCTTCGAGATGGCAGCCGTCAGCGTCGTCTTGCCGTGGTCTACGTGACCGATGGTACCGATGTTTACGTGCGGCTTGGTGCGTTCAAATTTAGCCTTAGCCATTGGAATCGACCTCCTGAGATGATTGAGTAGTAGTGTTCGGCATGGAATCATGCTTTTGGAGCGGGTGATGGGAATCGAACCCACGTGGCCAGCTTGGGAAGCTGGAGCTCTGCCATTGAGCTACACCCGCACAGGCAGCCCGTCATACAAGGGTATTGTAACGTTTTTCCCCCGCCTTGTCAACCGCTTTTTTCGTTTCCGCTATTGTTACTGTTTGTTCACAGGCTGCGGCAGGAATCCGGAGGGGGCGTGTCGAAGATATAAGCATCAGCAAAAAAGAATGAAGGAGCTTCTTACAGGGCTTCCGAGTCCTGCCTATTTCACGGAAAGGAGCGTGGTTCCATTGGCACCCGCACACCCTTCGTTTTTCCCGATTCATTTTGATAAAAAGGAGCTAAGCATATGAAGACGACCATTACTGCGAAAAATATGGTAGTAACCTCCGGCATCAACGACCGCGTGATGAAGAAGATCTCCAAGATGGAGCGTTATCTGGATCCTAAGGCGGAAATTTTTGTACGCCTGACCCGCGAAAAGAATAACCGCCGCACCTGCGAGATCACCGTGCCTGTGGGCGGCGTAACGCTGCGCGCGGAGGCCAGCAACGACGATAACCTCTACGTCAGCATCGATCAGGCGCTGGCCAAGCTGGAGCGCCAGATTCACA
>CAZXJS010000039.1:0-12165 GCA_964641085.1 uncultured Prevotellamassilia sp. | reverse complement strand
GTCCGACCTGCGAGCTGACAAGTCCGACCTGCGAGCTGACAAGTCCGACCTGCGAGCTGACAAGTCCGACCTATGGATGGATAAGTCCGACCTGCGAGCTGACAAGTCCGACCTATGGACGGATAAGTCCGACGTAGAAAGCGGCAGGTGGGACGTGGTAAATCCAAAATAAGCTAAAAATCGGCACATGCATTCCGTGTTTGAGAAAAAGTGCCTACTTTTGTAGGTGACATGCTTCAAAACATCAACTAACTAATACATAACGACCCATGCGAGTTATCATTGAACCGAATTACGAGAAGCTATCCCTTTGGGCAGCGGACTACGTGGTGAACAAGATTAATGCGTCCAATCCTACGGCGGAGAAGCCTTTCGTTCTGGGGCTTCCGACGGGTTCTTCGCCCATCGGGATGTACAAGAACCTTATTAAGGCGTACGAGGAAGGGCGCGTGAGCTTCAAGCACGTGCTGACGTTCAACATGGACGAGTACGTAGGCCTGCCCGAAGACCATCCCGAGAGCTACCACAGCTTCATGCACAAGAATTTCTTTGACCACATAGACTGTCCGAAGGAGAACATCCACATTCTGAACGGTAACGCGCCCGACTTGTTGGTTGAGTGCGACAACTACGAGAAGATGATACGCGACGCCGGCGGTATAGACCTTTTCATCGGCGGTATAGGCCCTGACGGTCACATTGCGTTCAACGAGCCGGGCAGCTCGCTCTCCAGCCGGACGCGTCTGAAGACGCTGACGACGGACACGCGTGTGGCAAACAGCCGTTTCTTCGGCGGCGACCCGGAGAACGTGCCCGCCTTGGCGCTGACGGTCGGTGTGGGCACCGTGATGAGCGCTCGCGAGGTGCTGATACTCTGCAACGGCCACGGCAAGTCGCGCGCTTTGCAGGCTGCCGTAGAAGGCTCCGTAACGCAAATGTGGACTATCTCCAGCCTGCAGCTCCATCCCCACGGCATCGTAGTCTGCGACGAGGCTGCGTGCGAAGACATAAAGCACGGCACGTACCGCTTCTTTAAGGACGTGGAGAAGGACTACCTGATCTAATTCCCCAATCGGCTCGTCGCACGTGCTGCGGCAGACCCGCCTTTTGATATTCCCCACCCATGCAGGCAAGCCCGCGCCCGGCACATCAGCCGCCGCGACGCACGGCTTGCCTGCTTCCTTTTATAATATGACGACAGCATGATACTGGACTTTAAAGACCTCCCGGCCACCCACCTAAGCCACTTCAAAGGCGGGGAAGGCGACTTGGTGGCAAACATGTACGCAGACGCGAAGATTAAAATCATGCATGGCCACTTGGAACCGGGCGCCTGCATCGGCTATCACCGCCACGAAGAAAATTCCGAGGTCATCTTCCTGCTCTCCGGCCGAGGCGTCGTCCGCTACGACGATACGGAAGAGACGTTGCTCCCGGGTCAGGTTCACTACTGCCCAATGGGGCACAGCCACGCTCTGGAAAACCGCGCCGACGTGCCCCTTGAGTTCTTCGCCGTAGTACCTGAACACCACTAAGGCTTATCCCTCCGGCCGTAGCGTCACACCCCGAAACAGCAAGTCGCACCCACGCCTATGCCCAACCGTCCCACCACACTCTCTCCCTTTGGTCGCCCCACCTACGTTATGGTTAAGCCCGCAGGCTCCCTGTGTAACCTGGCTTGTGAGTACTGCTATTATTTGGAGAAAGGCAAGCTCTATCCGAACGACCCGCGCCACGTGATGGACGATGCGCTCTTGGAGGAGTTTACGCGGCAGTACATCGAGATGCAAACCGTGCCCCAGGTGCTATTTACGTGGCACGGCGGCGAAACACTGATGCGCCCCATCAGTTTCTACCAGCGCGCACTGGCTTTCCAAAAGAAATACGGCGCGGGGCGGCAGATAGACAATGCCATCCAAACGAACGGGACGCTCATCACGGACGAATGGGCTCGCTTCTTCAAGGAAAACAATTTTCTCGTAGGCGTTTCCATCGACGGGCCGCAGGAATTTCACGACGAATACCGACGTACGCGCTCGGGGAAGCCCTCCTTCCGCCAAGTGATGCGGGGCATCAACATCTTGGAGCGCTATGGCGTAGAATGGAACGCCCTTGCGGTGGTGAACGACTACAATGGGGACTACCCGCTGGACTTTTACCATTTCTTCAAGCGCATCAACTGCCACTACCTCCAATTTACTCCCGTCGTGGAACGCATCTATCGGCACACAGACGGCCGCCTGCTCGCCGCACCTACGGAGGGTGCCACGGCCGAGGTGGCTTCGTTCAGTGTCTCGCCGCAGCAATGGGGCAACTTCCTCTGTGCGCTCTTCGACGAATGGGTGCGAAACGACGTTGGGGAGTACTTCGTGCAGCTTTTCGACGCTACGCTGGCCGGCTGGATGGGCGTAGCGCCCGGCATCTGCACCTTGGCCGAGACGTGTGGGCACGCCGGCGTCATGGAGTTCAACGGAGACGTGTACGCCTGCGACCATTTCGTCTTCCCGGAGTACAAGCTGGGCAACCTTCGGCACCGAACGCTTCAGGAGATGATGTACAGCGACGAGGAGTTACGCTTCGGCGCCGATAAGCGCGACACGCTGACGCCGGAGTGCCGCGAATGTCCTTGGCTCATGGCATGCCACGGCGAGTGCCCCCGCCTGCGCTTCGCTTTCGACCGAGCGGGAAATCCGGGGCACAACTATCTCTGCGCAGGCTACCGACAATTCTTCGAACACGTGGCACCCTTCATGGACTACATGAAATATCAGCTGCAGCACGACGCAGCTCCGGCCCGCGTCATGGACTGGATACGCGACGGGATGCCCGCCTATCGTTGACAAAAGCCACCTCATGAAACGCCCCCTCCACTCACGAGCTGACCGACGCGCTATCAGCGTCTTGGCACTCGTCGTGCTGGCCGTCATTGGCGGGGTGTGGCTATATCAAGGCTTTCGCGAAGCCAACCGGAAGCCACTAACGGACGCTGCAATAGCGGAAGACGTCAAAGAGTTTGAGGAACAGCTGCGCAAAGACTCCGCAGACTGGTACAAAAAGCACCCCAGCGGGTACAGCTCGCCCCGTCCGCCCGAGACGTTCCCTTTCGACCCCAACACGGCCGACTCGCTAACCCTGTTGCGCCTGGGTCTGGCGCCCTGGCAGGTACATAACAACTTGCGCTACCGAGCTAAGGGCGGACGGTGGCGTTCGGCCGAAGATTTCAGTCGCCTCTACGGACTGGCAGATAGCACCTATCAACGCCTCAAACCTTACATACGGATTGGCACAGACCCGCGCCAAGCCCAATGGGACGCACAAAGAGCACAATGGGACGCACAAAGGGCACAGTGGGACGAAGAAAAGCGACAGCGACAGGCAGCCCGCGACGCGCGGCAGGCACACTACGACAGTCTGCGCGCCACCTATCCCAAGAAATATGCCGAAGGCACCGTGATAGACCTGAACCAAGCCGACACGACCGCCCTGAAAGGCGTGCCGGGCATAGGTAGCGTTTTCGCACGTACCATCTGCGCCTACCGCGAACGCCTCGGAGGCTTCGTCAGCACCAATCAGTTGCGCGAGATTAGCAGTCTGCCGCCCGGCATAGAGCACTGGTTCAGCGTCAGCCCCCACCCCGCCACGCGCAAGATAAACGTGAACAAGGCTACCTTCCGAGAACTGGTTCACCACCCCTACCTGAACTACGAACAGACCAAAGAAATCGTGAACTACATCCGCCTCCACGGCCCGCTCCACGGGTGGCAGGACTTGCGCCTAAGCACCCAGTTCAGCGAAAAGGACTTCCAGCGCCTGGCGCCGTACTTCACTTTTTAAGAAGGGTGATAAGGGAAATAGCAAAGCAGAAAAGATAAAATAAGCATAACCTTAACTTCTAAATTAAAGTTCTATGAAGCTAATTAATTGCCCTGACTGCGGCACACAGTACGCCGCCAACCTTCAGGCCTGCCCGAAATGCGGCTGCCCAAACGACAAAGTAGCAGAGATGGCGAACAACGCGCCAGATAGCTTCGAACCTATTCCTCCCGGGAAAGAAGAAGCCAGCAACAAAGCTACGCTATGGGATGAGTTCACGAGCGGAGACTGGGCTCACTACCTCTACGAGTGCGCTTTGTTGGGCTGGCACACCTACAGCCGGCGCTTTGCACAGTTCACGGGGCGCTCGACGCGCCGTGAGTACTGGTCGTTCACTTTGGTTTACGGCCTAATGCTACCTTACCTGGCTTTAATTCTTTATGCATTGATCCCATTAGCAACCATTATAGGTGTGGCCTTGAAGAGCGCTATTGTGACAGGTTTTCTGGTGGCCATAGTGGTTCTTGCCTACTGTGCGTTCCTGCTCATTCCCGCCCTTGCCGTGGGCGTGCGCCGCATGCATGATGTTGGAAAGAACGGCTGGTGGATTCTGGTGCCCTTAGCCAGTTTCTTCCTTACCCTGAAACGCTCCGATGCCGACAACAACGAATACGGAGCGCCGGCAATAGACGACATTTGAAAGCTATAAGACTACCATGGCGCTTAGCAATTGCCCGGAATGCGGGCGATACTACAAAGGCACGTATGACGGGCGTTCTTACACGGGCGTGTTCTACAATACCCGGACTGGAGGAAGGGTTGACTTTGCCTTCTCAGCTTTCAGCAGTTAGGTATCAAGTTACCATAGTATTTACCGCCTCTCCCGTTCCAGCTTAGCTTCCTTTAGTAGCGGCGCGGGCTACCGCAACAACCGGGTGCTTCTCGCTACCCGGCAAGCACTTGCGATTAGACGTGAGTGCTTGTTTTGTTCATAGGTCATAGGAAAATCCGGCTGCCTTCCGCCCCGGCCGTTGTGCGGACTGCCGAATGGAAAGGAGGGTACGGCAAGCTTCCGGACAGACACATGGCGCGGCAGCCCCATCACAGAGGATACAAGGCCGCAGCGGCGCAGTTTCACGTTTTATTCGTACATTTGCACGTACTTACCACGGGTTCCTAACCATGCACAAAATTTTCCTGCTACTGACCGCCACGCTCCTCCTTGCGAGTTGCCACGACACGGCGAAGCCCGGCGTCGACGTACAGGCGCGCCGGCAAGCCGCTGCCGACAGCGCCCGCGCGGCAGCCGACATCCGCTTGGCGCTGCTGCCCGACGCCGCGTGCCTGCCTTTCTTCTACGCCGAGGAACGCGGCTACTACAAACGAGCCGGTGTGCAGGTGTTTCTCTCCGTGTGCGACGCACAGACCGATTGTGACACGGCGTTGCTGGGCGGCTCGGCCGACGGTGGCTACATAGAGCCGCAATACTTCCCCAAGTCCGGCCGCGGCATAGCCGCCTTCTACGAATGGTTCGCTCCGGACGTTGCATGGGCCGTCGTGTCGTCCCCCTCGTCACGCGCCAAGACGATGAAAGCCTTGAGCGGCAAGGTGCTGGCCTGCGACCGCCGGGCAGCCAGCGGCCGGTTTGCCCAAGCGACCGTGAAAGAGGGCGGAGCCACGGGCGTCATGTACCCGCAGATAGGCAGCCCCCGCGTGCGCGCCTCTATGGTGGAGGAAAACCAGGTGGACGCCGCCGTGCTGCCCGAACCGTACGTACAAGAGGCCGTGCAGAAGGGCTGCGTGAAAGTGTACGACGTACCCGGAAGCCAAGCAAGTCCCGGCCGCATCGTGATGAGTCGCAAGGCGATGCAACGAGATGGCTTCCATGAAAAGATGGAGCGCCTGCTGGACGCCTACGACATGGCGGTGGACAGCCTCAACGCCGGGGGAGCAGCGAGTGCCTTGCCCCTGCTGCGCCGCATCTACGGTTTATCACCCGACGCGGCGCCCAAAATAAAACTTCCTCGCTACCATAAGGTGCGCCGGAAGGCTGCTGCCCGCCCCTGAAAGCGACGCGGCAAACCGTAAGTCCGAGTTCTGCCCCAATACTCCCCTACACCTTATTTATATATGGACGATAACACTTTCCAAACCCTATACACCGACACGTTGCAAGCCATTGCGAGCAAGCGCCTGCTTGACGCGCTCCACAGCCTCGGCGGCCTCGTGACGGAGGGCGGCGCCAGAACGTTGCAAGGCGACCTTGACGCCTTACGCGACGAGTATGACATCATGCTATCCTACACTCGTCGCGGCATGGCCGACCCCGAGCGCATCACACTGCGGGGGCAATTCCTTCAACGTGCCTACACGCTGCTTGCACGTGCCCGCTGGTTTCACGACAAAGAGGACGGAGGATATTTCGCGACCGTGACACGCGCCACGCCTACGCTCCCAACAACGGACGAGGGCGCTCCCGATGGTGCAGACCTCGTAACGCTGTTCCACACGTTCTACGTGGAAGCACCTTGGACGAAGGCAGACCACGACAGGCACGGCGCCTGGATTGCCCGTCCCACGACGGCGCCCGACAAAGCCGTGACCGCCCTCGGCGCCATTACCTTGGCGGCCTACCGCTCCTTTGACCCGCAACGCCTGCGCCTACTTATCGACCTCTCCACCGCCGCCAACCCGCAGCTGCGCGTACGTGCCCTCGTCGGCATGGTGCTTATCAGCGTACGCCACGCCGCCCTGCTCCCCCTCTTCCCCGACATCGAAGCACAGCTCCAAATCCTGGCCGACGACAAACGCTTTGTTCGCGACCTGCAAGCCTTGCAGCTGCAGCTACTCCTGAGCCAACGCACGAAGCAAGACATGCGCAAAATGGAAAAGGACATCTTGCCGGAAATAATGCGTATGGCCAAAAAGATAAAGCCGCACTTGGGGAAGGACAGCGCCGACGCGCCCGACCTTACGACGCTCGACCTAAATCCTGAATGGGACGAGAAGGGGCAGCGCTCCGAGGTGTTTCGCAAGATGGAGGAACTTATGAAGCTGCAGGCCAAGGGTGCGGACACGTTCTACGCCACCTTCCGCCAGATAAGCCGTAGCCAGGCTTTCTTCAACGACGTGGCCAACTGGTTCGTTCCCTTCAGCTTTGAGCATCCCTACTTTGGCGGCCGCCAAACCGCCTTGCGCGGACTGGAACTCGCCTTCAAGCTGCGCCCCATGAGCCCTACGGAGAAATACGCCCTATGTCTGACGGTGCAAAACCTGCCCGACCAGACAATAAGTTCTTTGCAGCAAAGCTTAAATGCGCTTTCCGAAGCCAACAGCGAAGACGAGTCGGAGAGCACGTCGCCCCGGTCGGAGCGCGAAACTTTCATGCAGGAGCTGCGCTACTACGTGCAAGACCTCTACCGCTTCTTCACGCTCTTCGTCTCCCGCAACGAACGCGACAACCCTTTCCAGCTGGACCTCAACCTTACCCTCGACGCCCACTTCCGCACCGCGCTGTGCCAGCCCGAGCCGTTGCGCGCGTTTGGAAACTTCTGCTTCGGCGAGAAGTCTTGGCGCAAGGCCTACAGCTTCTTTTCTTCCATAACTGAAGCCGAGCGCGATGCCGAGGTGTACGAGAAGATGGGCTACTGCCTCCAGCAAACGGGCGACACGGCCGATGCAGCCGAGTGCTACGCGCGGGCTAACCTCATCCATCCCGACTCTGCATGGACATTGCGCCAACTCGCACAGACCTACGTCCGACTGGGGCAATACAACCAGGCACTTGAGACGTTGCACGACTTGGAAAAGCTCAACCCGGACGACGTCAACACGCTGCTACGTCTCGGCGAGTGCCTCATAGCGCTGAACCGGCCGGAACAAGCCTTCGAGAAGCTTCACAAGGCCGACTACCTGCAGCCCGACGGCCGCGCCCTGCGTGCCTTGGCTTGGTGCTCGCTGCTTACGGGACAGTACGAACAAGCCAACAAGTACTACGCGAAAATTCTGAGCCACCAACCGACGGCCGAGGACTGCCTGAACGCGGGTCACGCCGCCTGGCTATCCGGTCAGCCCTCCGAGGCGCTGGTCTATTACCAGCAATGCCTCCGCCTGCAGAAGAAGGATGAAGCCGAGCCCGACTTCTTCAGCGCCGACGCCGACGTACTTCGCAAGGCGGGCATCGCGCCTGACGACTTGCTCATCATGCGCGACGCGCTGAACAGCCTTTGAACCACGTCATCTTCCTTTTTCCCACAACGCCCCTCCCCACATGGCTCGTCCCACCTACCTTTCTTTCCTTCTTTTCCTCGTTCTAAGCCTCCACGCCTCGGCGCAAAACAGCAGCGTAGCGGCCTTTTTCAGCCAGGCCGTGCGCGGCGCCGACGGCTACTACGCTCCGCGCCGCCAACCGGCCTTGAAAGACGTGGCACAGGCGCGGCATGACGTTTGGCAGCAATGGTGCGCGGCGCTGCAAACCGCCGACCAGCCGCTCCGTCCCCTTTCCCCGCTCTCGCCCGACGCACGCGGCGCGTGGCACGTGCCGGACAGCCTGGAGCCAAACGCCGAGCTCAATTATTATTATGGTACTAAGGGCGCCGCACCCCGCAAGGGCTATCCGCTATTTATATACCTGCACGGCAGCGGACCGCGGGAGCGCGAATGGGCAACAGGCCTGGCGCTTGCCACCCGGTTTGCGGACGCCCCCTCGGCCTATTTCATCCCCCAAATTCCCCAAGAAGGCGCGTGGTATCGCTGGTATCAGCGCTCCAAGCAATGGTTTGTCGAGCGCCTGCTGCGCCGCGTGCTGGCCGACAGCGCTATCGACGCCGACCGCATCTACCTCTTCGGCATCAGCGAGGGAGGCTACGGCGCCCAACGGTTGGCCAGTTTCTACGCCGACTACCTTGCCGCCGCAGGGCCCATGGCCGGCGGCGAACCCCTGCGCAACGCACCGGCTGAGAACCTGCGCAACACGCCCTTCTCTCTACGCACCGGCGCCGAAGACCGTGGTTTCTACCGCAACTACCTGACTGCCCTGACCCACCGCGCACTTGACAGCTTGGGCTGTCTTTCTGCCGGCGCCTACCTCCATTGGGTAAGGCTCGAAGCGGGACGTGGCCACGCCATAGACTACGGCCAGACGCCCACATGGCTCATGCAGTGGCGGCGAGTACCCCTGCCGCGCGTCGTCTCTTGGGAGGATTTCGAAATGGACGGCCGCCACCGCCGCGGCTTCGCCAACCTGCAAATCCTGGAACGCCCCGCAGAGGCCGAGAGGACGCGCTACGACGAACGCATCTCGGACAACACGGTCAGCATCTCCGTCCGCGCCGTAGATTACTCGCCCCTGGAGGTCGACCCGCACTACGGCATCGAACTACAGTCCGCCCGCACGTATCGCCCCGTGCGGAGCGGCCGTTTCGTGGTCTATCTTAGCGACGAGCTCATCGACCCCACGCGTCCCGTGCGCGTCGTTGTCAACGGACAAGTCTTCCGCAACGCCCGCCTCGTCCCCACGGCTAAGGCCTTAGTCAACAGCACGGCCTGCTTCGGCGACCCCCGCCGCCTTTTCCCCTATGCCGTAGAGGTGGACCTCAATGCTGACTAAACCCACCCGCCCCTCCATGAACGTCGCACGCCTCATACGCTTCCTGAAAGACTGGACGCTACCCGTCGCCATGACCTTTGGCGCCGCCATGTACCTTATCTTCGGCCTCACGCCTGCGCTGGACGGCATCGCTACGGTCATGTCGCCCTTCTTCGACGCCATATTCCCGCTTTTCATGTTCCTAATCTTGTACGTCACGTTCTGCAAGATTGATTTCCGCCGCATGCGCCCCAGGCCATGGCATCTGTGGGTCACGGTGTTCCAGGTGCTCTTCGTTGCCGCCACGATGGCCTGCATCCTCGGCCTTCGGCTGAGCGGCAATGGCCTCGTGCTGGCCGAGAGCGTGCTGACGTGCATCATCGGCCCCTGTGCCGCCGCTGCCGCCGTCGTCACAGCCAAGCTGGGAGGAAACTTAGAGAGCATGACCACCTACACGTTCCTTTCCAACATCGTCACAGCCATCCTCGTCCCCCTCGCCTTCCCCCTTATCGACCCTCAACACGCCAGCATGAGCTTCCTCAGCGCCTTTTTCATCATCCTGCGCGAGGTTTGCCTTATCCTGCTCGTCCCCATGCTCCTGGCCTACCTTACCAAGCACCTCCTGCCGCGCTTTCATCGCTGGGTGACGAGCGTTAAAGACCTTTCGTTCTATCTCTGGGGCTGCTCGCTGACCATCGTCACGGGCACTACGGTGAAGCACATCGTACATGCTGACACCACCGTCGGCTTCCTGCTCCTCGTCGCCCTCTGCGCCCTGCTGCTCTGCCTGCTTCAGTTCGCCACGGGACGACGCATCGGTAGCCGCTTCGGCTGCGCCATCGACGCCGGCCAAGCCCTGGGGCAGAAGAATACTGCTTTCGCCATCTGGATAGCCTATACCTATCTGACGCCCCTAAGCTCCGTCGGCCCGGGCTGTTATATCCTTTGGCAAAACATTATCAACAGCTTGGAACTCTGGCAACAGAAGCGCGCCGGCACCCTTAAGGCCAGCTGACACCGACTCCCCCGGCGGCGCCCCCGAATCGTCCCGACCTACGCCCGACCTCGAAAACTGAGGCCGGGCTTTTTTTAGCTGACTAAGGCTCAAAAACGCTAATCGTCGGCTCTTAATTGATATTAGTAGGCATTTAGTTGAAAACAGTCGGCACTTAGTTTTTGTACACCCGTGGCTGGACAATTGTACACCCACGGCTGGACAATTGTACACCCACGGCTGGACAATTGTACACCCACGGCTGGACAAAAGTAAGGTCAGACTTAATAATGAATAGATGCCGACTGTTATCAGATAGGTCGGACTTAATAATTAAAAGCCGGGAGCTATTTCGAAATACATGCCGACTATTTCGGGTTTTTTCCACCCATCGGGCGGTTACGACGAACGCATACGAGCGCAAAGCAAAAACCGTAATTCGTATAACATTACAAATGAAGCGGAAAGCGTAACTTTGCATCAGTAAGAAACACACATTAATATATAAAGCGACATGAAACGCCCCATTCTCCTACTGCTGACGCTCTGCCTCTGTCTGGCAGGCAGCGCCCAGTCAACCGTTTACTTCACCAAGGACATTACGCCCGAGGCGCTCGTGAAGATCTACCACGCCCTGGGACGCCCCGCCCACGGCCGCGTTGCCGTGAAAATTTCTACGGGCGAAGCAGGCGGACACAACTACCTGAAGCCCACGCTCATCCAAAAGCTCGTGGACGAAGTGGGCGGTACCATCGTGGAATGCAACACGGCCTACGCGGGGAAGCGCATGACGAGCGAAGACCACTGGGCCACCATCCACGACCACGGCTTCGACAGCCTCTTCGCCGTTGACATCATGGACGAGTACGGCGAAATGCGCATCCCCGTGCTGGACAAGAAGCACTTGAAGTATGACATCGTCGGCGACCACTTGGCTAACTACGACTTCCTCATTAACCTGGCGCACTTCAAAGGACACGCCATGGGCGGCTTCGGCGGCGTGCTGAAGAACCAAAGCATCGGCGTCGCCTCCTCCAACGGTAAGGCCTACATACACTCCGCCGGCAAGATACAAAGCCCCAAGGAGCTTTGGCAGAACCTGCCCGCTCAGGACTACTTCTTGGAGTCCATGGCAGCCGCCGCACAAGGCGTTGCACACTACTTTGGCGACAACATCCTCTACATAGACGTGATGAACAACATGAGCGTTGACTGCGACTGCGACTCACATCCCGCCGACCCGAAGCTGAAAGACATGGGCATACTGGCCTCCACCGACCCCGTAGCGCTGGACAAAGCCTGCCTGGATCTCGTCTTCAACCACAAAGCCGCCCCGGGCGACGACGAGAAACCGCTCATAGAACGCATCAACCGGCAACACGGCACCTACATCGTGGACTACGCCGAGCAGATAGGCCTGGGAAGCAAGCAATACGTCCTCGTAAACCTTGACAAGTAAGCCCCCGCCCCACAGACGAGCGACCTACCCCCATACAAAAGGCCAGGCTTCGGGTTGAAGCCCGGCCTTTTGCTCACTAAATCGCCCCTAAACGAAAGCAGCTCGGCCGCAACTAAGAGCAACAAGCCTCGACAAGCCACCGACAAGGTTCGGCAAACCACCGACAAGCCCTGGCTCACGCACAAGTACTTTTTGCCATCGCGCTTGGCCGTCTCCACAAGAAGCACTACCTTTGCACCACTTACAAGAGTAACCTTGGCTCCGTAGCTCAGTTGAATAGAGCATCAGATTCCGGTTCTGAGTGTCGCGGGT
>CAZXJS010000038.1:0-12449 GCA_964641085.1 uncultured Prevotellamassilia sp. | reverse complement strand
TGCGACGTTCGACAAACTATTGTGCGACGTTCGACAAACTATTGTGCGACGTTCGTCAAACAATTGTGCGACAATTGACAAACTATTGTGCGACAATTGACAAACTATTGTGCGACAATTGACAAACTATTGTGCGGCAATTGACAAACTATTGTGCGGCAATTGACAAACGAAAAATAAGTGCCGACTAATTCTAAGTAAGTGCCGACTATGATCCGGGAAAAGCGGCGCCGAGCCGGAAAGAAAGCAGGCTTTTTATGTTCGGGCGGACGTACGGCGGGGAAACGGGCGAAAAGAAGCACCGACGTGGGGCGCGAAACGCCGAAACGTAGGCAGACGGCAAAACAGCGGGGAGAGGCTTCGCCGCTTGACGGCTTTTTGATAACTTTGCGGCAAAGCGGGGCGGCACGTGGCAGCCCGGCGGGCAACGACCCGCACCCCGCAACATAACAAGTCCGGCATAAAGATGAACAAGGTAATCAGCAAAGAGCAGCTCTCGGAGAAAGTTTTCAAAATCGTAGTGGAAGCGCCGCAGATAGCGCGTGCGCGCCGCGCGGGGCACTTCGTAATCGTGCGCGTGGGCGAGGAAGGCGAGCGCGTGCCGCTCACCATCGCTGCTGCCGACGTTGCGGCGGGGACCATCACGCTCGTGGTGCAAGCCGTGGGCGTTTCGACGCAGAAGCTCTGCGACCTGCCGGTGGGCGCGTGCGTGACGGACATCGTCGGCCCCTTAGGTAGGGCGACGGACATCCGACGCTTCGGCACGGTGGTCTGTGCCGGCGGCGGCGTGGGTATAACTCCGATGCTGCCCATCGCAGAAGCGCTGAAGCAAGTCGGCAACCGCGTCGTAGCCGTGCTGGCCGGTCGGACGAAAGAGCTCATCATTCTGGAGAAAGAGGTACGCGCCGCGGCCGACGAGGTTATCATCATGACCGACGACGGCTCCTACGGCGAGAAAGGCCTCGTCACGGCCGGCGTGGAAGAAGTTATCCGGCGCGAGAAGGTAGATAAGTGCTTCGCCATCGGCCCCGGCGTGATGATGAAGTTCGTTTGCAAACTGACAGCGGCCTACCGGATTCCGACAGACGTATCGCTGAACACGATAATGGTGGACGGGACGGGCATGTGCGGCGCCTGCCGCGTCACAGTCGGCGGCGAGACGAAATTCGTGTGCGTGGACGGCCCCGAATTTGACGGCCACGCCGTCGATTTTGACGAGATGTTGCAACGCCTCCGGGCTTACCGGCCCGAGGAAGCCAAGGCCTACGAAGCCTACTTAGCTTCGCGCGGCCACACAACGCCCGCAGCAACGCCCCAGTCTGACCTGCCCGCCCCGCAAAGCCGACCTGCCGCCACGGCCGAGGCCGCCACGGCCGCACAGGAAGCAGGCGACGGCGCGCAACCCTCACGCAACGACGCGTGGCGCAAAGCCCTGCGCACACAGATGAAACCTAAGGAGCGGATGGCTATACCTCGGTGCGAGATGGACGAACTGGCGCCCGACTACCGCGCCCGCAGGCTGCGCGAGGAGGTAAACCGCGGCCTCACGGCCGAAGCTGCGCAGCGCGAAGCCCAACGCTGCTTGGACTGCGCCAACCCCGGCTGCGTGAAAGGCTGCCCCGTGAGCATAGACATCCCGCGCTTCATCAAACACATCGAACAAGGCGACTTCCTATCTGCCGCCCGCACGCTGAAGGAGACCAGCGCGCTGCCCGCCGTGTGCGGCCGCGTCTGCCCACAAGAGAAGCAGTGCGAGAGCCAATGCACCCACGTGAAGACAGGCGGCCGGTCCGTCGCCATAGGCTACCTGGAGCGCTTCGCTGCTGACTACCAGCTGCGCACGGGCGGCACAAACGGAGCCGCTGCGCCGAAGAAAAACGGGAAGAAGGTGGCCGTAGTAGGCTCCGGGCCGGCCGGACTGTCGTTTGCAGGGGAGATGACGCAGCGCGGCTACGACGTGACCGTTTTTGAAGCGCTTCACGAGATTGGCGGCGTGCTGAAATACGGCATTCCGGAGTACCGACTGCCCAACAGCGTCGTGGACGCCGAGATTGAAGCCCTGCAGCGCAGCGGCGTGACGTTCGTGAAAGACTGCGTCGTGGGAAAGACCATCAGCGTGGACGAGCTGCGCGCCCGGGGCTACGCCGCCGTGTTCGTGGCAAGCGGCGCGGGGCTGCCTAACTTTATGCGGATACCCGGCGAGAACCACATAAACATCCTTTCGAGCAACGAATACCTGACGCGAGTAAACCTGATGGACGCTTCGAGCGACGCCGCAGACACTCCCGTGCCTCGCGGGAAGCACGTCGTCGTCGTAGGCGGCGGCAACACGGCGATGGACTCCGTCCGCACGGCACTACGCCTCGGCGCAGAGACGGCTACCATCGTTTACCGGCGCAGCGAAGCCGAGATGCCCGCCCGGCTGGAGGAGGTGAACCATGCAAAAGAGGAAGGCGTGCGTTTCCTGACGCTTCACAACCCTCTGCGCTACGAGGCTGACGACGAAGGGCGCGTCAAGAGCGTCGTGCTGCAAAAGATGCGCCTGGGAGAGCCCGACGCGAGCGGACGCCGCCGCCCCGTCCCGGTAGAAGGCGCCGTAGAAACGCTGGAGACGGATCTCGTCATCGTAGCTGTCGGCGTTTCGCCCAACCCTATCGTGCCGCACTCGGTTCAGGGGCTGCAGCTGGGGCGGAAGGACACGATACAGGTGGACGACGCGATGCGCTCCTCGGTAGCCGACATCTACGCCGGGGGAGACGCCGTGCGCGGCGGGGCGACCGTCATCCTGGCCATGGGCGACGGCAAGCGCGCCGCGCGGGCTATGGACGAGCAACTCGCCGCTATGCCCTGACGCGTCGCACACATTTATATATATACAGGAAGGGCTGTCCCATGCCTCGCGGCGGGACAGCCCTTCCTGTGCTTTAAACCTCGGAAGGTCAGAACGATGAATCAAGAGGTCGGGACTACGGTTCGAAAGGTCAGGACGCTACTTCCGTTTCCGGGAGCGGGAGGCCGCGGCGGCCGACTTGTTTGAGGACAAGTCCGACTTATTTGAGCGCGCGTCCGACTTATTTGACCGCGCGGCCGACTTGTTTGAGCGCGAGGCAGACTTGTTTGACCGCGAAGCCGACTTATCCGCCGCCACGGCCGTCCGGAAGGCGGGTATGTGGCGCATCTGCCCCATTACCCACGACTGGCGCTGACGCATGTAAGCACTGGGATGCGCCGAGTCGAACCTGAGCGGGTTGGGAAGCGTCGCGGCAATCAGCGCACAGTCTGCGCGCGACAGCTGCGCCGCGTTGCAATGGAAATGCTCCTCGGCAACGGCCTCCACGCCGTATATGCCGTCGCCCATCTCGATGCTGTTCAGGTACACCTCCATGATACGCTCCTTTGACCAAAGCATTTCAATCAGCAAGGTAAAATATGCTTCGAACCCCTTGCGCACCCAGGACGAACGAGGCCAAAGGAAGACATTCTTAGCCGTCTGTTGCGAAATGGTACTCCCACCCCGCACGCGCTTACCGCTCTCCTGTTCCTCGATAGCTACGGCTATGGCGTGGACATCAAAGCCGTGGTGCTTCAGGAAGTTCTGGTCCTCGGAGGCTATAACGGCTACGGGCATCGACGGCGCCATGTCCTGCAGCGGCACCCAGGAGTGCGCCGTCTTCATCCGCTTTCCCGCGCTGAACTGCTGCACGTTGCGGATGAACATGAGCGGCGTGCGGCGCACGGGCATCCACTTGTAATACAGCACCGCCAAGACGGTGGAGGCGAAAAAGAAGATGACGCCGTACTTAAAGACCTTGAGGATTTTCTTCATGCAGATAGCCAATGAAAAGCCCCCCGAACCCGTGCGTTTCGGGGATTCGGGAGGCTCTGTATGCGATGCGTCGGCCTAAACTTGCGACCAAGTCATGAGCGCAACGTCAGAAGGGCAGATCATCTACGGTGTCCGAGGCGCCACCCGCCTGCGGCGACGGCACGTCTTGAGCCTGCGGAGCAGCAGGGGCGGGACCGGCCGGAGCGGCAGCGGGCGCAGCGCCGACGGGTGCCGTTGCGGGCGCAGGGCCGGCCGCGCCAACGGGCGCCGTGGCACGCCAAGCGCGCAGGTCGTTGTACCAGCGACCGTTGAACTCGTGGGCGTCAATGTCGAAAGAAATTGTATATTCTTGCCCGACTTGCAAATTCATCTGTGCCAGCCTTTCCTTGCCGAACACGGTAAAGACGCAGTGGCGCGGGTACTGATTCTCGAACCATTCAATAACGAAATCCTGCCTTGCCCACTCATTTCCGGTGCGCTGTGAGACGCCTTTGCGTAGATCCAAAGCCGCTGTGATTTTTCCTGTAATATCCATGATTATAAAATAAAGCCTTACGGGTTAACGCCACAAAGATAGCACTTTCTTTCCAAAGCCCCGGCGCCGGCCGCACTATTTTATCCGCCTAAGGAGCAAGGCCGGCTTCAGCTCCGCCCGACGCGCTCCGAGCTAAGTACCGACCCGTCCAGCGTGCGTACGCTCAAGACGCCGTTTTCCAGCGTGGCGAACGTGGCGGGGCGCCCCTGTTTGGGGAAGGTGGGGCTTCCCGTGTTCACAATGGCGTGCCCCGCCGCGTCGCGCCCCAGCTCCCAGAGGTGGCTGTGCCCGCAGGCGAAGACGTCAAAGGCGAAGGGCGGCAGGTGTGCCGTGTCCCAGCGGTGACCGTGGGTCAGGAAGAGGCGCAAGCCGTCGTCCACGACGACAGCGTAGTCCCCCATCATCGGGAAGCGCAGCAACATCTGGTCAACCTCGCTGTCGCAGTTGCCACGTACGGCAACGATGCTCCCGGCCAAGGGATTCAGCAGCGCGGCCACGCCCTGTGCGTCCAGCCCTGCGGGAAGGCCGTTGCGCGGACCGTAGTTCAGCACGTCGCCAAGCAGGAGCAGCATATCATAACGCTCCCGCCGGTAGAAATCCAAGACGCGCTCCAGTGCAGGACGCGACCCGTGAATGTCAGAAAGCAACAGGTATTTCAAAGCTCTAAGATGTGGTTTCGTTCGTGCGGCCTTCGCGCCACAAGGGCAAAGGTACGAAAAAAGCGCTGCCCGCCGCGCCCCGCCGCCCGGCATTTGCCTCGACGCTCGCCAACGTTGTCGTTTCATAGCTTCTTTCTATACCGTTTCATGTCCGAAATAGCCGCCTCCACCCCTGCCCTCCCCTTTCGCAAACCGTCCAAAGCGCTTCGCAGGTCGGACTTGCCAATTGATAGGTCGGACTTGCCGGCTGACAGCTCGGACTTGTCAGCTGATAGCTCGGACTTGTCAGCTGACAGCTCGGACTTGTCAGCTGATAGGTAGCACCTAAGGCCCAAAGACCTACTTCGGAATACGGGAAGCGCGTACCAACGGGCAGCGGCGTCGCATTTGCCTATGAAAAAGCCGAACCTGCTTCAGCGCAAGTCCGGCTCTTTATCAGTCGCCCGGGACGTGGAGCCTGCCGGGCGGCAGGCTGTGAACGGCAGACGGGGGCGGGACGTCAGTCCTCGGCGTCGGCGAAGAGGTTGCCCGTAGCGGCGGCGAGCGAGACGCCGCACCGTGCGCAGAGGTCGGTTAGCGTGGCGCCACCCTCGGCAAGGGCGTAGAAATTGGCCTCGGAAACGAGCACGTACTCCCACTCCCGCCCCATGCGGTCGGCGGGTGGCAACTTGTTCACCTGCCGCGTCCACTCCACAGCCGCCCGCTGTTTTTGCCTGACGTTTGCCTCGAGCGCCATAGCTTCGGCCTTCGTCTCGATGAGATAGACCTTCTCGCGCGTGGCGGCGAGGAAGTCGGGATGGTAGGCGGCCAGGAGGCCGTCCGTCCGCAGGTAGCGGATAGCGGCAAAGGGATGTTGCCATTCATCTACCTTCAGGAAACGCTCCACCTCGGCGTCGCGGTCCAGGAAAAGGGCGAACCGGCGTTCCAGGCCGCCACCATGCACCGGCCAAGGCGTTCTGGCGTAAATCGTCTTGGACGTAGGTTGCGAACAGGTCGCACGCATGCGCAGCTGCGTGACGGATGAGAAGGGCGTAAGTTCGGCCTGCGGTGCGACGGGTGCCACCTGCTGCTGCATACGATAGATGGCCTCGGCCATTTCCCGGACGATGTGTTGCGTCACTACGCCGTGGCGCGCCAGGAGCACCTTCCAGTCGGAGCCATGGAAGGGGTCGAAGGGCGCACCAAAGAGGCGCGTGCGGATATATCGGTCGAGCATCGCCACCAGCTGCGCCCCGCCCGTCTGCACATTGGGGAAGGCGCGTTGCCGCCGGCCTATGGGGTCGAGCCGCCGCGTCACGACGCGCAGCAACTGCTGGAGGTATTCGTTGTAGGTCCGAGCTGTGAACAGATTAGCCGAGACTTTGTAGCTGCCAAAGTGGGTCTGCGAAAGGATTTCTTGGGACTGGAACGTCTCACCCTCGTCGGAGAGTGCGCCGCGCAGGGTTTCCAGCGGAAAAGCCGTGAAGGGCGCAAGGCTCGCTGCGGCGGGCGCTTCGCCGGTAAGCTCCTCTTCCGCACTGCACAGGATGAGCGGCCACGTGAAGTCGTAGCGCGCGTAGCCGGGGCGCAGGCCGACGCTGAGCAAGTCGCCCGCCGCGCCGCCGCTCCCCGAGGCGCCCGTGTCCTCCACGGCGAGGCCGTCGGCAAGATACTCCTTATATAATTGTAGGAAGGCGGGATGCTCTATCACGCTAAGCATGTCGAGCAGCGTCGCGGGTTCCTCGTGGCGTTCCAGCACGCGGCGGCGGTCTTCGGCCTTGGTGCTTTGATACACGTCGTCCCGCCACATCAGCCGCAGGCCGCGACCTATCGTTTGCTCCGCGAGGATTTTCGACGCAGCGGCGCGGAGCGGGACGATGACGCAGATGTTGTCCACGTCAAAGCCTTCGCGCAGCATCAGGACGGAGACGATGACGCGCGGCTGCGGACGGCTGTCCACCGCGAAGAGCCGGGCCTTCACCGCCTGCCATTCCTCCTCGCTCACCTCGCCTTTGCGGTTGCTGTCAATGGTGATGACGTCGTCTTCGCCCAAGCCCTCGGCGAGCAGGAAGTTGCGGACGAGGGGCGTGACGTGCGTGTCCTCGCACACGACGAGCATCTTGGGGTATTTCCGCGGATCGACGGCGAGGAAGTCGCGCTCCAGCCGCCGCAGCTTGGTCAGCCCGGCGCGCAGCATGAGCCGCTGGCCCTCGCCCAGGGCGATGACGCGGCGTCCCTCGTCGCGGACGGCGCGGTAGTCTAAGTTGTTCAGCTCCGTCAGCTCCTTGCGGCGGTCTATGAGCAACGTCTTGACCAGCCCCTGCCGCATAGCCGTGGGCAAGTCGAAGTCCGCCACGACGTGGGGGAAGTAGTCGCGCACGGCCTTCGCCCCCGTGCCGCGCTGCACGAAGGGCGTGGCGCTGAAGTCCACCTGCATGAAGCGCGCCCCCTTATTTGCGGAAATCTTGTCCAGACCTTTCTGCCACTGCGCCTCGTCTGCGGCCTCGCCGCTGCCCTGCCGGTGGATGTGGTGTGCCTCGTCGTTGAAGACAAGTAGGTCGGGCAGGCCGGCAAGGTAGTCCAACACCCCGCCGCGTAGGTAGCGGCCGTCCAGCACGTCCAGGCTGTTGCCCGCCGCCTTGCCGGGACGCACGGGCAGCAGGGAGCTGACGGCAGCTCGGCCCACGTCGCCGCTCTGCGCCTCGCCACCGGCCGCGTCTTCCTCAAGCTCAGCGAGAAATAGGTGCCAGTTGGTCAGCGCTATGAGCCCCTCGCCCGTCACCTTCCGCCCGATGCCCTCAGCCTTCGTCACCGTATTGTTCGCTATGAACGAGAAAGCCTCTTCCCGATACGCCGGCGGAATGAGCAAGTCGGCGTTGCGGCGGAAGTCGCTGGTCGTAGCGTCGCGCAGGCCGTCCGCACCCGCCACTCGACCCCGGAAAGCATCAAGCAGGCGGTCGTAAACGATGAGTCCGGGCGAGACAACGAGGAACCGCTGCATGAAGCGGGCGTCGCCCTCCGCCCGGCGAGCGTTCAGGAACTGCCAAAGCAGCAGCGCGTGCATCACCCACGTCTTTCCCGTGCCCGTAGCCATCTTCACGGCGTACTTGGGAAAAGCGTACTTCGGCTCTGCCAAGCGCGCCGCGCCCACAAGCGGCAGCAAGTCCGGCGCTACGGCCTCGTAGAGCGCCGCCACGGAGCGGCAGCCCAAGATTTCGTGCGCATAGATGACGTTCATGAGCGCCCGGCGCTGACCTATGTGGAAATTGATGCCGCGTGCTCCGCAGAGAGCCGGGTCAAACCAGTAGCGGAGCAGGGCAGCCGTCACGGGCGTCGCCTTTGCCGGCATTTCGCCGCCCTCCCACGCGGCAGAGGCGCGCTCAGTCAGGCGGCGCGACAGTTCTAGGGAGGCATTATTCTTATTTACCATGGTCTATCTCCTTTCTGTCAAACTAAAACCCGCCCTTACGCCGGCGCAGCTCCGGCCGCCACGCGCTGCGTTGCCTGGCTCTCGAAGCCAAAAACGTCCACCGCCTTGATGCATACCGTCCGCTCCGCTCGGTGCGGCACGCGCAGCTCCGCCGTATAGACGCAGTGGAGCGCATCGCCGTCGTTGGCCGTGTTTTCTCGGTAGTCCTGCCACGTAGAGCGGAACGTCCGGCCGTCGTAGTCCGGGTCAACGCTCCAATACTCTACCAAAGAGAGCGGGTCGTGCTCCGCAACGCGCAGCAGCTTCTCCCGGTCCGCCGCGTCGAGGGGGATGTTCTCCGGCGAGAGCAACACGTAGTTCTCCAAGGCTACTTCCAGCACGTCCATGTCGCCCTCGCGGCGTACGGTGACGGGCTTGGCCACGAGGTATTGCAGGCTGCCGAAGCGCACCTGCCCCGTGCGCACCAGCCGGTCGTAGCCGCGCTTCGAGAGCAGGTCGAGAAGGTCGGGCGGGATAACCAAAACTTCCACCTTGGCGTCTTTGTACCGCTCCACGGCGGCCGAAATGTCGAACGCGAAGTTCCAGCCGAGCACGACGACGCTCTCCCATCCGCCGCCCAGGAGCGTAGCCTTCGCTTCCACAGCGCGGCGCACCGTGGCGGCCGTCGTGAGGCGCGACGGGCTGTCCACCATGACGAGCCGCCGCGTCCCGGCCACGCGCCCGAAGCCGCGCTCCGGCACTTCCTCCGCCGTGAAGGGCTCCGCACCGTAGAGGCGCATCACGGTGTCGGACAAATCGCCGAGCTTACGGAAGAGGCGGTTCTGCCGGTACGTCTCCTTCTGGTAGTCGCCTATGCTTTGGTAGAGGAAAGGCTTCGCCTCCGCGTCTATCAGCCGCTTGCGCATCACCAGAGCGGCCGGCTTACCCACGTCGCACGTTATCCAGCGCCGCCCCAGCCGTTCAGCCACCGCCGCCGTCGTCCCGCTGCCCCCGAAGAAGTCGCAGACCAAGTCTCCCTCGTTGGAGGAAACTTCTATTATTTGCTTTAAAAGGGACTCAGGTTTTTGAGTTGAGTATTGTACCCTTTCAATAGCTTGTGCGTTTATGATTGGAATATTCCAAACGTCACGCATTCTCATTGTTTCTTTAATATATTGTCGATAGACTTTCCCATCAGCATGCCGGATTTCTTTATAAGCTCCTCTGTCGTCCTTCTTATTATACTTTGACTTGGAAAAATCACTTATCTTTTCCGAGGCTTTATCTTCATTAAATATATACGTCCTCATATTCTTAGCATAAAAGAATATGGTATCGTGTTTCCGTTTATAAGCCTTTGTAGGCTCTCCTGTCCCCTGATAATTCCAAATTATCTCATTGACAAGATTCTCCTTCCCAAATATATCATCCATAATCACCTTCACGTACGCCCCCACATGCCAGTCGATATGCACGTAGATACTGCCGCGGTCGGACAGGAGCTCTTTCATCAGCACCAGGCGGGGATAGAGCATCCGGAGGTAGGCCGTGGAACCTTCTGCCCACGTGTCGGCGTAGGCAAACTGCTCTACGACGGTCGGTTTCTGCTGTACATCGACGCCGGGCAGCATGATGCGCGTGCGGTAGTCGGCCTTAGAATCGAAGGGAGGGTCGATGTAGATCAGATCCACGGCGCCGCGCAGCGACGGAAGCCCCGTCTGTGGGTCGCCGGCCAAGAGAGCCTGCATAGCGAGCAGGTTGTCGCCGTAGATGAGGCGGTTCATCCACGACGGCTCGCCTCCGGCCGCCGTGAAGCCGTTCGGAATTTGCGGCACCTGGCCGCGCCACAGTCCGGAGACGTCCTTGCAGGGCAGCACAAGCTCGTTAGTTTGCAGTCCGATGCGCGTGCCACCGCCCAGTCGCTCCAGAAGGCGCCGCGCCTGCTGCCTGCCCTCGGACGCCAGGCGTGGCAGCTCTTCAATAAGTGTTTTAGCCATGACAAAATATGCGTTATGCCATAGCACAGCTTTTTCATCCGACAGCAACCGGCAAGCACCAAAAAGTGGACGCCTTGATTCGTCCAGTTCAGAGGTACTTGCCGGTAACCTGTCGCAGAGACGAGCCAAACGCCCACATTTGTGGGCATCTGCATCTATCTTCTGCGACGTTCAATCTAAACCGGCAAGTTTCCTGAACTATCGAATAAATAGCAAATGCTAAGTATGTTGTGCTCCCCCGCCGCCCTGTGCGGGCACACCGAGGTTGCAGAGGCAAAGATAAGGAGAAAGCCCGGAAAAACGCGCCATGCGGCGGGAAAAGCACACCGCACGACGCCAAAAAGGCGCGCTGACGCCTCGTAGCGCGGCTTTTCTCGTCGGCAGGTCAGACCTGTCAGCTCGTAGCTCAGACCTGTCAGCTCGCAGGTCGGACCTGTCAGCTCGCAGGTCAGTCCTGTCAGCTCGTAGGTCAGACCTGTCAGCTCGTAGGTCAGACCTGTCAGCTCGCAGGTCAGACGTAGTTTAAAATAGTCGGCACCTATTTTAAAATAGTCGGCACTTATTTTAAAATAGTCGGCACTTAATTTCAACTTAGTCCGACTTACGAATGAATCGTTATCACCTTAGGGTAATTCGTGCCCCTTTACGACCTTACCGCCCCACGCTGTGCTCGGTTGCGGGAGATTTGCGTCCGGCCGGAACGTATTGGTGCAAAAAAAGCCCCGACCTTGGTGAGCCGGGGCTTTACGTATGGTTTACTAAAAGGATTAGTTGGGGAACGTGGGGCGGTCGAAGGTCTTCTCGGCCCATGTTGCCATGGTCTTAACCATTTCCTCGTCGCACTCCTTGAGGTTGAGCGCCTTCATGTCAGCCTTGAACTCGTCGAGCATGGACTGCGTCATGAGGTACCACTTGTTTCCGTAGTCGCCGACGCGCATGGCGATAGGACGGATGAAGCCCCAGGCTTCGTAGTACGGCGTCAAGTCGTACCCCGTCAGGCGGCTGACCTTACGGATGTAGTTCAGAATAGCGGGCACGCTGTTTGACGTCCATCCCTTAGAGGGGTTGACGAGCTCGCCCGTAGTCCATACGGAGCTGGGGTAAGCGGCTTTGAACTGCGTCCACTTTGCGGAGTTGCTGTTCTGGGCTGAGTTAAGCAGCTCGTACTTATCTACGCCGTCCTGCTTCTCTACGGTTGAACCATTCTCGTTGTCCGTTTCGCGAAGTGCCTGATACCAGTCCTGAGCTATGTTGGGGAAGCCGTTATCTCGGAAGTAGATGTACATCTTTATGAAGGTAACGAGGCACTGGTCGCCAACGGGCATTTCCTGTGCGGCGAAGGCCCGCGTTGAGTCTTCGTTGACAGAGTAGATGGTGGAGTCGGCCATGGATGCTACGAGGTTCTGCAGGATGTTGTCCTTACCCCAATCTACGTAGCTGCGGTTGTCGTAGGCTTCGCGGCGCTGCGTGCTGACCGTGGTGCCGCCTGCGAAGGCGTCGCGGTTCAGGGCGTAGTTGTTGGCGGCGTCCAGGAAGCGCTGCTTGTCACGTGAGTTGGGATAGCCCATGTGCATGATGTTGTAGTAGGAGTTCATGTTGTTCGTGACCTCCGACATGCCGGCCCAGTTGAAGTAGGGCGCCATCTGGTGCTGGTGTCCCCACTCGTGGCTAAGACCCCAAATGGCATCCTCGTCGTTATAGACGAGCGTACGGCAGTTGAGCACGCGGCTCTCTTGGTCGTGGTGGAAGCTAACGCCGAAGCTACCTTGGAACATGTAGTACGTGTAGTTCGTATAGGCCATGGTGCGCAGGTTGGGCTCCAAGCCATGGTTCGGGAAGCCGAGCAACTGGTGTTCCCAGTGTACGAGGGAGTCGAGCACGTTCATGTATTGGCGATAGCCAATGGTGCTACCATCCGTTGCCTTGCAGTAGTTGTGCAGGCCGTCGGCAGTCCAGACGGAGTGAACTTCGCTGCCCAGGACGTCCATGCAGGTGTTCTTGGCGTTGGCCGTCAGCTGGTGCATCTGCTCGTTCGTCTTGTCCG
>CAZXJS010000037.1:718-13062 GCA_964641085.1 uncultured Prevotellamassilia sp. | reverse complement strand
TAGTACCTGAAAAGGATTTAGGTAGTACCTGAAGAGGATTTAGGTAGTACCTGAAGAGGATTTAGGTAGTACCTGAAAAGGATTTAGGTAGTACCTGAAGAGGATTTAGGTAGTACCTGAAAAAAATCTGAACGGATTTAGTTGGCCACGTCGGCGAAGTCCGGGAGCGCAAGAAGGTCGGCGACGACGAAGCTGCTACCCCCGACGAAAATGGTGTCGCTCGGCCGGGCGGCGGCGCGGGCGGCGCGGTAGGCAGTGGCGACGTCGGGATAGGCCGTTCCCTGCAAGGCGCGGGTTGCGGCGCGTTGGGCAAGCTGAGCTGCGGGCAGGGCGCGGCGCACGCCGGCTTGCGTCCAATAGAAATGGGCGTGGGGCGGCAGGAGTGCCAGCACGGCGTCGACGTCTTTGTCCGCCGCCATGCCGAAGACGACGTGTAGCTTATCAGCGGGTATCTGGCTGAGTTGGCGTCCGAGGTATTGCCAGCCGCCGACGTTGTGACCCGTGTCACATACGACGCGTGGCGCGCGGCGAAGCGTTTGCCAGCGCCCCATAAGGCCGGTCAGCTCGCTCACGTGGGCGAAACCGCGGCGCACGTCGGCCTCGCTGATGTGCGCGCCGAGGGTGGTGCGGCGCAAGAGGCCGAGGGCTGCGAGCAGCGTATTGGTGTTTTTCTCTTGGCAGTCGCCGGCCAGTTCGCCCTCCAAGGTGCCGAACGAGCGGGTCGTATAGCGGCGCGTGCCGCGGGGCGTTAGGCTTGAGGAGAGCACCTCGGGGACGTCCTGGGCGAAGGTTAGCGGCGTGCCGGTGCGCTGTGCGGTTTGCTCAAAGACGGGGCGCGTCTCGGGGAGTGCCTCGCCCACGACGGCAGGTACGCCGGGCTTGAAGATACCGGCCTTCTCCGCAGCAATGGCGGCGAGGGTGTCGCCCAGCAAGTCGGTATGGTCCAAGCTTATGTTGGTCACGACGGAGAGCAGGGGCGTGAGGATGTTCGTGCAGTCGAGCCTGCCGCCCAGTCCGACCTCTATGACGGCGACGTCAACGCCCGCGTCGGCAAAATAGCGGAAGGCGAGCGCCGTTGTGAGTTCAAAAAACGAGGGGTGTAGCGGTTCGAAGAAGGGGCGGTGGGTCTCAACGAAGCGCACGACGTAGTCCTGCGGTACGGGTTGGCCGTTGATGCGTATGCGTTCGCGGAAATCGACGAGGTGGGGGGAGGTGAATAGCCCCACGTTGTAGCCCGCGCTTTGCAGGACGGCGGCCAGCGTGTGGCAGACGGAGCCCTTGCCGTTTGTCCCGGCTACGTGGAGGGTGGGGTAGGCCGTGTGGGGGTGTCCGAGGTGGGCGTCGAGCGCGAGGGTCGTCTGGAGGCCCGGCTTGTAGGCTCCCGCGCCGCGTTGCTGGAAGAGGGGCGTCGCGGTGTAGAGGTAACGGACGGTTTCGTCGTACGTCATGATGGGGAAAAGGGATAAAAAAAAGCTTCCCCGGCGCGTACCGGGGAAAGCCTACTGGAAATAATTCTTGAAGGCGCTGAAGATTTTGTCCTTGACGGACTTGGGCGCCGTGGCGTGTTCGCTGTCTTTGAGCAGCTCGAAGGCTTTGCGCTCTTCGTGCGAGAGGGTCTCGGGTATATAGACGCTGACGTTGACGATGATGTCTCCGACGCCGGCGCCGTAGCCCTGAACGGCGGGCAGGCCTTTGCCGCGTAGGCGCAGGGTGGTGCCGGGTTGCGTGCCGGGCTTTATCTTGATGCGTGCCGTGCCGTCCACGGTGGGGACGTCCACGCTGTCGCCCAGCACGGCTTGCGAAACGGTCAGCAGGAGGTTGTAGATGAGGTCTTGGCCGTCGCGAAGGAGGGTCTTGTCTTCTTCCTCCTCGATATAGACTTGTATGTCGCCCGGCACGCCGTTGTGCTTTGCGGCGTTGCCTTTTCCGCGCAGGTTTACTATCATGCCTTGCTGTACGCCGGCGGGGATGTCGACTTCTACGATGTCTTCGCCTTCTACGATGCCTTGGCCTTTGCACTCGGGGCAGGGATGATTGATGACGGTGCCTTCGCCGTGGCAGCGCGGGCAGACGTCCTGCGTTTGCATCATGCCGAACATGCTGCGTCGGGTGTGGACGACGTAGCCTCGTCCGTGGCAATCGGGGCACGTCTCGGGGGCGAAACCCGTTGCGGCGCCCGTGCCGTGGCAGGCGGTGCACGTGACGTCGTGGCGGACGCGGAACTTCTTCTTTACGCCGTGGGCAATCTCGGGCAGGGTGAGCTTTACCTTCAGCCGGAGGTCGCTGCCTTTGTATTGCTGCGGCCTGCCGCCTCCGCCAAAGCCCTCGAAGCCGCCGAAGCCGCCACCGCCGAAGATGCTGCCGAAGATGGAGGAGAAGAACTCGCTGGCGTCCATGCCGCCCGTGCCGAAGCCGCCCATTCCCTCGACGCCGGCCTTGCCGAAGCGGTCGTAGCGGGCGCGCTTGTCGGGGTCGCGCAGCACGTCGTAGGCTTCGGCTGCTTTTTTGAACTTCTCCTCGGCTTCTTTGTCGCCCGGGTTGCGGTCGGGGTGGTACTTTATGGCCGTTTGCTTGTAGGCCTTTTTAATCTCCTCCGCAGTGGCTGTTTTCTCTATGCCGAGTATGGCGTAATAGTCTTCTTCCATTGTCGTTTGAAGCGTTGGCTCCCGTCGCGGGAGGCCGTGTTTATTGTCCTACGGCCACTTTGGCGTGGCGCAGCACTTTGTCGTTGAGCATGTAGCCCGTTGCAACACAGTCTATGACTTTGCCTTTCTTCGAGGCATCTTCTACGGGCACCATGGCGATGGCTTCGTGATAGTCGGTGTCGAAGTCCTTGCCCGCTGCGTCTATGGGCTTCAGCCCTTGCCGTTCCAAAATGTCGCGCAGCTTCTTTGCGATGAGTTCTACGCCTTGCTTCAGCGTGTCGTAGTCGGCGCTCTTGTCGAGGTTCTGCCGGGCGCGTTCCAGGTCGTCCAGGACGGGGAGCAACGCGCCGATGACCTTCTCGCCGCCGTTCAGGATGAGGTCCGCCTTCTCCCGCAGGGTGCGTTTCCGGTAGTTGTCGAACTCGGCCACTTGCCGCAGGTTCTGGTCTTTCAGGCGGGCAATCTCGGCCTGTGCCGCTTCGAGCTGCGCTTCGGGCGTGGGGGCTTCGGCGGCGTCGGCCTCGGGCGCCTCGCCGGGCTTTGTATCGGTCGCTGTCTCGGCTGCGGCATCCGTCACGGGGATGTCCTGCGCCGTCGGCTTCTCTTTCGTTTCTTCTTTCATGGGGTTATTGCTTTTTGTCGCTTGCTTTTACGCAAAGACTGTGCCACTACGCCTCGCCGTAGAGCCGCCGGCGCAGCTCGCGTATGCGTTCGTCGTGGATATAGTCCTCGTAGTTCATCAGTTTGTCGATGATGCCGTTGGGCGTAAGCTCTATGATGCGGTTGGCCACGGTGTTGATGAATTCGTGGTCGTGGCTGGCGAAGAGCACGTTGCCTTTAAACTGCTTCAGGTTGTTGTTGAAGGCTTGTATGCTCTCCATGTCGAGGTGGTTCGTGGGGGTGTCGAGTATGAGGCAGTTGGCGTTCTTCAGTTGCATGCGGGCAATCATGCAGCGCATCTTCTCGCCGCCGCTCAGAACGTTGACGGGCTTCTGTATCTCCTCGTCCTTGAAAAGCATCCTGCCCAGGAAGGCTTTGAAATAGACTTCGTTGCCCGTTCCGAACTGCTCCAGCCAGTCCAGCATGGGCATGCTCGTGTTGAAGTAGGCCGTGTTGTCCAGGGGGAGGTAGGCCGTCGTGATGGTGACGCCCCACTTGAAGTTTCCCTGCGCAGCTTGGCGGTTCCCCTCCAGGATTTCGAAGAGGGCGGTCATGGCGCGCGGGTCGTGGCTGAGGAATACGATTTTGTCGCCCCGCTCTACGTTGAACGTGAGCTTGCTGAAGAGCACTTCGCCGGCTTCTGTCTCGGCTTTCAGGTCGTTTACTTCCAAGACCTGGTTTCCCGGCTCGCGGTCCATCTGGAAGATGATGCCGGGGTAGCGGCGCGTGGAGGGCTTAATCTCTTCTACGGTGAGCTTCTCGAGCATCTTCTTGCGCGAGGTGGTCTGTCGGCTCTTGGCCACGTTGGCTGAGAAGCGGCGGATAAACTCTTCCAGCTCGCGGCGCTTCTCCTCGGCCTTCTGCCGCTGGTTCTGCGCCTGGCGAAGCGCCAGCTGGGACGACTCGTACCAGAAGGAGTAGTTGCCGGCAAAGAGCGTTGCCTTGCCGTAGTCTATATCGACGGTGTGGGTGCAGACTTGGTCGAGGAAGTGGCGGTCGTGGCTGACGACGAGCACCGTGTGCTCGAAGTTGCCGAGGTAGTCCTCCAGCCATTCTACGGTCTCCAAATCGAGGTCGTTCGTCGGCTCGTCCAGCAGCAGGTTGTCCGGCTCGCCAAAGAGCGCCTGCGCCAGCATGACGCGCACCTTCTCCTTGCCGCTAAGCTCGCGCATCAGCTTGTCGTGGAGCGGCGCTTTGATGCCCAGCCCCTCGAGCAGCGCGGCGGCGTCGGCCTCGGCCGTATATCCGCCCAGCTCGGCGAACTTCTCCTCCAGCTCGGCGGCACGTATGCCGTCGGCGTCGCTGAAGTCGGCCTTAGCGTAGAGTGCGTCGCGCTCCTGCCAGACGCCCCAGAGCGTGCTGTGACCCATCAGCACCGTGCGAAGCACCGGCTCCGCGTCGTAGCGGAAGTGGTCCTGCGAAAGGACGCTCATGCGCTCCCCCGGCCCCGTCTCTATCGTGCCGCGCGTGGGTTCCAGCTCGCCGGAGATGGCTTTCAGCAACGTGGACTTTCCCGCGCCGTTCGCGCCGATGATGCCGTAGATGTTGCCGTTCGTGAACTTCATGTTGACGTCTTTGTAAAGCACGCGCTTACCGAACTGTATGGACAAATTGCTTACTGTAATCATGCTGTTGAGGAATATCCTGTAAAAAACCGGCTGCAAAGGTAATTATTTCTGCGGAAACACGGCGCCGGCACGCGCCTTAACGCACCCCGCACGTCGCAGGGCTGTTTCATTTTTCTCCCCCCCCCCGAACGTTCGCGCCGTAAGCGGGGAGGGGGCTTCCACAATAAAGCAGCCCCCTCGCCAAGACGGCAAGCGGGCTGCGGAACGCTTTAGGAGTGGCCGGAAGCTGATAACCCCGCCCGGCCGAGGGGCTCTTGAACTGAGTTGGAAAAGCGCGGAGCGCTGAGGTGTGTAGGAGGATAGATAGCACAAACGACGCTACCGGCACGACACGTGGCGTGCCGCGCGGTAACGCTGTCTGCGTGCGCCTAATGTGCAGAAAGAGGTGTGGGGACTGACCAAAACGACGTGTGTCAAACGATGAGAGCGACTGTCTTTCCCGGCACGCGCTGCGGTGACTACCCCTTGCAACCGGCTAAGTTGAAACGTACAGCACGCCGGTGGGCGGGGCGGGTTCACGCAAGCTGGCACGTGCGCCTGCTTGCCTTATGAGCGGGCGAGGCAGGGAGAGTTTACGGCCGGGTCAGCCTTTACCGATGCTGCAAAGCGCTGGAGGAATGAAAGAAAGGGGAAAACTTTCTTCATGACGAAAAGGATTTGATGTATGAAAGGATAAAGGATTTTCTTACTGCCGGAAAGTTGTTGGCAGAGGCGTCTTACCGTTTTATTGAGGCAGACGCGCTCCGCCTTCAACCAAGCAAATATAACTACAATAGAAATAATGTCACAAAGATAATTACTTCACAAGCACCTTCTTGCCGCCTACGATGTAGAGGCCCTTCTGTGCGTTCAGGACGCGGCGTCCTTGCAGGTCGTAAACTTTGCCGCCGGTCGTAGCGGACGTCAGGGGAGTTTGGATGCCCGTTGTCTCGTTGCCAAGGGTGAAGGCCAGACCGCGCACAGAGCTGCTCAGCTTGGAAGCGTCAAGGTACGCGCGGTTCGGGTTCAGCTGCGTGCCGCTCCAGTGGTAGAAGCCCGGCACAGCAGACTCTGCGCCCAGGGCGTAGTTATTTGTGTTCCATGTCAAGGGGACGCTCGTACCCGTCAGGTCGCCGGTGTACGTCTCCGTGGGGTTGTCGGTCAGGAGGGTTACCGTAGCTTTCTCGGCGCCGTTGCTGCTATAGAGCACTACCGGCGTGCGGGCGGGGATGTCGGTTATATCCGTCAGAATGAGCTTGGTTTTGTCCTCATTCAGCCGGGCGTTGCAAGCTTGCACATCCACCGTTGCGGGGACGGGTAGGAAGAGCGTGGCGTATGATGCGCCACCGGCTGCGTTCAGCGGGACGTCAAGCGTCGTAACCGGTTCGATATACCAGGCGAAGCCCTTAGTTTGATCAAGATCCGGTGCGTACTGCGGGGTGTTGCCGTCCGTCGTTCCGCTATACAAGTATTTACCGTTATTGTAGATGGAATATGTGCCGGGAACCCAGCCGTATGAAAACAATTTGAAGCTTTGACCTGTGCTATACGAATAGGGTTCAGTTCCCAGCGAAGCGTCTGTCAGG
The DNA here is from genome assembly GCA_964641085.1 of uncultured Prevotellamassilia sp. Lineage (GTDB taxonomy): Bacteria > Bacteroidota > Bacteroidia > Bacteroidales > Bacteroidaceae > Alloprevotella. The sequence goes on along the minus strand of CAZXJS010000037.1, from coordinate 6,564 downwards.
CTGCTTACTGTAGTTGAGCTGTTTCCGAACCGCAAGTACATACCGCCGTAGTAGGAGAGCAGGAAGCAGCCGGTTGTTCCATGGGTTTGAGCGTTTGTGCCGTAAGCCCAGCACCATATCGTCTCGTCGCCCGGCGTCGTGGTAACGGTGACGGTGGGCGTCGTGCTGCCTACGGCGGGGCAGGTGAGGTAGCCGTTCTCCAAGTTGGCGCTGCGGAGGCGGAAGTACATGCCCGGAGACGTAGCCGACGGTGCGGTCGGGATATAAAGATCCAGGTTACCCGTAGCTACAATCAACGCTGCGGTTTGAGCGTCGATGGCGGCTTGGTCTGCCGGGGTGTTGTGGGCGGCCTTGTATTCGTCGGTCAGGTACGTGGCGGCCTCGGCGATTGCGGCGTCGAGCGCGTTGCCGGCTTCTGCCGTGGTTAGCCCGCTGGACGAGGTGGCGGCAAACTTACCCCATGTGGCGTCCGCGTATCCTGTTGCTTGGATGCCTACGCCCTTGTCATAGGCAGTCCGGAGCATGTCGTAAACCGCCGTGGTGGGTGCTTCGCGGACAACGAAGGTGGAGCTAAGGTCGGCGCCCTCCGTCCAATAGCTCACGTAGTACGACGTGTTCTGGTTCAGGGCATAGCCGTCTTCGTTGCGAAGGTAGAAGCCGTCGGTCAGCTGTGTGCTACGCTCTACTGTCCACAGCTTCTTCGTATAGGTCGTGGCGTCGTCGGTAATGTTGAGGTACGTATCGGCTCCTTCGTATTCGTCGTCTTCGGGATTGCCCGAGGCAGCGAAGAGGGTGGCTCCGGCGGAGGAGTTGATAAGCTTGAAACCTGAGTAGGGGTTGCCCGTGAAAGCCCACTGCTGTAAGGCGTTCGTACCGCTGTTTGCCAACGGGATTACTACCACGTTGGGGGATAGGTCCGGGTAATAGGTCAGGTATTTGGTTGAGTCTTTTACGTAGATATTGTACCACTTGGCGCCGGCGTAGTCGGTGCTGATGTCAAAGGGGCCGTCCCACGTTGCTTCGGCGGTTACGGCCGTGGTGGTTGCGGTAAGTGTATCTACGTCGTACGTGTAGTTGACAAAAGATTTTGCCAAGGAGGCGGGAACGGCGGGGGCAGCACCGACACCCTGTGTTGCTGTGGCCGTGCCCACTGCTTCCCCGTTGAACTTAACGGTATAGGTCACCTCTACCGTCTCGGCGTCCAGGTCGGTAATGATGAAGTTGTTTCCGGCGTCTTGGGTGTTATTCTTTAGACTTGTTCCGTAATCGGTATCGTTGTCAATGTTGATAAGGTTTAAGCCAAATTCCTTGTTAAAAGCTTGGACAGAGGCGGACTTTAAAATGAAACCTCCGTTCGTGCCTTCTTCCACCTTGTAGAAGAACGTAGCGTCGTCAGCAATGAGCTCCCAATTTGGTTCACAACCATAGATATACTTGTCGGCTGCTACGTTTTTAATGTAGTATTTCCCTTCTTCAGGAACTTTAGTGAACGACGACCTTTTGGGAGTGAACGTCCATTGCTGAGCCGGAGAAGTAGGGTCGTAGGCTACGCCGTATTTCCCCGTGGAGCAGAGATAGCCGCTCACGGCTTCGTTGTAGTACAGCGCTCCTCGGGCGGTGTCGCAGGCTTGTATGGTGTACCTGTGGCCTTCAACAATCTGCGAGACCGAGGTTATGACTACCTCGTCTGCCTTTGCCACGCCGGTAAAGAGCAGGAGGAATGAAAGAAAGGGTAATACTTTCTTCATGAGAATAAGGATTTGATGTATGAAAGGATAAAGGATTGAACGTCTTTTTGCGGCTCCGACGGCGCAGGGCGATGCTACGTTTAGGAGCAGGGTGTGTACTCCTTACCGTACTTCTTTCGCCCCGTGGGGTACGGGGTAGCAACCTTGTGCGCGGCGCTTCCGTCCTCGCGGGGTGCAGGGTGTTACGTCGTCTTAGGAGGAGGGGGGTCTCCTATCGTGAGCCAATGCAAAGATACGACGAGGTTTAAAAAAAACCAAAATGCAGAAACAAGTTTTTTAGCTAAAAACGCATTATTTTTGTTCCGCCCGACCTGTTTCAGCTGATTCGCGGCGCTGACGCCAGCGGGTCGTACCTACCGAGCCGCAGAAGGCACCTGTCAGCCCGCAGAAGGCACCTATCGCGCAGCACCCCGCATCTGTCAGCCCACAGAGCCGACCTGTCAAAAGGGGGCAAAAAGTGAAAATCACCAAAATCACCAAATTCACCAAATTCACCAAATTCACCTCCTACTCTTTTCACCATACACCCCCTCTTTACAGATGTCCTTGTATCGCCAAGGGGTAGAGGGTTACTTGTGTTTCCACTATAACCCTCTCTTCTCCCTACACCTATTATATATATAGCAGAAGAAAAAGGTGATTATATAGAATCATTATACCCTATGACTTTTTTCGGGGTAGGGGTAGGGCGTGAAATAGAGAAAAGAGACGGGGGTGAACTTGGTGAACTTGGTGAACTTGGTGAACTTCGTACTTCCATCTCCCCTCCCCCCTTTCCTTTCGCTTTCCACTTCCTTGACAAAACCGCGCCGAGGCGAGCTGTAATTATTTTAGCGAAAAAAACGGGGATAGCTTGGTGGGTATCAGGGATTTTTATACCTTTGTGGTAGGGATGTTCTATGACTTATTGTTGGTTGAAATGTAGCTAAAACATTTACATAATTAGTATTCGCGTGCGGTGTAATGTTACGTCGACGCACTAACACGCGATGCGCTTTAAGGGTCTGCGAAAACAAAAAAAGCCCCGTAGTGGGGATAGTTTCAGCCTAAAAAGCGCCTCGGTAACCGGCTGAAAGCGGCAGGGGCGCGGCTGATGCTCGCTCGGGGGGCGTTTTCAGGCCGGGGGCAGCGTGTAGGTGAGCACGAACTTCTCGAGGTATTCGGCGGCAAGGGGGACGCGCTGCTTCGTGGGGACTGCCGTAGCCGTGAGCCGTACGTCGCCTGTCCCCCGCCGTGGGGAGGCGGCACGTAGCGCAATGCCCGTGGTGAGCGACAGGCCGGGGATGTCGAAGTATTTATAGGCCGTCTCCTTAGCGCTCCATAGCATGACGGCCTCTCGTTCGGGGTTGGGGGGCAGGAGGTTGCGCTCGTCGGGCAAGAGGAAATGCGGCGTGAGGCGCAGGGCGCGCGGGCTCCACAGTTCAATGTCCATGCCGAGGGGGTAGTCGGCAAGGGCGATGGCTACATAGCCATGGGTGTGGCTCACGCTAAGGTGAAGGCTGCTTTCGAGCAGGTAGGGGCGTCGCGTGGGGAAGTAGGCGATGCGAGCGTCGGGGCCGAGGGCTTCGTGGAGCAGAACGCGCACCGTGAGCCACTCTTCGCGTCGCCGCCGGCTGGCGCCCAAGGCTGCGGACTGCACACCGTAGTCAGCCTGCGGCGGGAGCAGAGACAGCAGTTCGGCCTCCGTCTCCGTCGTGTGCCAAAAGAGTAGGCGCGGGCTGCCGTCAGAAGGGCGGTTTCTCGCCGGAAGTAGGAGCGGCATGGGGCGTAGAGGGGGTAGTTCCGGGCGTTGCAGGCGTGCTCGGAGCAGTGCGGTTCTTGGGCGTTAGCATCTCCATTTCGCGCGCCCAAATCTCGGTGATGTGGTGCGTCTGTCCCTTGCGGTCGTCGTAGGAGCGGGTGCGGAGCTCGCCCTCAATGTAAAGCTTGTCGCCTTTGTGGACGTATTTCTCCACGACCTCGGCAAGGCGACGCCACATGACGATGTTGTGCCACTCCGTGCGGTCGGGCACTTGCGTTCCGTTCTCGAGGGTGTAGCCGCGTGTGGTGGTGGCGAGGGGGAAAGTGGCTGTGCAAACGCCGTTGTCGATGTAGCGGATGTTGGGTTCCTTGCCGACGTTGCCTATCAGCATGACTTTGTTTAGGCTCATGGTTATGAAGAGGTTAGAATTGACGTATTGGAGTGAAGGTTCAGCGCAGCCTGTCGGCGGAGCGGACGAGCTCCTCGTCGTGCTTAATTGCGCGGCGCGCCAAGGTGGCGCAGACGATGGCGAGGATGGGTAGCGCTGCGTAGAGCGTGGGTGAGAAGGCCGCCGAGGTAGCGGAGGAGAAGGCTACGGCGTGCGCCACGTAGGCCACGTAGAAGGCGAGGTTGCAGAGCACGGCGAGCGTGCAGAGGCGCATCTGCCGGGGGCGGTTCTTGTAAGCACCGAGGGCATACCAGGCCACTACCGCGGAGAGCACGGCGCAGACGAGTACGCCCCAGGGACAGAGGGCACCGGCCGTGTCCATCCCCGTTGGGGTATAGGCGTAGCCCCGCATGAGGCAACTGCCTGTCTCGGCGCGGAAATGCGCCAGGGGGAGGAATACGCAAAAGGCCGGGATGAGACCGGCCAAGAAGAGGTACACGCTTTGTATGCGTTGTATCATAGCGTCTCCGTTGTGAGGTTGTCGCGCTCGGCGTCGGGGTTGCGATAGTAAATCCGGTCGTGCAGAAACTCGTCCTGCGCCATGAGCGTAGCCTTGGGCAGCTTCTCGTAGTAGCGGGAGATTTCTATCTGCTCACGGTTCTCGAAGGTCTCCTCTAAGTTGTCCGTAGCGGAGGCGAACTCCTTGAGCTTCTTGTTGAGGTCTTCCTTCATCTGCGCGGAGATTTGGTTGGCGCGGCGAGACATGATGACCACGCTCTCGTACACGTTGCCCGTCCCGCGGGCGAAGTCCATGAGGTTATGCGTCACGGTGTTAGTGGGTGCTTTGCTTTTCTTGTAGTCCATCTTGTATGGTTGTGCTTTGTTGTGTTTGCTGTTTAGTTTCAGGAGTGCTTGGTGGCGGGGCGGTCAGGAGCCTGCTTCTCCCCGTTTGTAGGCTTTCGGCGCGGCGTTGTAGAGCGCTTCGGCCTGTTTGAGGTATTTAGACTCGGGATATTCGCTTTGGAAGCCGTAGTACTCGTCGATAGCGTTCTCGTAGCGCTCTTCTTGGCGTGCGCTGACGCTTTTCTTGGCGTATTCAAACTTAGCCTTCAGGATGAGGAAAGCAAAGTCCTCGCGCCGCTTCGTGTAGGGGAAGTCCTTTATGGCGTTCTCCGCCGTGACGATGCAGGCCTGGTAGTTGCCGTTGTTGCCGTTGCCGATGTATGAGCCGAGGTCGTAGTAGAGCTTCGCGCTGAGGTATTCCTTTTCTACGAGCTTGTCTTGCAACTCGAAGATGCGGTTTTGCGCGTCTTGCCGGCGGGGGCTGGTAGGGTAGGCCTCAATGAAGTTCTGAAACTCGGTCACGGCAGAGTAAGTAGCGCTTTGGTCAAGCTTAGGCTCGGGGGTAGAGAGGTAGAGCGCCATGCCGCTTTGGTAGTGAGCTTCTTCAGCATAAATACCTTGGGGGTAGCTCTCGTAGTATTTCTTGAAGTAAGTAGAGGCAGCGTCGTAGTTGCGCGCCTTTAGCGAAGCCATGCCCAGCAGAAAGAGCGACTCTTCGCCCTTTTCCGTCCCCTTTAGCACGGTGACGACGTCGCCCAGCACGGTGGCCGCGCGGTTGTAGTAGCCCTGCGTGTAGTACTGTTTAGCGGCTTCGTATTTGTAAGAGTAAGCCGACGACTTCATCACGGCGTTCACATTGTTGCAAGCCGTCAGAGCCAGCAGCAGGGCGGCTACGGCGCAGAGGGAGAGTGTTCTCATCTTGGTGCTTCCTCGTGTATGCCCTTCACGAGCCGTGCGGTGCGCCCGGCCACAGGTGGCAAAACGCTGCAAATGTAGTGCAAGCCGAGTGAAAAGTGAAAGGAAACCTCGTTTTCTTTCCTTTTCCGAGGCGCCGCCTACGTTGGGCGAAGCCAAATGTAGTGCAAGCCGAGTGAAAAGTGAAAGGAAACCTCGTTTTCTTTCCTTT
>CAZXJS010000037.1:0-618 GCA_964641085.1 uncultured Prevotellamassilia sp. | reverse complement strand
TCCAAGACGCCGCCTACGTTGGGCGAAGCCAAATGTAGTGCAAGCCGAGTGAAAAGAGAGGGGAAACACCGATTTCTTACCTTTTCCCGAGGCGCCGCCTACGTTGGGCAAAGCCAAATTAGTGCATTCCCCCCCTCATAACAGGAAATAGCCCTTACGTCGGTGTGCCATCGCCCTGCGGCTTTTGCCCGGGCTTCGAGGAACGCTTCTTTCTTTGCTTTGACAGCGCTTCGTCTCTCCGCCACGCTTTTTCCAGCCAGTCCGACTGCGCTTTCAGATATTCGTGTGAAAAGTGCATCGACGCCGTTCGCCGGTTCTCCGCTTCGCACCGAGCGTTGTACTCGCGCAGGAAGTCTTCTTGAGAGAGGTCGTCCGTAGGGGTTGTTCGGTGTGACATGCTCCAGGAAATCTTGTATCAGCTGCAAAGTTACGTCATTAAAGTCTCCCGCGAGCATAGCGTCGTAGAGTTTCTTTGTCTGCTCCTTCGTGCGCTGCTCGCCTTGGCGGGCAGGCGGTCGAAGGCTTCCGCGCTTGCGTCACAACTACACTTATTCATATAGAAAAAGCCGCTCTACGGCAGGGCGGCTTCTTCCTATGATTTATGTTTGTCTTCTTATG
>CAZXJS010000036.1:0-13861 GCA_964641085.1 uncultured Prevotellamassilia sp. | reverse complement strand
GGTACTACCTAAATCCTTTTCAGGTACTACCTAAATCCTCTTCAGGTACTACCTACAAAAAAATAAGCGGTGGCTATTTCGCGGCAGAGGGCGACTATTTCGCGGCAACGGGCTAACCGGGCATCTTGCGGGCGTAAGTCTTGGGCGTTCGGCGGCTTTGCGCTACCTTCGCCCTGTAATAAAAGGGGATATGACGGAAGTAAACATCTCAGCCGAAACCTTGCGCCGCGCGGAAGCGCAGGGAGCGCAGGCTTACCTGGACACCATACTTTCTGCTATACAGCAAGCCGTAGGCGGCGAACTGACGGCGGAGACGATGGCGGAGCTGACGGCCTCGCAAACGACGCTGTGGGCCTACGCCATGCTGCGCGACGAGGTAATGCAAGGCGGATACGTCCAGCTCCTGCACAACGGCTACGGCGCCTTCCTCTTCCACAACCCGTTTGCGAAGCTGCTGAAGACGTGGGGGCTGGTGGAGCTTTCCAAGCAAGTATATGCCGCGCGAAAGCTCTACGCGAAGCACAGCGAAGCGCTGGAGCGCGACTGTACGGACGCTGAGTTTATGGCGCTCTACGAGCAAATGCCGGCGTTTGACGCCCTGGACGACGAGTTCGTGGAGCACGAGGAGGCCTATGCCCAAGCTCTGGCCGAGTACGTGGCCGGGCATTTGGCGGACTTCGCCACTGTCAGTTAATGCTGTGGGTGCGCTGCGCCCCGACGCTTGAACCCGAAGACAAACATGGGAAAGAAGAAGACCGACCCGCCTGCGCGGGTGAACATAAAGAACCGTCGCGCGGAGCACGACTACTTCGTGCTGGACCGCTTCAGCGCCGGCCTCGTGCTGACGGGAACGGAGATTAAGAGCATCCGTGCCGGCAAGGCGGGGCTGGCCGACAGTTTCTGCTACATCAACGACGGCGAGGCGTGGGTGAAGAATATGTACGTGGCGGAGTATGCGCGCGGCTCGTACAACCGCCACGCGCCGTTGCGCGACCGCAAGCTGCTGCTGAACAAGCGGGAAATTCGCTCCTTGCAGCACGACACGAAGTCGCCCGGCCTGACCATCGTGCCATTGCGCCTCTACGTGAACGACGCCGGCTATGCCAAGCTGGAGATAGGCCTTTGCCGTGGAAAGAAAGAGTATGACAAGCGGCAAACGCTAAAGGAAAAGGAAGGACGGCGCGAGATGGAGCGCGTGACGAAAGGCCACCGCTACTGACCTTCTGCGTCGCGCCACAGGACAAAGGGGAAGCATGGGCAAATCACTCAGAGACATCATACGCAAGCGCGTCCTCATTCTGGACGGCGCCATGGGGACGATGATACAGTCGCTCGGCCTGACGGAAGAAGACTTCCGCGGGACGCGCTTTCGCGACCTTCCCGGGCAGCAACGGGGCAACAATGAGCTGCTCTGCCTGACGCGGCCCGAGGACATCGCCGGCATTCACCGTCGCTACCTCGCTGCGGGGGCTGACATCGTGACGACGAACACGTTCAACGCCCAGCGCATCTCGCTATCTGACTACCATTGCGCGGAGCTGGTGCGCGAGGTGAACCTTGCTGCGGCGCGCTTGGCACGAGAGGCGGCCGACGCCTTCACACGTCAGACGCCCGAGCAGCCACGCTTCGTAGCCGGCTCCGTGGGGCCGACGAACAAGACGTGCAGCCTAAGCCCCGACGTGGAAGACCCGGCACGGCGCGCCCTGACGTTCGACGAGCTGGCCGCCGCCTACGAGGAACAAATGACGGCCTTGCTTGAAGGAGGCGTCGACGCCCTGCTGGTGGAGACCATCTTCGACACGCTGAACGCCAAAGCCGCCATATACGCCGCGCGGCACGCCATGGCGGCAACGAAGTGCGATGTGCCGCTGATGCTGAGCGTCACCGTGGCCGACAAAGGCGGGCGCACGCTCTCCGGACAGACGCTGGACGCCTTCTTAGCCTCCGTAAGTAGCGCCGACATCTTTTCCGTCGGGCTGAACTGCTCTTTTGGCGCTTCCGACCTGAAGCCCTTCCTCCGCCAGCTCGCCGCCAAAGCACCTTATTATATATCTGCTCACCCCAACGCGGGACTGCCCAACGCCATGGGGCAGTATGACGAGACGCCGGAGCACATGGCGGCCGAGATGCGGGAATATGTGGACGAGGAGTTGGTGAATATCATCGGCGGCTGCTGCGGTACGACCGACGAGTTCATAGCCCTGTACCCCGACCTCATACGCACGGCCGACGGCTACAAGCCCATCCACCGCCCCGCGCCGGAAAGCCGGGAGTTGCTGCTCTCCGGACTCGACGTGAAGGCCGTGGGCAGCGTCTTTCAGCCCGAGAATGACCGGCATCGTCCCACCTTCTCGAACATAGGTGAGCGGTGCAACGTGGCAGGTTCGAGAAAATTCCTCCGACTTATACGGGAAAAAGATTACGACGCGGCCGTAGCCATAGCCCGCAAGCAGGTGGAGGACGGCGCGCAGGTGATAGACATCAACATGGACGACGGGTTGCTCGACACGAAGGCCGAGATGGTGCACTTCCTGAACCTGCTGGCCTCGGAGCCGGAGGTGGCGCGCGTCCCGTTCATGATAGACTCCTCCAAGTGGGACGTCATTCGCGCCGCGCTGAAGTGCGTGCAGGGCAAGTGCGTCGTAAACAGCATTTCCTTGAAGGAAGGCGAGAGCGTCTTTCTGGAACGTGCGGAGGAAATCCGAGCGCTCGGCGCCGCAGTAGTCGTGATGGCGTTCGACGAACAGGGGCAGGCCACTACCTACGAGCGGAAGATAGAAATATGCCGTCGCGCCTACCGCCTGCTTACCGGAATCGGGTTTCCCGCCCACGACATCATTTTCGACCCCAACGTGCTGTCTATCTGCACGGGCATGGAGGAGCACGACGCCTATGCCGTGGACTTCATCCGCGCTACGCGGTGGATACGGGAGCACCTTCCGCTGGTGCACGTAAGCGGTGGCGTCAGCAATCTCTCTTTTTCCTTCCGTGGCAACAACTATATTCGGGAGGCCATGCACGCCGTCTTCCTGTACCACGCCATTCGCAACGGCTTGGACATGGGTATCGTGAACCCGGCCGCCACGGTGCAATACGACGAGATACCGGCTGACTTGCTGCGGCTGCTTGAGGACGTCGTACTGAACCGCCGGAAAGCCTCCGACGAACTCATCGAGGCGGCGCAACGCATAGCGGCAGAAAAGGCCGGCACGAAGGAAAGCACAGAGCCGAGGCAAGAGGCGTGGCGCACCTTGCCGCTCGACGAACGTTTGGCCTACGCCTTGCAAAAAGGCACCCCCGCCTACCTGGAAGCGGACTTGGCGGAAGCGCTCAAGACCTATCCTCGCGTAGTGGACATTATCGAAGGCCCGCTAATGGCCGGGATGAACCGCGTCGGCGAGTTGTTTGGCGAGGGAAAGATGTTTCTGCCCCAGGTGGTGAAGACGGCGCGCACGATGAAGGCGGCAGTGGAAATTCTGCGCCCCGCGCTGGAGGCCGGAAAGGCGGAAGGCACAAGCGCCGGGCACGTCGTGATGGCCACGGTAAAGGGCGACGTTCACGACATAGGGAAGAACATCGTCGGCGTAGTCTTGGCGTGCAACAACTTTGCGGTGGAGGACCTCGGCGTCATGGTTCCGGAAGAGCAAATCGTAGATAAAGCCAAGGAGGGGGACGTTGACCTCGTCGGACTAAGCGGCCTCATCACACCCAGCCTGGACGAGATGGTCCACACCGTGGCTGCGATGAAACAGGCCGGCCTTCGCATACCCGTGCTCCTGGGCGGTGCGACGACGAGCCGCCTGCATACGGCGCTGAAAATAGCTCCCGAGTACGACGGCCCCGTCTTTTGGGTGAAAGATGCCTCGCAGATGGTGCTGGTTGCCTCGCGGCTGATGAACCCCGCCACGTGCGACGCCACCATAGCCGAGAATTACGCCGAACAGCAACGGCTGCGCGAAAAACATGCCGCGCAACAAAGGGGCGTAACGTCTTTGGAAGAAGCCCGAAGGGGGAAGCTGAACCTCTTCGGCGATAACGCATAAGCAACGGACATGAAGAAAATCATTGCCTTACTGGCGCTACTCGTTGCCCTGATGCCCTGCGCCAAAGCCCAGCGCTTTGTTCGCACCAACGGCACGCAGTTCGTCCGCAACGGGAAGCCTTACCATTTTATCGGCACCAATTTCTGGTACGCCCCCATCTTGGCGTCAAAAGGTCAAGGCGGCGACCGCAAAAGGCTGAAGAAGGAACTCGACAACCTGAAAAGCCTCGGGGTAAACAACCTGCGCATCCTCGTAGGTGCCGACGAGGGCAGCCGAAACGTTACCTCCGTCAGCCCCGTGCTGCAACCCGCGCCCGGCGTACTGAACGACACACTATTGGACGGCTTGGACTACCTCCTACGAGAGCTGGAGCGCCGCGACATGGTAGGTGTGTTCTACCTAACGAACTCCTGGGATTGGAGCGGAGGCTACGGCTTTTACCTCAAGAACGCCGGGCACGAAGATTCGCCTGACGCCTCGGGCAACGGCTACGATGCTTACTGCCGCTACGCCTCACAGTTCTACGCTGACACGGCGGCTGTCCGTATGTACGAGGACTTTGTTCGTAGCATCGTCTCGCGGAAGAACCGCTATACCCATCGCTATTACAAGGACGAACCTGCCATTATGGCCTGGCAACTCTGCAACGAGCCGCGCCCCTTCGGTAAGCAAATGTTTGCGCCTATGCTGGAATGGTCGGCACGCACGGCACGGCTGATTAAAAGCCTTGACCCGAACCACCTCGTCTCTACCGGCAGCGAAGGCACCGTGGGGTGTGAGTGGGACGTGACGACCTGCGAACAGATGCATGCCGACCCGAACATAGACTACCTCACCGTCCACGTGTGGCCTATCAACTGGGGCTGGGCTTCCCGCGACCGTTTGCGCGAGTCGTTGCCCAACGTCTATGTGAAAGCTACGGAATATCTGGAGACGAACAGCCGCATAGCCGAGGCCATCAACAAGCCGATGGTGATAGAAGAGTTCGGCTATTCCCGCGACCATAATCTCTACACGCCCCTTGCCGGCACTTACTGCCGCGATTGCTTTTACGGCTTCGTATTCACCAAAGTAGCGGAAAGCAGGGCCAACGGCGGGCCCATAGCCGGTTGCAACTTCTGGGGTTGGGGCGGCATGGGGCGTCCCCGGGATAAAAAATGGCAGGCGGGCGACGACTTCTTATGTGACCCCCCTCACGAGCCGCAAGGGTGGTACTCCGTATTCGATTCGGACACTACGACGGTAGCTCTTGTGCGGCAGGCCTGTGCTGCTATCAACCGCTGACTATGCCGCGCCTTGCTGTCCTCTTGTTCCTCGTCTTTTCCGTTCTGAGCGGCGCGGCTCAGCCTCGGGAGCGTGTACGGAAATCTACGGACGTACTCTGTCTCCTCCCGGCCGCAGCAGGTGCCACGGCGGCGCTTTGCTTGAAGGATTACAAAGGCTTGGGGCAATTCGCCCTGGCCGAAGGTAGCGCTTTGGCGGCCAACTATCTGCTCGAAGCCTGTATCAAAAAAGACCGTCCGGACGGAAGCGGTCACCACGCCTTCCCCTCTACCCACACGGTAGTAGCCTTCAGCGCAGCAACCTACATCACGCGGCGCTACGGTTGGGGGTGGGGTCTGCCTGCCTATGCTGTCTCGGGCTACGTAGCCTTTGGCCGGGTACAGTGTAAGAAGCACGACGTGTGGGACGTACTTGCCGGCGCAGCTATCGGCGTAGGTAGCGGCTTGCTCTTTACCCGCCCGTTAAAAAGGGACGTTAAGCTCTCCCTCATGCCCACAGCAACGCCCGGTGGCGGCATGCTTACTTTCTCCGCCGTATTTTAAGGGCTCCGCCGTTAAGTCCGTAGATTCGATTTGAGCAACTATATGGCAGACTTCTAAAATCCTAAAATCCGCCTTCTATCATTATTCTAACATTATTCCGGCAACTTTTCGAAATAGGAAATGAGCTTGTCGACGCCTTTCTTATGTTTGGCTGGATTCATTGATTTGAGGTTTGCAATGTTCTGGAGCTTCCATCTCACCGAAGGATATTTGCTCAAATCCCCCGCACAGCATTTCCCCCAGTCAGGATTTCCTTTCTCAAATGAAATCAGAAAGCTTCTATCATTTTCTGTCAACCCTTGATTTACTACTTCAATCAGTTTCAATCTGGCTTTCTCGTAATCCGTATAGCTGAATGGCTCGTCGGTCATTCCCTCAAACTGGTTGTCGAGAGCATAGCGTTGATCAATCGGATTGGGATTCAAGCATTCAATGATAGGCTTGTCGCTTCCCATAAGACAGAGCATAAAGCCATTCTTCACAGCTTCGAAATCGCCGGATGTTATACCTCTGCAATCGAATAGGTCTCGGGGATGCTGACGGCTGAGCGCTGCAACAATCTTCCCTCCATAAAGCTGACTCCATGACACTATATTAGCATAGCAACTCATCCCAAATTCTTCTTTTGCTTTGTCGCACAATTGAATTTTCTCAACGTCGCCGATTGCTCCCCTCTTGATGCCGTTTACCTCTATCTTTATTGTCGTTCCTTCTTTAGTGCACTGTAATTTCAAAATATCCGGTTTGTGAACGACGTGGATGCCGGGCACGGCCTTTTCTATCGCCGACTTCAGGTTGGCAAGATGGTCGTTTATTGTTTTGAGGCTCGTTAGGCGGTCTTGAAGGGGGAAATATGTCACATCAATGTCAACGGAATACCTCGGAAGGTTTCTGTGGAAAAGATTTATTGCGGTTCCTCCATGAACGGCAAAGTCCTTTATCTTGAAAACAAGTGGCATCACGCGGATAAGCAGCGCGACCTGCCGACGGTATATGTCATTCATAATCATTTAATTCTTTGGGGACGGTTATGCGGTATTTTGAGATATACACGCCATTCTCTATAAGCTGAATCTTGGAATCGCTCAAACCGAGCTTCTCTTTCTCTAACCTATCGAACCAATAATGTCCGGCTTTCTCGGCCATATAGAGAAACATCCGCTTTACGCGCTGACTCGATGTATTTTCAAGCGCAGCCTGTACCCGCTCCGGGTCAAGGGCCGTCAACTGCTCCATTATATAATACAAGTCCATATAGTTATAATGGTCGGGCACGAGGTAAAGACACTCTAAAAAGGCCTGTTCAGGCGACGAGATAATAAGGGGATATCCGTTCCGGGCTATACGTTGGGTAGCCGGATTCTTGAATACTCCGGTATGAAACGGAACTATAGTCATATCAAATTTGTCGCTTTTTACCCATTCGCCCGCGCTTCCGGTTTGGAATGCCACCATAAGCCGGGGTTTCCCCATCGGCACATAATGATTGAAACCGAGAAGTTCAAGAGCCGAATGAGCCGCCACTCTTGCCGGATTTCCCGTCTGGTATGTATAACTGTATATTGCCGCCATTGCCGAAAGATTGTCATTGCTCCGGTACATCACCCCCCGCGCAAGCTTCTCCAGCCAGCCGGAATCTCTGTATCTTTTTAATAGCTGGGAGGAATAGCCCGATTTACGAAGCCATCCCGCAAACAGAAGGCCGCCGGGAAGACGCTCGGAAAGGAGTCGGTTAAGTTTTGAAGCTGTTGCTATACCCATAGTTTATTATCCCTTAGAAATATCAACCGCAAAGGTAAGCAAAAAAAAGACCGGGATGATAATCTTGTGGTTGAAAAGAATGCCCGGTACTATACTTATAGTATATCACGGGTTGAAAATATCAACCCCGTAAAAGCGGGCAACATTTTCAACCCAGTGGAGCAGGAGGGGATTGAACCCTCGTCCAAACGGGGAAACCATAGGGTTTCTACATGCTTAGCTCTGTTTAGCTTTTCGGGTAGGGGTAAGAACGGAGCTACTAAGCCGCTACCTTATCCTCTAAGATTTCATCCGCAGTGCGAGGCCGCTACGAACTATTCCCGATTTACCTGCGCCACCGTGTCCGCGAGCTTCGGAACAAGAGCTTCGGGGTGACGTCTCGTCCTCCCACGTGTCGGGAGGATTGAGCATGACTTACTCTTCTTCGGTCACGCAGCGAGAGCAAAGTTGTTTTCGCCAGTTAAATTGTTGGAAGCCGTGATTTAAGTGACCACTCCCGGGCTCACTGCATGCTTGCCTACCATTCCGTCCCGCTGTCAAATCCAAGTCTGCCCCGGAATGACCTGCTAAAAGGCCGGTCTGCTTAGCTTAAAGCCGGGGCAAAGGTACGCATTCCGGCGCTACATACAAATCCTTTTCCCTCTTTTTAACGCTTTGCGGCGTAGCGGGAAGCTGAGCGGAAAACTCCGTTCTCTCTGATTTCCAACCTTCAAGGGATGAAACGTGCCGGGCTATTTCTTTTATGCACGGGACGAATTCACAATCCGGAGGCGGTGGGTTCATCCCCCCTCACGCCATACTCAAAATCAACGGTGCGGGCAGCACATTATTTGTAGGATGACCTTATTGCTATAACGTTATACTCATCAGCTCGGAAGCAAACTTGTGTATGCCGTTCATGATTCGTTCAGCTTGTTGACGACGAGGAACTGCACGATGATTCAAATAATTCGAGAGTTGCTTCTGATTGATTCCTGTTGCCCTTTCCATGCCTGCTAAGGACATGAAGTTAGAATAATACTCAAGGAAGCTGGGCACGTCAAGTTTCCATTCTATTACATAATCTCCCTTCAGCTGTTCCGGCCAACGCTCTTCGGGAAGATTTTTCTTCAGTCCATCTATAGCCTCCAAAGTGTTTGCTTTCACTTCAGGGATATCCTTACCGCCTGCATAAATCCCATCGCAGTTGTCAGCATATGCGTCGAAGAAGTCGTCAGACTTCTCTATCACCATTATAATTTTCTTTATATCCATAATCTCTGCCTCCTTAACTTTGCTCCGTATTATACGTCGTATTTTCTGATAAGTTTATTGGCTAACCCTTTTCCTATCTCGTGAGAGCCATGAAAAGGAATAGGCTCAGTCAACTTACCCTCTTTAATGTAGAAGTAATGGCTCCCCTCTGCATGGTCGAATTCATAACCGGCTCGCAGGAATCTCCTATGTAGTTCTGAATACTTCATGCATAATCACATCTTTGTTTGTGAATTTGGTGCGAAGATAGCCATATTGCTATTAATCGCCAAATGACAGACCAAAATAATAGCAACAAAGCTATTATTCCCTCCGCTCCCTCCGCGGAAACTCCGTTCCGAACGGAAACACTCTCCCATAACGTTCGTCCGATAGAAAAAGACGATTGCAGATTGGGCGGGGGAGCGCCGGTAACACGGGGGGTGCAAAAAAGCGTAGCAGAGGTGGGTACAAAGCGAGTTGGGGGCCTGCCGAAGCCTGCCGAAGAAATATTTTGGAAAAAAGTTGGGGTAAAAGGGTACGCGGAAGGGGGAAAAGCGTTATCTTTGCAGCGTTTTTCATGGTATTAGATTTAAGGTTAGTGATGGCAGGTTGTCGCGAGACAGCTTGCCATTTTTCGTCTATCGGCTTACCGCACTGAGGCTTGCTGTCTCGTATCTTACTCTGTGCTGTCGGCTTGCTATGTACTTACCGCGCCGATGTTTGCTGTATCTTTACCGCGCCGAGGCTTCTACGTCTTTCCGGCGCTGTGGCTTGCGGCGAGAGGGGTGTGAAGTAAAAAAAACAGCCTAATAAACGCTGAACGGAACGGACGTCGCTCGGAAAAAGCCCCCCCCCAACGCGGCAAATAGGAAATAGCGAACTAACATTTTAAGCCAGCTATTCCCATCTTGGAAGGTGAAAGCCCCCAACGCGGCAAATAGCAAATAGGGAAGCACGCGCCGCCGCGTTATGGCAAGTTCTTCGTATCTTCGCCGGTGCAAACTTTTGGGAAGCATTGAGGCGATGATAATCATAGGTATCGCGGGCGGTACAGGCTCCGGAAAGACCACCGTCGTGCGAAAAATCATGGAGCAGATGCCGGCGGGGCAAGTCTCCGTTCTCTCTCAGGATGCCTATTACAAGCGGGCACCCCGAGGCGTACCGCTGGAGGAATTGCGCAAGATGAACTATGACCACCCCGACGCCTTCGACTGGGATTTGCTGGAGCAGCACGTCCGCCTGTTGAAGCAGGGGCAGGCCATTGAGGAGCCGGTGTATAGCTTTCTGACGTGCGACCGCTCGGACGAGACCGTACACATAGAAGCCTCGCGCGTGGTTATCCTCGAGGGCATCATGGCGCTGTATCGGCGCGAGTTGCGGGAGCAGATGGACCTGCGCGTCTTTGTCGATGCCGACCCCGACGAGCGCCTTATCCGGGTCATTGAGCGCGACGTCATAGAACGGGGGCGCACGGCACGCGTCGTGATGAACCGTTATCGCCGTATCCTGAAGCCCATGCACAACGAATTTATCGAGCCGACGAAGGAGTTTGCCGACATCATCATCCCCCAAGGCGGCGAGAACACACGCGCCATAAACATCCTGCGCATATACATAGAAAAGATACTGCGCCGAAAGGAGGCGTGAGCCGTACTTAGCCAAACACACACAATATATAATAATAAGCACACTATGAACGCATACGTATTTCCGGGACAAGGAGCACAATTTGTAGGTATGGGCAAAGACCTGTACGAGAAGCACCCGGCAGCCAAAGACCTCTTTGAAAAGGCTAACGACATCCTTGGCTTCCGCATCACCGACGTCATGTTCGACGGCTCGGACGAGGAGCTGAAACAAACGCGCGTGACGCAGCCTGCCGTATTCCTCCACAGCGTGGTGAAGGCCAAATGCCAGGGTGATGCCTTCCGCCCGGACGTGGTAGGCGGGCATTCCTTGGGCGAGTTCAGCGCTTTGGTAGCCGCCGGAGCCTTAGACTTTGAAGATGGTCTGCGCCTGGTCAGTGCGCGTGCCCGAGCCATGCAAGAAGCCTGTGAGCAAACGCCGGGAGGGATGGCGGCTATCATTGCCCTGCCCGATGACGTCGTAGAGCAGGCCTGCCAAGCGGCTTCTACCCCCGATTGCTTCGTCGTACCGGCCAACTACAACTGCCCCGGCCAGCTCGTCATCAGCGGTCATACCCCTGCCGTAGAGAAAGCCTGCGCCCTGCTGAAGGAGGCCGGAGCGAAACGCGCACTCATATTGCCCGTAGGGGGAGCTTTCCACAGCCCGCTCATGCAGCCCGCCAAGGACAAGCTGGAAGCCGCTATCAACCGAACGACCTTCCACACGCCCGTCTGCCCCGTATTCCAAAACGTGGACGGCAAGGCGCACACCGCTCCGGAAGAAATCAAGCAAAACCTCATCAGCCAGCTGACCAGCCCCGTACGCTGGACGGCAGAGGTAAAAGCCATGCTCCAAGCCGGATGCACCCGCTTCACGGAATGCGGCCCCGGGAAAGCCCTGCAAGGCATGATAGTCAAGATAGCGCGGGCGGAAGGCGTAAACGTAGAGGTAGCGGGGCTGGAGGAATGAAGCAGCCCAAAGACCCTACGCCCAAAACCTCGGCAGGCAGGGAGCGAGCGGCTATCTACCAAGTCCTGCCCCGCCTCTACGGGAATACCTGTACGGCGAATATACCCGGCGGGACGCTTGCCCAAAACGGCTGCGGCAAGATGAACGACTTCACCCCCGCTCGTCTGCGTCGCATCCGCCGGATGGGCTTCACCCACATCTGGTACACCGGGCTCCTGGCTCACGCCACCAAGACGCAGTATCCCGGTATTCGGGCGGACAACCCCGACGTGGTGAAAGGGCAGGCAGGCTCACCCTACGCCATTAAAGACTATTACGACATAGACCCCGACCTGGCCGAGGACGTACCCTCGCGGATGAAGGAGTTTGAAGCCCTCGTAAAGCGCACGCACACCGCGGGGCTAAAGGTTATCCTGGACTTCGTGCCTAACCACGTAGCCCGTCAATACCACGGCGATGCACGTCCCCGGGACGTTCGTGATTTAGGCCAAGACGACGATACCGCCCAAGCCTTCAACCCGCAGAACAACTTCTACTATATCCCCGGCGAGCAGCTCCATACGACTGGCCTGCCCGGCAGTAGCGACACGTACGTAGAGAGACCTGCCAAAGTGTCAGGCAACGACGTGTTCTCCGCCCGGCCGAGCGCTACGGACTGGTACGAGACGGTGAAGCTGAACTATGGCGTGGACTACCTGAACGGCCGCAGCTGCCACTTCTCCCCCACCCCTTCGACGTGGCTGAAGATGGCGGACATCCTCCGCTTCTGGGCTAAAAAGGGGATAGACGGCTTTCGCTGCGACATGGCCGAGATGGTCCCCGTCGAGTTCTGGCACTACGCCATAGGCCGGCTGAAGCAAGAATTCCCCCGCCTTATCTTCATCGCCGAAGTCTATAACCCCGGGGCTTACAGCAGCTACGTCCGGCATGGCGGTTTTGATTATCTCTACGATAAAGTGGGGCTCTACGACACCCTGCGTCGCTGCGTGCGCCGGGAAAGTCCCGCTACGGAAATCACCACCTGTTGGCAGCAGACGGACGCCCTTCAGCACCACCTGCTCCACTTCCTTGAAAACCACGACGAGCAACGCATCGCCTCCCCCTTCTTCGCCGGAAAAGCCGAGAACGCCCTGCCCGCCTGGTTAGTTAGTGCCGGGTTGGACGACGGCGCACTCATGCTCTATGCCGGGCAGGAAATAGGCGAACCCGCCCGCGAGGCGGAAGGCTTCAGCGGACAGGACGGGCGAACCACCATCTTCGACTATTGGAGCGTCGCCTCCCTACGCAAGCTCCTGCGAGGCCGCACCGCACTAACCAAGCAGGAACGCGCGCTCTACGATACCTACGCTGCCGTCGTACAAGCCATCAACACCCACGCCGCACTGCGTGAAGGCAAACGCTTCGACCTCATGTACGCCAACCGGGACCACCCCGAGACGTTCAACCCGGAGCGCCATTACGCCCTGCTGCGCAGCACGGGACGGGAAAGCGTGCTCCTCATAGCCAATTTCTCAGATACCCCCTGCAACCTGCACATCCGCCTACCCCGCCATGCCTTTGAATACCTCGGACTGGAAGAGGGAAGCGTAGAAGCCTGCGACCTACTCACGAAAAAGGCGTTTAAGCTCAACTTGCAGCCTGACGCTATGGTCGAGGTTATCACGCCCGGAAGAGGTGGCCTGCTGCTCAGCTTCTGAAAAAAAGGGCGCTCGCGGCCTTGGTCGGCACAGGGGGAATACCTATCTTTGCAAGCGCTAAGCTACGGGGGCTGTAATAGCTACCATAGGTAATCTTAGCCGGGAAAATAGCGACCCTATAGCCGCAGAGAGAAAGGAAAGTTGGCAGAGTGAACGAATGCGCCGGACTCGAAATCCGGTATACCTCTTGTAGGTATCGGGGGTTTGAATCCCTCACTTTCCGCTGTTTTCTTTATTTGCTACGAATAGCATTCATAGCCGTAGCTACAGAAAGAAGCGTGAAGTCCGCCGCCCCTCGGCAGCCAAGACCTCACGCTTCATTCTTTTCATTAGTTCTACGCCGATAGGCTTTCTGCGAAAATCTGCGCTAATCCGCGTCATCTTATCCCTCGCCAATTTCGTAGATAGGCTCTGCGATAATCCGCGTCATCTGCGCGCCCCTATTCCGCGCTGATTTCGCTAATCCCGCAGATATATTATTCTCTGCGAAAATCTGCGTCATCCGCGCGACCCTATTCCGCGCCTATTTCGTAGATAGTTTCTGCGTCAATCTGCGTCATCCGCGCGAACTATTCCCGTGGCCTTATCCCCGTGAACTTATCCGCGCTGATGAACGCAGATTTCGCAGATAAAGGTTTTCTGCGCGAACTACGCCCCCGCCCGCTCGAACTTCACTACGCCGTTGCCGGGCGTCAGCTGCTTG
>CAZXJS010000035.1:0-14642 GCA_964641085.1 uncultured Prevotellamassilia sp. | reverse complement strand
AACGTCGCACAATAGTTTGTCGAACGTCGCACAATAGTTTGTCGAACGTCGCACATAAAATAGGACGGACTTAGTTCTAAATAGATGCCGACTGTTTTTCAATTTCTCGGACTAAATAGCGGGGAAATGGGGCTATAAAACATAAAAAGCCGGTCTGCAGCGGGGCAGAACGGCTTTGCGGGGCGCCGGTCGGTGCGGAAAACGGGGCAAAGGCTTCCCATTGTCGGGGGGATTGGTTACTTTTGCATGCTTCCAAGCACTATGCGGCCGCCCGAATGGTGGAATGGTAGACACGAGGGACTTAAAATCCCTTGGCCAGTAATGGCTGTGCGGGTTCGAGTCCCGCTTCGGGCACGCAAGGGAGACGCGAACGCCCCCGACTGATAGGCTTATCGGTCGGGGGCGTCTGTGTGGGTGGGGCTACGGTTCGGCGCGTTGCGCCTCGGGCCAGTTGAGCAGATAGAGCAGGCCGCGCGTGCGCGTGAAGGCGGTGTAGAGCCAGCGCAGGTAGGGGGCGCCGAGCATGTCCGGAGCAACGAAGCCTTGGTCCACGAAGACGCGTTTCCACTGCCCGCCTTGTGCTTTGTGGCAGGTCACGGCGTAGGCGTATTTCAGTTGCACGGCGTTGTAGTACGGGTCTTCGCGCAGCCCTTTCAGGCGTTCGGCCTTCGAGGGCAGGTGTGCGTAGTCTTGCATGACGCCTTCGTAGAGGCGCAGGCTTTCTTCGTGCGTCAGGGCGGGCGCTTCGGAGCGCAAGGTGTCGAGCAGGGCGCGGCAGGTGAGCTCCACGCCGTCGTAATCAGGGAAGCGCAGCTCCACGTCGGCGAAGTGGAAGCCGTATTGTTCGTGGTGGTTGCGCACGCGCAGGACTTCGGCCGTGTCGCCGTTGGCCAAGAAGTCGAAGGGTAGGCGCTCGCCCTTGGGGAGTGCGGCCTGTTCGTGCGCAGGCCAGAAGTAGTTGTTCTTAACCACCATGACGTGGTCGCCGCGTCCGAGCTCCTCCTCGCTGTCGAAGACGCGTGCGCGTATGGCGGCGTTCAGGAGGTTGGCGCGTTTGTTTGAGCGCGTGATGACGAGGGTCTCGTCCGTGCCGCAGGCGTCGTAGGCCGAGATGAGTTCTTCGAAGAATTCGTCGCCTGGGCAGTAGCGCACTTCGCCGTCGGGGCGCGTGGCGATGCTCGGCAGGCCGTTGAAGCCGTCGGCGAGTTGCTCCCGCAGCAGTGTGGCGGCGGCGAGCACGTCCGAGGTCTGCGTCTGGCGAACTACCTCCGTGAGGTCCGCCTCGCCCACCAGCAGGCCAAAAGCTTCCAAGACGTCGCGGCGCAAGGCGGGACTCTCAGCTTCGCCAACGGGCGGAAGCTGCGCCACGTCGCCCACGAGGAGCAGGCGGCAGCCCGGAGCGGCGTACACATAGCTGATGAGGTCTTCCAGCAGCCGCCCCGTGCCGAAGAGGGACGACCCGCCGCCCGCCAGGGTGACCATGGAGGCTTCGTCGACGATGAAGAGCGTGCCGCCCGCCTTGTTGTAGCCCAGCGAGAAGCGCGTGTCCTCGCCGCGGAACGTCTGCTGGCGGTATATCTGCTTATGGATAGTGTAGGCGGGCACGCCGGCATAGGCCGCAAACACCTTGGCGGCGCGCCCCGTGGGGGCAAGGAGCACGACATTACGCTCCAGACGTCGCAGCGTGCGGACGAGGGCGGCGACGAGGCTCGTCTTGCCCGTTCCGGCGTAGCCGCGCAGGATGAAAGCCGCGTTGCGGGCGGGCGTGAGCAGATAGCGCACCAGCTCCTGCGCCGCGTGGCGCTGCGAGGGCGTGAAGGGATGACGAAACTCGGAGGCAAGGAGCTCCAGGAGTGTTTCTTCAATCATAAAAGGCGTTCAGTGGGCGGGTGCGGCCGTGGGCGCGGCGTCGGGGTCGGCGTTGAGGCGGGCTTCGTCGTACTTAATATCTACCAGGAACAAGGCGTGGGGCGGCACGGCGTCGGCGGCGGCGCAGCGGTCGCGGCTGTCGACGACGGCGCGGAAGTCATCGGCCGACAAGCGGCCGCGCCCCACGTCGAGCAGCGTACCGACGATGGCGCGCACCATGCCGCGCAGGAAGCGGTCGGCCGTAATCTCGAACCGCCATAACCCGGGCGCTACCATCTCCCACGCCGCGCGCGTGACGTGGCAAAGATGCGTCTTCACGTCGGAGTGGCGCTTCGCGAAACTCGTGAAATCGTCCACTCGGAGCAGGGTGTCGGCGGCGGCGTTCATGGCGCGGAAGTCCAAGTCGTAGCCCACGCGTGCGGCAAAGGCGCGGCGGAAGGGCTCCTTCTCCTTATATATATAATAATGGTATGTGCGGGCCAGGGCGTCGAACCTGGCGTGCGCCCCCTGCGGCACGCGGCGCAGGCGCCGGGCGGCTATGTCCGGCGGGAGCAGGGCGTTGAGGCGGCGGGTCAGGACAGCGGGGTCGAAGAGGGCTTCTGTGTCGAAATGAGCCACCATCCTGCGTGCGGAGACGCCCGTGTCTGTCCGCCCCGCGCCGGTTGTGTGGACGTCCTCGCGGAGCAGCGTGGAGAGGGCGGCGTCGAGCACGCCTTGCACGGTTTGCGCGTTGGGCTGCGCCTGCCAGCCGTGGTAGCGGCGGCCGTCGTAGGAGAAATAGAGGAAGTATCTCATGGCGTAGGGTGGGGATGCGGTTGCGGAGTGGCGGATTGTTCGTGCTTAGTCGGGGCGTGTTTGCGCTTAGCCGGGGATTGTTTGCGCTTAGCCGAGGATTATTCGCGCTTAGCCGGGGCGTATTTGCGCTTAGTCGGGGCGTATTCGTGCTTAGCCGGGGTTTCTTGGCTTTTAGCTGCGGCTTGCCGGCGCTTGGCCGGTGTCTGAATTGGCGTGCGGGGCTTAAAAAAGGCCGCACCCCGTTGGGGCACGGCCGTATGTTAGGGTTTGTCCCGCGTTGCGGCTTTTCAGGCCTCTGCGGGTGCTTCGGGTTCGTCGGTTGCGGGTGCTTCGGCGGGCGTTGCTGCGGCTTCGCCCTCTGCAGCGGGGGCTTCAGCGGGTGCTGCTGCGGCTTCGGGCTCGGCAGCGGGGGCTTCGGCGGGTGCAGCTGCGGCTTCGGCGGGCGCTTCTTCGGCGGGCTCTTCCGCACCTTCGGCTACGACGGTGAAGGGTACGTCCACCTCGACGTCGCGGTGGAGCTTAATCGTGGCGTGGAACGTGCCAACTTCTTTTACGTCGCGGACGAGGATTATCTTCCGGTCGATGTCGAAGCCTTGCGCCTTGAGGGCGTCGGCTATGTGCTGTGCGTTGACGGAGCCGTAGGCCGTGCCGCTGGCGCTGACCTTTGTCTCGATGACTATAGGCCGGATGTTGGCCAGCTGGTCGGCGAGTGCTTGCGCGTCGTTCTTTATCTTGGCCAGCTTGTGGGCGCGTTGCTTGAGTTCTTCCTCAAGTGCTTTCAGCGCCGACTTGCTTGCGATGACGGCCTTCTGCTGTGGGATGAGGTAGTTGCGGCCGTAGCCGTCCTTCACGGTTACTATGTCGTCCTTGTAGCCGAGGCCGAGGACATTCTCTTTAAGTATAAGCTTCATGGTCTCGTTCCTCCTTTTTTACTTCATTAAGTCCGTCACAAAAGGCAGTAGTGCCAAGTGGCGCGCGCGCTTTACGGCCTGGGCCACGCGGCGCTGGTATTTCTGCGACGTACCCGTGATGCGGCGCGGCAGGATTTTGCCCTGTTCGTTCAGGAATTTCTTGAGGAACTCGGGGTCTTTGTAGTCGATATACTTGATGCCGCTTTTCTTAAACCGGCAGTACTTCTTGCGCTTCACGTCTATTGACGGAGCGGTCAGGTAACGGATTTCGCTTTGTCCTTGTGCCATGGTTATGCCTCCTTGTTTTGTCTCTTGTTACGGCGCTTCTCCGCGTATTGTGCGGCGTATTTCTCCAGCTTCACGGTCAGGAAGCGCAGCACGCGCTCGTCGCGGCGGAACGCTACCTCTAAGCGGTCGATTACGTTGGGCTCGGCTTTGTACTCAAGCAGGGTGTAAAATCCGGTGGACTTCTTCTTGATGGGGTAAGCCAACTTCTTCATGCCCCAATTCTCTTCGTTCAAGATTTCTGCGCCGTTGTCGGTCAGCAGCTTCTTGAACTTCTCTACCGTCTCCGTCATCTGCGGGTCAGACAACACGGGAGTCATAATGAAGACGGTCTCGTACTGGTTCAACATACTTTTGTTTGGTGTTTGTTGGGTTTTGTTTTTGCAAAATGCGGGGCAAAAGTAGCGTTTTCTGCCGATATGGCCAAGTGCCTCCCTTCTTATTTTCTTTTGCTACGGAGGAAATGGGGCTTGGGCAGGCTTGGCCGCCCGTAAGTCCGATGTGTCAGCTGACAGGTCGGACTTACCAGCCGGCAGGTCGGACTTACCAGCTGACAGGTCGGACTTACCAGCTGACAGGTCGGATGTATCAGCCGGCAGGTCGGATGTGCCGGCGCGCGTGGGCGGCTTGTACGCAAAAAGCCCGGCGGGAGGAAGCTCTCCGTCGGGCTTGTGGATGGATGGGGCGCTTCAGCGCCCGCTGGGGACGACCTCGGCCGTGTCTTTCGTCGTGGGGGTGGGCGTTTTCGTGGTGTCGCCCGTCGTGGTTTCCCCCTCGCCGCCGGTTGTTCCGCCGTCGCCGCCGGTTATTCCGCCGTTGTCGCTACCGGAACCGCCCTCGTCGTCGTCGGCTTCTTCTTCAGCCCACCACCAGCCGAAGAAGTAGTTTTTCAGGCCGTTTTTGCGGTAGTACGTCTCTATTTGTCCTTCCACGCCGAGGCGCTTGCCGAGGTATTCGGGGTGGTCGTAGAGGTTTAGGTCTGCGCGATCGATTGACGTCTTGGCGCCGAGTGAGACGACGAAGGTCTTGGCGTTGTCGGTCTCGCCGGGGTCGTCGGCGAGGAGCATGTTGGCGTTTGAAGCCTCGGAGGGGACGCCGTAGTAATACTTGTTATTTTGGATGTAGCCCACGTAGTAGCCCACTACATAGACGTAGCTGCCGCTGTCGGCACGGAGAGCCTGCGCTACGGTGAGGGTGTCGCCCTCGGCAATGGGTTCGTCGTCCGGTGTGTCGGTGGGCTGTTCCGTTTCGTCTTCCTTGTTTTCTTCCAGGTCTATTTTTCCGCAGGCTACGCAGAAGCTGAGCGTTAGTAGGCAGAGGATATAGACGGGCAGTCGCATGGCGGGGGCAGATGGGGCGGGGGAGTGCTTGAGTTGGGGCGCGTTTCAGAGTGCGCCTTTGGAGGTGGGGAGTACGAGATGGTCTGCGTCGCGCGCCAAGCCCATTTTCAGGGCGCGGGCGAAGGCTTTGAAGATGCTTTCTATCTTGTGGTGCTCGTTGACGCCCTCGGCGTGGATGTTCAGGTTCATGAGGGCGGCGTCGGAGAGCGACTTGAAGAAGTGCAGGAACATCTCCGTGGGCATGTCGCCTATCTTCTCGCGCCGGAACTCGGCATCCCATACGAGCCAGGGGCGTCCGCCGAAATCCAAGGCTACGCGGCAGAGGCAGTCGTCCATAGGAAGGCAGTAGCCGTAGCGTTGCAGGCCGAGCTTGTCGGCTACTGCGCGGCGCAGGGCTTCCCCTAAGGCGAGCGCGGTATCTTCTATGGTGTGGTGCTCGTCCACTTGCAGGTCGCCGTTGGCTTGTATTTCGAGTCCGATGCCGCCGTGGTGGGCGATTTGTGCGAGCATGTGGTCGAAGAAGCCGAGCCCTGTGGAAATATGGCAGAGTCCCGGACGGTCAAGCCGGATGTGCACGCGGATATCCGTCTCGCGTGTGGTGCGATGTACTGTGGCTTCGCGCTCACCGGCGATGAGTATCTCGGCAATCTTAGGCCAGGAAAGCTCAGGGGAGAGGATGAGGCTACGGCAGCCCAGGTTGCGCGCCAGCTGTGCGTCCGTCTCGCGGTCGCCTATGACGTAGGAATGTGCCAGGTCGTACGAGCCGTCCATATACGGGGTGAGCATGGCGATGCCCGGCTTGCGCGTCGGCGCGTTGTCGTGGGGGAAATGCCTGTCTATGTGCTGTCGGGCGAAGGTGACGCCTTCTCCCTTCAGGGTTTGGAGGATGAAGTTGTGAACCGGCCAGAAGGTTTCTTCGGGGAAGGCGGGTGTCCCGAGGCCGTCCTGGTTGGAGACGAGTATAAGCTCGTAGCCGGTGCGCCGGGCGATGTCGCCAAGTGCGCGAAGTACGCCGGGAACGAAGGCGAGCTTTGAGAAACTGTCCACCTGCTCGTCGGCAGGCTCCAGGACGAGGGTGCCGTCGCGGTCAACGAAGAGGGCTTTTTTCATGTGCGGGGGATGGGGTCAGGCTTGGTATTTGCGCAGCGCGGCAAGCAACTCGCTGTTTTCCCCGGGCAGGCCGATGGTGATGCGTAGGCACTCGCCGCAGAGGCGGACGCGGCTGCGGTCGCGCACGACGATGCCCTGCGCTACGAGGTACTCATAGATGCGCCGCGCGCCTTGCAGCTTCACGAGGAAGAAGTTGGCGTCGGTGGGATAGTCGGCTATATAAAACGGTAATTGCCTTACGGCGCGCACCACCTTGGCGCGTTCGGATACGATCTGCTTCACCCAGTTCTCTACGTCGTAGCGGCGGGCGAGTATCTTCAGGGCTTCGCGTTGCGTGAGGGCGCTGACGTTGTAGGGGTGCTTCACCTTATTAAAGAAAGCGATGACCTCGGGGCGGGCGTAGGCTATGCCGAGGCGTATAGCGGCGCTGGCCCACGCTTTGGAAAGGGTCTGAAGCACGACGAGGTTTGGGTAATCGGCCAGGTCGAAGAGCATGGAGCGCCGGCCGGAGAAGTCGTTGTAGGCCTCGTCCACAACGACCATGCCGTCGAACTTACGGAGCAGCGTCAGCATCTCGTCGCGCGAGAGGAGGTTGCCCGTGGGGTTGTTCGGGGAGCAGAGGAAGATGGCCTTCGTCTTGTCGTTGCACACGGCAAGGAGGGCGTCGGCTGAGATGTCGAAATGCTCGTTCAGCGGCACGCGGCGGTATTCCACGTCGTTGACGGCGGCGCATACGGAGTACATGCCGTAGGAGGGGTCCATGGCGACGACGTTGTCTCGCCCGGGGACGCAGAATACGCGGTAGATGGTGTCAATGGCCTCGTCGCTGCCGTTCCCTAAGAAGATGCAGTCGGGACGTATGCCTTTTATACGGCTCAGTGCGGCCTTCACCTCATTTTGCAGGGGGTCGGGGTAGCGGTTGTTCGGGGCGTTGAATGGGCTCTCGTTGGCATCTAAGAAAACGCGGGCGCTCCCTTTGAATTCGTCGCGGGCAGAGCTGTAAGGCTCCAGGGCTTGTATGTTCGGTCGCACCAGTTCCTTGAGCGGTTTCATCGGACGTGTGTTTCGGTGGGTCTGTGGTTTGGGTTTACAGGTCTTCGCGGCGCAAGGCCATGGCGCGGCGGTGGGCGTCGAGCTGCTCTGCGGCGGCCATGGTCTCCACGGCGCGGGCTATGGAGCGCACGCCGCGCGGGGTTACCTCCTGGAGCGTCATTTTTCGGACAAAGGCGTCGAGGTTCAGACCGCTGTAAGCCTTGGCGTAGCCGCGTGTGGGCAGGGTGTGGTTCGTTCCCGAGGCGTAGTCGCCGGCGCTTTCCGTCGTGAGGTCGCCCAGGAAAACGGAGCCGGCCGACGTGATGCGGTCTGCCACGGCGTGGTGGTTGCGCAAGGCTAAGATAAGGTGTTCCGGGGCGTAGGCGTTGGTGAATTCCACGGCGGTGTCGAGGTCGGGGAAGTAGATGAGCTTGCTGTTCTCCAAGGCTTTCGCGGCTATGTCGCGTCGGGGCAGGTCGGCAAGCTGTTTGTCCACTTCCGCGGCGGCTCCCTCCAGCACGCGGCGGCTCGTAGTGACGAGTACGACCTGCGAGTCGACGCCGTGCTCGGCTTGGCTGAGCAGGTCGGCGGCCACGTAGCGCAGGTCGGCGCCCTCGTCGGCCAGCACCTCCACCTCGCTGGGGCCTGCGGGCATATCTATGGCTACGTCAGTGAGGGCTGCCAGCTGCTTGGCGGCCATGACGTACTGGTTGCCCGGACCGAAGATTTTGTCCACCTTAGGTACGGTCTGCGTTCCGGCGGCCATGGCGGCAATGGCCTGCGACCCGCCAATCTTGAAAACTTGCGTGACGCCGCAAAGCCGTGCGGTGTAGAGTATAGCCGGGTTCACGCGGCCGGCAGGGTCGGGCGGCGAACAGAGAACTACCGTCTGGCAACCGGCAATCTTGGCGGGGATGGCGAGCATGAGCACGGTGGAAAAGAGCGGTGCCGTGCCGCCGGGCACGTAGAGGCCGACACGCGCTATGGGGACGGCGCGCTGCTCGCACACAACGCCCGGAGCCGTCTCCACCCGCACGGGGGCAAAGCGCTGGGCGGCGTGGAACGCGTATATATTATGGTATGCGGCTTGTATGGCGTCTTTAAGCTCCGCGCTGACGGCTTCTTCGGCCGCTGCAAACTCTGCTTGGCTCACGGCGAGGGAGCTAAGCGCCACGTGGTCGAACTGCCGCTCGTATTCCCGGACGGCGTCGTCGCCGCGTTCCCGCACGTTGCGTAGCACGGGGGCTACGGTGTCAAATAGCTTCGTCACGTCAAAAGCCGGGCGGCGCGTCAGACGTGGCCAGTCGGCACGTGGCGGATTGTTCAAGGTTTCCATGGTGGGATGCGGCTCACAAAATAAGTTTCTCAATAGGGATAACGAGTATGCCCTGGGCACCGTTGGCTTTCAGCTGGCTTATGATTTCCCAGAAGCGCTCTTCGTCCAGCACGGTGTGGATGCTGCACCACGCCGGGTCGGCCAGGGGCATCACGGTGGGGCTCTTGATGCCGGGCAGTACGGCTGTGATGTCCTGCACCTTGTCCTTAGGCGCGTTCATCAGGACGTACTTCTTGCCTGCGGCGCTTTGAACGGCGTGCAGCCGGAAGAGGAGCTCGTCCAGCGTGGCCTGTTGCTCGGGTGTGCGCCGTCCGTTGCCTATCAGGTAGGCCTCGCTCTCCATTACCACCTCTACTTCGCGCAGGTTGTTGCTGGTGAGCGTGGCTCCGGAGCTTACGATGTCGAATATCGCGTCGGCCAGGCCTATTGCGGGACTTATCTCAACCGATCCGGCAATGACGTGGACGTCGGCCTCCACGTTGTGGGCGCGGAGGTAGGCTGCGAGCACGTGGGGATAGGACGTAGCGATTTTCTTCCCGGCGAACCACGTCGGCCCGGTGTAGTCAGCGTCGCGTGGCACGGCGAGCGAGAGGCGGCAACCGCCGAAGCCCAGCGGCAGGATACGCTCCACGGAGAATCCGCGCTCTTCAATTTCGTTCAGTCCCACGATGCCGAGGTCTGCAACGCCGTCGGCCACGGTTTGGGGAATGTCGTCGTCGCGCAGGAACAGGATTTCTACGTCCAGGTTCTTTGCTCGCGCTACGAGGGAGCGTTTCGATGAGCCTATGCGCAGGTCGGCTTCGGCGAGGAGCGCCATGCTCTCGTCATGCAGGCGGCCTTTGGATTGTATGGCTATTTTAAGCATGGTCAAAGGTTACGTGCGATTGTGCTTTCCGCCGCAGCGGAAAGACACAAAGGCAATATGCCTATCTCGAAGCACCGCAAAGCCTGCCGCCGCCGACGTATTGCCAACGTCCGGTTTGTTACAGGCGGATGGGTGCCGAGTGTAGGGCTGTAGATGATTACTTCACCAAAATCTTTTGGGACTTCACCGTGCCTCCGGCGTGGTGTACGCGGGCGATGTAGGTTCCTGCGGGCAGGGAGACGGTGCGCTCGCCGGCACTGAGGGTGCGAACGAGGCGACCTGCCGTGTCGTAGAGGCTAATGCTTTGGAATTCGCCGTTGATGGCGACGTGGCCTCCCTCAGCGCTGAACGTCGTAGCCCCGGCTACGGTGTGAATGCCCGTGGCGTCCGTCGGGGAATAGACGGGTATCGTCTCAGCGTTGAACACGGGGCAGTTGTTGATGTCGCTGGTCACGTCGCTGATGAATACGACGAGGTTCATGTGTTGCGGGTCGGTCGCGATGTCCGTTGAGCCGTAGGTGCTGGAGCCGTAAGTAGAAGTGATGACGTCGGGGATAAGGTAGGTGTATTCTTGGTGCGTCGTTGTGCCGGGCTCCAGGCTTATCTCTGTGCCGTAAGGGCTGGTTAGGGCTGAGCGGTAAACGGCGTTGTGCACGTAGTTGCGGATTACGCCGCTCGTGTTGCTGTACTGTATGCCGAGGATGCTGTCCTGCGTAATCCAAACGGAGATGTAGTGCGTATTGTCTGAGGGTGATGCCAGCGTGTTGACGTCCACGGAGAGCGTGCCCCGCTTCGTTTCGGGGTCATAGTCGTTATGTAGCTCCAGGGTGACGGGCGCTGTTTCGTCAAGGCATATTTGCGAGGCTTCAACCAAATTGTCGTAGGACGGATAGAAAACGGGCGAGGACATACCCGAGAACTGTCGGCGGTCAAACATCATGGCCGGGGCGTAGGAGCCGCCGTCGCCGTAGAATACGGTGAACTGGTAATCTTCCGTCATGGTGAAGCGGTCAATGGCAAAGCCTGCGTGGTGTTCTACGAGGACGTAGTCGTCGGGCGAGGCGGCCATGAGTTTGTCCATGTTCTCGTGAGCGGGCGGACAGTTGGAGCACGTCTGTCCGGTGAAGCCCTCGGCGAGTATTTTCTTCTTCACGTCGCCTGAGAGAACGCTGATGCTGGTCGTTGCCGTGTTGTCGGTAGCGTCGGCTTCCGTGCCGTCGGGCATTGCGGTAAGCTTAAGGTCTATTATCCCGTCGTCGGCCAGGGTGTAGTCCGGCGTGGTGAAGGCTACGTGCGCATTGGGCGCCACTACGGAATCTTGGGTGAACGTCAGGGGCGCTGCGCTGCCTATTTGGAGCGTGTAAGTGATGGAGCGCACGGTGTCCGTGCCGAAGTTATAGACTTCGCCGCTGAAGGAGTAGGCGCGGCCTTTTTTGAAGACGCCGTTGGCAATGACGCGCTTTACGATAAGGTCCTGCACGCTGGGTGCGTTGTCCAGCACGAGCTGCACGTTGGCGGCGCCGTAGCCTTTGTTGGAGTAGTCTTCCCATGTGCCGTCCACTAAGGCGTAGCTGGTGCCGGCTTGGAAGTCGGCCGCGCCGTCGAAGCCCAGGGGTGTGGAAGCGCTGCTGGAGGCGGTGAAGACGAAGCCCGCATAAAGCTCGCTGCCGTCAATTTCTACGGGCGTGCTGAAGGGATATACCGTCCAGGTGTTCTTTGCTTTCGTCGTATCTGTCGCAGCCAGTGGCGTGCCGCCCAGTTCTTTCGTGACGAAGAAGTTGATGCCGCGGTTTTGCAGGGCGCGGAATACGGTGCGTATGCCGGTCACCTTGCAGCCTTTCAGGTAGGCCGCCTTCTCTTTCGGCAGCCGGATGGCAAGGCCTTGGTCTTTGTCCGAGCCGAAGCTGTATCCTGAGGCACGTGTGCCGTCGCTGTAGCCTAAGTAGGTCTGCGCCGTGGCGGGCAGTGTGGTTACCAGGGCGAGGAGTAACGTTAAAAGGGGGTAACTCTTTCTCATCATAATATGGTGTGTTTCTATCTTCCTATAACGCGGCAAATATACGTAAAAGGCGGCAGAAACGAACGCGTATCGGCGTGATTTGCCATAACGTAAGCGTTTTTCCCGTTTTCGGCGGCGGGGTGCTACGAGGTTGGCGGTTTATGTTTACCTTTGTGCGGTACGTATCATTTAAAACAAAGCATTATGGACAATTTGAAGGCCGGCTATCCGGTGAAGCGCTTCGACTGCGCAACACGGCGTTACTGCCAGACGCTGGATCTTAAGGACGACGGCGCGGCAGCTGCCGCCTACAAGGCGTTGCATGCCGAGGACGGCGTGTGGCAGGAGACGCTCGACGCCATCCATGCCGCCGGCATCTTGGAAATGGAGATTTATCTGCTCGGAAAGCGCCTCTTCATGGTGGCCGAACTGCCCGAGGACGTGGATTGGGACGAGGCGATGGCCAAGATGGGGCAGATGCCGCGCCAGAAGGAGTGGGAAGCCTTGACGGGGCAGTACCAAAACGCCGCTGCGGGCGCTGACAGTGCCGGCAAGTGGCACCTGATGGAGCGCATCTTCCACCTCTATCGTTAGTCCGCCGCGCTGCTGCGCTGAACGTGCCCGCCCCGGCGTCGCTGCTTGGCGATGCCGGGGCGGGCTGTGCTTTTCCCTGCCGGTGGCGGGCGGTTCACTTCAGCTTCGTCACGTTTACCAGTACGGCACGCGCCTTTCGTCCCGTCCAGGGCGTTTGCGTGTAGCGCGGGGCGTTGCTTATGCCGTAGTATAGCGTACCTGCGTTCGCTACGTCGGCTTCTATTTCGAAGGGAATCCATTTCTCCGCCCGCAGGTGTGCTTGTTGCGGCATCTTGCCGTCGGTTGTCGTGATGTGGCTTAGGTCTATGGTGTCAGCTTGTAGCGCCTGCGGGGTAAAAGCGGGCACGTCTTGGCATCTGAGTAGCGAGTCGCCGAGCGCAGCATAGACTGCCAGCCCCTGGCCGTCGCAGTAGGCGAGGCCGGTGACGCGGTAGCGGCCGGGCGTGACGGCCAACTGCTTGCGCAGGTCGAAGCGCATGGGCGTGGTGGGGCTTTCTTGCTTCAGGGAGAGGTACGTCCAGGCGTCGTCGTCGCCCTCGCCGCCCAGCGGGCCGCAGAGGTCGGGGCCGTCGCCTGTGATGTCGGGCTTTGCCCCCGCCAAGTCGGCTATCTGCCAGCCCGTGTCGGAGAGGAACTCCCAGCTGCTGCGCTTCAGATAGCGGCCGTCGTGCGTGTTCTCCAACCTGTACGCCCGCTCCAGGCGTGCTTCTTCCCGGTCGTCCACTTTATCTGTGAACATTGCCGTCCCGATGCCGGCCGGAATGGTGAGAACGAGCGCCACCAGCCACGTGATGAGGAGCGCTACCTTTGTGCCGTGAGGCATGGGCTTGGCGTCGTTTCGCTTGACGAGGAAGCGCACCAAGAGGTAGAGCGGAATGGCGAACAGGACGAGGAGGCTGACGAGCAGCACGCCGATGCTCCAGTACCACGACGGCTGGGCAGCCAGCAGCTGCGCGGCATCCTGCGAGAGAAAGTCGTTGCCCGCAAAGCCCGCACCTGCCACGGCGCAGCGGACGAACACGCCGACGCAGGCCAGTACGCTGACGGTCAGCGCCAGTAAGATGAGCACGGCCAAGGCGCCGAAGAGGATGAGCACCGCCTTGAGGCAGGTGTTCAGGCAGCCGCGAGCCTTTTGCCTGTTCGTGGGGTCGCTGACGAAGTCGCGGCCGCGGTTCACTCCCCGCATCACCTCGTCGCGCAGGGTGCCGGGGTTCACCGGCTCGCCGCGCATACGCAGCCGCTCCTCCGGCGTGTGCGCCTCCGGCACTAAGGCCCAGAGCACGAGGTAAACGATGGCCAGAGACGACCACGTGAAGATGACGAGCAGGACGAAGAGGATGCGCCAGGGCAGGGGGTCGCTGCCACCCAAGTAGTGCGTCAGGCCGCTTATGACGCCGCCAATCATCTTGTCGTCCGGGTCGCGATAGAGGCGGCGGCGCTTCCGTCCCGGTATGGGCGGCGGCGTGCCGGTTCCCTGCGCGGCGTCGGGGGCTTCCTCGCCTTCCATCTGCTGCGCCTCGCCGATGCGTCGGATGATGCCTTCTACGTGTTCCAGGCTGACGGACGCCACGCCCTGTGCCTTCAGCTCGGCGAGCAATTCCGCCACGCGGTGCTCCACGTCGTCCGCCACTTCCTCGCCGCCGTCGCGCGTGGCGAAGTAGGCGCGGATGCTGCGCTCGTATTTCTCCAATAGGTCGTATGCGTCCTCGTCGATGACGAAGAGCTCCCCGTACAGGTTAATGGTTAGCGTGCGTTTCATTTTCTCTTATTGCTTAGTGTGTTATGGCTTCTTCAGGATGTTCACGGTTCGTTCCAGCTCGCTCCAGACGGCGTCCAACTCGCGCAGTAGTGCCTCGCCTTCCGGCTTTATGGCGTAGTACTTGCGCGGGGGGCCCTGCCTGCTCTCCTGCCATTCGTAGGAAAGGAGGCCTTCCTTCTTCAGGCGGGAGAGCAATGGGTAGAGCGTGCCTTCCACGACCAGTAGCTCGGCCTCCTTCAGCTGCTGAATGATTTCAAACGCGTAGGAGGTCTTGCGGTGCAGGATGAGCAGGACGCAGTATTCCAGCATCCCCTTCCTCATCTGTGCGTTGGCGTTGTCGGCTGTCATGTTTGTTTAGTTTAATGGTCGGACTTTATGTCCGACGCAAAGGTACGTAGTTTCAACTACCTTGCAATACAAAGTAGTTACAAACCTATTGCTTTTAACTTTCCTTTACCTTTGAGCGGCTAAACCGCCGCTGTTGTCGGCCTCCAGGGACGTGAGGCGTCAGAAAATCGCTTTAGGTGGGCAGCGCTTCGACGTGGCGCTCGGAGGGGGCGCGAAAGGCGATAATAAGTCCGAGCTATTTGAAAATAGTCGGCACCTATTTATTCACAAGTCCGACCTATGAGCTGACAAGTCCGACCTACGAGCTGACAAGTCCGACCTGCGAGCTGACAAGTCCGACCTGCGAGCTGACAAGTCCGACCTACGAGCTGACAAGTCCGACCTGCGAGCTGACAAGTC
>CAZXJS010000034.1:0-17052 GCA_964641085.1 uncultured Prevotellamassilia sp. | reverse complement strand
AAGATTGGAGCGCGGCCAACTTCATTGACACCACGGTGGCCGAGCTTAAGGCACAGCTGGGCTCGGATCGCGTCATCCTCGGGCTTAGTGGCGGCGTGGACAGTAGCGTTTGCGCCGTCTTGTTGCACCGTGCCATTGGCGACAAGCTTTCGTGCATCTTCGTGGACCACGGTATGCTCCGCAAGGACGAGTTTCGCGACGTCCTGCACGACTATGAAGGGCTGGGGCTCAACGTTAGGGGCGTAGATGCTTCGGAGAAGTTTTTCCACGACTTGGCCGGCGTCACCGACCCCGAAAGTAAACGCAAGATCATCGGGCGCGACTTCGTAGATGTATTCTATAGCGAGGCGCGCAAGGTCTCTGATGCCCGGTGGCTCGCCCAAGGCACCATCTACCCCGACCGTATCGAGAGCCTGAATATTACGGGCAAGACGATAAAGAGCCATCACAACGTGGGCGGCCTGCCGGCCGACATGCCGCTGCGCCTCTGCGAGCCGCTACGTTGGCTCTTCAAGGACGAGGTGCGGCGCGTGGGGCGCCAGCTCGGCATGCCGGAGCACCTTATCTCCCGGCATCCATTTCCCGGCCCCGGCTTGGCCGTGCGCATCTTGGGCGAAGTGACGCCGAAGAAGGTGCACGTGTTGCAGGAAGCTGACGACATCTTCATCCGCAGCCTGCGTAGCTGGACAACGGACGTAGAGGGG
Source organism: uncultured Prevotellamassilia sp. (assembly GCA_964641085.1). Taxonomy (GTDB): domain Bacteria; phylum Bacteroidota; class Bacteroidia; order Bacteroidales; family Bacteroidaceae; genus Alloprevotella. The sequence goes on along the minus strand of CAZXJS010000034.1, from coordinate 16,348 downwards.
CACCCCGTGAGCCTTTATGACCAAGTATGGCAAGCCGGCGTCGTCTTGCTTCCCGTCCGCAGCGTCGGCGTTATGGGCGACGAGCGCACCTACGAACGGGCTGTCGCCCTGCGCGCCGTCACCAGCCGCGACGCCATGACGGCCGACTGGGCACACCTGCCCTACGACTTCCTCGCACAGGTATCCAACGACATTATCAACCGCGTCAAGGGCGTCAACCGCGTCTGCTACGACATCTCATCTAAGCCGCCTTCGACCATAGAGTGGGAATGAAACCTGCACCCACTTTTTTTTAGAAACTTGTGCCCTATGCCTCTCATGACTTGTCCGGAGTGTGGCCGCTCTGTCTCCACTCGCGCCGCAGTGTGTCCTCATTGCGGTGCTCCGCTCAGCATCCCTAACGATACAAACAGTGCGCAAAATGGTGCATCTAGCGCTCCTGGCGTCTCGAATGGGGCGACGCGCCCTGCAAAAGCGAATTCCGGCCTCGTAACGTCCGAAGCCGGTGGCGGCAAGGTGATGAACCTGACGAACGTCCTGCTCTTGGTGCTTATAGGCTTAGTCCTCGTGGTTTGCATCGTGAGCATAATTCTTCGTAAAAGCTCCGGGGCGACCTCCGGCGACGTCCTGCCGCAAGACAGTGCCGTTGCTCCCGCCTCGACGACCGCCCCGGGTGCCAACCCCGCCGCCTCAGTGCCCGCCACGTCCGAGGGAAGCCCCGTCACCGCGCCCGCCACAGTTTCCGAAGCGCCGACGCGCACGCTTAGTGCCGACGACCAAGCCGCCATATCCGCCGTCATCAGCGCTTGGGATGCCGGGCATGACCCTGACGCCCTCGACGTGCTCCTCAAGGTTTATGCGCCCAACGTCAACTTCTACAGCCGACCCAGCACGCCGCAGTATTGCGTGAATAACGTCAGGGCGTTACTCGATAAGGGCTACTTTGAGCAACACAGCGAGGACATCATGCTGACGCCCCAAGCCGGAGGCGACGTCCGCGCCGACTTCTCAAAGATTACCTATAGCTATAAGGGCGAAAGAACCTACCCCTCGTATCTCTACCTAAGGAAAATGGGTGGCGAGTGGAAGATAATCGTGGAGAGTGACGCCGTGACGGACAGGAATCTTATGAAGCGAAAGCGCTAATCCGCCCCGACACACGCCCAAACCGGGCTCCCTCAGTGGGAATCCGGTTTGGGCGTTTTTTGTGCGAGGACTTTGGAAAGTTGCTTGGAGAACTTTCTCGCTCCCGTGTCGCTAAGATGGTCGCAATCAAAGAAATCAATGTCTTCAAGCACTTCGTCGGCCGAAAAGTCAAGATAGCTGACGCCTTTGTAGCGCTTAAGCTTTTCAAGGGTACGTTTTAAGCGTTGTTTGTCAGTCGTGGCTACCTGTGCTAAATAGTTGGGATGAACCGGTGTGGACAAGATGATTAATTGCAGGTGGCGTCGCGCGCAAAAGTCAGCTATTTCGCATAATACTTGGTCGTTTTGCGCGTAATAGCCGGGGCTTTTGCATTTTAGCACTTCGGCTCTGGCTTTGGCAGCTTGCGGGGAGAGTGTGGCTTGCGGGTTGGCATTTTTGTGGTTATGGTCAGTCCCCCATCCATACTCGTCAAATGAGGCTGCCTTTGAGCTGAAGTATTGGGCTACTTTCTCTCTTGTCGCCGCTATGTTGGAAAGTTCGAAGGCATATTTCTTTTGCCCCCACCCCAACGGGCATCCCATGTAAAGGTGGTAGTAGGTCAGGCGGAAAGCTTCCGTGTTTTCAAGCGGGGGGTCGAAGAGGTTGGAGAAGTCCACGTTGATGATGACGTATTTGAGCTTGGGCAGTTTCGGATAATACCTTTTCAGTAGGTAAAAGTCTTTATCGAAAGTCTGCGACACACAAGCGGCGTTGAAGGCGTTACGGCCTAAGAGGGAAGGCATTATACCATAATAATTGTGGGAATTGCCTAAAACGAGCACGCTTATGTCGTTGCCTTGCTCCATCAGCCGTTTGTCCTTGAACTTATAAGGGTTGGGAATAGAACGAACGAAGGCTTCTACACCCCAAAGTCCCAAGAGCACGACGAGCAGAAATAAAGCCGTATTTCTAATATACCTTATCATGTTCAGAACTGGAAATAAATAAACATTTGCTCCTCGCCCCTAAGTAGCACTATGGCCATAAGGAGCAGGTAATAAGCCACGAGCCTACACGGCTTGAAGCTCCAGACCTTGCTTAGTGGCTCGCGCGTATGGTTTTTGACAAGCCATTCCAGGATGACAAATCCGGCACAATAGGCCAGCGCGACCTTGCCTTTTGAAAGCGTTCCGGGCACAAGCAGCCGCGAGGTAAACGACCAAGCGTCGCTCAGCGAGGGGGCACGAAACAGTATCCAGCCAAACGTAATGAGCATGAACGTCCCGGCTATCTTCATCCAGTTTGGGATTGGCAACTTCAGCTTCGCCTGCCTGAAAAGCGTGTGGGGAATCAGCAGAAGCGCGTTGTATGCTCCCCACAGGACGAAAGTCCAGTTGGCGCCATGCCATAGTCCGCTTATCAGAAAAACCGTCCACGTGTTGCGCAGGCGCTTCCACTTGCCGCAACGGTTTCCGCCCAAGGGTATATAGATGTAGTCGCGAAACCAGGACATAAGCGTCATGTTCCATCTGCGCCAGAAGTCGGCCACGCCGGTGGAATAATAGGGATAGGCGAAGTTCTGCGAGAGACGGATGCCAAAGAGGCGTGCCGTGCCTATGGCAATATCGGAATATCCCGAGAAGTCACAATAAATCTGAAACGAGAACAATACAGCCGCAACCACCAGCGTCGGGCCGGACAGCCGGGCATAGGCCTCCCAAGCCTCGTTAACGGCAAGGGCACAATTGTCAGCTATGACGACTTTCTTAAAAAAGCCCCAAAGAATCAGCCTCGACCCTCCGACCAGCGTTTGGTAATTCACCGTGCGCCGCCTTTCTATCTGGGGCAGTAGGTCTTTGGCTCGTTCTATAGGCCCGGCAACCAATTGCGGGAAGAAACTGATGAACGTTAGAAAGGCAATAACATCATGCGTCGGCTTCTGCCTTTGATAATAGACATCGATGACATATCCCAACGCTTGAAACGTGTAGAAGCTGATGCCAATGGGCAGAACAAGGTGAAGCGTAGGGACGTCGCAATGAAGGCCTATCGCATTGAGGAACCAGCCTATACTTTCAGCGAAAAAGTTGAAATACTTGAAGATGGCGAGGTTTGCCAAAATCAGGAAGACCGCGCACCCCAAGAAGCCCTTCCTCTTAGCTGTATCACGCTCTCTTTCTATCCCTATAGCCGCACCGTAAGCAATAAGACTGATGCAGAAGAAAAGAGGAACGATACGCCAGTCTAACCAACCATAGAATACATAGCTCGCTACAAGCAGAAACAGGTTTTGCAGGCCGTGACGACGTTGAAGCAGCCAATAAACACCCCAGACAATGGGAAGGAACACAAGATAACTAAGCGAGGCAAACGACATCCTTAACTTTCGAAATGCTTAATAACGACAGGAATTAAACCGACGTTGTTTTAATCAACCTGAACGGCAAAAGTAACTCATCATGTAGTCCCTTCTGCGTGGAATACCTACCTTACGCAGCTTTGCATATAGAGAAAGAGTTTACTAAACGGCATGGCAAAAATACGAATATAATAATAGAGAAGATCACTCAGGCTGACGCTTTTTCCTCACTTATGGCAATGCTAATAATCTTTTCTTTAAGAGAGTCGGCGTTTCTCCTTTTTATGAGGCATGGTTAGTAGGAAGAAAGCGTGCAAGCAATTAACCCCAACGCAAAGCTTGCACAACGACAGGAAGCCGGCCCCCCGGTGCACGTAAAGAAGCTCTGTCCGAGAAACGGGCGATAATTCTCGTGGAAGTCGGAGATAATGACTTTTATCCGGGAGGAAATTATTGTACACCCGTGGGAATACAATTGTACAGCCGTGGAAATACAATTGTACAGCCGTGGGAATACAATTGTACACCCGTGGCTGTACAAAAACTAAGTCCGATGTAGTCGTAGCTAAGTCCGATGTAGTCGTAGCTAAGTCCGATGTAGTTGCGGCTAAGTCCGATGTATGAGCAACAATCTTATGATTGTCTTTTACTTCGTTTGATGTTCATTCTCAAGGAAGCTTCTTCTGTACGGCCATTTCTTATGATTGGCGGTATTGTTGCGGCGACATGCCCGTCAGACGGCGGAAGTAGCGGCAGAAGAAGCTGAAGCTGTCAAAGTTGAGCGCATCGGCGATGTGGCTAACGGGTTTGTCGGTATGTTTGAGCATGACCTTTGCCTCCAGGATAACGGCCTTATCAATCCATTCTTTAACGGTCTGCCCGCTAATCTTTTTCACGATGGTTCCAAGGTAACGCGGAGAAAGAAATGTTTTGTCAGCATAGAACTTGAGCCTGTGTTCGCGCGGCCCGTACTGATTGACCAGGGTTATGAAGCGGTCGAAAATCTCCTCTTCATGCGTGCGTGCGGCGATGTGGTGCTGCTCTCTGTGGGTATAAAGGTGGTCAACGTAGGTTAACATTGTGCTGACGAGTCGGAGCACGAGTTGCGGGCTCATTTCCTTGTCATGGACGGCTTGCCACAGTAGGGAGTGAAGCGTCTCTATCGTTAACCGTTCCGCTTCGGTAAGGTGGAGGACGAAGGATAGTTGTGGACGTTTCAAAATGGTGGGCAGGTGATTGTCAAAAGCGAGGGCCAGCAGTTCATTGGTACAAGACATTCCCATGGCCTTAACGTCAGGACTGGCGTCCGTTATCTGCGCCACGCTGCCGCCGCTGACAAAGATTAGGTCGCCAGCGTGTACAGACCGTTGCCGTAAGTTTATGACGGGATGTGCCTCTCCCTGTCCGGCAACAAGCAACCGCATCTCGTCGAAACGGAACGGGCCGCTCGTCATGTGTGCCAACAACTCAAAGGGGCTTCCCTTTATAAGGGCAAGATTGTCGCTGATGTAGCCACTCACTTGCGTGGCGTCGTCAGTCTCTATTAGGTCGCGAATTTGCCCGTAGGAAAGCTGTTGTAATTCTGTTCCCTTTTTCATTTTCTCCATTTTTTCAATTGCAAAACTAAGAAGAAGTGTTCTAAGAAACCGACAGCGAATGCTAAAATAGTACTAATCGTACATTACGTGCGTTCAAAAGGTTATAATCATAGTGCGAAAGCGTACTTACTTTGCATTTAGAAATAGAATATAAGACAGAAGATGAAAGCGAGACTACTTTTCACAAGCATTCTTTTAGCTCTTCCGGCATTGCTGCCGGCACAGACCGTCACCCTCGACGAGTGTCAGAAGGCAGCCCGCGCGAACTACCCGCTCATCAAGAAGTACGACCTGATTACGCGCACCACCGACCTCACCGTCAGCAACCTGAACAAGCAGTGGCTGCCGCAGATTGGGGCGTCTGCCCAAGCTACGTATCAAAGTGCCGTGATGACGTTGCCCGGTGCCCTCAAGGAGATGTTGCAACAGCGGAATTATGACGTGAAAGGGCTCCGCAAGGACCAGTATCGCATCGGCGTGAACGTAGAGCAGAACATCTGGGACGGCGGGCGCATCAGCAGCCGGAAGAAAATAGCCCGGGCGCAGGGCGAGGTGGACAAGGCGCAGAACGATGTTGACCTCTACACTGTAGCTCGGCGCGTAAATGAGCTTTACTTCAGCGTGCTGACTGTGGACGAGCGGCTAAAAACGAACAACGAGCTGCAAGTGCTTCTCCAGTCAAGCCTTGACAAGCTCAGCGCCATGTACAAAGGCGGTACGGCGATGCGCAGCGACGTCAGCTCCGTGAAAGCCGAAAAGCTCAACGCCGAGCAGCAGGCTACGGAACTGAACGCTACGCGGCAAAGCCTACTCAGACTGCTCAGCGTATTCTGCGGAATGGAGAGCATCACGGCCGTCAGCAAGCCGGCGGCGATAAACACTACGACTGGTGGCAATCGCCGTCCGGAGCTGGCACTCGTAGATGCGCAGCTGAATCTGGCGCAGGCACAAGAGGACGCGCTGAAGCCGAGCCTCATGCCCCGCATTAGCGCTTTCGCACAAGGCTACTACGGCTATCCGGGCTACGACACGTTCCACGACATGTTTCATCGCAACTGGACGCTGAACGGAATGATAGGCCTAAAGGCAACCTGGAACATCGGCTCTCTCTATACCAAGAAGAACGACCACGCGAAGATTCAGGCTCAGCGCAACCTGGCGGAGAACTACCGCGAGACGTTCCTCTTCAACAACCGCCTGGACCAGCTCAGTCAGCGGGAAGGCATAGCGAAGTATCAAGCCATGATGGCCGAAGATGAGGAGATTGTAGCCCTTCGAAAGGACGTGCGTCAGGCGGCCGAGTCAAAACTCCGCCACGGCATCATCGACACGAACAACCTCCTGCAGGAGATTAACCGCGAAAACACGGCAAAAATTAACATGAGCATCCACGAGGTGCAGATGCTCAAGGAAATGTATGACTTGAAATACACGCTCAACAACTAACCGGATAATAATAAGCAAAAGAAATATGGAAAGGAGCAATTTTTTCTTGGTACTATTAGCCAGTGCAACCCTTGCAAGCTGCGGCAACAACGAGGTTGACTATGACGCGTCGGGAGTTTTCGAAACGACGGAAGTAATCGTGTCGGCAAAAGGCACGGGCGAGATTGTATCGCTCAACGCCGAGGAGGGCCAAAACGTGACGGCCGGCCAGCAGCTTGGGGCTATCGACATGACGCAACTCAACCTGAAGAAGCAACAGCTCGCGGCAAGCCGGCGGCAGGTGATGGCCGGCAAGGAGCAGGTGCTCGCTAACCGCACGGCGACCGACAGCCGCGTGCTCGACCTCAATAAGCAGGTGGCCTCCATCCGCCAGCAGATTGACAACCAGCAGCGGGAGCTTGACCGCTTCCAAGCTTTGCTCAAGGACGGCGCGGCTACCCAAAAGCAGGTGGACGACATCAGCTATCAAATCAGCGTGCTCGAGAAGCAGCTCGCTGCAACCCAAGAACAGATAGCAGCCGGCAACCGCAGCTTCAACGAGCAAGGGGCTGGCCTCACGGCACAGAGCCGCGGAATGGACGCTCAGGCGGAGCAGGTTGATGCGCAGTCGGCCCAAACCGACGACCAGATAAACAACGCGCGAATAACGTCGCCCATAGCCGGGGTAATACTTACGAAATATGCCGAGGCCGGCGAATGGGCAGCTCCGGGCAAGGCGCTCTTCAAAGTAGCCGACGTGACGGACATGAAGCTCCGTGCCTACATCACGGCAGACCAGCTGACGACCATAAAGATTGGCCAAAAGGTGAAGGTCTATGCCGACCAAGGTAAAAAGGGGCGCAAGGAATATCAAGGCACGGTAACATGGATTAGCGACAAGGCGGAGTTCACCCCTAAAACCATTCAGACCCGCGACGAAAGAGCCAACCTCGTCTATGCCGTTAAGATCTCGGTCAAGAACGACGGACTGATAAAGCGGGGAATGTACGGCGACGTGAAGTTTTAGTTAGTATTTTCCAAGCTTATGCCAATAGTTAGCGTCAACAATCTGAAGAAGAGCTACGACAAAGGTCGGGTGGCGGCGCTGAGAGGTATCAGCTTCGAGGCTAATGAGGGCGAGATATTTGGCCTCATTGGCCCTGACGGAGCCGGCAAGACCTCCTTTTTCCGCATACTCACCACCTTGCTGTTGCCGGATAGCGGCAGCGCAACGGTCGACGGCCTTGACGTAGTGAAGGACTTTAAGGCAATCCGCAAGCGCATAGGCTATATGCCGGGACGTTTCTCGTTGTACCAGACCATGACCGTCGAGGAAAACCTCAAGTTCTTCGCAACGATCTTCGGAACTACCATTGAGGAAAACTACCATCTCGTGAAGGACATCTACCGGCAGATAGAGCCGTTCAAGAAGCGCCGAGCCGGCAAGCTCTCCGGCGGTATGAAGCAGAAGCTGGCTCTCTCGTGCGCCCTCATCCATGCGCCGCGCGTCCTCTTCCTCGACGAACCTACAACGGGCGTTGACCCCGTGAGCCGCGCAGAGTTTTGGCAAATGCTTCAAAAGCTAAAGAAAGAGCACGCCCTCTGCATCATCGTTTCTACGCCGTACATGGACGAAGCAGTACAGTGCGACCGCATAGCCTTAATACAGGACGGCAAGTTCTTGACGATTGACACACCGCAGGGCATCATCGACAGCTACGCCAAAACGCTGTGGACGGTAAGGAGCGACAGGATGCACCAGCTTCTCGACGACCTGCGCCAATGGGAACAGACGGACACGGCTTTTTCGTTCGGCGAATACTTTCATCTAACGGTAAAGAAGGAAGCCTCTCCGGACGTTCTGACGCGTTTCTTAACAGGCAAAGGCCATCACGACATCGCTATCGAGCCGGCAAAGGCCAGCATCGAAGACTGCTTCATGGCGCTGTCAACTAAAGATTAGGGATTATGACCGACAAGATAGTAATAGACGCCAAGGGTCTGACGAAGCAATTCGGGAACTTCATCGCTACCGACCACATCACATTCCAAGTGCACGAGGGCGAAGTGTTTGGGTTTCTCGGAGCCAACGGCGCGGGCAAGACTACGGCGATGCGTATGCTTTGCGGCCTCTCGCAGCCCAGCGACGGCTCGGCGACGGTGGCCGGTTACGACGTGGCAAAAGCGTACGAGCAGGTGAAAAAGCACATCGGCTACATGAGTCAGAAGTTCTCGCTGTATGACGACCTCACCGTGGCGGAGAACCTCACGCTCTTCGGAGGCATCTACGGCATGAAGCGAAGCGCAATACGCGAGCGTATCAACAAGGTGCTTGCCGAACTGGGTTTCTCGAGTGAGCGCAACACGATGGTAGCCTCGCTGCCACTCGGTTGGAAGCAGAAGCTGGCCTTCTCGCTGGCCATCTTCCACGTCCCGCAGATCGTATTCCTCGACGAGCCAACGGGAGGTGTTGACCCCATAACACGCCGCCAGTTTTGGGAGTTAATCTACAAGGCTGCCGACCGTGGCATCACCGTGTTCGTCACCACGCACTATATGGACGAGGCGGAATACTGCGACCGCGTCAGCATCATGGTGGACGGCCGAATAGAAGCGCTCGACACGCCCGCCAACCTAAAGAAGCAGTTCGGCGGTACGTCTATGTATGACGTGTTCTACGCCTTGGCAAGAACAGCAAAACGAAACTAAGACTTATGAAACAGTTTTTCGCATTCGTACAGAAGGAGTTCCTCTATATACTCCGCGACCCGGTCACGATGCTCATCTTGCTGGTGATGCCCATCATCATGATGCTGCTTTTCGGCTTCGCCATCACCACAGAGGTGAAGGACACGAAACTCGCCATCTACGACCCGTCGCACGACGCCGTGACGCAGAAGATCATCGAGCGATTCTCCAGCAACAAATACTTCGAGATAGACCGCGAGGTAAAAGACCTCAGCGAGGTGGAAGAACTCTTCAAGCGCGGCGAGATAAACCTCTGCCTTGCCTTCAGCGAAAACTTTGCCAACGATATGCTCCACACCCGCGAGGCTTCCATTCAAATCCTTGCCGACGGGTCAGAGCCGAACCAGGCTTCCCTGCGCGTGAACTATGCGACGCAGCTCTTGGGCGACTACCAGCGCGAGCTGTTGCAGCAATCCGGCGTACGTCCGCAGTTCCAGATCGTGCCGCAGATGAAGATGCTCTTTAACCCGCAGCAAAAGTCGGAGTACAATTTCGTTCCCGGCGTTATCGGCATGATGCTGCTACTTATCTGCGCCATGATGAGCAGTATTGCCATTGTTCGCGAGCGTGAGACCGGCACGATGGAAGTGCTACTCGCCTCGCCCTTACCTTCATCCTACATCGTGATAGCCAAGGCGGTGCCCTACTTCTGTATCTCCAGCATAGACCTTGCCACGACGCTCCTCGTCGCGCGTTTTCTGCTCAACATCCCCATTGCGGGTTCACTGCTTACCATTGTCGCCTTAGCGTTGGTATATATCTTTATGGCGCTGTCTTTAGGGCTGCTTATCTCTACAATAGCCCGGTCGCAGCTGGCAGCCATGTTGCTCTCTTCCATGGTGCTCATGCTGCCCACGATACTCCTTTCCGGCATGATGTTCCCCATAGAGGCTATGCCGGCTTGGTTGCAGTATCTCAGCACTATAATTCCGGCGCGGTGGTTCATCGCCGCCATCCGCAAACTTATGATCCAGGGAGTCAGCCTTCAGTTCGTCATAAAGGAATTCGTCATCCTTGCATGCATGGCTGCCCTCTTCCTGACAATAGCCATCAAGAAGTTCAAGATAAGATTGGAGTAATCAGTGAAACCGCCGATTACGCTTAATTCTCAGATAACTTTGATACGTCAGTAATAAGTTCAATGAAAGCACTACCATTTCTTTTAGAGAAGGAGTTCAAGCAGATATTTCGCAACCCGTTCCTGCCGAAGCTCTTCATCCTGCTCCCCACCGTGATGCTTCTCGTCATGCCGTGGGCGGCCAACCAGGAAGTGAAGGGGCTGAAACTCGGAGTCATAGACAGCGACCACTCCCCCGCGTCCGAAAGGCTCGTCTACAAGGCCGCAGCTTCGAAGTACTTCACCCTAAAAGACTACTCCGCCACGTACAACGACGCCATGAGCGGCATCAACCACGGCAATACGGACGTCATCCTTGATATTCCCCGGGGGTTTGAGAAAGACCTCATGACACAGGGCACGGCGTCCGTCATGATTCTCGCCAATGCCGTCGACGGGCAGAAGAGCGGACTCGGCAGCTCGTATGTCGCAGGAATTGTTCAGGACTACGCTTCCGACCTGCGCGAGGAAAGCGGCGCCAACTATGTCCCCGGAAATTATGCATCGTTCAACGTCGCGCCATACTACAAATACAACCCCCACCTTGATTACAAGGTGTTCATGATACCCGCTTTGATGGTCATGATGCTCACCTTGTTTTCAGGCTTCCTGCCCGCCCTGAACATAGTAGGCGAGAAGGAGAAGGGCACGATGGAGGCCATGAACGTTTCGCCCGTTGGAAAGGTGGAGTTCATCCTCTCGAAACTTATCCCCTATTGGGCCATCGGTTTCTTCGTACTGGCCTACTGTATATTCCTCGCCCGGATCGTTTATGGCCTCGTCCCGCAAGGTTCTGTGGTTACGCTGTTCCTTTTTGCCACGCTTTACATCATCGTGGTGTCAGGACTGGCCTTGGTTATCAGCAACCGCTCCGAAACCATGCAGCAGGCGCTCTTCCTCATGTTCTTTTTCATGATGGTGTTCATCCTCATGAGCGGACTCTTCACCCCCGTAGCCTCTATGCCGCAGTGGGCACAGGTGATTACCTACGCCAACCCCCTTCGCTGGTTTATAGAGGTAATGCGTATGGTCTATCTGAAAGGATCCGGCATCACCAACTTCACGACGCACCTCCTTGTTCTCTTCCTCTTTGCCCTGGCGATGTGGGGAATAGCCATTGTAACCTACAAGAAGCGCGGTTAATCGCAACGTTAAAGGCTCTCTGCCCTTGGGTATGACGTCGGCTTCATCGTAGGTCTTGCTCTGACGAGCTGACAAGTCGGACGTATCAGCTGACAAGTCGGACGTATCAGCTGACAAGTCGGACGTATCAGCTGATAAGTCGGACGTATCAGCTGATAAGTCGGACGTGTCAACCGGCACGTCCGAGCTATCGCGACCTGTCTGCAACGTAAAGGCAGACAGCTTTTTAGAGTGGGACAGCACGAAACCTATGAAAACGGACACGCGCAATGTGTCAGTTTTTACAAAGGAAAAGAATCAAAAAGAAACTTTCGGCGGTATATCTTACGCCCCAATAAAGGTCAGCACCATATTAATAATATGGGCACAAAGCACCCTATTGGGGTTGGAAGGTACATGCTTTTGAAAAAAACGCAACAAGCAATCGGCTACGTTTAAGACCCCCAAAAGCGATATGCAACCGAGCGACGATTACCGTAAGCGAAAATCCTGTCAAAGACTTCATCAGCAGAATCAGTACTTCACACCCTCCCCAAAAACCATTTTTTGAACGCTTTGCCCAAATTACGCCCCCTATATTTTTGTCCTTCTTAAAACTTGTACTACTTTTGCAACGCTTAACGGCACAGACCGATCCGCTAGCTCAGCTGGTAGAGCACAACACTTTTAATGTTGGGGTCTTGGGTTCGAACCCCAAGCGGATCACAGATTAGGAGGACTGGAAAGTTCTCCTTTCTTTATGACTCTTAGTTCGTTGATAGGTAAAGCGCTGATGATACGGTGTTTATAAGGGGCAAGAGGGTATCGTATAAACTACGACAATATTGAACGTCAGGCAAACATGTTGTCAATCGACTTATTTCTTAAATTAGTTGACGTTCTTAATTAAAACATTAAAATTAAAAATATGATTGCAACTTTTGCGTGTATAATCATCTGTATGGTATGGCTTATCTTCATTGCCGTAGTTTTCGGACAGTGGGAGAAGCCACGTAAGAAACTGCCTTTGAACAAAATTATTCTGGGAGGTGTATTAGGTGTGTCTGTACCCATTGTTATGATATGGTTACGGTTTAATCATCCAGGCGTGTTGTTTTGGATTGGACTTGTTTTCTTATTGTTGGCCTTCATTTCTACTATGGGGTTTGGCATGAGACGTTAGCCTTATCGCCACCCATGCCTGTTTCTTATAATCCTACTACCACCAAACTGTACCGCTACCAGCTTGTTTCTATAGAAGTAATATTTTTCCTTGCTTTCATAGAAATAATATACCGTCACCATCCCTATAGGCCATTGCACCTTGTCAATCCTATAGTTTTCGCCTAACTTGGCTTCCACCAGTTGCTCTGTTGTAAAATTCGGGTTTGGCCGACCATTCTTCCAAAGCTGGTCAGTATATGATTTGCGCACTCCCAGCATCAGGTTTTGAATTTTGATGTCGTTCTCTAAATCCTGTGCATACATGGCGGAGTCTCTGAGAAATTCGTTTCTTGTGAAAAGATACTGTCGGAAAAATGCGGTATCAACAGGAATGAAGAGTGTGTCCTGGGAATAATCTCCACCAAATTGTTCACGCAATCTTCTTTCTAGCAGATAGCTGAATTTGGCAAAGAGTTCATAGTGAGTGCCATAATCAGTCTCTTTACCCCATGTTTGGTAACATGGCAGTGTAGAGAATCCATCGAATTTACAGGGAATATATGTCGGATAATCACTGGTTATAGTCGGGTCGCCGCGCATCCAAGTGTCTGCGCCCTGTGTTTTCTTAATCCATCTTTCGGTAGTCTCAAAGCCGTGCAAATTAAATGTATGGCCTGGGTTTAGCCAAATCAAATATACCTTGTCACCTGAGTATTTGTTTGAGATAGAGTCAAGACACCCTTTATCATAACGGTTCCATGCTTCCTGTCGAAATTCCTGTGGGTTGGCAAAAATGTCCGTAACTTCTTGTATTGTGGGCGTAGCATTATCGGTTTCATTGTCTGGCCTGATAGTAATATACGGTTGTCTGCCATTTTGCACTCCTTCCAGTATAATATCAAAATGTCTGTCATTAAATGCAATATCCTTTATAGTAAAGTCAATGCCACCTTCAGAGCTTATCCACTCTTTTAGTCGGTTGTAGTAATGGTATCGCTCCAAGTCTGGAGTGAGTGCAAGAGATACTGTTTTACCTACCCATTGTTGCCTGAAGTTGTCAATTTCATCAGCGAGATAATAATACCAGAGTTGGTCGGTCGTGCCTCTTGGATTGACGTATGCCCAGCGTATGCTGTCAAAAGTGAAAGTCATGGCGGCGGCATTGTCATATTGGCTATGGTAATAATATGACTGCATCTTGGTCATTAAAAAACTATCAACATGCACTTTCTCACCAGAAAAATCTTGGTAAATAATGTCCTTTTGCATGAACTTTTTGACCTTGTTCTTCTTAATCTGAAATAGATGGGCATGAACGCTGGGAAAGGGCGACGCGAGATAGACATCCTTACCGACTGGTGATATGCTGTCTTGTGCTGATATGCCTAGGCAGAATAATGATAATATGATTGAAAGTATAGTTTTCATAAGTCAATTGTTTTCGGCAAAGTTAGCACAAATATCTGAAAAATACAGGTGAATATGAATGAAAAAGATGTGACTGTTTCACCAGTGAGCAAAAGTGAAACTTTTGGGACTTTCCCGAGACATTCCCTTCAGCCTAAGCGGATAATGTCCTTTCTATTTCTGCAAGTGTTTTTCTTCTCACAGTCCTTACACCAGTCGAAAGCAAGTCGGGGTCAAGCAGTTCAAGTGCCGATTGCAACTCACGCAACAAATCGGGATAGTGATTGCACTGCTTATAGACGAGTTTTATGCTCAGCGTCCTTACGCTCGTTGACTCCTTGCCGGAGATGATGCAATTAAGGCAGAAGTCAAGGAAGTCAGTCCGCAAGCTGTCCTTGTCGAATGGCTGGCTGAGCAAAAGTTGGAGCATCAACCGACGCTTGGTATCGTCAGCAGTCCGCATCGCCTCGTCTATCAACTCGTCATGTTTCGAGTACAACCACTCATAGCTGCGCAGGTCAAAGTGGCAGAATACCCACGCGGCATTGTTGGCTATGCGCTTGTCAGCATCGAACATCAACTTGTACAGTGCCTCTTTTGCAGGGCTGTCCTTCTTTCCTTGTGCATAAGTTACACACTTGCAGACGTCCGACTTGCGTATGCCTTTTGAAAGCTTTTTGCGGTAAAATTTCTCGTAATCAAGCGCACTCTCCATTTTCGTCATTTACTTGAATTCAATTAGCGTGTCCACCTTGTCATCGACATCCAACTCTACATAGAATACGCTGTCGGCAGTCATGTGTGTCTTGGGAACAATCGTCTCGCCAAGCCTTGCCGGACGCTTGAACTCTACCCTCACATTATTATATAGGTAGTCATCGGGAAGATACTCACAGGCGATGCGGATATAGTTGGCATTGTTCATGTGCCGGTTATAGTCAATGTCATTATGCACGACAGATACTGGTGGATGTATGGAAAACTCTATGTCTTTGGGCAGGATGATGCGGCGGTCGCCGTAAGCCATGTCCTTCTTTGGCTCTATATTGGCTGTTGCCAACACGTCATTTGGAATGCGCTGAAGTTTGCCAGTAGCTCTGTCAACGAAAGCACCCATTGACCATGTCTTATAGCAAACGTTTCCGTCGGCATCATAGATAAAGGTGTTGCGGAAACCGAACATCGGTTTGACATCAAACACACTCGTTACGGTCTTCAGCCGCTCCTTGTACATCGGCACACGCACAATTTCCACCTGCCGTGAGGCAAGTAGTTGCGTCATGTCTGTCTTCTCAAAGTATTCCCTGACCGCTGGCTCTGAATCAATCCACATCTCCGAGCAGTCCTGCATCATCTGAAAGGCAGAGAACAGCTTCAGTTTCCCGTCCTTGTCGCAGGTGCTTGTGGTTACTATGTTGTCTATACTGTACATTCCTTCTCTATTTTATATGCCATACTGACGTGCTGTATTCCAGCCTCAATGAAAGGCTCTGACATAACATTGAAGCCTAAATTTTTGTAGAAGTCCACCACGTGCATCTGAGCGTCAAGCCATACTTCGTCAGCATTAAATCTGTTTTGGGCTACCGAAATGGCAGTCTTCATTACTTTGCTTGCGATATTGTGCCCCCTGTATTTAGTAGCAGTTACTACCCTTCCTATTTTCACATGATGCTCGGCATCGTCCTTATACACACGAGCGTAGGCAGCCAAAGTCTCATTGCCGTTATGGGCAACAGTAGCTATGACATGTGACGCGGTCTTGTCTACATCATCCAAGTCGGGATAATGGATGTTTTCTTCCCACATAAACACGTCCTGCCGCAACTTTAGTATGTCATAGAGTTGTATTGCGGACATAGAACGCAAGTCCAAAGTCAAGTATTCAACCTTCATGCCGTTTATTATTAATAATAAGCCGCATCACATGAAATGTGCTGATCTCGGCAAATCAAGAGCAAACTCTTTGTTGCACTCGTTTGCTGTATTATTCGGCAATGATGAAACAAGCTTTCATTGCCATCGTCTGCGAATTTATTTCAGATACTCATCGTCGCGGACGAGGACTTTCTCTATTTTGCCGATATACATTGTGTGATAGTCGCGCAGAGGATAGCTTTGGTCAATGGTCTCTTTATAGAAGAATCCCTCCTCGGCTAAAGGCTTGGCATACATCTTCTTGCAGACAAGCACGAGTTTTGCCTCGGCAAAGTATGTAGTGCCATTTTCATAGACGGGTGTCAGGCCTGCCTTTGCAATCTTTTCCTCGTCACGTCCGGACAC
>CAZXJS010000033.1:0-17999 GCA_964641085.1 uncultured Prevotellamassilia sp. | reverse complement strand
ACTTTTCTAAGAACTCACGGGTATAACGCTTCTCTGCGACATAGACAGTTATGCACGGCTCATAGCTCCATACATTACCTGCTGCGCCCCAACCGATGGTCATGGCGTTGCTGCCTTCTTTGTCACCGGCGCACAACAGCAAGGGCGTAGCGAAAAAGGTGAACGGATTGTCTCTGAACTCCGTTTTGGCATCAATCTGCTTATAACCGTTCTCCGTTTGTGCGCTGCTATTCAGAGTGGACAACAGCACTACAGCCAAAGTCAAAAGAATCTTTTCATAAGATTTAGCTGCACTCGACAATTTGAAACAAGTTTCCATTGTTCTCATTTCCAAAATCTTTCTCATATTGTAACCTCAATTATTATATTTTCTATCCCGATTATACTACTTTCATAGTAACCATCACCAGTTGTCCGAGGGCCACTTGTACATGGGTATCCGTCGGCAGCAAGTCTCGAAGTCAAAGTATCAACATTCTCCTTGCTGCCAACGCTGATACTGAGATGAACAAGTCCTTGCATGTGTGCCGACTGCCGATGCAACTCCATATTCGGCCAGTTCATTAGCTCAAGCCTTGTACCGCCATCATCCAAGTTCAGCATCAGCGAATGTAGTCCTGTTCGTGGGTTATGATACTTTGCACCTTCCTTTGCGCCAAAGTGTGTCACAAAGAAAGCACTTACCTTTTCAATGTCTTGGCAATTAATGCCGATATGGTTTATCTTCATCTATTGTCTCTTTCAATAATGTCTGTGCAGCCACTCCATGATGACCTGCGTGATATAATCTCGCTCTTTCAAAGTCAGTTGTCTGTCCTTCTCTATCCCGTGCCATTTCTGCAAACAACCACGGCAACAACAACCCGTAGCATGCTGAGCGATGAAAGGCGGGAATATGCCGTGCCGCATTGGAGTCTGCTTGCCGTCATTGGTAATGACAGCCGGAGCAAGTCGCTTCGCTATTATCTCTCTTGCACCCTGCTCTATATTCTCCCAACCCCTCTCACGGATATATTCCTTATCCATGGCATTGAGATAAAAAGAACTCCGAAACTTACTCTTTGCAAGCCGTTCAAAGAGCCGTTCCAAGTCAACTTCCTGACTATCTTCCTTCTGCTCTTCGTCAGGGAATAAAGTCAACTGCTTACACATTATTATTTTAATGTCACCAATTTGTTTTAAAACCGTCACGAACTCTCGTAAAGTCCGTGGCGGTTTAGTTGTTTTAGCGATTCAGAATTTCCAGTGTTTATTTCAGTTGCACGCCCGACTTCCATGCGTCACCAACCTTCTCGCCAATAACGAAATACTGGTTCTGTGCCGAGTCGAATGTAATGGGCTGGAGTTTGGCAATGTCAATTTTATCGTCTGTGAGAATGCTCTCGTCAGCAACCGTGTTGACAATTTCGCCAACCACACGGAGCTCGCCTACGGAAGTCTTTTCCATCTCGATAATCTTGCACTCCAGTGTCAGGGGAAGCTGGTCAAAGACAGGAGCGTCGACCTTCTCGCCCTTTGTTGCAGACCATCCAGCCTTTTGAATTTTGTCAGGCACCTTGTCGCCCGAAACAATACCCACATAATCGGCAGCGACAACCTGGGCTTTGGTAGCGAAAGCACACGTAAACGCTTTCTTCAACTCCATGTTTTTCGTTGTTTTGTGCTGGCTGAGATTCAGGGCAATGTGCTTTGGTCCGCATTGTCCACCCCATGCAACATTCATCGCATTTGGATTCTCATTCTCGTCATAAGTACCGATAATCAGTACTTGCAGCGGCGTTACTACAGCCTTAACGCCTAAACTCTTCTTCATAGTTGTTTTAGTTGTTATATTGGTTTATTTCAATGCCTGATAAACTTGTCATCCTCGGCAGGTACGCCCTGTTCGTCTTTAATATAACGCTCCGCCTTCATGTGGAGGTCATACTTCTCACGCAGACGAGCAATGGTTTTCATTATCGGCGATGCATGGTGAGCGTCAATCGCCTCTTGGCTGCTCCAACTGTCAATAAGCAGAACTGTCTCAGGGTCAGACAGCGAGACAAAGTAATCATAGCGGAGATTGCCAGGCTCATTGCGGATGGAGTCGGCAGTGCCGCTGCTCTCCTTTTCTTCCATGAAACGCTTTGCTCTTCCGTTCTTGCCAGTGTAATAGAGATTCACTATTGGTGGTTGTTGCATTGATGCAGTAGTGTCTTACTTGTATTTGTTTCTTGTGCCACGCTGCATAACGAAACAACGGACATAATGAATAATGTAGGTATTAAACGGTATTCCATATTTGTACTATGGGGAGGCCAATCTGTAATCTGTTGGTTGAGCAGTAAATCCTGCTGATCGGTGAGATTGAGAGCTTTCCTCAGCGTCATACTTAAACTCCTGTCAGGTTTTGGCTGGGGAGCGTCAGATGAACTGCGTCAAGCGGCTTAGTCCTGGGAGGACGCTGAGGAATTGGTGACGGTTAACCCTAAGCGAACCTTTCTTGTCGCTGCAAGAATACGATGTTAATTTCATATCTGCAATTTTTCCGTCAGTTTTTCCAAGTCCGTTTACATAAATTAAATCTTTACAAGCGAGGGTTATAGGGGGACACGAGTGAAAAGGCTGGGAAGGCTGAAAATTGAAGCCCAAAATCTAAATATTGGTAGATTATACTAGATAGTCCCAAAATCAAGGCTTATATTTGCCATTAATTAATAAATGCATGGAGCTTAAGACTGGAATATACGAAACGCTTATCTGCAAAGCTTTGGAGAAGAAGTTGCAGATGCTGCCTAAGAACTATGTTGGCCTTCAGCTTGCTGTTGACTCGGCAGAGGCACCAAGACTGTTAACGCATTACATCTCAGAGATATTATCGCAAATACTTGGAGACGACAAAATCTTTGAGGGGCTTGCTGAAAGGGTGGAATTCGTAAACCGCGTCATACGATTTATAGAGAGGGACAACAGCGACTTCGAGCCTTCCGATGATATTATCACAATAAAAGATAAACTGCTTAGTGCGATAATAGACAGTACGGGAAAGACAGATAAACAGCTGGAACTATACAATAAGATGCGCCCTTCATCAGGCTTCACGTCAAGCAGCCTTTTTACGGGTTCAAATGAAGGATTGAGGATGGAGGATGAGATAAGTAGGGATATAGTCTCTTCTGATGTCATTTATTGGATAGTTGCCTTTATCCGTTTTTCAGGAGTCAGGATATTCGAGGAATCCTTGCGAAAGTTTTTGGAACGTCCGACTGCAAGACTTTATATCATTACGACGTCTTACATGGGAGCTTCTGAGCCCAAAGCCGTGGAGTGGTTGCAACGCCTTGACCCGGAAAGGGTAAGGATAAAGGTTTGCTACGATACGACCAGCGACCGTCTTCATGCAAAATCTTATGTATTTGTAAGAGACAGCGGGTTGAGTACCGCCTATATAGGCAGTTCAAATATTTCCCGCAGTGCATTGACTCAAGGGCTGGAATGGAACATACGTGTTACCAACAAGGAGAATCCGCAGATAATTAAGGCGGCTCGCGCGACCTTTGAAACCTACTGGCATCGAGGTGATTTTGAGGACTTTAACCCAGAGAAGTTCAGAAAAGCTATTACAGAATCAGGTAAGAGCACAAACAAACGGGGTGTTACATTTCCTGTTTATACTGTCAGGCCAGAACAAAAGGCAATTCTCGACAAGCTGACTGTGGAGCGCACACAGCATAATAATTACCGCAACCTTATAGTAGCAGCTACAGGAACGGGAAAGACGGCTATCGCTGCCTTCGACTACAAGCGCTTCACAGAAAAGGCAGTCGGGAAACACCGGTTGCTTTTCATCGCCCATCGTGAAGAGATATTGGAGCAAAGTCGCAGGACGTTTGCTTCCGTCCTTGGGCAATACGACTTCGGAGAGTTGTGGGTGGGCGGACATCAGCCGTCGGCTTATGGCAACCTGGACAGTCTCTTCATAAGCGTTCAAACTTTCAACAATCAGCGTGAAAGATTCCAGTCGTTTGGCAAAGACTACTATGATTTTATCGTCATTGATGAATGTCATCACAGCCAGGCTAACAGCTATCGCATTCTTTTCGAGTTGTTCAGGCCCAAGGTTCTGCTCGGATTGACAGCCACTCCAGAGCGTGCAGACGGCAAGAGCTTGCTACCCGACTTTAACGGCAGAATATCGGCGGAGATGCGGTTGCCTGAGGCCATTAATAAGATGTTGCTGTCTCCTTTTCAGTATTTCTGCATTGGCGACAATACCGTTAGCCTTGCCAATGTAAGCTGGCGCCAAGGTTGTTATGACGAGGAAGAACTGTATAGGGCTCTTAATACGTCTGGCCGCATGAGCCTCATCACCGAAACCATCCCTAAATATCTTTCCGATGAATACAACTGTAGGGCTTTATGCTTTTGCATACGTAGAGACCACGCGAGAAGTGTCGCTTCAGGTCTAAGGCAGGCCGGTTATAATGCTGATTATCTAACGGGCAATGACACAGACGAACGACGCAAACAAGTGCTTGACGATTTCCGACACAAGCGAATTAACTATTTGTGCGTAGTCGACCTGCTTAACGAAGGTGTAGATATACCGGAAATTGATACGGTGCTCTTTCTTCGACCTACAAAGAGCCTTACTGTTTTCTTGCAGCAGCTCGGTCGCGGCCTCCGTCTTGCGCCGGACAAAGAATGCCTCACAGTTCTTGATTATGTCTCGCAGGCAAATAAGAACTATAGTTATGAGAGCCGCATCAGAGCGTTGACCGGACGCAACCACAGGAGTTTGAAATCAGAAGTTGCAGAAGGTTTCACTTTCTTGCCTCGGGGCTGCTCGATTAAGCTTGATAAACTCTCGCGACAATACGTACTTGAGAACATCAAGAGTGCCATCTTCAACCAGAAAAGACTGCAAACAGAAGTACAGAACTACCAGCAGAACTTTGATGATGGATTGACGCTACTGCATTTTATCCGTAATTTCGATTTGGATATAAGGACAGTGTATAAGGCTACGACTAACAAGGCTGCCTGCTGGTCAAAACTCAGGAAACTTGCGGGAGTCGTTCATTATCCATCCGATACGCTGACTGCCACCTACGAAAGAAACATCAAGCAGACAATCCACTGGAACGACATTAGGCTTATAAGGTTCGTTACAGCACTTATTGAGAACGACTTCAACTATGAGCATAGTCACGACAATAACATCTACGCCCTCGTCCTTTATTACGCCCTATACGGCAAAGCTATAACGAAGACGGGATTCAGCAATATAGACGAGGCGTTGAAGGCATTTTCACGATATGATGTCTTTGTTGATGAATTGAGCCAAATAATGGAGTGCCTCACAGATCAGTTAAGTGTAAGCACATCACGTATTGATGAGCTTCAAGAGTGTCCTCTTCCTCTTTTCAGTTGCTACACACGTCAAGAGCAACTGATGATGTTTGGTAAAATCGATTCGAACAGTCTCTTCACTCCTCAAAGTGGCTTATATACTATTGAAGAGAAGAATGTGGAATTATTATGGATAACCCTTAACAAGAGTGACCGCGATTTCTCTCCTACCACACAATATAACGACTATGCCATTAGCGAGAATTACTTTCATTGGCAAACACAGAACACGGTTTCTCACGACAAGACGGGGCGTCGATTCATTGAACAGAAAACAAATGGGCGGAAGTTTTTGTTATTTGTAAGGGAAAGGAAAAAAGACGCCTTTGGGTTTACTGAGCCATACTATTGCTTAGGATTAGTAGATTATGTTAGAAGTGAGGGCGACTGCCCGATGAATATCGTTTGGAAAATGCATAATCCTATACCGGGTTTCATCCTTGACAAAGCCGAGAAACTGGGCGTAGGATAAAAGTCGTGAACAAATGAGAACTATTGAAGTAGTCGCTGCCATCATCAAGCATAACGGAAGATACTTCGCCACGCAGCGAGGATACGGAGTGTATAAGGATAAATGGGAATTCCCCGGTGGCAAGATTGAGAAAGGCGAAAGGCGGGAAGAGGCTTTAGAGAGAGAGATAAAGGAAGAACTGGCTACAGATATAGCCATTGACAGGTTCTTTTGTACCGTAAAATGCGACTATCCAGACTTCCATCTAATTCTGCACACTTATTTGTGCCATGTGCTTAGGGGAAAACTGCAACTTTTGGAAGCTGAGGAGGCCTGCTGGCTTGGAGACGCAGATCTTCTCTCTGTAGAGTGGTTGCCGGCCGACAGAGAAGTTGCTAATAGGCTTTTATCAATTTAAAGTAGCTAAGGAACAGCATCCCAAATAGGATTGCCATTGAAAACGCTTACTTAATAAAAAACAATATGAAAAACTTCAAGCCAAACGCGTGGTTCTTACCACAGACAGTAATCATCATCGGCACGTATGATGCCGACGGTACGCCCAACGCCATGAATGCGGCATGGGCCGGAACCTGGGATCAGGACGAAATCTTTATCTCTATGGGAAACCATCAGACAACGGAAAACCTCAAGGCCAACCCGGACTTCACCGTAGCTTTCGCTACAAAGGAGCTACTCGTTTCGTCAGACTATGTAGGCATCGTCAGCGGGAAGAAGGCTAAGGACAAGGTTGTCAGAACGGGCTGGACAGTGGAGAAAGGCCAGCAGGTCAATGCACCTGTGTTCACGGACTTCCCCATGACGATGGAATGCCGAATAGAGAAGAAGTTCGACGAATCGGCGACGGGGTTCTACCTCGTAGCCAAGGTGCTGAACATCCAGTGCCGTGAGGACTTCCTTGCAGCGGATGGAAAGCCGGATGTGGAGAAGATGCACCTCATCACCTATGATCCTATCCACCACGGATACATCGCACTGGGCTCAAAAGCCGGCAGCGCCTTCAAGGACGGGGCGCGATTAAGGTAGATACAGCTCGCGGGGCTGCCGACGCTCATTTATCTGAGGTACTTGTTGAAGAAAACCCGTAATCTTGTCAAACGGAATGAAGTTCTTGCCGCCTCCGTCGTAACGGTCCGTGTGGGTATCTTTTTCATATCCTTTATGTTGATGAATTAAAAACTTTACCTTGACTATTTCCTGTTCCCGTATTCCTAAGTGCAAAGTTCGGCAGAGGGCATATATATGCTATTACCTTTATTAGCTCGAAAAGTAACGATTTTACGGATTATGCTTTTAGACAAAAATCTTGGCTATTAGCCCTTCCCGTAAGATTGGTATTATAACCTGTAATTAAAACAAACAAATATACCTGGGAAGCTATCAACTTTGCACTCGAAAACAAATAAAGAGAAACACTATGTTAGGAAATTTCACTTATTCAAATCCGACCAGGTTGTATTTCGGCAAGGACTCATTGGAGGCGCTTGCTGACGAACTCAAGAATTACGGTCCGAAGGTCATGCTGACCTACGGCGGCGGTTCTATCAAACGCAACGGCATCTACGACAAGATAGTAAAGGTGCTGAAAGACGCAGGCAAGACAATAATAGAAGAAGGTGGGGTGATGTCCAATCCCGACATTGAGAAGGTGCTTGAAGGAGCTGCACTGGCTCGCAAAGAGAATGTCGACCTCATCCTCGCCGTCGGCGGTGGCTCCACCTCCGACTTCTCCAAGGCTGTGGCTGCTTCGGCTTGGCAGGAGCACGACGTGTGGCAGTATTATTTCAAGGAGCATCACGCCTGCGACTGCCGTTGGATACCCGTCGGCGTTGTGCTGACCATGGCAGGCACCGGCTCGGAGATGAACAGCGGTTCTGTAATATCTTCCCATGCGGAAGAGCAGAAACTGTTCGATTACTTCAACAACCCTGACTTCGCCATCCTTAATCCGGAGTTCACCTACACCGTTCCGAAGTATCAGATGGTGGCGGGTATCTACGACATTATGTCGCATATCCTTGAGCAGTATCTCTCCGGCACTGACGACAACACCAGCGACTATATCGCCGAAGGGCTGATGCGTTCTCTGGTCAGCAGTTCACGCAAGGCAATCAAGAATCCCGAGGATTATGAGGCACGTAGCAACATCATGTGGACAGCGACATGGGCGCTCAACGGACTTATTGACTGTGGCAAAGCTACTGACTGGGAAGTCCACATGCTCGGACAGGGACTTGCAGCCGTCACCAATGCCACCCACGGCCATACGCTTGCCGCCGTCTCTGACGCTTATTACCGCCTTATTATCGACAAGAGCGCAGATGCCGTGGCTCGTTTCAAGCGTCTTGCGCAGACCGTCTGGAATGTCAACGCGGCGAAGAAGGACGACAGAGCTGTCGCCCTTGAAGGACTGGAGACAATGGAGGCCTGGATGCGCGAGCTTGGTCTTGCCATGAAGATCTCCGAGTGTGGCGGCAAGGCTGAAGACATTGAGAAGTATGCCGATGCCACATTCATCAATACCACCGGCTACTACACGCTTACCCGCCAGGACGTGATAGACATCTTCAAGAAGAGCCTGTAATGGGTTGCTTGATGGCGTTAAAAAATAGGGCTGACTACGTAAGTAAGCTACTTGCCTGAAACTCGGAAATCAGTAGAAGACTTAACAATCAGAATGGAATGAAGAATAGACAATTAGGAAACATCGAGGTGTCGCCCATCGGCATGGGCTGCATGGCGTTCTCCCATGGGTATGGCGAGAAGCCGACTGAGGATTATGCCATAGAGGCTATCCGCAAGGCACATGACTTTGGCTGCACCTTCTTCGATACGGCCGAGGGTTATGGCGCACAGGAATTCTTCCCGGGACATAACGAGATATTGCTGGGGAAAGCTGTAGCACCATTCAGAAAGGACGTCGTGCTTGCCACAAAGTTCCACCCTACGGGCATGAAATATGAAAGCGACCGCCAGTTGGAGGATGCTATCCGCAAGCACCTGGCGCAATCGCTAAAGAATCTCGGCACCGACTACGCAGACCTGTACTATCTGCACCGCGTCAGCCATGACATCCCCGTAGAGGCGGTTGCTGTAGTGATGGACAAGTTCATTCGGGAAGGTCTGATTCGCGGCTGGGGCTTGTCGCAAGTGGGTGTTGACACCTTGCGAAAGGCTCACAGTACGACGCCCGTGTCAGCCGTTCAGAACATCTATTCCATGGTGGAGCGCGACTGCGAGAAGGAGATATTCCCTTACACTTTAGCGCAGGGCATAGGCGTGGTGCCGTTCTCGCCCATCGCCAGCGGCCTGCTCTCGGGCAAGGTGACCACGCAGACCGATTTCAGCCACAACGACGACGTGCGCAAATTCGTCCCGCAGCTGACAAAGGATAACATGGAAGCCAACAAGCCGCTGCTTGACCTGCTCAAAGAATATGCCGACAAGAAGAGCGCAACGATGGCACAAATCTCCCTGGCATGGATGCTCCACAAATACCCCAACGTTGTCCCCATCCCGGGGTCACGCAACCAAGGGCGCATTCTGGAAAATCTTGGCGCATGGAACGTGGAGCTTACCGAGGACGAGTTCGCACAGCTTGAAAAGGCTTTGGACGGCATCGTCATCCACGGGCACCGGGGCATTGTTGAGTTTGACGGCGACACCATGCAGCAGTGGAATAGATAAAAATGGGCATTTCTTAACCGTAAGGCTTTCCCAAAGAACACGCTGAAAAAGGCAAAAGACCTGGCCGGAAAAGCCAATGAGACGGACTTATTCTTTTGTAAGTCCACCCTCTATGATTACAAGTCGGACCTATCTATCTATAAGTCCGACTTATTTTTTTGTATGTCCGACCTATCAACTTGTATGTCCGACCTATCAACTTACAAGTCCGAGCTGTCAACTTGCAAGTAGGACGTAGTTTTTGTCTTCCCAAGGTTTTGCAAAAAAATTCCTCTCATATTAATAATGGGCGGAAAGATTCCAAAATTGGTAACTTTCCGCCCATTATATATACAAGGATTATGTTCATACGCTCTCTATAATCTTTATGAGAGTATCGGTGTGCTCGACTTCAGACTTGCCTTGTGGATGTTCTGTGACAATGCAGGCAACCTTGTTGATTTTATATACGACAGCCTGGTAACCATCACCCCATTGCTTGATATCATCGGGTTGTGGTTCTCTGCCATCATTTAGTGATTGAAGGATGTCCTTTGCCCAACTGTAGCCGGTAAAGAAGACGACGGCCTTTGGCGATAACGCCTTTACCTCTGCCTTGAATATTTCCTCGCAGTCCTCAATCTGTGCGTAATACAGGCTGTCGGATGGATTGCCGCCCTCAAAAGGAGCAACCTTGCATACGTCTGACCATGCGACGCAGGACGACCAATTGTTCGGATAGAAGTGTGATGAAACTGCCTTTATCACTCTCCAAAAGGCTGAACTCTTTGTGTTGTAGGATGACGAGCCTTCGGCATCCTCCACCCACTGCATTTGGTTAGGCAAGTTGAAAAGCTGGCCGAAAGAGTTACCGAAGAACGAGCTTGCCTTGTAGTCGTGGTCTTGCCATCCGTTGGTAGCCCTGCCGACGAACATCAGCCCGTCGTTTGCTCTTTCCGGGAAGTTCTTTCCCCATTGTATGCAGAAGAATGCCTTCTCTTTGGGTTCTTCCTTTTCCACGTCCTTTATGAGCTTGTCATAAAGGGGTATCAGCTCTGTTCTCAGCTTGTTGATTTGTTCGTTTGTCATAATAAAATCTTTGCATTTTATTCTTCAAGCATATCTTTGCCGGTCTCGTAGCTCTCTGTCATTCCTTTGAGGATGCCGAGCATCTCATTCTTGAAATAGTCAGGACTGAGGACGATAATCTTTCTGCCATGCCAAAGGAGTTCCTGCTCAAAGTCGCGTGTCAGGCGGACATGAAGCTCATAATCAGAATAGGAAAAGTCCTCTGCGTCTCTAATCTTTGTCTGGCTTTCATGGAAGGGCGCTTCATCTATGTAATTGTTCTCTGGATAAAAAGCACGAATACGGACTTTCTCTACTTTCAAGTCTCCTTGACGGATTATGCCGAAGCATCCATCATAGAAGTTATCCGGCTTAAGCATCTGCCTCGCCTTGACGGAAAGCAGCTGCCTCTCACAGACCACTTCCAGGCAGCTGATGCGGTCGAAGGGCAATACACGGGGATTGAAGTCTGAGCCTTGCTTGTTATTGTCCTTATCGCCCTTAGAATCCTTTATAAGATTGCCGATGACATACCACCGCTGATGGAAAAGGCGCACGAAGACAGGCACTATCTCCATTTCCATCTCCCGGCCGTAAGCCGTGCGGTATTGGAAGTGCAGGGCATAATGCTTGTCGATGGCACCCATGATGTCGTCAAGGTACTCGGTATTTTGGGGAGCTTCTTCAAGAACTACCTTGTCATGGTATTTGAGCATATCGCCGAGCGAGGCTATGCGCAACGAGCTGAGTAGCCAGTCAGAGATTTCCGTGTCGGCGTATTTGTCACGGCGGATAAAGTAGCGGTAGCCGTCGCTCTTGTCGCACTCAATCTCAATGCCGAAGATGCTGGCAATCTCCTCTCGGTAGCGGTGGAACGTGCGCATGGACAGTTCCGTGCCCTTCGTGTTGCTTGCCGAGCCTGCCCACTCGTCCGTTATCTCTTGTCGCGTCATGCGGTGGTGCTCAAGCTTGCCGATGAGCCAGCAATAAAACTTTGTTCTGCTGTCCATAATGTCAATACTCCATATCCATTAAGTTCCGTGCGAAAGAATTGAGGCCTGACTGCACTTTCTTCTTCTCGTCATCCGTTAGACGGTTTTCGAAGATATGGCCAAGGCTATCGTCAGGATATTCCAGAATCAGCTTTTCCAATGTGTCGAAAGCGTATTGTATCCTGCTCATTTTCCTGTCATAACCATAAACGCCTTTCAGCCCGGCGACGATTTCCCGCACTCTTGGCGCAAGAAACAATACCGCCACCTTGTTGAAACTGTAAAGTTCGCAGGGATAGATATGCTCATCCCGCTTGCGTATCACGTCCATTGAACCGTAGTCCTCAGGTTTCCAACGCAGTGAATAGCTGTCATCATAATGTCCCCTTTCGTCTTTCAGCATAGTTCGTAAGTTTTCTGTGCAAACATTCAACCTCGAAGATTGCACTTCTATCTTGAATGTTTGTACTTGATATAGAGGTTGCCATTGCGAATTTCATACTTTCCTTGAATGTATGTTTCACAATCAGCGTCCATAGTCATGTCGTCCAAGTCCACATCTTATACATGGCAGTATCGCACTTCTGTCACGATACCGACATCTTCGTAGTCGCTTTCCACGTAGTGGGACTTCATAGGGACATCTTGCCGTTCCTTGCTTTGGTCATCGTAGCTGAGGCTAACATCGCCTTTTCAAGTATCTTCAAGCTGACGGACAAGGGTTTTATCGTTGTAAGAAGTGAGCACAAGAAGAACACCGATACAAAGAAGGAGTTTATAATACCTCTTTTTCATTGGTATAGTATTTGTCATTTGTCTGCCTCTGTCTGCTCCTTTGTTGTTTCTATATAGATAGTATAAAGTCATATTTGAGAGTATCTGCCATCATCTTTTTATATAATGGGGTTAGATGCCATCCAAAAGGACAAATGCAGCCCAATATATAGGATCGTCATATTTCCCGTTGTCAACAAGTCGTAATGACATCTGGGCTTCACTTAATGACTGTCTGTAATCCTTGCCGCTGACCAAATTCTTGTAGAAATTAATCATCAAGATTCTTGTTGCCTGATCATCCACCTTCCATAAACTCATGATAATTGCAGATGCTCCTGCAAGCTTAAATCCACGCTGCAAGCCGAACACTCCCTCACTATTCGAAATATCACCCAGACCACTCTGGCAAGCTGACAAAACTACAAGGCTAACCCCATTCATGTTAATACTTGCTATTTCATCTGCATAGAGAACGCCATCATCAACACCCTTAGGAATAGTCAGTCCTTTTACAACATTATTGGCTCCTGCAAATACAAGACCACTTCTTGTCAGCATTTTGTCTTCATTAATGATTCTCACATCATCGCTTTTGAAATGCAAATTAATGTCACGGAACAAAGCGTCTATACTCCTCGTGGCGCTATTATTTGTGTTAGAGTAATAAAAGCCATGAGTTGCGATATGCAGTACATCATAGCTTTGGTCTTCCAAAGCCTTGAAGTTCATTTCCGACCCACTATTCCCTTCAAACAGTTCTGTTTTATACCCCGAAGATTTCAGAATGTTGGCAATATCATCTACCTCTTCTTTTGTCCCTGGAAGATAATTTATCTTGCCCCCTCTTTCAATCGATCGCAAGTTGTCATCCACTCCACGGACTACATATTCTGTATGTCCATCATAACACATGCCTTGTTTTTGACTTGAAAGCACATCGAGCGACATGTCATAATTGATGCCACCAAACAACGCTACGTCTTTTTTCGGAGTTTGCCGCCGTTTCAAGACAAGTTCCTTTGTCGAAGATAATCGGTACATGGTATAAACATCTCCTATGTTCAAGCCATCATCATTTTGCAGATATTCTATACCTGTTTTGTACATAAATCCTGTTGGTGAGAAATATATCTTCGTGGCATTATCCATTTCTTTCTCCAAAGGCTTCCATACTAAATCGTACAATTCTGGCGAAGTGTATAGATTGCTGTTAGACAATTTCTGTATTTGATAGTCCTCGCACAACCTTGTGTAATGTGGAGAAGTGTAATCCTTTTTAAGCGTCAAAGCTCCATACAGCACATATCCGTCAACACTTTTTGATTGTACGAACTCAATGGCAAGGTCTCCTTCATTAAGCGATTGTCTAACGTCCGCCCAGCCTATTCTGAAGTCCTTCCTGTATTCATTTTTGTGCTCTTTCTGATACCTTATAAATACATCCGATAAAGTACTCATCTCTGCATCTTCATCGACATTGCGGTCCTTTTTGCCTTTTAACTCCAGATAGCGCTTGTAAGCACTAACCAATGACCCGTCGCCACTATTCAGAACCATGTCGCTTGTCTTGTTTGATGCGGCAAGTAGTACGCCTTTTGCCAGTAGCATCCCATCATAGCAACAGGCTGTGGTCACTTGTGAGGGACTTGTGCTTAAAAACAAGGGCAGGTAATCAGTAAAGAATAATCCAGCCTTGCTCCAATACTCGTTTCTCTCTGATGCGTCTGCAAAGGAGAACTTTCTCAGAACGGGCTCACGCGAAGCTTTGAAGCAAGCAGGCAGCATGTCCTCCATTTCTTTGTAGTTCCCTTTTCTATAAAGATAATAAACCAGTGATTGCAGGGCTTCGCAGCTTGCAGCGCCCTTGTTGGCAACACACAAACGTTCCGTTGCTATTGCCGTATCAATGTCACCGAGGCAATAGTAGCAAAGAGCCTTACGCTGAATGAACTTCTCCTTAAAACCTGAGTTTTTTGCCAAAGCCTCACTATAGCCTAAGCCCTCGTCAACGGTAGCTATGGATTTTAAATATTGCCCTGTGTTAGAATAGTATAACGCCAAACAGTATAGATAATTTAAAAACTTCTTGCTCCCAGGCCGAATCTTTCCCTTCAGTGCGACCATTTCTCCTGTCAATGATTCCAACTCCTTTTCTTTGTCTTTCGCAAAAAGAATCTCCGCAAGTTTCATAATTGAATAAATGCAAGAGTTGGAAGTTTCTGCCTCATGACTATTAAGCAGAATGATGGATTTTTGCAACAAGTTCTCAGCCTCATCCAGTTCATGCTCGTCAAAAGCCTTGCATCCCCTATAATAAAGAACCTTCCATTCCTTCTCCAATTGTTCAACGGAAAGCTCTTGTGCATGGCCTACCGAGCAAACCAGTAAGAACACAAAAACGAGAGATACGTATTTCCACATGGCTACCATTTTACACCTCCATAAATAACATTGCCACTCGCTACTTCTATAAGATCGAAAGTTGAGGTGTTAAGTGGAAGAGGCTCGAACTTCATTTTAAATCTAAACGTGAAAGGCTCAGCATCAGCCCTGAACCAAGAGGCTTCTGCGGATTCAAGCCCCGCGCTGAAATCGAACCAAGGCTTGTCATAGTCACACTCAGCATCAGAATAGTGTTCAAGTTTATACTCAATATCATTAGCTTTCAGCACGACATTCCGAAACTCCACCCTGTAGTCTTTAGGTTCATTCAAGTTTTCATTGGCATATATGAAACATGGCAAGTCGTTCACATCGTCAATCTTTACCTTATAACTGAAACTAAGAATGGTATTATCCCCAGACAGCTCAACTCTCTCTAAGTTTAGCCGGTCGCTAATCCTTGATGTAAACGAAATCTTCCCGTTCTGATCATTAAGTTTCAATTTAGAGCATCTTAAGAAAACATTCTCGCCAAGAGAAATCTTCTCCGACATTCCCGAAACTTCTTCCAATGAAGTACACCAAGCAAAAGCCCTGTCACCAATTGCTTTCAAGTTCTTTGAAAGGGCTACTTTTTTCAACGCCTTACACGAGCTAAAGGCTTCGCCGCTTATCACCTCTATATTGTCAGGTATAATCATTTCTTCAATAGAAGAGCACATTCTAAAACAAAGTCGAGGAATTGTTTTTATCTTTAGAGGTAATTTGAAGTTCTGCAAACTTGTACAATTGTAGAATGCCCCATCTCCAAGTGTTAGTAAGTTGTCAGGCAGCTTTATCGTTTGGAGGGAAGAACACTGCAAAAAAGCATACACGTCTATGGTGTGTGTATAAGCCGAGAATTGAACATCCTTGAGGTTCTTGCATGAAGCGAAACAGTTCTGTGGAATCCGGACAATTTTTACAGGCAGCACAATATGCTCCAGTCCGGAATTACCAAATGCATTGCCCATTATTTCTTGCAAGCCTTTTGGCAAGTCAATGTGCTTCAAAGCCTCGCAACCGGCAAAGGCACTCATGCCTATTGTTTTCAAAGTGCTTGGCAGTGTTACCTGAGTGAGATTCTTGCAGTCAGAAAAGCATATCCATGGAAGTTCGGTTATTCCTTCGGGGATGGCAATGGTTTTTACCCCGGAATTTTTAAATACCTCCCAGCCCATAGTCTTCAAGTTTCCCGTTGTAAAGGTTACCGTCTCCAAAGCGGCACAGTTCTCAAAAGCTTGCTGCCCTATTGACTCTACGGAAGCAGGGACCTTCACGCTTTTCAACATGATACAGTCTTTGAATGCACCGTCGGCAATGGCGGTAACCTTGTAAGCGTCGGCATACTGATCCTGTGAATTCTTCACGGCATTGGGTATGACGATGTCGCCCTCATAAAAAGCATCATTACTTGAGACGACCTCCACAGTGCCGAAGGTCGCAGCCTCGTCAGCTTCCTTGATAACTTTATAAGTGATGCCATCTGCTACAAATGTGGTTTGCGCCATCATGTTGGCAGCATAGATTGTTGACATTAGACAACACAAAAAGATACGTTTCGTATATATCCTAAATATTAATGATTTATTTGTCTTCATAATCTTTGCCGTCGCATGATATAACCTGCGGCTCAAACCAACGAATGCAACCATGATGAGCACTATGACCATATCAATATAAATGTTGTATTTTTCGAAGATGAAGTAAGAGAGTAGCGAAATGACCGATACATATACGATGGACAGGAGATTGAGCAGAATTCGTGAATCGGAGAAGAATATGCGCCAAGATTCTTTACGCGTTTGCACAAAAAGAGCGACAAGGGCAAATAGCAACTCATAAACGTAGCATAGCAAAAATCCGATGATTATTGATGCAGCGGTTGACAAGTAGGAGATGTCTTTATGTTCCAACAACGTTAGCAATGAGTATGCTTGAATTTCCACTCCTGGCATCTTTCCAAGCGGTGTCAGGTGCATGTCCTGTTCTTCTGTCATCGTTCCTACAAGCACAATTTTCCCTTTAATCAATTTGCGATTCTCATAGACTTTGTCAAAGGGAATCACTGTAAAGTTCTCAGGGCTATAGTTGATTACTATTTGCTTTTTGCCATCTGTCTTACTACCGACCTTACGTGCCACAGCAGCCGCAAAAGAGTATTGATATCCCAATGTCGAGTTCTGACTTACGGTAAGGTTCCGAATGGTGGTATTCTCCATATTGTCAGTTATGTTCGCATAACCCTCGACAATCGGGATTATGTCTTTGAAGTAGGAGAACACCATCCCCTTGAACTGTTTTTTACTTGTGTCGTAGTCTGTCAGTTTATTTGTAAAAACAGTTTTCGGTGCAATTTCCTCAACCGCTTGTTCCAAGACGACGTTGCCCTCGATGTCATCTTTTTCTCCTTCAAAAATCAAATCTACGCCAATCGCCTTAGGCTGGGCATCGCTTATTTCAGTGAGCAGATTGCCAATGTCGGCACGTGAATGGAGTTCCGTCATGTCCACTATGACGATGTCTTTGCACGTTTCTCTCTTGGCGAACTTGTTCTCCAACTTGAAGAATAAATCTGTCACGGATATATTCTTCAAAGCCTTGGCTACAGGATTAAGTGCCGGTGTCTTGACCGTAATAACGGTCAGGAGCAGCACGATAACACCAGTCAAAATTGTGATTAGAAAATGATCAAGGCGAAAGATGAACTTGATAATGCTCATAGCGATACGCTTTTAACGTTTCATTTTTAATGAATCCGAATGGGCTTTTAAAGTATCAGCTTGCATTGCCAAACTATCTTGCTGTACCAATAGGCTGTCGAGGTCTCTAAAGGATGTAGCCGTACTCTGCATGTATGCACTACGCTTGGATGTCGAGTCTGTATTCTTCTTCATCAATAACGCAATGTATTGTTGGGATACCGTCTTGACAGATGCTGTTTTCCCTGCCAACAGTTGTTTGACTGTTCCTTTGGCAGCCCCACGGATTGTACACATCTGCTTCTTGACTTCATTCACCAATATTATACGCGAGCCATCAGCAATTGTAATGTTGGAAACTTCAGAAAGCGCCATTTTGGGAGTAACGTTCTTATTCTTAACAGTGGCATTTTCTGTCACTTTTCCTGATACAGAGTAAACGTAGTAGCTCTGTGCTGACGCTACGACCATTACAATGGTTAGCATTAATGTAATAATAAGAAACCGTTT
>CAZXJS010000032.1:0-19998 GCA_964641085.1 uncultured Prevotellamassilia sp. | reverse complement strand
CAGCCTACTTTGGGCGAAGCCAAAGGGAGCGCAAGCCGAGTGAAAAGGGAAGGAACCCCCCTTTTATGCTCTCTTTCCGCGGCTCAACAACAAGACGGGAAGGCATAGGAGCGCCCTGAAGGGGCGCTGCATTGTAGCCCGGGGTTTCAACCCCGGGTAAAACGCCCCATAATAATCATTGGCGCCCTGAAGGGGCGCTGCAACAAGCGACGGAGGAGGAATGTTGGACTGCAACGCAGTCCTATAACTACGCGAGGGCTTCCGAACCGCCTGTACTTCCGCTTTTACGGCTTCCACCGCTATTTTTTCGGCCACTATGTCCGACGTATTTTCCACTACGTCCGACTTACTAAAAAATAAGTCCGGGATAGCGGCGACTATCTCGGACGTGCAGGCGGGTTAAGCGGGTGGTGTGGACGGGTAAAAGGTCTGTGTGGGCGGGTAAAAGTGAGGTGCAGGCGGGCAATCGGCACGTTTCATCGTCCCGTCCGTCCGTGCCGTCGGCGTTAGGGCACGAACAGCTTGCGGCCGGGGAGGAGATAAATGCCGGGGGCTTTGGGGCTGTCGACGCGACGGCCTTGCAGGTCGCGAAGCGGGGCTTTTATATCCGTGGCGGGGCGTGCGATGGGCAGGGCTAAGCCGGTGGCGCCGGGGAGGGCGATGCGGTAGGCGCGGGGTGCGGCGGCGGCACTGACGGGGGCGTAGTAGGCCAGGTTGGCTTGGAGCTGTACGCCGTCGGCCAGACGGTAGAAGCCGACGCCGGCCGAGCCGCCGGAGAGGATATAGACGGGATCGGCGCCGGAAGGCGTCAGCGTGGTGTAGGTTCCCGTGAGGGCGCTCGCTACGTCAGAGGTTTCGGCGCCGTAAACGGGGTTGAGGGTGAGGGTCTCGGACGTGCCGACGAGCAGTACGCCCGTGGCGGCGGGTATGGTGCCGCTGATGGGCGTGGTGTCGAGCGTGTTGTCCTGCGTCTCGGAGGGGTTCAGCGCGTAGGCCGTGGCGCCGTCGGAGGCTACGGTGTAGGCAAAGGGCAGGTAGGCCGTGGCGTAGTAGGCCGTGGCGTCGGTGTGGAGCGTGCGGGAGAGGTTGGTGGCTGCCGCTATGGTCCATTCGGCTGCCGCCGTGCCCGTCGCGCCTGTGGACGTGATGTAACGACCCGCGCCCGTGGCGATGGTGTATCCGTCTGTGCCTTGCGCCACGAGGGCATTGGTGGCCAGCTCGCGGCCCTGCGCTGCGAGGCTGTAGGTGCCGTCTTCGTTTTGCCGGAGGGTGAACACGGTGCCGGGGTCGTCGGCGTCGGTCGTCGTAGTGGGTTCGCCGTCGGCGCCGATGGCGAGGTATGCGTCGCCGCATTGCAGGCGGTAGAGGCCGGAGGCGCCGCTGAAGAGCGTGAGACTGCCGGAGGTCTCTCGATAGTAGAGGCGCGGCATGGCGTAACCCGTGTGACTCACATAAGTGTAAACGTAGTTGCGAAAGCCATAACCGTGGCTGTGGAGTATGGCTCTATTAATAATGCTGGAACCTTTGCTGCAAGATTGTGCGGCTATGGTAACGGTGTCGTCAATGGAGATAATCCATTTTTCTTTCGTCGTTGAGGCCGAGGAGTTCAGGGTGATAGTAGTAGCATCTGATTCCTTGGCGGAAAGATATTGCTTGTTATCTACCGAGCGGAGCGTCCAAGCTCCCTCCTTACCGCCCAGCGTCCAGACGGCGGGTTTGTTATCGTCGTATAGGGAGATGTCAATTCCTCCGCCCGTGATGGTAACCGGGACGTCTGCACCGTAGTATTCTTCGTCTTTGATGTTGGGCAGCGCCATGGCGACGCTCTCGCCTTCATAGACGATGAGGTATTGCGCGCCGACGATGAGTTGCGAGGCGTCCGTGACGCGGGTGAAGAAAGCGTTGTCGGAGGCTATGGCGGTGTATTTGTAAGTGTAGGAAACCGTCGCGCTGACGTTTCCTGCGGCGTCGGTAGCGTAGGCGGTAAGGTAATATGTGCCATAGTTGGAGAAAAGAATCGTTCCGGTGTAACGGAACGAGGGCGTCTGCCCGCCGGCAGTGCCGAAGTAGTAAGAAATGGTGCATCCCTCGTCGGCGGTGAGCGTGATGCCGGGGTTGGTGGTGTAGGTGCCGGAGGCGAGGGACGCGGTGGGGGGATTGACGGCGGCTGCGGCGCTGGCGGCGCAGGCTATGAGGGCAAGGCAGACGGTTCGGAGGTGTTTCATCAAGAAGGGTTCTGAGGTACGCCGCCTGAAGCCGTTGCGGGTGGGCGGCAGCTTGCCTGCTGCGGCCGGGCGGTGCGCGGTGCGCGGGGACAGCGCTTAACGGAAAGCGTCCGTGAGGAGCTTAATCTCCAGGGCGGGGGCGATGCGCTCGTAGAGGATGTTGTAAACGGCGTCGAGGATGGGCATGTTGACGTGGAAGAGGCGGTTGATTTCCTTCATGCACTTCGTGCCGTAGTATCCCTCGGCTATCATTTCCATTTCTATCTGGGCATTCTTCACGGAGTAGCCCTTGCCAATCATGGTGCCGAAGACGCGGTTGCGCGAGAAGTTGGAGTAGCCCGTCACGAGGAGGTCGCCCAGATATACGCTGTCGTGGATGTCGCGCGGCAGGGGATAGACGGCGCGCAGGAAGCGATTCATCTCCTGCGTGGCGTTGGCCAGCAGCACGGCTTGGAAGTTGTCGCCGTATTTCAGGCCGACGCAGATGCCTGCGGCGATGGCATAGACGTTCTTCAGCACGCTGGCGTATTCTATGCCTACGACGTCGGACGAGGTCTTCGTTTTGACGTAGCTTGAGGCCAAGAAATCTGAGAGCGCCTGCGCCAGCTCGGCGTTTGCGCTGCCCAGCGTGAGGTAGGTGAGCCGACCCATGGCCACTTCCTCGGCATGTGAGGGACCGCCGATGACGGCCAAGTGATCGTCAGGTACGTGGAAGACTTGCCGGAAGTACTCCGAGGGGACAAGCTCGTCGTCCGGGATGATGCCTTTGATAGCTGTGACGATGTTGTGGTCGGAGAGCTTGAGGCGCAGCTTGCGGAGGTGGTTCTTCAGGTAGGGGGAGGGCGTGACGAAGACCATGGTTTGGCTCTCGCGGACGGCCTCGTTGATGTCTGTGGTGAAGAGGATGCGCGAGGTGTCGAAGTGGACGCCCGTCAGGTACGACGGGTTGTGCTCCAAACGCCGGAAGTCGTCCACCACCTCCGGGCGGCGCATATACCAAACGATGCCGGGGGCATGCTCCAGCGTCATCTTGGCTATTGCGGTGGCCCAGCTACCGCTTCCCAGTATGGAAATGCGTCCTAAGTCCATGTTGAAACACAAAAAAACCGCCGCGCTCCCGCCCCGGTGGCTTTCACCGTAGGGCGCGGAAGCGCGGCGGGTTTGTCATACCCATTGCTGTATTTCTTCGGCCGACACTTTGGGCAGCTCGACTAAGCCGCGGTATTTCTTCTGCAGCTCAACGAGCTGTTGCTGTATCTTTTGCGGCTTTACGCCGTCGAGGTCGGCTGCCAGGTTGTAGCCCAGCTTCTGCAGGGCGGGGACGAGCTCGGCGGGGACGCCCCGGGCGACAAAGGCGTCCACGCCGTCGCGCGGCGCGGGGGCTTCGGGCTTCATTTGGGGGAAGAGAAGGACTTCCTGGATGTAGGCGTTGCCCGTCATGAGCATGACGAGGCGGTCTATGCCGATGCCGACGCCGCTCGTGGGCGGCATACCGTATTGCAGGGCGCGCAGGAAGTCGTGGTCGATGACCATAGCCTCGTCGTCGCCGCGGTCGGCCAGGCGCATCTGCTCCACGAAACGCTGCTCCTGGTCTATGGGGTCGTTCAGCTCGGAGTAGGCGTTGCACAGCTCCTTGCCGTTCACCATTAGCTCGAAGCGCTCCGTCAGTCCCGGCTTCGTGCGGTGCGACTTGGTAAGGGGGGACATCTCCACGGGGTAGTCCGTGATGAATGTGGGCTGGATGAACGTGCCTTCGCAGAAGGTGCCGAATATTTCGTCTATGAGCTTGCCGCGCCCCATGGTGGCGTCGGTCTCCATGCCCAGCTTGGTGCAGATGGCGCGTATCTCGTCCTCGTCTTTGTCCGTCAGGTCGTAGCCTGTCTGCTCCTTTATGGCATCCAAGATGGGCAGGCGGCGGTACGGCGGCTTGAAGCTGATCGTTTTCCCCTCAACTACCGTTTCACTCGTCCCGTTCACGGCTTGGCAGATGGTTTCCAGCATCCGCTCCATGAAGCCCATCATCCAGTTATAGTCCTTGTATTGGACGTAAAGCTCCATGCAGGTGAACTCAGGGTTGTGGTAGCGGTCCATACCTTCGTTGCGGAAGTTCTTGCCTATCTCATATACGCCCTCAAAGCCGCCCACGATGAGCCTTTTCAGGTACAGCTCCGTGGCGATACGCATGTACATCTCTTGGTCTAAGGCGTTGAAATGCGTCGTGAAGGGGCGCGCGCTGGCACCTCCCGGTATGTTTTGCAGGATCGGCGTCTCCACTTCCGTGTAGCCGGCGTCGTCGAGGAAGCGTCGCATGGTGCGTATCACGGTGGCGCGCTGCTGGAATGTAGTCTTGACTTGCGGGTTTACGATGAGGTCAACGTAGCGCTGGCGGTAGCGCAGCTCGGGGTCTGTGAAGCCGTCGTAAACGGCGCCGTCCTTCTCCTTCACCACGGGCAGGGGCTTAAGGCTCTTTGCAAGCAGGGTAAGCTCCTGCGCATGCACGCTGATCTCGCCTGTCTGCGTTCGGAAGACGTTGCCTTTGATACCTATGAAGTCGCCCAAGTCAAGTAGCTTCTTAAAAACTCGGTTGTAGAGTTCCTTATCTTCGCCGGGGCAGAGGTCATCTCGGGTGAGGTAAACCTGTATGCGGCCGCGGCTGTCTTGCAGCTCGGCGAAGCTGGCTTTCCCCATGACCCTACGGCTCATTAGTCGCCCGGCAATGGTGACCTGGCGGGGAGGTGCGTCGTCGCGAAACCGGCTCCGTATGTCGTCCGACCATGCCGTGACGGGATACTCGGCGGCGGGATAGGGGTTGATGCCCATTTGCCGCAACTCCTCCAAGGATTGCCGCCGGTTGATCTCTTGTTCGCTCAGGTCGAAGATATTCATGGGTGTGTTTAGCTTTTTTATTCCTTGCAAAATTAGTGCAAGCTGGTGGAAAAGGGAAGGGAAAGAGCAATTTCTTCGCTTTGCCGGGCTGTAAAGCGGCCGGGCGAGGGGCTTCGCCTCGGGCGAGGCTCTCCTTATTAATATATACACGCGCGCGTGACGCCGCCTGCGTGCCGCACGTGGGCGCCCTTGCGCCGCCTTGCGCTTCACCGCACGACTACCTCGTCCGTGAAGATCCATTCGCCCCGCCCGGGCGCTGCGGCCTGCACACGCAGATAGCGCGCCCGCCGCTTGCCGCGCCAACGGTACGTCTTGAATTTTGTCCCCTCGTTCTTCGTGCGCGGCTCGCGGGCTTCCAGCAGGGGGCGGAAGGCTTGTCCGTCGTCGCCGGTGCTCACCGTGAGCCACCGGGGCAGGTATATCCACGCGCCGCTGCATTGCAGGAACTCCAGGCTCACGCTGTGCAGGCGCGTGGGTCGGCCTAAATCTATGGTGACGTCGAGGCACGAGTCGCCGCAGAAGCCCTGCCACGTGCCGTCGCCGTGCGTCCAGCCGCCGCGGCGGCCGTCGGTCAGGGCGCCGGCGCCGCCGGCGGGGTAGTAGGGGCTGTAGGGCTTGTTGTACGTCACGTGTGCGCCGACGGCTTTATGGCGCTGCGCCTTGCGTGCCTCGGGGCGCACGCCGTGTTCCCTCTTGAGGTCGAAGGGCTGGTAGCCGTCGCGTTGCAGGCGCCGCACCTCGCGCAGCGCCTCCCGCCTAAAGGTGGCGTAGGGCGGACGTGCAGTACCCTGCCTGCCTATTTGAGCCAGGGCGAAGAGGCGCGGATAGAGCATGTGTTCGGCATGTGCCTCCGTAGCTATGAACTCCGTCCAGAGGTTGCCCTGCAAGCCAAGCACGTGGCGTCCCTCTTCCGCCGTGAGGCCCGCCCGGGGGTCGAAGGCATAGACTTTCTCCAGCGGCAGGAAGCCCCCGATGGCGCGAGGCTCGTAGGTGGGCGCGTCTTGGTAGTAGTCAAGGTAGCAGTGCGACGTTGGCGTCATGATTACGTCGTATCCGCTCCGGGCGGCCTCCTTGGCGCGCGCGGCGTCGCGCCACACCATGATTGCCGTGCCCGGCGGCAGGCTGTCGGTCAGCGCTTCGTCCCAGACTATGGCCTTTCGCCCGTGAGCCTGGAGGAAACGTGCCATGCGGCGCATGAGGAAGGCTTGCAACCGGGCCGGTTCCGTCGTGCCCAGCTGCCGCATCAGGGCTTGGCAACGCGGACAGCGGCGCCACGTGCCCATACCTGCCTCGTCGCCCCCCAGGTGTATGTACTCCGAGGGGAACACCTGCATCACCTCCGTGAGCACCTGCTCCAGGAAGGTGTAGGTCTGCGGGTTCGACGGGCAATAGTCGCCCTGCGCACCGTCGTTCCCCTGGCACTTCAGTTCGGGGTATGCCGCCATAACTTCCTCGCTGTGCCCCGGCATCTCTATCTCCGGCACCACGGTGACGCCGCGCGCCGCAGCGTAGGCCACCAGCTCGCGCAGCTCCTCCTGCCGGAAAAAGCCGCCGTAGCCCTGTCCCGACGCTGTGTCCACGTAGCGCCTGTCGCCGCCCATCCACCAGGCGTCCCAGTCCTCCTGCGTGCGGTAGGCCGCCCGCTGCGTCAGGGCGGGGTAGGCGCGTATCTCCATGCGCCAGCCTCCGGCGTCGGTGAGGTGCAGGTGGAGGCGGTTCAGGCCGTAGCGCTGCATGACGTCCACCTGCCGCCGCAGAAAGCTCGTCGGGAAGAAGTGGCGCGATACGTCTATCATGCAGCCGCGCCAGGTATAGGCCGCCGTAGTGTCCCGAGGCGTAGCGGCGCAGGCCGTGCAGCACAGGGCAGGCGCCAAGAGGGACAAAGCGGTGAGGAGTAGCGTCTTCACTTTCATAGGAGTAAGATTTGGCAGCTAAAATACGAAAAAAGTTAAAACTTTCTTGTCCGGCGCGGCATGTTTGGTAGAAATGCGTATCTTGGCGAACACGAACCAACCCCTCCCTTCCGACTCATACCATGAAAGCTTCACCTGAAACCCTTACGCTCCTCGGGCGCACGCTCCGCCGAGTAGCCGGCTTCTTCCCGCCCGGGGCGGACCATTTCGCCGTGACGGACCTTACCTGCTGCGTGGTGCCCGCCGACGGCTCCCTGCTCGTTCACGACGACGACGGCCGGGTGCTGGCACGCTGCTTTGTGCCGGCCTGGGTCGGCGACGCCTCGGGCGATGCTTACGCCCGAGCCGGCGCTGACTTGCAGGAGGCGCTGCGCAGCTGCCCCGACGTGGTCGAGGCCTTGCATATCCTGCGCCCCTTCAGTTTTGTGCTGGCCGACGAGGCCGATGAGCCACTGCGTGACCTCCTCGTCGTGGACGACGGCACGGAGCGGCTCTCCGGCGACCTCATGGTGGGGCTTGACGACGACCTCGACCTCTTTTGGCGAGGGCTTGCCGTGACGGTTTGAGCCGCTCTGCTTCCTCGCCCTATCCCTTTGCCGGCGGCGGGCGGCGCGATGTCTTTTTGCATCGCGCCGCCCGCCGCTTTTTTGTGCCGAGTGTACCGCCGAGCCGACCGCTTATTTGCAGTGGGGGCAGAGGCCTTTTACTATAAAGTTCGCGGCGCGTTGGCGGTAGCCGGGTGGCAGCGCCACGTGCGGCACGGGCACGTCCGTGAGGCAGTACGTGCGGTGGCAACGTTCGCAGTAGAAGTGGACGTGCAGGTCGTCGTCCGGCTCTCCTTCCACGTGATGCCCTACGCACAGCTCGTAGCGCGTGCCCTCGCCGCCGTCCGCTATATCGTGTACCAAGTGCGCCTCGCGGAAGGCCGTCAGCGTGCGGAAGATGGAGCTTTTGTCCAGCGTGGGCAGCACGTCTTCCAGCTCCGTCAGGCTCAGCGGCCGCGTGGCGCGGCTCAGCGTGCGCGCGATAAGCAGGCGATTCGCCGTGGGGCGTACGCCGGCTTCAGTCAGTAGTTTCTCGGCTTCAGCGTTGTCCATGCATCTAAGTCTTAAATAAGGAGTAAGGAAGAGTGGCGAGCATTTGCGCCGCGCCCGCCGACCTCCGTCCTTTTCAGCGAGCCGCGTGCCGCGCTTTGCGGCCTTTCTGCTCGCCCAAGAGCGCTCGCAGCGCACATCCCGTAGCGTCGCAGTCGCAGCAGGAACGGCGACGCCGCCGACGAGAAAAGAATTGTCGGAAAACCACGACGGCTACTACAGCCGCCACAAAGAACAGGATGACGAGGCTCGGCAGATTCATAGCTGTAGAGGCGTCTTACAATAAGCGTGCCACGCCGTAGGCCAGGAAGGCCACGACCCAGGCGATGAGGCATTGCCATACGACGAGCGCCGCCGCGAAGCGTCCGTTGATCTCCCGCCGCACCGTGGCGATGGTGGCCACGCAAGGCGTGTAGAGCAGGCAGAAGACGAGCAGCGAGAAGGCCGACGCCGTAGTCAGTACGCTCTGCACGCCGCCGGCGCCCGGAAAGAGCACGCCAAGCGTGCCCACCACGCTCTCCTTGGCCATGAAACCCGTGATGAGTGCCGTCGCGATGCGCCAGTCGCCGAAGCCCAAGGGCGCAAACACCGGCGCCACAACGCCGCCTATGGCCGCCAGCATGGAGTCGGCGCTGTCCGCCACGGTATGCAGGTGGAAGTCGAACGTCTGGAAGAACCATATCACGATGGTGGCCAGGAAGATGACGGTGAAGGCGCGTTGCAGGAAGTCCCGCGTCTTGTCCCACATAAGGCGCAAGACGTTGCGCGCGCCGGGCACGCGGTAGTTGGGCAGTTCCATGACGAAGGGCACCGCCTCGCCCCGGTAGGCCGTGCGCTTCAGCACCAGCGCCACGACGATGCCCGTCGTGACGCCCAGGGCATACAGCCCCGTCATGACGAGCCCCGCGTGGCGCGGGAAGAAGGCCGACGTGAAGAAGGCATATATCGGCAGCTTCGCCGTGCAGCTCATGAAGGGCGTCAGCGTCACCGTCAGCCGACGATCGCGGGCTGAGGGCAGCGTGCGGCTCGCCATGATGCTCGGCACGGAGCACCCGAAGCCCATCAGCAGCGGCACGATGGAGCGCCCCGAAAGCCCCAGGCGACGCATCGGCTTGTCCATGACGAAGGCTATACGCGCCATGTAGCCGCTGTCCTCCAAGAGGGAGAGGAAGAAGAACAGGAGCACGATGATGGGGATAAAGCTAATCACCGTCCCTACGCCCGCATAGATGCCGCCCGTTATGAGGGAGTGAACCACGTCGTTCACCTGCCAGCGTGTCAGCAGCTCGTCCGTCTCCGTCGTGCCCCAGTCGACGAACGCCTCCAGCCAGTCCTGAAGCGTGCCGCCCAAGACGTCGAACGTCACCCAGAAGATGCCCGCCATGATCAGCAGAAAGACGGGCACAGCCGTCCAGCGACCCGTCAGCAACTTGTCCATGCGCAGGCTGCGGCGGTGCTCGCGGCTCTCCTCGGGCTTCACCACGGCACGGGCGCATGCCCGGCGAATGTAGCTGAAGCGCATGTCGGCCATCGCCGCACTCGCGTCCAGCCCGCGTTCCTCTTGCAGCTCCCGGCGGATGTGCTGCATCGTCTCGTGCTCGTTCTGCGAGAGCTTCAAGGCCTCCTCCACCAGCCGGTCGCCCTCCACCAGCTTGCTCGCCGCAAAGCGCAGCGGGATGCCCGCCGCCTGCGCGTGATCCTCTATCAGGTGCATCAC
The DNA here is from genome assembly GCA_964641085.1 of uncultured Prevotellamassilia sp. Taxonomy (GTDB): domain Bacteria; phylum Bacteroidota; class Bacteroidia; order Bacteroidales; family Bacteroidaceae; genus Alloprevotella. The sequence goes on along the minus strand of CAZXJS010000032.1, from coordinate 10,163 downwards.
GGCGTGCAGGCAGCGGTGGACGGCACCTCCGTGGTCCCGAGGCGAACAGAAGTCCTGCCGACGTGGCGTCTCGTGGTAGAGCGCCACGTGCAAGGCATGCTCCACCAGCTCCGCCACGCCTTCGTTCTTCAGCGCCGAGATGGGCACCACAGGGATGCCCAGAAGCTCCTCCAGCTCGTTCACGCGCACCGTGCCGCCGTTGCTCTCCAGCTCGTCCATCATGTTGAGCGCCAGCACCATCGGCACGCCCAGCTCCATCAGCTGCATCGTCAGGTACAGGTTGCGCTCAATGTTCGTCGCGTCCACGATGTTGATAATCGCCGTCGGTTTGGCCTCCAGGATGAACCGTCGCGAGACAACCTCCTCCGGCGTGTAGGGCGAGAGGGAGTAGATGCCCGGCAGGTCCACGACGGTGGCCTCCGGGTGTCTCTTGATGGGGCCGCTCTTCTGGTCTATGGTGACGCCCGGGAAGTTTCCCACGTGCTGGTTGGCGCCCGTGAGCTGGTTGAAGAGCGTCGTCTTCCCGCAGTTCTGGTTTCCCGCCAGCGCGAAGGTCACCTTAGCACCCTTTGGCAACACGGGCTTGGCGTGCCGCCCCGACCCGTTGCTCTCCTCGCCTAAGCCGGGATGCGCCATGTCGCGGCGAAGCTCATGCTCCGGCGTATTCCCGGCCTTTTCTGCCGGGCTGTGGCTACCGGGAAGCGCGCCGGGCGTCTCCGCTTGTGCTTTGGCCGCTTCTGCGGGGGAGGTAGCGTCTGCGGAAGCCGCGCGGGGCTTCCCTGCTTGTGCTTTAGTCTCTGCTGTGGGGGGCGTAGCGCCTGAGGCGGGCGTCTCCGCGTCCAGCGGCTCCACGCCGATGTCCGCCGCGTCGGCCATGCGCAGCGTCAGCTCGTAACCCTGCACCAGCACTTGCAGCGGATCGCCCATCGGTGCCAGCTTCTGCGCCGTCACCACCGTGCCGGGTATCAGCCCCATGTCCAGAAAATGCTGACGCAGCGCACCGCTCCCGCCTACCGACGTCACGCGCGCCGAAGCGCCTATCTTCAGTTCCTTCAGTGTCATGCCCTGAATCGTTATGACCGTTTTTTGTAAGCAAAGGTACGCCAACCTTTCCGCAACCTCTTTTTCAAACATCCATCCTTCGCTGCCAATACCCCGCCACGCACACAAAATACCCCGTCTGCGGTATCTTCCCGCCGGCAGGTGCCGTATGTTGCTGATGTCGCCGAAGGCGACACGGAGCGAAGCGACTGGGTTAACCGAGGGTAAACCGACGACGCGCAGCGGCGACGGTTCACCCTCGGCAGTACGCCGAGTACGTGCGGACGCCGACGGCGTCCCTCACGAAACGTGCTACCTACTCGCCCTTATCTATCGATTGCCCGCTCATGCGAGCCTCCTGCCGAGTGGTGTACCTCTTCATCGCAAGCCCCCGGAGGGGGCGCAACGTAGTAGGCCGGGGTTTTAACCCCGGGTCACGGCATGGGGATAACAATTGGCGCCCTGTAAGGGTGCTGCAACCCGGGGCGCCGGAAATGTGCGCTACCCGCTCGGGGTTGAAACCCGCTCGTTAGGTTGCAGCGCCCCTTCAGGGCGCCAAATGATGTGGACGGTCGTACCCGGGGTTAAAACCCCGGGCTATATTGCCCCGCCCTTACAGGGCGGCGTTTTGCTGTTATACTTTGCCGGTGCGACGCCTACATAACACAAAAAGAACGTATGCAAAGGGGGCGCCCTGAAGGGGCGCTGCAACGTAGGCCGGGGTTTTAACCCCGGGTCACGGCATGGGGATAACAATTGGCACCCTGTAAGGGTGCTGCAAACACGTTAACGGGATGTTGCAGACGACCCGCGCTGCGGGTCGCCTGGCCGCCCACAGGCTGTTCGTCTCACCTGCTCGGTCGCCTGAACCATCCGCTGTTGTACAAAAAAGGCGCGGGCTACCGCAGGCCTTCGTCGGCTTGCGGTGCCCGCGCCCGGTAGGGGTGCGTAGCGGGGGGTTAGTCCTCCGTCGTCTGCGTCCAGTCGTCTGCTGTCCAGCCTTGACGACGGCTCCAGCCGCCTTTGTCGCCGCTCGTGGTCTTGTCAGCGTCCACGCCCAGTGAGGTGGCCAACATTGCGGCGCTCTCCATGCGGAGCGCCTTGCAGGTGGGGATTACGTATTTCTTCATAGTTATAAAGTGTTTGTATCTTTTGTTTGTCTCGCCTAAGCGTTTACTTCACGAGCACCTTCTTGCCGCCTACAATGTAGAGACCCTTCTGTGCGTTCAGTACGCGGCGCCCTTGCAGGTCGTACACTTTGCCGTTCGTGGCGTCGGGCGTCACAGCTGTGTTGATGCTCGTCGTCTCGTCGCCGAAGGAGAGGGACAGGCCGCGAACGCTGGCGTCTGCGGGCACGTAGTAAGCCTTGTTAGCCTCGAGCGTTGTGCCGTCGCTCCAGATGTAGAAGCCGGGAGCTTCGTCCACGGAACCCAGCGACAGGTTGGTGCTCGTCCAGGTGATGGGGAAGTAGTTACCCGTCAGGGCGTTGCCCGTAACTTCGGCGGAGGCCGTGCTCTTCAGGTTCACGGTAGCCGTCTCGGCAGAGCCGACGAGTACTACCGGCGTGTTGGCGGGTATCTCGGAGAGCGCCGTCATTTCGAGGTAGTCGCCCGTATCGCTCAGTTTGCCGTAGTAAGCCGTAGCGCCTTCAACCGTAGCGCCATAGGCCAGGTTCAGCGTAGCGTAGTAGTTGCCGCTTGCTTCGTGGAGCGTCGGCGTCATCACTTGGTCGCCGTCGGCAACGGCTTCTATCTGCCAGCGGGAAGGATTGGATGTCGCGCCGGATTCCCAAACGCAGACGCAGGACTGGTCGTCGCCCCAGCCGGCCTCGTGGAAGTATTGGTAGCCGCCGCTAACGGCTGTCGGCTGCTTGATGTCGCACCAGCCGGGATAGCCCGTTACGGCGCCAATGGTGAACTCGCCTGCTTCAGACTCGGTGGCCGTCATCAAGATAGGCTGGTTAGTAGCCGTGGCGCCCGTAGCCCACTCGTTCTGCGTATAGATCGTGTAGGTGTGCGCCGTAGCGTCCTTCTCTGTGAGGAGTATCACGGTGGAGGCGTCTTGGTCAGGATTCGTGACGATAGTCTTCAGACCGTAGCCCGTAGCAGCCGTGCCGCGGCCATAATAGTTCGAACCCAAACCGATATAGCCCACCGTGCCATTCGCAGATTTGCCGGAACTCTTGATGCGGTAGTACCCCGTGGCGGGATATTGGACGTTGGCGGCAACTATGGTCTTTAGGCTCTCGTATGTCGTCTGGTCGCAAGAAGTCAGTGCGGCCTCATAGCCAGCTGCGTCAAGCGCCGTCTTTCCGGCCTCCGTCAGGTAGAAGTAGCCTGTGCCTGTGGCGTCGTAGTAAGGTTTGATTTCGCTATTTACCAAACTTGTATACGTGGGAGCTGCACTAACAACGAAGGTGGAGCCTCCGTCTTTGCCGGAATTCCAGTAGTCAACACTGGACGCATTGCGTTGGTTCAAACCTTGGCCGTTCTCGTTGAGTAGGTAGAAGCCGTTGGTAGCGGACGTGCTGCTCTGTGCTGTCCATAAGTCCTCCGGATAGGTAGTGTCGTCGTTGGTCAGGTAAAGGTGGGTGTTGCCACCATCATTACCGTCGCCGGTGGGGTCTGCCGAAGCGGCGAAGAGGGTGGAACCGGCTGCGTTGTTGATAAGCTTGAAGCCCGTATAGGGGTCTCCCGTGAAAGCCCATTGCTGCTCGGCGTTAAGGCCTCTGTTAGCCAACGTGGTGATTGTCACGTTTGGGTCGGAGCCGTCTGCGTAGGTGAGATAGTAGGAGGCATTCTTCAAGTAGATGTTGTACCACTTGGCGCTGGCGTAGTCCGTGCTGATTTCAAACGGACCTGCCCACGTGCCCTCGGCGGTGACTTCCGTAGTGCTTGCCGTGAGTGTCTCAACGTTGTACGTGTAGTTGACAAAATCCTTAGCCAAGGAGGAAGGTACGGAAGGAGCGTTGCCGATGGGCTGTGTTTCCGTGGCCGTGCCGACATTCGTGCCGTTAAAGGTAACGGTATAGGTAACGGTGACTACGTCCGATACGTTGGTAATGATGAAGTTGTTGCCGTTGTCTTGATTATTCCACGTAACATTCGTTCCGTAGGAATAATAAGTGGAGATGTTAATAAGGTTATTGGCTGAAGACTTGATGACGAAGCCACCGGAGGTGCCTGCCTCTATGGTGAAAGCGGCTTTTGAGGCTTCTTCTCCAAGTGTCCAAGGAGCTGCGGTGCTGGTAAGGTACGTGCCGGAACCTACGTTCTTGATGTAGTACTGACCTTCCGTCCCGGTGGAAGTGAATTGCCACTTTTGGTTGTCGCTGGTAGGATCGTAAGAGGTCTCGCTCCCACCAGTCTTAGCTGTTGCCCACAGATTTGTGGGGTCGGAGCTGTTGTAGTACAGCGCGCCGCGGCTCGTATCAACAGCTCGGAGCGTGTAATTCTTGGTCTCATCGATTTCGGATACCGCCGAAATCTGAGCCGAGGCCGATGCTGCACATAGCAACCCGGCCAAGAGAGGTAAAACTTTTTTCATTTGGTGTTAAAGGTTAAATTATGATATGATGCTTTGGATTATCTCGTAGTTACTTGCCGCTCCTTGGCTTTCTGCGCTTTCTGTGGCGCGGTTAGGGTACATTGAGGGCTATCAGCACAGGTTTGGTGCAAAGGTATGGATAAACGGGTGGCTGGTTGCGCGCGAGAAGTTAAAGATACTTAAAAATAAGGCACCTACCGGCGTTTTTTCGCTCCGGCTGTGGGGCAAAAAGAAGCCGCCGCGCCCGCCTTCCCCGGGGGTGTGGGGCGGGTGGGCGCGGCGGCGCAGGGAGGGGCGGGAGGCAGGCTATCGCCCTATGGAGAAATACTCGAAGCCGGCGGCTTGTAGCTCGGCGGGGTCGTAGATGTTGCGGCCGTCGAAGACGACGGGGCGTCGCATGGCTTTCTTGACGACTTCCCAAGAGGGGAGGCGGAACTGCTTCCACTCCGTATGGACGATCAGGGCGTCGGCGTCGAGCGCTGCGTCGTAGATGTCGCGGGCGTAGGTGATGCTGTCGCCGAGGCGTCGGCGCCCCTCGTCCATGGCGGCGGGGTCGTAGGCGCGCACGGTGCATCCGGCTTGCAGCAGGCGGGAGATGGTGACCAGCGAGGTCGCCTCGCGCATGTCGTCGGTCTCGGCTTTGAAGGCGAGCCCCCAAACGGCGATGTGCTTGCCGCGGAGCGCGCCGCCGTAGTACTTACTCAGCTTCTCGAAGAGCACGTTTTTCTGCCGCTCGTTGACGTCTTCCACGGCGCGCAGCACGCGCATCGTGTAGCCGTTCTGCTCTGCCGTCTTGATGAGGGCTTTTACGTCTTTGGGAAAGCAGGAGCCGCCGTAGCCGCAGCCGGGGTAGAGGAATTTGGAGCCGATGCGCGTGTCGGCGCCTATGCCTTTCCGCACGGCATTCACGTCGGCGCCGACCAGCTCGCAGAGGTTTGCGATGTCATTCATGAAGGAGATGCGCGTAGCCAGCATGGAGTTGGCGGCGTATTTTATCATCTCGGCGCTGGGTATGTCGGTAAAGATGACGCGGAAGTTGTTGAGCGTGAAAGGTCGGTAGAGCTTGGTCATCAGCTTGCGGGCGTGCTCGCTCTCGACGCCTACGACGACGCGGTCGGGCGACATGAAGTCTTTTATGGCCGAGCCTTCCTTCAGAAACTCGGGGTTGCTGGCCACGTCGAACTCTATTGTGACGCCGCGCTTTTGGAGTTCCTCTTGTATGGCGGCTTTCACCTTGCGTGCGGTGCCTACGGGTACGGTGCTCTTGGTGACTACGACGAGATAGTGGTCCATGTAGCGGCCTACTTCATGGGCTACGTCGAGCACGTAGCGGAGGTCTGCGCTGCCGTCTTCGTCGGGCGGTGTGCCCACGGCGCTGAAGACGACGTCCACGTGGGGCAGGCAGTCGCGCAGCTGCGTCGTGAAGTGCAGCCGCCCCTCGCGCCGGTTGCGCAGGACGAGCTCGTCGAGCCCCGGCTCGTAGATGGGGATTTCCCCCTTCTGAAGCCTGCTGATTTTCTCCTCGTTCACGTCCACGCAGGTCACGTCGATGCCCATCTCGGCGAAGCATGTGCCGCTGACGAGGCCGACGTAGCCTGTCCCTACGATAGCTATCTTCATCTTGGGTAGATATATAAAAATGTGTCACCGGGGCAGACGCCGCTGTGTGCGTCTGCCCCGGTGTGTGGGGGTACTTACTTGCTTGCGGGTGCTTGCTGCTGGCCTTGTGCGGGGGCTTGCTGCTGGGTGGTGCCCTGCTGTGCGCCGACGGGAAGCTCCGTGGTCTTGTTCAGGCCTTTCATAAACTCGGCCTGCTGCGCTTTGGCGGGTTTCATCAGGTTGGCGGCGATGCTCAGCACGACGAGGATGCCGGCCAGTGTCCACGTGGCCTTCTCTATGAAGTCCGTCGTCTTGCGCACGCCCATGATGGCGTTTGAGGCGGAGAAGCTGCTGGCCAGTCCGCCGCCTTTGGATTCCTGTATCAGCACGATGAGCGTCAGCAGTATGGCCGTGATAACGGCCAGGATAATCAGGATGGAATACATCTGCGTGGTGTTTGTATGTGGGCGGGGAGGGGCGACGTCGTGGCGGCGTGTGCACCCGAGCCGTCAGGCTTTGTCCTCGCTCGCGGGGTTGTAGTGATTGTTTATAATCAGTTTCTGTAGGAACCGTATTTGGTCGGCAAAGTAAGCATTTCTTTTGGGAAAATTCAAGTTTAGCTTGCGCAATATTTCTACGGCCTTCTCATACTTTCCTTGCTTTATGTAGATGCGCGCCAGGGTCTCGGTGAAGTAGTCGTCGCCCAGGTCGGCCGCTTCGGCCGTTTCGTCGGCTATCTCCGGCGTATATTCCGGCTCGTCTTTCAGGTCTATGCGTCCGCCGCCTTCGTCCATAAATGTGCGCACGAGTTCTTCGCGGCGCTCGTCCTGCGGCGGCTGCGGCTTGTCGGCCGGTTCGGGTTCGGCATCGGCCATTTGCAGCAGGATGGCGGTATAGTCCGTCGTGGCATCTACGGCCGTCGGGCGTCGGCGCGGCGTGGGGGCGTCGGCTTCGGGGTTTTCGCCCAGGAATTTGTCGATCAGTGCCTCGGTGCGTCCGCCCTTTCCTTGCGGGGCGGGGCTTTCCGTCTCGTGGAGTGGTTCCTCGGGGTGTATGACGTAGTTTCGCCCCTCCACCATTTGGAAGAGCACGCTGCGGTCCGGGGCGTAGAGGGCGCAGCGCCGCAACTCGTCGCCGAAGCTCGGGTCGTGCAGCAGGAAGAGGTTCTGCACGTAGAGCAGCCGTGCCGCTTGGTAGTACGGGTACTCGGCCAAGAGGGCGCGCAGCTGCGGCAGCGTCGTGGCGTCGAGGCGCTCGGGGTGTGTTATGTAGGTACTCAGGTCCATTGCCTTGCGCTTACCAGTCGGCTACCGTCGCGTTGAAAATCTGATCCACGATGTCCTGGATCATTTCCGTCACCAGCTGTTCCTGCACGGCGGAGAGCTGCTGTGTGGAGTTATACTGCGTCGTGGCGGAGAACTGCCGCTCCCAGTTTTGGTTCATCTTTGCGTTCGTGAAGCGTATGTTCACCGTCATCTTCAGCTGCACCTGCGAGGAGTAGCCGTCGGCGGAGATGGCTTTGTTATACTGGTCGTAGCCGGTTATTTCTCCGCTGATGTGCATGTCGCCGCCGCGCTTGACGAGCTTTAGGCGCGTCTCGTTGGCGAACTTGTCCTGAAGCCGCGTGTTAAACATAGACTCCATGGGAGCCCAGCCGTAGGGCGCCCGGTTCGCCACCTTGTCTATCTGTATCGACTTTATGACGTCGTAGTTGATAGACGAGGACGTGAACTTGTAGCTTACGCTGCACGCCGCCAAGGCCAGCGTGGCCAGGGTCGCGCCGAGGGCGGCCCAGTGCCTAAGGCTCGATGCCATACTCGTTTATTTTTCTATACAGGGTGCGCTCGCTAATGCCCAGCGCCTTGGCCGTCTCCTTTCGTCGGCCTCCCTTCAGGCGCAGGGTGCGGCGGATGAGTTCCCGCTCCTGCGCTTCCAGCGAGGTGGGGGCAGACTCTTCCTCGGCGTCCTTCACCTCTTCGGCTTCGGCGTAGGTGGCGCCGGCGGCGTCGTTCCTGCTGCGGGCGGGATGAGAACTGCTTGCCGCCGTGCCGGGAAAGACGGTCAGCGCCTTACCTTCGTCTGTTCGCGCCCCGCCGGTCGCCGCCAGGTTCTCGTTCACCACGCGTTTCAGCTCCGTCACGTCGCGCCGCAGGTCGAAGAGTATCTTATAGAGAATCTCCCTTTCGCTCTCGAAGCTGCGGCCTGCCGCCTCGCGATCCACGACGGCCAGCTGCGTGTGCGGCTTGTCCTCCGGCAGGTAGCGCCGCAGCTCGTCGGCCGTAATGTCGCGCGCCTCGCTGGTCACCGACATGCTCTCGGCCAAGTTCTTCAGCTGCCTGACGTTGCCCGGCCAGCGGTACGCCTTCAGCACCTCCTGCGCCGCAGCGTCTAAGCGGATGGGCGGCATGTGGTATTTCTCGCTCATTTCCAGGGCGAACTTGCGGAACAGCAGCACGCAGTCGTCGCCCCGCTCGCGCAGCGGCGGCACGGTGATGGTGACGCTGTTCAGCCGGTAGTAGAGGTCTTCGCGAAACTTCCCCTCGGCTATGGCGCGCTCCATGTTGAGGTTCGTTGCCGCCACGATGCGCACGTCCGTGCGCCGCACTTGGCTGGACCCCACGGGGATATACTCCCCCGTCTCCAGGACGCGCAGCAGCCGGGCTTGCGTGGGTAGCGGCAGCTCGCCCACTTCGTCGAGAAACAGCGTCCCGCCGTTGGCCACGCTGAAGTAGCCCTCGCGTTTCTCCACGGCACCCGTGAAGGCGCCCTTCTCGTGGCCGAAAAGCTCCGAGTCTATCGTGCCTTCGGGGATAGCGCCGCAGTTTACGGCGAAGTATTTCTTATTCTTCCTGAGGCTGTGGTCGTGGATGATGCGGGGAAAGACTTCCTTCCCCGCCCCGTTCTCGCCCAGGACGAGCACGCTCAGATCCACGGGCGCTATCTTCAGCGCAATGTCCAAGGCGCGGTTCAGCGCCTCGGCGTTGCCGACGATGTCATACCGTTGCTTCAGGCTTAGCAGTTGCTTCTCCGTCATTCCTTCCTTCCTTTTCCGCCCGGCGTCCCGCGCACGAAGCGCCGCAGGCGGCTCATACTCGGTTTTAACATACCGAGCTTGCAAAATTAAGGATTTAATCCTACATTTGCCTCGTACTCTACGTTAAAACTCCCTATCATGCACATCTTCAAACCCCTCCTTACCTCCCTCCTCCTTAGCGTCGCATTAGGTCTCGCGGCTCAGAGCCACCACCCCCTGATTGGCGTTTGGCAGCAGCAGACGCAGCAGGGCGGCGGGCGCATCGTCGACCTGCCCGTATGGAAGCTCATCCAGGGCGACGGCACCTTCTGCACCATGCTTATCGTCAACACCGAGGCAAAGACGATTAAGTCCATGGAAGGTACCTACACCATTACCTCAGACTCTACCTACGCCGAGCACGTCGCCGCCAGCGTCTTCAACCCCGAGCTTAACGGCAAGGAATCGACGCTTCATTACAAATTTCTCACGCCGGATCAGCTCGTCATCACCTACCAGCTGCCCGGCGCCCTGACGCCTGCCGGCGAGATCTGGACGCGCGTGAAGCTGGAGACGCCGCCCCGTCGGCCGCAGCCCAGCGGTCCCGATGCAGCCGACTTAGACGACTGAGCGTCGCTCGTGCAGCGCTGCGCCGCACCCTTTTACGGACGTATGCAAAACGGCAACGGATTACCACATCCGTTGCCGTTTTGTCTGGTTATGCACCCGTAAGGTTACACCTTGTCGCTGCGCTCGCGCAGGTTGGTGCCGTAGGTTGGGGTTAAACATGTGGAGGCCAGTATGTTGCGCCTATCTTCGGATAAGTCCGACCTGCCGGCTGACACGTCCGACCTGTCAGCTGATACATCCGAGCTGTCAGCTGATACATCCGAGCTGTCAGCTGATACATCCGAGCTGTCAGCTGATACGTCCGAGCTGTCAGCTGATACGTCCGACCTGTCAG
>CAZXJS010000031.1:0-21076 GCA_964641085.1 uncultured Prevotellamassilia sp. | reverse complement strand
TACTACCTAAATCCTCTTCAGGTACTACCTAAATCCTCTTCAGGTACTACCTAAAAAAATGTAGGTCGTATCTAAAAATATATAGGTAGTATCTACATCCGATATAGGTACTACCTACATCCAATGTAGGTGCTACCTACAAAGCATGTAGATACTACCTATATTTTCCCAACATGCTATCGTGGCCGTTTATCATACACTTGCAGCCGCCGGAAACGTTGCGAGCGGAGAGCAGGTTGCACTGGAGCGGAGAGAAAACGGAAAAAAACAAGCATAAGGCAAGTCGCCTGCAGGCTTTTTCGTATTTTTGCAACCGCGAAAGGCAGACGTAGCCTCGCAGATACAGTATGATAAACCGCGAATTAATACGGCTGAAGGTAGTGCAACTTATATATGCTTACTACCAAAATGAGGGAAAATCCCAGGACGTGGCAGAGAAAGAGTTCTCCTTCAGTCTATCCAAAGCCTACGAGCTGTACGAGTATTTGCTCACCCTGCTGGTCTATATCCGCAAGTTTGGCGAACGCAAAGCCGAGGCGGTAGAGGCTACAGCCCAACGTCTGGGTTCCAAGGTAAACGGCGTGCAGCCTGACAGGCTGATAGCCGAGAATAAGCTCCTCCTCAAGCTTGAAGAAAACAAGTCGCTCACAGCTTACAGGGAAAAGAAAAAGGAATGGGAAGAAGAACCCCGGCTCGTCAAGAACCTCTACACGGCTTTCACGGAAAGTGACATTTTCCATCTCTATCTTGTTAAAGGAGAGTTCAGCTTTGAAAACGACCGCGAACTGATTCGCAAGCTCTACAAAACCTTTGTCTGCCAGAATGACGAACTTGACGATATTCTGGAAGACCATAGCCTCTACTGGAACGACGACAAGGGGATTATAGACAGCTTCGTGCTGAAAACAATCAAACGCTTTACGCCCGAGATGACGGCAGAGCAAGAACTGCTCCCCGCCTACTCCTCTGAGGATGACCGCCGTTTCGCCCTCGACCTCTTCCGCCAAACCATTACCCGCCAGCAGGAAGTGCGCCAACTTATCCGGGAAAATTGCAAGAACTGGGAGTTCAGCCGTTTGGCGCTTATGGACGTCGTTATCATGCAGATAGCGCTCACCGAGATACTCACGTTCCCGACTATCCCCCTGAACGTCACCTTCAACGAGTACTTAGACATTGCCAAAGTCTATAGCACGCCGCGCAGCGCCCCCTATATCAACGGACTGCTCGACCATATCGTGAAGCAACTCAGAGCTGACAATATAATAACCAAATCATAACCACTAAGACTACGAACATGTACACACACACTTTCGCGCTACTCGACGCCCAGCCGGCTGCCCAGCAAGGCGGTGGCGGCATGAGCATGATTATCATGATGGTGGTGCTTTTTGCCATTATCTATTTCTTCATGATTCGCCCGCAAAGCAAGCGGCAAAAGGAGATACAGAATTTCCGCAACGGCCTGCAAGTAGGCGATGAAGTCGTAACCATCGGCGGACTTCACGGAACCATCCGCAAGATAGACGAAGTGACGGGCCACGTCACCCTGAAGGTAGCTACGGGCGTAGAACTGGAGTTCGACAAGAGCGCCATCAACCCGACGAACCAGCCTAAGAAGTAGTACAACCCGCCTCCGCGCCAACAGCGGGGACGTACATCGTCACAACCTTGAAGGCCTTCTTTATAGAAATAGGACATTTAGCCAAGGGCTGCTTTTCCCGATTGTGGAATAAGCAGTTCTTGGTTTTTTTGTGCTTCGTCCTCATCTCAGCCGTCTTTTGGCTATTTACAACGCTGAACGAGGAATATAAGATTGACCTCCAAGTGCCCGTAAGTCTGACGAACGTACCTCGAAACGCCGTCATCACGGAAGCCCCCGAGGCGCTTACCGTCTCCCTGCGCGACAAGGGATTCATACTCCTCTCTTATAAGTATGGAAAAGGCTTGCACCCCATCACGATAGACTTCAACAGCCACGCCAACTCCACCGGCCGCGTCGCGCTTCCCGCCACCGACTACCTACGTCAGATCCAAGCGCAGCTCTCTGCCAGCACTACCGTCTCAGCCTTGAAGCCGCAGGAGATAACCTTCTATTTCAACTACGGAGAAAGCAAGCGCGTGCCCGTTCGTTTCTTAGGACAAGTGAAAGCCTCCGACGAAGCCTACGTAGCCGGCTTCCATTTCAAGCCGGACTCCGTCACCGTCTTTGCACCAAGCAACATACTCGACACCATCACGGCGGCCTACACCGCTACGACGTATCTGCGCGACCTCAGCCAGTCGCGAATTGCCTACGTCCCGTTCCAAAAGCCGGCCGGAACGAAGTTCGACCCCGACAGCGCACGTCTGGAAATCATTATCGACCGTATGGTGGAAAAGACAGTCAGCGTTCCCGTGCAGCAAGTCAACTTCCCGGCTTCGAAAGTGCTACGTACGTTCCCTGCCAAGGTAAATATCACGTTCCAGGTCGGCATGGGGCTGTACCGCCGCATAACTGCGGACGACTTTGTCCTCGTTGTCAACTACGAAGACCTGCAAGGCGGCAACGTCTCCCGTTGCCATCTTGCGCTGAAGTCGGTGCCCGAAGGCGTACGCAACGCCCATATTTCGCCGCAAGACGTGGACTACGTCATAGAGGAGCTTCCTGAAGAGGAGGATGGGGAATGAAACCTTTGCGTTACGGCATAACGGGCGGCATAGGCAGCGGGAAAAGCTACGTCTGCCACCTTTTGGCGAAGACGGGAGCGCCAATCTTCTACTGTGACGACGTAGCCAAACGCATCATTCGTGAAGACCCCGCCGTGCGCCGACTGTTGACGGACCTCGTAGGCCCGGAGACCTACGATGCCGAGGGGCGGCTCCGTAAGTCCGTTCTCGCCGCTTGGCTCTGCCGCGGGCGCGACGCTTCGGCGCAGGTAGACGCCATCGTTCACCCTCGCGTCGCCGAGGCCTTTAGACGTTGGGCCGACTCGCAGCACGCGGCTAAAGTATATATGGAATGTGCTTTATTGTGGGAGAGTGGCTTCGACCGCTTGGTCGATTACGCCGTGCTGGTTTACGCCCCTGACGACGTGCGCCTCCGACGTATCATGAAGCGAGACGGCATCAGCGCCGACGTAGCCCGCCGCTGGATGGCGCTGCAACTGCCCGAGGAGGAAAAGCGCCGCCGCGCAGACATCATTATCCCCAACGGCGACGGAGCTAAACCGGACCTATCACACATTATATAATATATGGTGTGGCTCAGGTTGCACCTAAGCACCCGTCCCCGCACCGTAACAAACAAGAAAAGGAATGAAAGACACCATCCTTGCCATTGCCGGGCGTCCCGGCCTGTTCCGCCTCCTCGCACGAGGGCGCGGCAATCTTATTGTGGAGAGCTTAGACGCCGGGAAGAAGCGCTTCCCCGCCGGTTCCCGCGACCGCGTCACGTCCCTCAACGACGTGTCCATGTACACCGCCGAGGCTGACGTACCCCTCATGCAGGTGTTTCAGAACATCTACGACAAGCACCACGGCGCAGCGCCGTTGAACCACAAGAGCGCCGAGCCGGAAGCGCTCACGACGTTCATGGCCGACGTCCTGCCTGACTACGACCGCGACCGCGTACACCTCTCTGACATTCGCAAGCTTGTGCAATGGTACAACACGCTCATTGCCGCCGGTTACACGCAGTTTGCTGACGCTGAAGCCGAGCCGCAAGCCGCTGAGGCCGAACCGGCGGCGGACGAGAAAGACTAAAGAGCCAAAAGGTACGAGGTCATGGTCTTTAAGTGGATAGGCTTTTTCGTCGGTTCCCTTGCCGCCGGCCCCATAGGCGCTTTGGTGGGCTATTTCTTGGGAGTAGCCGTCGAGGGTCTCGTCTCGTCAAATACGGAAAACGTCTCCATCGCCGACGAGGAAGCGTCGCCGCTCCACACCGAGCAGGAAGGGCGCCGCAACAGCTTCCTCTACGTGCTCCTCGCGGGCATGGCCTACGTCATCCGCGCCGACGGCAAAGTCATGCACTCCGAAATGGAATGCGTGCGCGCTTTCTTACGGCAGAACTTCGGCGAAGAAGCGGCCACGGAAGGCGAAGCCATCATCCGGAGGTTCTTTGAGCGTGACAAGGCCGACCCGCAGGGTTTCCGAAGCACCGTCTTGGCCTGTTGCGGGCAGCTGCGTGCCGTTCTGGACGCTTCGCAGCGGCTTCAGCTCCTTAACTTTTACGTTCTGCTGGCTAAGGCAGACGGCTCCGTGCCCGAGGCGGAGGTCGCAGTGCTTCGTGAGCTGGCTACGGCCTTAGGTTTTGGCCCGTCCGACGTCGATAGGCTCTTAGGCCTCGGGAGCGATACGTTGGAAGACGCCTACAAGGTGCTGGGCGTCCCGGCTACGGCCACGGATGCCGAACTGAAGAAAGCCTATCGCAAACTTGTCGTGGCGAACCACCCCGACCGTGTCGCCTCCCTGGGCGCTGACGTGCGCCGCGCCGCAGAAACGAAGATGCAACAGATAAATGCTGCGAAAGAGAAGGTTTGGAAGGCGCGCGGCATGGTCTGAAGCCCGCCTCCCCTACCCTACGTCTTTGCCCACAGCCCCACTATTTGCGCCGCGCTCTGAAAAACGTTTTCATGAGTGCGGCGCTTTCTTCTGCCCTGACGCCGGACGTCACCTCCGTTCGGGGATGCAGGACGCCGGGTGCCAGACGCGTGTAGCCGCGCCGTTCGTCGGAGCAACCATATACGAGGCGTCCCAGGTGCGCCCAGCCCAAAGCCGCCGCACACATGGCGCAGGGCTCCACGGTGACGTAGAGCGTGCAAGCGTCCAGGTATTTCCCGCCTAAGTATCCCGCCGCCGCCGTGACAGCCTGCATCTCGGCGTGCGCCGTCGCGTCGTGCAGCGTCTCCGTCAGGTTGTGCGCGCGGGCTATGGTGCGCCCGTGGCATACCACAACCGCCCCGACGGGCACCTCGCCAGCTTCCGCCGCCCGCGCAGCCTCTTCCAGCGCCTTCTGCATATACCGGTCGTCCGTTGCCTCGTCCGCGGTGACGGCTTGCGGTACGGGCGGCGCCGATACGTCTATTCTTTTCTCTTCCATTTGCTTCTTGTAAATGATTACGTCGGATTACTTCATCAGCTCCAGCGAGATGCGGCCGCGCTCCTCGTCGATGCTGACCACCCGCACCATGACTTGCTGTTGTATGCCCACGACTTCGGCCGGCGACTGCCCGCGGCGTAGCCCCAGGCGGGAGCGATGGATAAGCCCGTCCTTGTGGATGCCCAGGTTCACGAAGCAGCCGAAGTCTGTAATGTTCGTGACGACGCCCGGAAGCTCCATGCCGACGCGCAGGTCGTCCACGCTCCGCACGTTGTCGGCGAAGCGAAAGACGGCGCGCCTTCCGCGCGGGTCGCGCCCGGGCTTATCCAGCTCGTGCATAATATCTTGCAACGTAGGCAAGCCCACATCGCCGTCGCAATAGGCTTCCAGTTTTATGTCCTTACGTCGTGCGGCGTCGCGGACGAAGGTTGCCACGTCGCAGCCGGCATCCCGCGCCATGCGCTCCACCAGTGCGTAGCGCTCCGGGTGCACCCCCGTGGCGTCCAGCGGGTTTGCGCCGCCCGGAACGCGCAGGAAGCCGGCGCTCTGTTCGAAGGCCTTCGGACCAAGGCGCGGCACGGAGAGCAAATCTCGCCGCGAGGCGAAGGCACCGTGCTCTGCCCGATAGTCAACAATGTTGCGCGCCAAAGCAGGACCGAGGCCGGAGACGTAAGCCAGCAGATGGCGGCTTGCCGTGTTGAGGTTTACGCCGACAGCGTTCACGCAACTCTCCACGGTGGCGTCGAGCGCACGCTTCAGGGCGCCCTGGTCCACGTCGTGTTGGTACTGCCCCACGCCGATGGCCTTCGGGTCTATCTTAACCAGCTCCGCCAAGGGGTCGGCCAACCTGCGCCCGATGCTCACCGCGCCGCGCACCGTCACGTCTTGGTCGGGAAATTCGTCGCGTGCCACCTGCGAGGCGGAATATACCGACGCGCCGTCCTCCGAAACGAGGTAGATGTCGATGTCTCCGCCCAAGTGGAGCCCCCGGACGAACTCCTCCGTCTCGCGTCCCGCCGTGCCGTTGCCTATGGCGATGGCCTCCGGTTTAAAGACCTCTACGAGGTGGCGCAGCTTACGCGTGGCGGAGCCTATCATCTGGCGGGGCGGATGGGGAAAAATGGTGTCGCCGCCCAGCAGGTTTCCCTGCGCGTCCAGACACACCACCTTGCAGCCCGTCCGAAACCCGGGGTCTATCGCAAGGATGCGCTTCTGTCCCAGCGGCGGGGCAAGGAGCAGCTGGCGCAGGTTGGCGGCAAATACGCGGATGGCCTCTTCGTCGGCCTTCGCCTTGCCGGCGGCGGCAAACTCCGTCTCGATGGATGGGCGCAGGAGGCGCTTGTAGGCGTCCGTGGCAGCCAGGTTCAGCTGACTACCGGCGCGCGCGAAACCCGGGTGAGCAAAGAGCTGGTCGCACTTGCGCAGGACGAAGCCCAAGGCGCGCTTTTCGTCGCGCGGCGCAATGCTGACGCGAAGCACGCCCTCAGCCTCGCCGCGCCGCATGGCCAGCAGACGGTGCGACGCGCAGTGCGACAGCGGCTCACGGTTGTCGAAGTACTCCCCATATTTCCGCCCTTCAAGCTCTTTGCCCTTCACCACCTTCGACGTAATCCACGCTTGCAGGCGGAAGGACGTGCGCACCGTGTTCCGAACCTCCTCCGCCTCGTTCACGCGCTCGGCTATGACGTCTCTGGCGCCCGCCAGTGCCGCTTCCGCGTCGGGCACGTCCGCACTGACGTAACGCTGCGCCTCCCGCGTGGCGTCCTGCCCGCCGTGCGAGAGCAACCAGTCGGCCAGCGGCTCCAACCCACGTTCCCGCGCCTTCCCGGCACGCGTGTGGCGCTTGGGTTTATAAGGCAGGTAGATGTCCTCAAGTACGTCGGCGTCCCAACAAGCTTCTATGCGCTGACGCAGCTCGTCCGTCAAGCGGCCCTGCTCGTCGATGGTGAGCAGGATGGTGTGCTTGCGGTGAAGCAGCTCGCCCAACTTCTCATGTTGTTCCTTCACGGCCGAGACTTGCACCTCGTCCATACCGCCCGACGCCTCCTTGCGATAGCGCGAGATGAAGGGGACGGTAGCGCCTGAAGCCAAGAGACCGACGACGGCCTCCACGGCTTGCTCGCGCAGGCCTAAGCGCCGTGCAATGATTTCACTTGCTGTCATGCTTAAAAACGTTTTCGCCCGCAGCCCCTGCCCGTAAGCCGCTACGAGAGCGCTTCGCCGGAAGGGCTGCTCCGCGAAGGTAGGAAAAAAGGCGTATTATACCGAAAATAGGTCGGACCTATTTAGAAATAGTCGGCATCTATTGATTTCTACGTCCGACCTGTCGATTGATAAGTCCGACCTATCAGTTCGTAAGTCCGACCTATGCGTTCGTAAGTCCGACCTATTTTTTGTACACCCACGGCTGGACAATTGTACATCCACGGCTGGACAATTGTACATCCACGGCTGGACAATTGTACACCCACGGCTGGACAATTGTACACCCACGGCTGGACAAAAACTAAGTGCCGACTAATTTCAAATACGTGCCGACTAATTTCAAATAAGTCCGACCTAAAAGTGTAAAAATAGCGCTCACCGGGGGCGAGAAGCCTAACGCAACGGCCTGACGGACGGCTATTCGCCAAAAAAACGAGGCTGACCTTTTGTAACCGGGCAATAATTTGCAACTTTGCGTCAAAGCTGACAAGCACAAGGGCTTTCCCCTGCGAGGGAAGTGGCTTAAACACACACACCGCACCTTAAAACCAACAGGACATGGAGGAAACGATACAAAACGAGTGCATGACGGTGACCGTCTCGGCGCACGGCGCCGAGCTGCAAAGCCTACGCGACTATAAAGGGCGCGAACTGCTATGGCAAGGCGACCCGGCCTACTGGGGCAGGCGTTCGCCGCTGCTCTTCCCCATCGTGGGCACCCTTGCGGGCGGCGCGTACCGCCTGGAAGGGCAGACGTACAAGCTGGGGCGGCACGGCTTTGCGCGCGACATGGACTTCGAACTGGTGAAGCGGTCGAAAAGGTCGCTGGCCTACAAGCTGGTGTCAGACGAAACGACGCGGCGCCTGTTTCCCTACGACTTCACGCTGCGCGTCATCTACCGGCTGGAAGACAACGCGCTGCGCGTGCGCTGGCGGGTGCACAACAAAGACCGCAGGTTAATGTATTTCTCCATCGGCGGGCACCCCGCGTTCAACCTGCCCGACGTCCGCCCCGGCGAACCCATGCACGGCACGCTCCGCTTGGAGCCGGCTGACGGCTTGGAGCGCCTACGCATCAACGCGGACGGCCTGGTGGAGCCGGGGCGGCACGCTGTGGCCACCGAGGGCGGCGACTGGGCCTTTACGGAGGAGTCCTTCAAGGACGACGCCCTCGTGTTCGACCACAGTCAGCTGCGGCGCATCTCGCTCTTGGACGCCGAGGGGCGCAAACGCGTCAGCGTCTCGCTCGACGCGCCCGCAGTGGGCATCTGGAGTCCCTACGGAAAGAACGCGCCGTTCGTATGCATCGAGCCGTGGTTTGGCGTGGCGGACAGCGTGGGTTTCAGCGACGACTTCAGCCGGAAGTACCTCATCAACACGCTACAACCCGGCGCTTTCTTTATGGGGGAATATCTCATCTACGTTGGGTGACGCTGCACGCCGCCCATAGCCCTCGCCACCGAGGCACACTAAGCCCAAGCTCCGCACTTGGGCTTTTTCACACCCCGACACGGGCGGACAAAAGGGCAAAACGAGACGAAAAGCGCCCTTTTGCTCTTCCAAAGGTGCGCAGAAGCGCCCCTTAAATCTTTTTTTAAAATAATTTAATCTTAGGCCTTGGCGCTTTTAAGCCTTTTTTTCTAATTTTGAAACCTGAAGAAAGCAAAAAGGGCGCAAGCGCGACGCTGCAAATAGCAGGAAAGCCTTTCTACCCCGTATTTAACGAAAAAGAGAAACTAACCTATATATCACAACGTTACTATGTCCTATCTGAAATTCGACAAGACGCAGATGACGAACCTTCAGGACTCGCTCTTCAAGGAGTTCCTGATTACCAGCCGCTCCGGAGCCTACTGCTCAACGACGCTGGTGGGCTGTAACATCCGGAAATACCACGGCCTGCTCGTTGTGCCCGTCCCGGAGTTGGACGACGAGAACCACGTCCTGCTCTCTTCGCTCGACGAAACGGTGATACAGCACGGCGCGGAGTTCAACCTGGGGCTTCACAAGTACCAAGGCGAGAACTACAGCCCGAAAGGCCACAAATACATCATGAGCTTCGAGTGGGAGAAGGTGCCCACGTGGATTTATCGCATAGGTGGCGTGCTGCTGAAGAAGGAGATTTCCTACGGGGTGCACGACTCGCGCCTCTACGTGCGCTATACGCTGCTCGAGGCGCACAGCAAGACGACGCTTCGCCTACGCCCGTTCCTGGCCTTCCGCAGCGTGCGCCAATGGACGCACGAGAACAACGTGGCCAACCGAGGCTATGAGGAAATAGAGGGCGGCATTCGCATGTGCCTCTACTCGGGCTACCCCTACCTGAACATGCAGCTGAACCAACCTGCCGAGTTCCACTACGCGCCCGACTGGTATCGCGGACTGGAATACCCCAAGGAGCGCGAACGTGGCTACGACTCGCTGGAAGACCTGCTCGTGCCGGGCTATTTCGAACTTCAAATCACGAAGGAAAAGCCCGTAGTATTTTCTGCCTCACTACAAGCGGAAAATCCGAAGAAGCTGGCCAAGATGATGGACGCAGAAATAGCGCCGCGCCTGCCGCTTGACAGCTTCTACCACTGCCTCGTTCATGCCGCGCACCAGTTTAAATACCTGGACAGCGGCGAGAACTATCTTCTGGCCGGCTACCACTGGTTCAAGCCCCGTGCCCGCGACACGTTCATCGCCCTGCCCGGCCTGACACTCTCCATCGGCGAAGTGGAAGAGTACGAGGCCTACATGGCAACGGCGGAGAAAGCCATCAGAGCCTTTATCCGGAAGGAACCTATCCCCGTGAAGATTTACGAGATGGAGCACCCCGACGTGCTACTCTGGGCGACGTATTGCCTACAACAGTACGGGAAATACACCAGCCGCAAGCAATGCTACGAGAAGTACGGGAAACTGCTCCGCGACATCATGGAATTTCTCTACACGGGGCAACACCCCAACCTCTTCCGGCACGAGAACGGCTTGCTCTACGCCAACGGGAAGGACAAACCCATTACGTGGATGAACTCCACGGCCAACGGACGGCCTATCGTGCCGCGCTCCGGCTACATCGTAGAGTTTAACGCCCTTTGGTACAACGCGCTGAAATTTACGGAGCAGCTACTGACGGAAGAAGGCGACCAAGCGGGCGACAAGGAGCTTGCCCGGCGCTACGGCGACGAGGCCGAGAAGTTTATACCGTCCTTTAAAGACGTCTTCCTCAACGAATACGGCTATCTCCTGGACTACGTGGACGGCCAGATGATGGACTGGAGCGTTCGCCCGAACCAGTTGCTGGCTATCGCCTTGGACTTCTCCCCCCTGGACTTGAAAGAGCGCAAGGGGGTGCTGGATATCTGTACGAAGGAGCTTGTCACGCCGAAAGGCATCCGCTCACTCTCGCCAAAGAGCGGCGGCTACAACCCGATGTACGTAGGTCCGCAGGTGCAACGCGACTATGCTTACCACCAAGGAACGGCTTGGCCGTGGCTGACGGGATTTTACCTTGCCGCCTACCTACGTGTTTACAAGATGAGCGGCGTGAACTACATCGAAAGGCAACTCATCGGCTTCGAGGAAGAACTCTTCTACCACTGCATCGGCACAATACCGGAACTCTTCGACGGCAACCCGAAGTTCAGCGGCCGTGGCGCTATAAGCTTCGCCATGAACGTCAGCGGAATCCTGAACTCCATACGACTGCTGGAGAAGTACAAAATAGAAGAAGAAAGCTAACGTTTAACCAAGGCGTAATAGGACACCACATATATAATATGGTGTTGCCCGTATGAAGCTTAGAAAACCAAACAGCACTTTATGAAAGTCTTAATGTTCGGATGGGAGTTTCCTCCCCACATCCTCGGCGGCCTCGGCACAGCCAGCTACGGCATCACCAAGGGATTGTCGCTCCAGCCCGACATGCACATCACTTTCTGCCTCCCGCGTCCCTGGGGCGACGAGGACAAAAGTTTCATGAACATCATAGGTATGAGCGAGACGCCGATTGTCTGGCGCGATGTAAACTACGACTACGTGAAGCAGCGCATCGGCGACAAAATGGACCCGCAGCTCTACTTCAGCCTCCGCGACCATATCTACGCCGACTTCAACTACCGGATGACGAACGACCTGGGGTGCATAGAGTTCTCGGGGAAATACCCCGACAACCTCTATGACGAGATTAACAACTACTCCATAGTGGCCGGCGTCATAGCCCGGCAACAGGAGTACGATATTATCCACGCCCACGACTGGCTGACCTACCCCGCCGGCATCCACGCTAAGAACGTCAGTGGCAAACCTCTCGTCATCCACGTCCACGCTACGGACTTCGACCGCAGCCGCGGGAACGTGAACCCTACGGTCTATGGTATAGAAAAGGACGGTATGGACCACGCAGACTGCATCATGTGCGTCAGCGAGCTGACCCGCCAGACCGTAATTAACCATTACCACCAAGACCCGGCCAAGTGCGTTGCCATGCATAACGCCGTGTACCCGCTTTCGCAGGAAATCCTCGATATTGTCCACCAGCGGAAACCGTTCAAGGAGCGCGGAGAAAAGGTAGTAACGTTCTTAGGGCGTATCACGATGCAGAAAGGTCCGGAATACTTCGTAGAAGCCGCTGCCTACGTGCTGAAACGAACGCACAATATCCGTTTCTGTATGGCGGGGTCGGGAGATATGCTGGACGACATGATACTCTTGGCCGCACAGCGCGGCATTGCCGACCGCTTCCACTTCCCCGGCTTCATGAAAGGCAATCAGGTTTACGAGGCGTACCGAGACAGCGACGTTTACGTCATGCCCTCCGTCTCCGAGCCCTTCGGCATTTCCCCGCTTGAGGCCATGCAGTGCGGCGTACCCACGATTATCAGCAAACAGAGCGGATGCGCCGAAATCCTGAACCAGTGCATAAAGACAGACTACTGGGACATCAACGCCATGGCCGACGCCATGTATTCCCTCTGCACAAACGACGCGCTACATGAGTACCTTGCCGAAGAAGGCAAAAAGGAGGTTGACCAGATAACCTGGGAGAAAGTCGGACAGCGCATCTATGATTGCTACAACCAAGTCATTGAACGTTATAACCACTAAGACACATTATGAAGACCGTTTGCTTATACTTCGAAATTCACCAGAATATCCACCTGAAGCGCTACCGTTTCTTCGACATCGGTACGGACCACTACTATTACGACGACTACGAGAACGAGCGTTCCATCACGGAAACGGCAGAGAAGTCGTACGTGCCCGCCTTGCAGGCGCTCATCCAAATGGCCAAGGCCGACCCCGGCTTTTTCAAGTGCGCCATTTCGCTATCCGGCTGCGCCATAGAACAGCTTGAGAACCACGCGCCGCAAGTCATCGAGCTACTGCAAGAACTTAACGAGACCGGCTGCGTAGAGTTCCTTGCAGAACCCTATTCCCACGGTTTCTCCTCGCTTAAAGACCCCGAGTATTTCCGCGAGGAAGTGAAACGCTTGTGCAAGAAGGTGAAGAGCCTCTTCGGCCAGCAACCAAAAGTGTTTCGTAACTCCTGCCTCGTTTATGACGACGAGATAGGCGAGATGGTGGCCGACATGGGATTCAAAGGCATGCTTGCAGAAGGCGCCAAGCACGTCTTAGGTTGGAAGAGCGCCCACTTCGTGTATAACTGCTGCCGCAACCCGAAGCTCAAGCTCCTTCTGCGCGACTACAGCTTGTCCGAAGACATTTCCTTCCGCTTCAACGACTCCAACTGGAGTGAGTACCCCCTCTTTGCCGACACCTACGCCGACTGGATAGCACGTCTGCCCGAAGAAGAGCAAATCATCAATATCTTCATGGAGCTTTGCGCTTTGGGCATCTTCCAGCCGCTTAGCAGCAACATCCTGGAATTCATGAAAGCCCTGCCTGCCAAGTTTAAAGAGCGCGGCATAACGTTCAGCACGCCCTCCGAAATATGCGCCAAGGTGAAGAGCGCGGGTGACCTCATCGTGGAATACCCCACCAGCTGGGTTGACGAAGAGCGCGACATGTCCCCGTGGCTGGGTAACATCATGCAGCAAGAAGCCTTCGAAAAGCTATACAGCATTTCAGAGCGCGTGCGCATCTGTCGCGACCGCAGGCTACAGCAAGACTTTGACTACCTACAGGCCTCAAACAACCTGCGCTTCATGTCCACAAAGCCAAACAGCTACGGCGGCTACCGCGGTATCTACGACACGCCTTTCGATGCCTTCACTAACTACATGAACATCCTCGGCGACTTCATCACGCGGGTCAACAACCTGTTCCCCGACGTGGACAACGAGGAACTCAACTCCCTGCTCACGACCATAAAGAATCAAGAGACGGAGCTGGAAATGAAGGACAAAGAAATCGACAAACTGCAGCACATGCTCGGACAGTTGGAGCAAAACGAGGCGGATTCCCCTTCACCTACGGAAGCCCAAAAGCCTACTGTCACTAAGAAGAAACCCGCCAAGAAAGCAGATACAGCGAAGAAAACCGCTGCAACTAAGAAGCCGGCTTCCAAGAAGACGCCGAGCGAAAAGGCCTGACCAAAATACAGAAGCACATATCCGACATAACTGCTGACAGCCTAAAGTAAAGGGCGGCGAAACCCAATCAAGTTTCCACCGCCCTTTATTCATGACCGCTGGTAACGTTTTTAACATGGCCTAAAGACTAAACGTTTTTTCGCACCAAATGACGGCAAAAACCAAACATAACGAAATATTGTCCTATCTTTGCACCACAAAACGACAGACACCGCACACCCCAACGAAGATGAAACATATCCTCCCTCTGCTCGCAGCTATCGCCTTGCTCCTCACCTCTTGCCACACCGCAGAAAAGGTCGTCTATTTCCAAGACCTGCAATCCGGCGAAGCGCTCCCGACCAAAGCCACCGAAGCCCTGAAACTACAACCCGGCGACAGGGTCAGCATACTGGTAAGTAGCGCGGCCTCCCCGGAAATTGCCATCAATTACAACCTCGTACTGGCTCAGCAACAGGTAGGTACGGCCAATCGCAGCAGTTCGAACCAAGTGGCCGTCTATACCATCGACGAGAACGGCGACGTAAACATTCCCAGCCTCGGCCGCGTACACATAGCCGGCCTCTCACGCTCCGAAGCCGTTAATAAGATAGAAGACCTATTCCACAACGGCGTGCTCAACGACGCTGTAGTCACCATAAACAGTTATGACCAGTACATCTCCGTCTTGGGCGACGTGAAAAACCCCGGTCGCATACAGATAAGCCGCGACAACATCACGTTGCTCGAAGCCCTGGCCGCCGCAGGAGACCTCAACATAACCGGACGACGCGACCGCATACTCGTGATGCGTCAAGAAGGGAACGAGACAAAATCTTACTACGCCGACATCCGTTCCAAAGACATCATGAACTCCCCTGTGTACAACCTGAAGCAAAACGACGTTGTTTACGTAGAGCCAAATAACTACAGAGCCAACCAGTCAACGAGCAACGCCAACAGCTTCACCCAAGTGTCCACCTGGATTTCCATTGCTTCATTCCTCACGACGCTTGTCGTGCTCATAACAAACTGATTTCATACAACCCCTCCCTCTGCGCGTCATTACGAACCCCATTCGTAATGGCGCTTTTTTGCTTTTATACTCCATTAAGTATCAGGGGCTTTTTATAAGTTCATTAAATTGACTTCTTAATCTGAGAATCACGCCGAAATGTATTCTCAAACTGCAGATAGTCCCTATCTCTCACTTGACACGTCCGACCTATCAGCTCATAAGTCCGACCTATCAGCTCATAAGTCCGAGCTGTCATTTGAACCGTTTTACATAATATTTAACAGAACTAATAATCAGAAAAGTAAAAAAAAGAAAAGAAATGTTGGGCGTGTTTTGGGAAAAGCGTAACTTCGCAGACAGATTTTTACAGCCCAATGGAAATATACAAAATCAAGAAGGGGCTCGACCTGCATTTGAAAGGCGAAGCCGCAAAGGTTATGCGGCAAATAGAACGCCCGCAAACCTATGCCATTGCGCCGCCTGACTTTTACGGTATGGTGCCTCGGCTGCGTGTAAAAGAAGGCGCACACGTGAAAGCGGGAGACGCTCTTTTCGTTGATAAGGCAACGGAACGTATCGCTGCCGTAGCACCTGTTAGTGGTACTGTGACACAGATTGAGCGCGGCGAGCGGCGTAAATTGCTCTACGTCCATCTGCGTCCCGATACGGTACAGGAGTTTCGTGAATGGCCAAGGCTGAACCCCGAAAGTGCCACACGAGAGGACGTATTGCAGCTGCTTCTTGAGGGCGGCCTTTTCGCCTTCTTCAGACAGCGTCCCTACGACGTAGTGCCCGACCCAAATGTAACGCCGAAAGCCGTTTTCGTTTCTACCTTCAGTAAGATGCCCCTCGCGGCCGACTTCAGCTTCGTGGTGAAAGGCCAAGAGCGCGAGTTCAAAGCAGGCATTGCTGCACTGGAAAAACTGGCCAAGGTGCACGTCGGCATCAGCCCCGAGCAATTCAATACGGACATCATGCCGCTTCACCAAGCTGACGTAAACGTCTTTTCCGGTCCCAACCCGGCGGGCAACGTCGGTGTACAGATTAACCACGTAAGTCCCGTAAACAAGGGCGAAGTGGTGTGGACGCTCGGTGCTGAGGAAGTAATCTTCGTCGGCCGTTTGGTACTTACCGGACGCGTAGATCTAACTCGGACGATAGCTATTGCCGGAAGCGAGATAAAGGAACCCGGCTACGTCAAGCTGCGTGTGGGAGCCGCGTTGCAACCCGCTCTTGACGGACAGCTGAAAGACACGGAGCACGTGCGAATAATCAACGGAAATCCCCTTGTGGGGCAAGTCTCTTCCACGGCTGATTATCTCCATGCACACACCACAGAAGTCTGCGCTTTGCCGGAAGGCGACGACGTGCACGAAGTGCTGGGCTGGATAGCTCCCCGCCTTCAGCAACACAGCACGAGCCACAGCTACTTCTCCTGGCTGATGCCCGGTAAGAGCTTTGCTCCGGACTGCCGCATCAAAGGCGGTCAGCGCCATATGATTATGTCTGCGGAATATGAACGCGTCTTCCCCATGGACATATACCCGTCCTTCCTTATTAAAGCCATCATTACCGGAGACATCGACCGGCAAGAGGAACTGGGCATCTACGAAGTAGCGCCCGAGGATTTTGCCGTGGCAGAATACATCGATTCTTCCAAACTCGATTTGCAACGCATCGTGCGTGAAGGACTGGACATCCTACGCAAGGAAAACGCGTGACCTTTTACACGAGTAAACAGGTCAACCTGCCAGCCGGATATTTCACCGAGCGGCAACGGCCAGCCTGTCAACCAACAAGAATATGGTAAAAGAATTTTTCGACAAAATACGCCCAAGCTTTGAGGACGGCGGAAAGTTGCACGCCTTCCGCAGCGTATTTGAAGGCTTTGAGAGCTTCCTCCTCGTGCCCAGTCAGACGTCCAAGACGGGCGTCAGCATTCACGACGCTATCGACTCCAAACGCATCATGAGCTTTGTTGTCATAGCCCTTATGCCGGCACTCCTCTTCGGGATGTACAACATAGGCTACCAGAACGCTGTCATTGCCGGTCATCAGGCCGATGCCGGTTTTTGGGGCATGTTCTTCTACGGCTTTATGGTCATGCTGCCCAAGCTCGTCGTCAGCTACGTCGTGGGACTTGCCATCGAGTTTGCTGTAGCACAATGGAAGCACGAAGAAATCAACGAGGGCTACCTCGTCACCGGCCTACTGATACCGATGATACTCCCCGTTGAAACGCCGCTTTGGATGATGGCTCTCGCCATTGCCTTCAGTGTCATCTTCGCCAAGGAGATATTCGGCGGCACGGGAATGAACATTTTCAACCCTGCCCTCGTGGCGCGCGCCTTCCTTTTCTTCGCCTATCCCTCTAAGATGACGGGCGAGTCAGTATGGTACTCAACCCACACCTTCTGCGGTTTAGGCTACACCATCCCGGACGCTACCACGATGGCTACACCCTTGGGGCAAGCCTCGGCAGGCCAGCCTATCGACATGCCTTTCCGCGACATGCTCATAGGGCTCATGCCCGGAAGTGTCGGCGAGACGTGCGTCATAGCCATAGCCATAGGAGCCTTCATCCTGCTTTGGACGAATATCGCGTCGTGGCGAACCATGCTGAGTGTGTTCGTGGGCGGCGCCGTTGTGGCCTTGCTCTTTAACATCGCCGGGCCTACGGACAACACAGTAGCAGCCATACCCTGGTACGAACACCTTGCGCTGGGCGGCTTCTGCTTCGGCGCCGTTTTTATGGCAACAGACCCGGTAACATCTGCCCGCACCGAGACTGGAAAATATATCTACGGCTTCCTCATCGGCGCTTTGGCGATTACCATTCGCGTACTAAACCCGGGCTATCCCGAAGGAATGATGCTCGCCATCCTCTTTATGAATATGTTCGCGCCGCTCATTGACTATTGCGTCGTACAGCGCAACATTTCCAAACGACAGAAGCGCGCACAAGCAAACAACAAGTAAGATTATGGACAAGAACAGCAATACTTATACCATATTATATTCCGCCCTCGTCGTCGTTGTCGTCGCCTTCTTGCTGGCCTTTGCTTACAAAGCCCTCCAAGCACGTTCGGAAGCCAACGAGCGCATAGACACCAAGCAGCAAATACTCGCCGCCCTAAATCTGCGCGGCGTACCGAAGGACAGCGTGGAAGCCGTCTATGAGGACGTCGTAAAAAAAGCCGAGATAGTAGATACGACCGGGCGCGTCGTTAAAGCTGAAGGAGGCTTCGACGTTAAGCGGAAAGACATGAACGGCGGAAACCTACCGTTCTACATCTGCCGCGTGGACAGCCAAGTGAAGTATGTCGTCCCTATGGTCGGCAAAGGGCTGTGGGGCAGCATCTGGGGCTTCCTGGCGCTCAATGCTGACGGCCGAACTGTTTATGGGGCATATTTCTCACACGAAAGTGAGACCGCAGGCCTCGGCGCCCTTATCAAGGACCAAGCCTTTCAAGACAAGTTCAAAAACAAACAAGCCTACGACGCGGGCGGCAGCGTTACGCTCAACGTCGTAAAAGCCGGAACGAGCAGAGACGCCCGGACACAGGTGGACGGCATTACGGGAGCCACGCTCACCGGCAACGGCGTGGAAGCTATGCTGAAGGATTACCTTGGTATGTATGAGAAAGTTCTAAAACAAAAGTCACAGCCGCAATAAAGTAACACACCAAACCATGCGCAATATATTCTCACCGGAAAACCGCGCGGCTTTCGTTGAACCGTTAAACCTGAACAACCCCATTGCCGTTCAAGTGCTGGGTATCTGTTCCGCACTGGCTGTTACGACGCAGCTGGAACCCGCTATTGTTATGGGGCTATCCGTCACGGTCATCACGGCATTCAGCAACGCTATCATCTCACTCATTCGCCGCACCATCCCCAACCGTATTCGCATCATCATACAGCTCGTCGTCGTAGCTGCACTTGTCACCATAGTAAGCATGATATTGAAAGCTTTTGCCTACGACGTCAGCGTGCAGCTTAGCGTTTACGTCGGGCTTATCATAACCAACTGCATACTCATGGGACGGCTCGAAGCCTTTGCTATGAGCAACGGCGTTTGGGCCTCTTTCCTTGACGGGATAGGCAACGGCTTGGGCTATGCCTGGATACTCATCGTTGTTGGCGCCGTCCGCGAGCTTTTCGGCAATGGCACGCTGCTGGGCTTACAAATCCTTCCCGACGGATACGTCACCAACGGCATGATGACTATGCCCGCAATGGCTCTTATACTCCTTGGTTGTGTCATTTGGGCACACCGCGCCATAAACAAGGAAGAAGAAATTAAATAGTAAACTGCCATGCATGCACTAAGCCTCTTCGTCCGCTCCATCTTCGTGGACAACATGATATTCGCCTCGTTCCTCGGCATGTGTTCCTACCTTGCCGTGAGCAAGAACGTGAAGACCGCCTTAGGCCTTGGCGTCGCCGTCACCTTCGTCCTGCTTGTGACCGTACCCGTGGACTATATCCTTCAGACCAAGGTATTGGAGCCCTTAGGACTGGATTACCTCGCCTTCATACTCTTCATTGCCGTGATAGCAGGCATCGTGCAGCTGGTGGAAATGGTGGTGGAACGCTTTTCTCCCAGCCTCTATGCCTCCTTGGGCATCTTCCTCCCCCTGATAGCCGTCAACTGCGCCATCATGGGAGCCTCCCTCTTCATGCAACAGCGCATAGGGCTCGACCCCACCAGCTCCCAATACATAGGCAACGTATGGGACAGCATCGTCTACGCCCTCGGCAGCGGCATAGGCTGGTTGCTTGCCATCGTAGCCCTCGCCGCCATTCGGGAAAAGATGGCCTACACCGACGTACCCAAACCGTTGCAGGGACTCGGCATCACCTTCATTACAGTAGGGCTTATGGCCATGGCCTTCATGTGTTTCTCCGGTTTAAAGATTTAATACTCCATGGTATCATTTATCCTCTCCAGCATAGGCGTCTTCCTCATCGTCATCCTGCTACTCGTCGTCATCCTACTGGTGGCGAAGAAGTACCTACTACCCTCAGGCAACGTCACCCTCCAGGTGAACGACAAAAGCTTCGAGGTGCCCCAAGGCAGTAGCCTGCTCAGCACCTTAAGCGACGCCGGCATCCACCTCTCCTCAGCTTGCGGTGGTAAAGGCAGCTGCGGACAGTGCAAATGCCAAGTCGTCGAAGGCGGGGGAGAAATACTCGACGTAGAGAAAGGCCACTTCACCCGCAAAGAGATAAAAGAGCACTACCGCCTCGGATGCCAAGTGAAGGTAAAAGGAAACCTCGCCGTGAAGGTGCCCGAGAGCGTACTCGGCGTGAAAGAGTACGAATGCACCGTCGTCTCAAACAACAACGTCGCCTCCTTCATCAAGGAATTCATTGTCTCCCTACCCCCGGGCGAGCACATGGACTTCATCCCCGGTTCCTACGCCCAGATACGCATCCCCAAATACAAGATGGACTATGACAAGGACATCGACAAGGAAAGCATTGGCAAACAATACATAGGCGCATGGGAGCGCTTCGGCCTCTTTACCTTAAAATGCGAAAACACCTCCGAGACCGTGCGTGCCTATTCCATGGCCAACTACCCCGCAGAGGGCGACCGATTCATGCTTACCGTACGCATAGCCACACCCCCCTTCCGCCCCAAAGAGCAAGGCGGAGGGATGATGGACGTCATGCCGGGTATCGCATCCTCTTACATCTTCAGCCTTAAACCGGGCGACAAAGTCATCATGAGCGGACCCTACGGCGATTTCCACCCCCACTTCGACACCAAGAATGAAATGATTTGGGTAGGCGGCGGCGCAGGAATGGCTCCCCTGCGGGCACAAATCATGCACATGACAAGGACACTACACGTCACCGACCGCAAGATGTCCTTCTTCTACGGCGCACGCTCACTCTCCGAGGTATTCTACCTAAAAGACTTCCTTCAGCTCGAAAAGGACTTCCCCAATTTCAAGTTCTACCTCGCGCTCGACCGCCCGGATCCCGAAGCTGACAAAGCAGGAGTGGCCTACACGCCGGGCTTCGTACACCAAGTCATGTGGGAACGATACCTCAAGACGCACGAGTCCCCAGAAGACATAGAATATTACATGTGCGGCCCAGGCCCCATGTCCAAAGCCGTCGTCGGACTACTTGACAGCCTCGGCGTCGAGCCCGAAAACATCATGTACGACAACTTCGGGTAAAGACATAAGAAGACAAACATAAATCATAGGAAGAAGCCGCCCTGCCGTAGAGCGGCTT
>CAZXJS010000030.1:0-27645 GCA_964641085.1 uncultured Prevotellamassilia sp. | reverse complement strand
ACCCACGGCTGTAAAATTGTACACCCACGGCTGTAAAATTGTACACCCACGGCTGGACAAAAACTAAGTGCCGACTGTTTTCAGATAAGTGCCGACTGTTTTCAGATAAGTCCGACTTAAAAGCGGCTTTTCGCGACCTATAAGGGCGAAAAAACGGCGCAGGGCGGCGCAACGTGCCGCGCGAAATGCCTTCCTTTGCACCACGAACGCCGAAAAGGGCGCTACGGACACTCAAACCTCAACTCATGAAGCGAAACTTCTCCCTCCTTCTGCTCAGCGTGCTGGTGGCATCGCTTTGCGCGCAGGCACCGAGCGGCTACTACACCGCCGCGAGCGGCAAAGCGGGCGCGGCTCTCAAGACGGCGCTCTTCGGCATCGTCGGCTCCCACACCGACGTGGGCTACTCCGGCCTGTTCACCGTTTACAAGCAGTCCGACGTCCGCGCAGACGGCACGATATGGGACATGTACTCCTGCGTGACGCGTTTCAACCCCGAGACGGACCATAGCGGGAACTACCACGCGGAGGGAGACGTCTTCAACCGCGAGCATGCCGTGCCGCAAAGCTGGTTCTCCGGCGCAAGCCCGATGAAGTCGGACGCTTTCCACGTCATCCCTACGGACGGCTACGTCAACAACCGGCGGTCGAACTATCCCTACGGCGAGACGCTCAGCGCGACGTATGCCTCGGCAGACAGCTTCTCCCTCGTCGGCCCCTGCGACCCCGCGCTGGGCTATACGGGCACCATCTTCGAGCCTAACGACGAGTACAAAGGCGACGTGGCGCGGATATATTTCTACATGGCTACGGCCTACGAGGACAAGATAGGCTCGTGGGGCGGCACCTTCGGCGCAGGGACGTATCCCGGCCTGGCGGAGTGGCAGCTCAACCTGCTGCTGCGCTGGGCGGCGGACGACCCGGTCAGCGAGAAGGAGACGGCGCGCAACGAGGCCGTATATAGCTTCCAGCACAACCGCAACCCGTTTGTCGATTTCCCGGGTCTGGAGCAATACGTCTGGGGTAGCAAGACCGACGTCGCCTTCGACCCCGCAAACTACGGCACGACGAGCGGCGACGACGAAGACGCCGTCAGCCCGCCCGTATTCACGCCCGCCGGGGGCACTGTGGCGGCCGGCACCATCGTAACGATAACGACGCAGACCGACGGCGCCGACATCTACTACGCCCTGAACGGCGGCGAGGAGACGGCTGCGCCCGCACCCGTCAGCCTCACGCTCAACGAGACGACCACCGTCACGGCGCGCGCCGAGCTGAACGGCATCTTCAGCCCGAGCGTAACGGCGCAGTTCACCGTGGCGGCCGCGCAAGAGGGAAACACGTGGCAGCGCGTCACGGACGCCGCGGCGCTCGAGGCCGGGAGGAACTACCTCATCGTTTGCGAGGCGAAGGGCACGGCACTGGCCGAAGCCGCCGACGGCGACATACGCAGCTACGCCGCCGTCACCCCGACGGACAGCCTCCTCACGACCGAGACGGGCGCCGCGGGCTATCCCTACGCCCTGACCCTCGGCGGACAGGGAGGGGCTTGGACGCTCTACGACGCCACGGGCGGAACCTACCTGACGCTGCAAACGAGCAAAAATAAGCTCTACAGCAGCACAACTGCCGAGGACGACGCCGCCAGGTGGGAGATAAGCATCAGCGAAGACGTGACACACATATATAATAAGGAGTACCCGACGCGCGAAATTCAGTACAACGCCGCTGCGCCGCGCTTCGCCTGCTACACGGGTTCGCAACAGGCCGTCTGCCTCTACGTACAAAAGCAGGAAAGCGCCACGGGACTCACCGCGACGCCCGCCGCCGCGCCGAGCCGGCACGTAGATGTGCGCAACGCGGCCGGACGCCTCGTTCGCCGCAACGTGGAGCAAAGCAAAGCCCTGCTCGGCCTGCCCGCCGGCCTTTACGTCGTAGGCAAGACGAAGGTGCTCGTTCCCTGACCCATGACCGCACGCACGCCCCTGCCCCCCGCTTTCCGCACGAGCCTGGCCGAACAGCTTGGCCGCGAGGAAGCCGCCCGCCTCTGCGACGCGCTGGACGGCGAACCGCCCGTCAGCATCCGCCGGAACGCCGCTAAAGGCTACGAAAGCGGAGGCGTGCCCGTGCCGTGGTGCACCGGCGGGCGCTACCTGCCGGAGAGACCGCAATTTACGCTCGACCCGCTGCTACACGCGGGGAGCTACTACGTGCAGGAAGCCGCCTCGATGTTCGTAGAGCAGGCCTACCGCGCACTACCTGCCGAGCCGGCGCGCGTGCTGGACTTGTGCGCCGCACCGGGCGGGAAAAGCACGCTGTGGCGCTCCCTCCTGCCCGACGGCGCCGTGCTGGTGTGCAACGAACCGGTGCACCTACGCGCCAACATCTTGGCCGAAAACATGGCTAAGTGGGGACAGCCGGACGTCATCATAACGGAAGGCAGCGGCGCAGACTTTGCCGCGCTGACGGGCTACTTCGACCTGATAGCTACGGACGTGCCGTGCTCCGGCGAAGGCATGTTTCGCAAAGACGACGGCGCCCGACGCGAGTGGACGCCCGACAGCCCCGCGCGCTGTGCCGCCCTGCAACGCGACATTGTGCGGAGCGTTTGGCCGGCCTTGCGGACCGGCGGCCACTTAGTCTATAGCACGTGCACCTTCAACCGAGCGGAGGACGAGGACAACGTAGCCTGGATTTGCCGGGAGCTGGGCGCGACGCCCGTCACCGTTGTGACGAAGGAGCAGCGCGCGGCTTGGGGCATCGGGGGCGACACTACGGGGCGCGAGCTGGCCGTTTACCACTTCTATCCCCGACCCCGAGGCTCGCACCTGCCGGATGGCGAGGGCTTCTTCCTCGCCCTGCTGCGGAAGGACGCCCCTACCCCGCCCCCGGCACGACCTGCGAGGCAGCCCGGCGGCGAACGCCCCTTGTCAAAGCGCGACACGGCGGCGCTGGAAGCTTGGTTGCAGCAGGGCGAAGCCTTCCAACTACAAACAACACCGAGCGGCAACGCGGTATTTGCCTTCCGACGCACACTAAAGGACGACCTGCGGCGCATAAGTGGCGCGGTGAAGGTGAGAAGTGCCGGAATTCCGCTGGCCACGGCGAAGGGCGGGAAATGGATGCCGCGCCACGAACTGGCGCTCAGCACGCAGCTGGCGCCGGAAGCCTTTCCCCGCGTGGAACTAAGCCTGGAAGACGCTCGCAACTACCTGCGGCGCGCCGCTATCTGCGTGGAAGCCCCGCGCGGCTACGTCGTCGTGACGCACAAAGGGCGGGCGCTCGGCTTCGTGAACAACTTAGGTAGCCGCGCCAACAACCTGTATCCCCAAGAATGGCGCATACGACAACTTTAAACCGACATAACCACACCTATGAAGTACTGGGAATATGACTTCACGCTGACGCCCGCAAGCAGCGACTATGAAGACGTGCTGGAAGCCGTGCTGGCCGAGGCGGGGTTCGACTCGTTCGAGAAGAGCGAGGACACGGGCGGTGCCATGAAAGCTTACGTAAAGGCTGACGCCCTGGACGAGTCGGCGCTCGCGGACGGACTGGCGCACTTCCCCGTGGCGGGCGTGCACATCAGCCACACGCGACGCGCGGCGGAGGACAAAGACTGGAACGAAGAGTGGGAACGGCACTACTTCCAACCCCTCGTCGTAGATGGGCGGTGCGTGGTGAAGGCTACGTTCCACACCGACGCCCCCACGGCGGAGTACACCATCCTTATCAACCCGAAGATGTCCTTCGGCACGGGACACCACGCCACGACGCGGCAGATGCTCCACGAGATATTGGAAGCGCCGCTGGCCGGCACGGACGTGCTGGACATGGGGTGCGGCACGGGCATCCTGGGCATCCTGGCGGCGCTGCGCGGCGCACGGCGGGTGCTGGGCATCGACGTGGACGAATGGTGCGTAAGGAATGCGCGAGAGAACTGCGGACTGAACGGCGTTGAGAATATGGACGTGGAGCTGGGCGACGCGGCTTTGCTGCCCCGTCTCGGCCCCTTCGACGTCGTCCTGGCAAACATACACCTGAACGTCATCGTGCGAGACGTGGCGGCCTACGCCTCGCGCCTCAAGGCGGGCGGCCTGCTCCTGACGAGCGGCTTCTACACGGCCGACCTGCCGCAGATTAAGGCAGCCGCAGCGCAGGCGGGCCTCAGCTTCGACCATGCCGGCGAGGAAAACGGCTGGTGCTGCGCGGCCTTCAGGCACTGACGGCGCGGCAGAAGGCAGCCGGCGGTTGGCCGTTCCGCCGCCTTGCGCTATCTTTGCACTTAGCGCGGCGGCACATACGCCCCGCGCACAGCAAGCGAACCCGGAATGCACCTGATATGGAAACTACTGCGAAGCCACGTAAGCCTGCCCCAGCTGGCGGGCTTCTTCTTCGCCAACCTCCTCGGCATGTGGATTGTCATGCTGGGCTTCCAATTCTATCGCGACGTAGCCCCCGTCTTCACGTCGGACGATAGCTTTTTCAACAACAACTTCCTCGTCGTCAGCAAGCGCATAACGACGGCCGGCACGCTCTCCGGAGGCAGCAACGACTTCTCCGCCGCCGACATTACCGAGCTGCAACGCCAGCCCTTCTGCCTACGCGCCGCGCCTTTTACGACGTCGCAGTACAGGGTCTCCGCCGCGATGAGCGCAGGCGGGGCGTCGCCGATGCGCACGGAGCTGTTTTTCGAGGCCGTGCCCGACAGCTTCGTCGACACGCAGCAAGCTGACTGGAGCTACACACCCGGCAGCACGGAAGTGCCTGTAATCATGCCCCGCGCCTATCTGGCTATCTACAACTTCGGCTTCGCGGGCAGCAGAGGCCTGCCCAAGCTCTCTGACGGCGTAGCGGGAATGGTGGACATGGACATATATATTAATGGTGCGGCGGGACGCCACGGCAGCTTCCGCGGACGCATTGCCGGGTTCTCAAGCCGCGTGAATACCATCCTCGTGCCGCAAGCTTTCATGGACTGGAGCAATGCGCAGTACGAACCCGGACGCACAGAACCGCCCCAGCGCCTCATTGTAGAGGTCAGAAATCCCGCCGACGACGCCATAACGACCTACATGAAGGCGAAAGGGCTCGACGTAGAGGCCGACCAGCTCGACGCAGGTAAGGCAACGTACTTCCTGAAGGTGGTGGTCAGCGTCGTTATGCTCGTAGGGCTGCTCGTAAGCCTGCTCTCCTTCTACATCCTCATGCTCAGCATTTATCTGCTCGTGCAAAAGAACACGACAAAGCTGGAGAACCTGCTACTGCTGGGCTACAGCCCGCGCCGCGTGAGCCGTCCCTACCAGCTGCTGGCCGTCGGGCTGAACGCCGCCGTACTGCTGCTCGCGCTGCTCCTGCTCCTGCTCTGCCGCGGTTACTACTTGGACATGACACGCTTAGTCTATCCGCAACTGAAAGCCGCCGGGCTACTCCCC
Source organism: uncultured Prevotellamassilia sp. (assembly GCA_964641085.1). Lineage (GTDB taxonomy): Bacteria > Bacteroidota > Bacteroidia > Bacteroidales > Bacteroidaceae > Alloprevotella. The sequence continues at coordinate 22,213 of CAZXJS010000030.1, read as the reverse complement.
ACGTTGCTCCTGGGACTGTGCATCTTCCTGCTGGTCAGCACGCAGGGCGCCCTGGCCGTGCGCCGCAAGGTGATGAACATTTGGAAACGGCGCTGACGACGAAGTAGGTCGCACCGAGCTTTCCGCTGAACGCCCGCAAAAGGAGACAGAAAAGAAAAAAGCGCAAGCAGGAGCGCGCGGTTTAGGAAAAAGACGTATCTTTGCACCCGCTGCCACGGGATGGCGGCAAATCCTAACCAACTAATTACAAGACAAGAAATGGCAACAAAAATCAGATTGCAGCGCCGCGGCCGCAAAGGCTATGCGTTCTACAGCATTGTAGCCGCCGACGCGAGAGCGCCACGGGATGGCAAGTTTATCGAGAAGATTGGCACGTACAATCCAAACACCAATCCTGTCACGGTGGATTTGAACTTCGACCGCGCCCTCTACTGGATAGAGGTCGGGGCACAGCCGACGGACACCGCCCGCAACATCCTCTCCAACGAGGGCGTATTGCTCATGAAGCACCTCAGGGGCGGCGTGCGCAAGGGTGCTTTCGACGAGGCTACGGCGAAGGCTAAGTTTGAAGCCTGGAAAGCCGAGAAAGACAAGAAGCTTGCAGCCGTAACCAACAAGCTGACGGCCGACAAGAAAGCTGCTGCCGACGCTCGCTTAGCCACGGAAAAGGAGCAAAACGAGAAGCAGGCCGAGAAAGTGGCTGAAAAGAAAGCCGCTGCCGCAAAAGCCGCTGCAGAGGCCGAGGCTGCCGCCAACGCTACGGAGGCTACCGAGGCGCCCGAGGCCGCCACGGAAGCTTAAGCCAGACCTACACAACGCCACAAAGAAACTGGCACAAACAAAAACAAAGGAGCTGCGGCGCACAAGGTTTGCGCTGCGGCTTCTTTTTTAACCCTCGCACCACACATTCGCCGCTTGCACCACGAACGTGGGCACGGAAACTCGACAAGGGCACGCTTTTATGCGACTGGACAAGCTATCCATACTCAACTATAAGAACATACCGGACGCACAGCTCGCGTTCTCGCCCAACGTGAACTGCTTCGTCGGCGCAAACGGCATGGGCAAGACGAACGTGCTCGACGCCATCTATTACCTCTCGTTCTGCAAGAGCGCGAGCAACCTGCCCGACCGCGAGAATATCCTGCACGGAGCGGAAGTCTGCCTGCTCAACGGCAGCTACACCACGGACAGCGGCACTGACGTCAACATCAGCTGCGGCATGAAGGCAGGAGCACGGAAGCACCTGCGAAGAGACGGCAAAGACGTGCGCCGCCTGTCAGCACACGTCGGCACCATTCCCCTCGTGCTCATCGCGCCGCGCGACTTGCTCCTGGCTACCGGGGGAAGCGAGGAACGGCGGCGCTTTATGGACAGCGTCATCGCGCAATGCGACGCGAGCTACCTTGAAGCCCTTATACGCTACGATAAAACCCTACGACAGCGCAACACCCTGCTCCGCCAAGACGACGCGCCCGACCCCGACGTCATGGACGCGCTGGAAAGCATGATGGACAAAGCAGCTACCGTCATCACAGGCCACAGACAGACCTTTGTAGAAGCTTTCCTTCCCCGCTTCAAAGAGCTATACGCCCAGCTCAGCGACAACGCCGCCGAAGCTCCCGGTATAGACTACGTTACCCACGCCACGCGCGGGCCGCTGAAGCCTCAACTGGAAGCTGCCCGAGAGCGCGAACGCATCGTAGGTTATACCTTGCACGGCCCGCACAAGGACGACCTCCAGCTCACGCTGAACGGCTACTCTGTGAAGCACGAAGCCTCACAGGGACAGACGAAGACCTACGTAACAGGCATGAAGCTGGCACAATACTACTACTTGCGCGACCAAGGGGAACGCCGTACGCCCATCTTGCTACTTGACGACATCTTCGCCGCCCTTGACGCCGGGCGCATGGAGCGCATCATCCGCTACGCGGCGTCCGACGCTTTGGGTCAAATCTTCATCACCGACACCGACCGCGACCACATACGCCGCATCCTCGCCGCCACGCAACGCGACTACCGCCTCTTCTCTGTCAGCAACGGCCGGATAGAGGAAACCACCGCAGAATGAAACGTACAAAAGCCGCACCCCTGGGATACCTCGTGGGACAATATCTGCACGAGGAGGGACTGGAAGGCCCGCTTGAGGAATACCGCCTGCTGGAAGCCTGGCCAAAAGTGGCGGGGGAGAAAGCGGCACGCCTCACCACGGCAACAAGCCTGCACGGCCAGACACTCACCGTGCGCCTCAGCTCCCCCGCCCTGCGTACCGAGCTCTCCATGCGCAGACGGCAACTTGTTGCCGAGCTCAACCAAGCAGCCGGAGCGCAGGTTATCACGGACATACGCTTCCTCTGAAATTTAGCCCCGTACGGACGGCGGGCAAGCGAAAGTTTTGTTATTTTTGCAACCAGTAATACCCTTTGCCTCTATGCCTAAATCACCCGCCCATCGGTTTCTAAAATACGGGCTTATGGCTGCAAGCCTTGCCGTCTCCCTCAACGCTTTGGCGGGCGACGGCGGCACGGCACTATCAGCCACTTTCGACAGCACGCGCGTGGAACTGGAAGTGCAAGGCACACTAAACAACGACCAAACGCCGCTTTGGATGGGTTCAAACCGATACGGCCTCTCCTGCGTAAACGGCGATTACGCCTACCAACGCGCCGGCATCTTTCACGACACATCTGCCGACGCCACGCGAAAATGGCGCATAGGCTACGGCCTCGACCTCGCCTTGACGGAAAACGAAGGCGAGGGAGCCCGCTTCTACGTGCAGCAAGCTTATGCCGACTTTGAGTGGAAGGTATGGAGGCTCTCCGTAGGTAGCAAAGAGCGCCCCATGGAGATGAAAAACAGGGAACTTAGTAGCGGCTCGCAGACCTTCGGCATCAACGCCCGACCCATACCCCAAGTGCGGTTGGAACTGCCCAGCTACACGCGCATCACTCGGAAGCTTCCGTGGCTCGCCGTGAAAGGCCATTTCGGCTACGGCATGATGACAGACGGCCGCTGGCAACGCGACTACGTCAGCGAAGGAAACAAATACACGCGCCATGCATTGTATCACAGCAAAGCTCTTTATCTCCGCCTGGGCAACGAGGCGCACTTCCCCCTCAGCGGCGAAATAGGCATAGAAAGTGCCACACAGTTTGGCGGTACGTCCTATAACGTGAACAGCTTCACCACAAGCTACGACAAAGTAAAAGGCGGACACGGCATAAAGGACTTCTTCAAAGCCATCTATGGCGGCGGGAGCGACGTTACGGACGAGGGATACGGGAACTCCGGCGGCAACACGCTGGGAAGCTGGCTCTTCTCCCTTAAATACCAAGGAAAAGGATGGAGCTTACGCGCTTACTATGACCACTTCTTTGAAGACCACTCCCAATTGTTCGGCGAATACGGCTGGAAAGACGGCCTCTTAGGCATAGAAGTACAGCTACCGGAAAACCGTATTGTGAGCACCGTGGCCTATGAATACATCCGCACCGACTACCAGTCCGGCGCCGTCTATCATGACGAGACGGCAGAGTTACCTCACCAAATTAGCGGTCGCGACGATTACTACAACCATACTATCTACCCGGGCTGGCAGCACTGGGGACAGGCTATAGGCAACCCGCTCTACACCTCTCCCCTTTACGGTAACAACGGATCCCTACGCTTCATGGACAACCGTTTCCGCGCTCACCACATAGGCCTTAGCGGTGACCCGGCACCCGCTTGGCACTATCGCTTGCTCTTTACACATGCCCGCAGCTTCGGCACCTACAACGAGCCACGCTCCACGGCGCGCTACGCCAACCACATGCTCGCAGAAGTATCCTTTGCTCCACGAAAAATTCTTAGCATGACGGGATGGCGCATTACCGCCGCGCTCGGGGGAGACACTTTCAACTCCGAGGGTAATAACTTCGGCGCACAGCTTACTCTGCACAAGACCTTCTGAAAGACATGCACCACAATCCTTTTACCAAGACACGTGTCCTGTTCTTAAATATCCTGCTGCTTCTCACCGTAGCGTGCAGCAAGACGTGGGACGATAGTACACTCGCCGGCCAATGGCGGCTGATGAGCGTGGACTACCTCAACACCACCTCGGCCTCGCCGGACAGCACACTCGATACGTCTGCCAGCGACATATACTGGTCTTTTCAGGACGACCTGCTGCAAATCACCACGCCTTACGTCGCTAACGGCGTAACGGCTGAGACTTTCGCCCGCTACCATCACGACGGCGACAGCCTGCACATCTTGGCTACCTACGCTCACTTCCGCGACCGCGACAGCCTGCTCGCCGATACCACCACGGCCTTACAAGCTTTGGGGCTGCCCGCTGGCCGAACAAGTTTCCATATCGACAATAGTAAAAGCCGCCACCTTACGCTGCGCGCTAAGTCCTTACAAATACATCTGAAGAAGACTAACTGAGACTCTAAAGGCGCACCCACGCGCGGCTTTTTAAAATAAATAAAGCAACATCGTACCTTTGTAAGAACGCAACATACGGGGCAACAGCTCCCTTCCAGCAAAGGTTTACCCCATAGCTACAAAATACTGAAACACATGGCAGAAGCACAGAAGCGCGAGGACGAGAAAAGCCCTCGCCACCGCGAGATAGACATCATGGCAATGGCAAGGGAAGTGCTTCGCCACGGTTGGTGTCTGCTCATCTTCCTCGTCCTCTTTGGCGTACTCGGCGTCGTCGTAGCACTTGATACGCAAAAAGTTTTCACCTCTGATGTCGTCTTGGCTCCCGAAATGGACTCGGGCGGCTTAAATCTGTCGGAGAGCCTTAGCGACATGGCCTCCTCCTTCGGCATAGATCTGGGAGGCTCCAAGCAGACCATGGACGCCATCTACCCGCAGATATACCCCGACCTCTTTGCGTCGAACGACTTCATCTTGCCCCTGCTCGGCGTGGAGGTGCAGATGAAAGACTCTACCCAGACAAAAACTTACCTACAACACCTTACACAGGACGTCAAGACGCCCTTTTGGCGCCTTCCACAAGCTTGGCTCGCCAAGCAAAGACGCAAGCACAGCAAGAAACAACCGCCCCACCCCGCCGGACAAGGACTCGACCCCTTCCGCCTCACACAGGACGAAGAAGAAATCGTCAAAGGCATAAAAGGGAGCATCAGCTGCCTCGTGGATAAGAAAACCAGCGTCATTACCATCAGCGTAACCGATACCGACCCCCAAGTAGCTGCCATAATGGCCGATACGCTGCAAAAGCGCTTGCAAAGCTACATTACCAAGTATCGCACCAAGAAAGCCCGCAAAGACGTGGCGTACTACCGTAAGCTGCTCGAAGAAAGCAAGGCAGCTTACGACAAAGCGCAGCGCGTTTATGCCAACTACGCCGACTCCAACCAAGACGCCACCTTGGAAACCATACGTTCCAAGGAGAGCGAGCTGGAGAACGAGATGCAGCTCAAGTTCAACGTGTACAGCCAAATGCAGACCCAGCTTCAGCAGGCTCGCGCCAAGGTGCAAGAGAAAACGCCGGCCTTTACGACGCTGCAAAACGCCACCGTCCCCAATCGACCCAGCGGAACGCCGCGCTCCATGATTGTTTTCATCTTCCTCTGCCTCGGCATTGCTGCTGACGCCCTATTCGTGCTTTGGCTGCTTCCTAAAATGAAAAGGAAGAAGGCTGAGACATCCGACGAAAACGAGCAAAGCGCAGAGCCGGTTGAGGAAGACGTAGCATCTTGGGAAGACCCGGAGGACTTTGAAGCCCCACGACACGTTGAACCAGAAGAGGAGTCACAAGGCGACAAGAAACATTAAACCAAGCCGTTAAGACTTATCGTTGTACTGTCCGTGCAATACGCCTTCCCTTACATACTCTTCGTTCTTTACCTCGAAGCCCTCGCCCTCATCTTCGCGGCCGACGAGCCCCTTTCACCAGCGCCAGCCAAAGGCTCTCCGATTGCCGTCAGACCACTCACGCGGCGGCAGTATCGGTGCGTAGCGCTCGCCGTGGTCGGCTTCCTCTTCTTTTTCGGCTTGCGAGGTTTCATCCTCTCCGACTGGATAGGCTACTACCCCTTCTTCTTCGACTGCACGCTGGACGACGTCTTTTCCTATACCCCCACTGAGCAAGGTCTTTATGAGCCCGGCTTTACCCTGCTCACCCTGCTCTGCCGTTCCATCTTCCGCGACTACAACTTCTTCGTCTTCGTCTGTTGTCTAATCAACACGGCGCTGCTGCTCAACTTCTTCCGCCGCCGCATCAGCAACATTCCCCTCTGTCTGCTCCTCTTCGTCGTATTTGAAGGCCTCGTCATGAGTACCAACCTCATGCGCAATTCCCTCGCCATACTCATCTTCTTAAATGCCCTGCCCTATTTGGAACAGCGGCGCCCACTACCCTACTTTGCCCTTTGCCTCTTAGCCTGCACCTTCCATATCTCCGCCGTACTCTACCTACCCCTTTACTTCTTCCTCCATAGGCGTCTCAACAAGTGGGTATTCTTGGCTATTTTCTTGGCTTGCAACGCACTCTTCCTGCTCCACGTCTCGGTCGTATCGGCGTTCCTCTCCGTCATAGGTCTTGAGGACTTTTCCGCCCGCATACGTGCCTATACCGAGTTCTACGACGAGGCTACGGGGCTCTCCATCGGCTATTTGGAACGACTCTTCACCGGACTCCTCGTCTTCCTCTACATGGACAAGCTGCGCACACTGCGGAGCGACGCCGACATCTTCATCAACGCCCTGCTCATCTACCTAACCTTCTTCCTTGCCCTGAGCGAGTTCCAAGTACTCAGTAAGCGCCTCTGCGTGCTTTTCGCCTTCGGCTACTGGATTGTCTGGGCCGACCTCATCCGCTGTTTCAGCATACGCGGCAACCGCAAGCTCTTTGCCACCTTCGTCTGCCTCTACTGCGTCTTGCGCATGGCTGGCACCGCCTACCTCCCCGACTTTAAATATGACAATATCCTTCTGGGCGCCGACAGCTTCCAGGAGCGCCTGCAAATGCACAACAAGACCTACGAAGGCGACTGAAACAGATTAATTAAATTAGGTCGGACTTGTGAGCCAATAGGTCGTTCCTATTTTAAAATAGGTCCGACTTATTTTGAAATAGTCGGCACGAAGTTTCGAGATTTTTGCTTTTGTCGGGCGATGAAGGCGGGAGGTGCAACAGAGTCGACGGTGCAGAGTCGGCGGGCTATGCTGCTACGGCGGGCATCCGCTGAAAGCCGTCGGCGGGCGGTGTGGGGACTTCCCGTTGTGGGAAAAGAGTTGTACCTTTGCTTTCCCAAAGAAACGGGGAATACGCCCATGGAAATATCGTATGCAGAAGAGTTGAACGCACAGCAGTGGGAGGCCGTGGCCTATTGCGAGGGGCCGAGCCTCGTCGTGGCGGGTGCTGGCTCAGGCAAGACGCGGATGCTGACGTACAAGGTGGCCTACCTGTTGCAGCACGGCTATGCGCCGTGGAGCATCATGGCGCTGACGTTCACGAACAAGGCTGCGCGCGAGATGACGGCGCGCATAGCGGGCTTGGTGGGCGAGGAGGCTACGCGCGGGCTGTGGGCAGGAACGTTTCACTCCGTCTTCGCGCGCATTCTGCGCCTGGAGGGCGGCGCCGGCCTGGGCAGCTCGTTCACAATATACGACGCACAGGACTCGCGCAACGTGCTGAAGCGCATCATCCGGGAGCTTGGGCTCGACGATAAGACCTACCGCCCTGCTGCCGTGGCACGGCGCATCTCTATGGCGAAGAACCGGCTTTACGACGCGGCTTCCTACGCAGCGAGCGCCGATTTTAGAGAGGCCGACAAGCGCAACGGTGTGCCGGAGCTGGCACGTGTGTACGAACAGTATGCCGAGCGCTGCGCACAGGCCGACGCGCTTGACTTCGACGACCTGCTTCTCTGCACCTACCGGCTTCTGAAGCAACAGCCGGAGGTGAGGGAGAAATACCGCGAGCGCTTCCGCTATCTGCTTGTTGACGAGTATCAGGACACAAACCTGGCGCAGTACCACATCATCCGCCTCTTGGCGAACGCCGAGGGGCACGTCTGCGCCGTGGGCGACGACGCGCAGAGTATCTATGCCTTTCGGGGCGCGGACATTGGCAACATACTGGGTTTTAGCAAAGCTTTCCCGGGCGCTAAGCTCTTCAAGCTGGAGCGCAACTACCGCTCGACGCGCAACATCGTGAACGCTGCGAACTCTATCATAGCCCATAACAAAGGGCGCATCCCGAAGAGCGTCTATAGCGAGTTGCCTGTGGGCGAGAAGTTGCACCTCTTTTCGGCGCGCGACGACCTTGCCGAGGGGCGCATCATAGCCGGCAAGATACGCGCCCTGCACGACCGTAAGCAGGTGGGGTGGGACGACGTGGCCGTGCTTTACCGCACGAACGCGCAGAGCCGTGTGCTGGAAGATGCCTGCCGTGCAGCGGGTGTACCCTACCGCGTTTACGGCGGACTGTCGTTCTATCAGCGCAAAGAGGTGAAGGATTTTATGGCCTACCTACGCCTCTGCTGCAACCCTGGCGACGAAGAGGCGCTACTACGCGTCATCAACTTCCCAACTCGGGGTTTGGGCGCTACAACCTTAGGGCGTCTGTCAGCCGCGGCGCGAAAGGCGGGCGTGGGCATGTGGGACGTCATCGCGGGGCGGGGATTTCTGACCATAGGACTGACGCGGCGCGCTGAAGAGCGGCTGATGGCTTTCCGTGATATGGTGCTAAGCTTTGGCAAGAAGGCGGCGACGGAGGCTCCCTACGACGTGGCCTTGCACGTGTTGGAGGCTTCCGGGCTGAAGGCCGACATGGCGCTGGAAATCAAAGCCGGTGGCGGTCCGGAAGCCGAGAGCCGCGTGGAGAACACGGAGGAGCTGCTCAACGGCATCCGCGACTTTGAGCAACAACGGGAGGATGCGGGCGGCAAAGCGTTGCTGGCCGACTACTTAGCCGAGGCCGCGCTGCGCACAGACCAGGACCAACGCGACGACGGCCTGCCGCGCGTCACGCTAATGACCGTACACGCCGCCAAGGGGCTGGAATACGGAGCCGTCTTCGTCTCCGGGATGGAAGACGACCTCTTCCCCACGTCCAGCGCACGCTTCAGTCCGCGCGAGATGGAGGAAGAGCGACGCCTGTTCTACGTGGCCGTCACGCGGGCGAAGACGTATTGCTACATCTCCTATGCCCGCACCCGCAGGAAGTATGGGCAAACGGAGGCCGCCCTGCCCAGCCCGTTCATCGACGAGATAGATAAAGACTACGTAACGTGGGACGACGGCGAGGCCGTAGTGCCCTACGAGACGAGGCATCCGTCCTTAGGTGCGGGGCGATGGGGTAGCTCGGGGCGGGACGAAGCCGAGCCGGCAGCGGGCGGCGGCGCGTTCAGCAACCTGCGGCGGGGATATATCTCCGGAGTGGGGACGTCTAAGCGCCCTTCCGGCGGCTCGGGTTTCACTTCGACGCCGCATTGGGGGCAAAGCCTGCGCCGCGTAGCGCCGCCGGCGCCCGCAGAGTCCGCCGCGCCGCAGCCGACGTCGGTAACCTTTCGCGGCCAGCGCATCAGTGTGGGCGACAAGGTGCGGCATGAGCGCTTCGGCGAGGGCGTCGTGACGGCCGTGGAGGGAGCCGACGACGACGCCCGCGTCACCGTGGATTTCGAAGCCCTTGGCCCGAAGAAACTGCTCTTGAAGTTTGCGCGCTTTGAACTACTTTAGACTTATTCAAAGCGCAGATATAAATAATAATGAGTCGGGGCGCAGGGCGGGAACGCCCTTTTTTTGCTATATTTGCAGGCAGACAAAACGGAGAAGGACAATGACCCCCATATTCATAGCTGGCCCGTGTGTGATTGAGTCCGCCGCGCTGCTCGACGAAGTGGCTGCGGAACTGGTCAGCATAGAAAAGACGCTGGGCATAGAAATCATCTTTAAGGCTTCGTTCGACAAAGCCAACCGCACGTCTATTCACTCCTTTCGCGGCCCGGGCTTGGAGCGCGGCTTGCAGATGCTCGCTGACGTAAAGTCGCGCTACGGGCTGCGCCTGACGACGGACATCCACGAGAGCTACCAAGCCAAGGCCGCCGGGGAGGTGGTTGACGTGCTGCAAATCCCGGCCTTTCTCTGCCGGCAGACGGACCTGCTCGTGGCGGCCGCACGGACGGGACGGATAGTGAACGTGAAGAAGGCGCAGTTCCTGAGCGGCGAAGACATGCGTTACCCTGTGGAGAAATGCCGGGACGCCGGCGCCACGGAGGTGTGGCTTACGGAGCGCGGAAACGCTTTTGGTTACAACAACCTCGTTGTGGACTTCCGCAACATACCGACTATGAAGCAATACGCTGCCCGCGTCATCATGGACTGCACCCACAGCGTGCAGCGTCCCGGCGGTGCGGGTGGCAAGACGGGCGGCGACCGGCGCTACGTCCCCGCTATGGCACTCGCGGCCAAAGCCTTCGGCGCGACGGGCTACTTCTTCGAGACGCATCCCGACCCCGACAAGGCGTTGAGCGACGGCCCCAACATGTTGCCCTTGGCAGATTTGAAGCAGGTCATCGCTTCGTTGCTCTAATGCGGAAATCCCTTCTGATACTTTTTAGCCAATGGAATCTTGGATAGACATAGCCCGCCAGTGCCTTAACGACGAGGCCGACGCGGTGCGCGGCTTGAAAGACAAGCTGGACGAAAACTTTGACCGCGCCGTGCGAATCATCCTCCGGTGTCGGGGGAAAGTCATCGTGACGGGCGTAGGAAAGAGCGGGCAGATAGGCGCTAAGGTGGCAGCCACGCTGTCGTCCACAGGAACGCCGAGCTTTTTCGTGAACCCCCTTGACGTGTTTCATGGCGACCTTGGAGTCATTACAAAGGACGACGTCGTGCTGGCCATCTCCAACTCCGGCGAGACGGACGAACTGCTGCGTTTCCTGCCCTACCTGAAAGAGCTGGTCATACCCGTCATAAGCATCACGGGCAACCCCGCCTCGAAACTTGCGCAGAACAGTGCGGCACACCTCAACGCGTCTGTGGCTCGCGAGGCCTGCCCGCTGGGGCTGGCTCCGACGTGCTCCACGACGGCAGCGCTGGCTATAGGCGACGCCCTGGCTTGTGCCTTGATAAAAGCGCGCGACTTCAAAGCAACCGACTTTGCTCATTTCCACCCCGGCGGCTCCTTGGGCAAACGACTGCTGACGCAGGCGCGCGACGTGATGCGTACGGACGACCTGCCCGTCATTCCGCCCACGATGAAGCTGGGCGATGCCGTGATACACATTAGCGACGGGCGCTTAGGTCTCTGCGTGGCCGTGGAGGACGACATCATTGCAGGCATCATTACGGACGGAGACGTGCGACGCGCCATTCAGCGCTCGCGAGACAGCTTCTTCCAGATGACCGTGGCGGACATCATGACGCGAAATCCGAAGACCGTGACGCCCGAGACGAAGGTGACGGAGATAGAAAGCATACTGAACGAAAATAAAATACACAGCGTCCTGGTGACCGACGAGGATGGCCGCCTTCTCGGCATCGTGGACTCCTTCCGTACGGCATTGTGACGTACAGCGACTGACTTTTTCTCCCCGCTCGGCGGGCACCCATCCATAATGAAGCGACTACTCCTCACGCTGCTCCTTCTTGCCGGAGCCTTATCCGCTTGGGCACAAGAGCGGGCTGACTCGGCCATCGTCAGCTACTTGGAGCAGGTTTACGGTGTGCCTTTCAGCGCGGACAACCGCATCGTGTTCTTCAAGACGGGGCAGGAGAAGTTTGACGACCTTTTTGCAGCCATCAGTCAAGCCCGCCACTCCGTCCACTTAGAGTATTTCAACTTTCGCAACGACTCCATATCCGCCCTGCTCTTCGGCTTATTGGAACGCAAAGCGGCCGAGGGCGTGGAGGTGCGCGCCGTGTTCGACGGCTTCGGGAACTCCTCGAACAATCGCCCGCTGAAACGCCGCCATCTCGACTCCTTGCGCAAGCAGGGCATAGAGATTGTGGAGTTTGACCCCGTACGATTCCCTTACGTCAACCATGCCTTGCATCGCGACCACCGGAAAATCGTCGTCATCGACGGCCTCGTGGCTTACACCGGCGGCATGAATGTGGCCGACTACTACATCGTGGGCAAACCGGAGTTTGGAGAGTGGCGCGACGTGCATGCCCGCGTTGAGGGAAGCGCCGTGGACGCCCTGCAACGCATCTTCCTCGCGTTTTGGAACCGGGTGGCCAAGGATGAGGTGCAGGGATGGCAATACTACACGGGTGGCCGAACCGTTGGCAACGCTTTCACGGGGTTGAAGGCAAACACGACGACGACGGCCGGGCATAAACTGCTGGGCGTTGTGGACAGAGGGCCTAACAGCCCTCGCCGCATCATCCACGACGCCTTTGTACATTCCGTGGACGCGGCGCAACGGCAGATTTGCCTTATCAACCCTTACTTCACGCTTTGCCCGCATCTGCGCCGTGCCTTCCGCCGCGCCGTAGAACGCGGCGTGGACGTGCAAATCATGGTATCCTCGAAGAGCGACATCCCCATAACGCCCCGCATCGTGGAGCATACCGTCCACCGCTTGATGAAAGTCGGTGCTAAGGTTTACTTCTTCGAAGGCGGCTTCCATCATAGCAAGATCATGATGGTAGATAGCTGTTTCTCCTTTGCAGGTTCGGCGAACCTGAACAGTCGTAGTCTGTCGTTCGACTACGAGTGTAACTTGCTAATTGCCGACAGCCCCTCGACGGCCGAGTTGCTCCGCATCTTCAACACCGACCGGCAGACGCGTTGCTGGCAACTGACGCCTGAGACGTGGAAAGAAAACTTCTCCAAAGCGCGACGCCGGGCGGCTTGGTTCTGGCAGTTCCTCACGCCTTTCGTCTGACGAGTCCTTTCCGCAGGACACATTATTATATATATGGGCACATCTATTTCTAACGAAGCATCTACACGGCGCGATTCGGCCTTTACCCTCTGCAAAGCGCTGGCCATTCTCTGCGTCGTCTTGAGCCAAGCCGGCGGGCCGGAATGGATAGGCACTTTCCTGGCTCAATTTGACGTGCCTATCTTCTTCCTGTGCGCTGGATACTTTTTCAACACGCGCTACCTGACGGAGGAGAAGACTTATGTGAAGCACCGTTTCAAAAGACTCTACCTTCCCTTCCTGCGCTGGAGCCTTTTCTTCTTGGTCTTCCACAACGTCTTCTGCGCCTTGGGCTTTGTCGGTGGAGAGACAGGGACGCCCTATACTTGGCACGAGTTCTTCCAAAACTTGTGGAGCATTACGTTTGGCATGACGGGCTACGACGCGGCGCTATGTGGCTTCTACTGGTTCTTCCGTTCCCTCTTCCTTTCCAGTCTTGCCTTCCTGCTGCTCTTTAAGCTCCTACACCATGTCTTTCCCAAAGCTACGGTAGCCCGTTTGGGACTCTACATACTTCTCCTCGGCGTGCTGCTCATTATCTGGCAAACCGCTGGTTCTCTCGTTATTCCCGTAGTGCCCGAAGGCGGCTATCGCGAATTGTGCGGCCTCTCGTTTATGGCTATGGGCTTCCTGTATCACGAATACAGCGCCCGGTTGCCCCTGCGCTGGTACTACGCCGTGGGCGCGTTCGCCTTGCTGATTGTCGGCGCCTGCTTCTTGGGCACGTCCATGGAAGCCTGGCAGACCCTCGTGCAGTTTTTACCCTTGCTGCCCCTCGGTGCGGCCGGTTTCTACTTGGTGCTGTGGCTCTCTAAACACATAGCCCGACGCCCCGGAGCGCTTCGTTCTGCGCTTGAATATGTAGGGAATCGTACGCTCTACGTCTTCGCCTTCTTCCTCGTGGCTTTCAAGGTGGTTAGTGCTGTGAAGGTAGGCTTCTGCCACCTGCCTTGGCAACAAGTGGGCGACACGCCCATCGTGGAGTATCACGCAACGACGGACGCCTTCTTCCTGCTCTATTTTGTGGCTGGCGTGGCGCTCCCCTTGCTTTGGCTGGCGGCTTACCGCGCCTTGGAGCGTCGCTATGGCTTCACCTTAGCCTACGGCGAAATGCTACGGAAAGACAGGCTACTGGCCGCAGCGAAGCGCCTTTGGCAGGGCCTTCGCTGGTTGGGGCGCATGGCTTACCGCCTCTCCCGCGCCCTCGTCTTCGGCCTTTGGGCGGGCATCAAAGCCTTCCTTCAAGGCGTGAAGGACATCATCTCCGCCAGCAACCCCAAGGACGAATAGACTCTTTGTTCTAAGGTCTTTCAATTCGCTTTACAACGTTACGCTTTAACTCCTTGCAAATCAAATGTTGCAAGGATAAATGTTTATCATAGCTGTCCGTTAAAAAGACTGCTTTTGCTTATCGGTTGAATTTAGTTCTTGGTGAAACAAAAAAACCGAAAAGGACTGATGCCTGCAAATGGAATCAGTCCTAATTCCTCCCCCGCTCGCTCAAAAAGTTTTATCGGACAACAATAATAGGAAACGCCCTCGACAATAAATCTATATCAAGAGCGTTTCCGATCTATTTCATGTGTTCAATACCAGTTACATTATAACTTTCTTTCTCACTTTCCCAGTTTGTGATTTAATAATGTTAATGCCTCGGTGTAATGAGTTAAGTCTCTTGCCAGTCACATCATAGATTTCGTAATTGCCCGCTTGTGTAGTGACAATGTTTTCTATGACAGAAGTAGAAGCTTCGACTTTTACCGTACACGTTGCCATATATCCGCCATCTACGGTTGTGGCAATGATAACTGCTGTTCCATAGCCTACGGCGACCACTTTCCCATTTGAGACTATACAAACTTTTTCGTCATTGCTTCTCCAATTGACTGTTTTGTTGCTTGCATCATCAGGCAACACGGTTGCAAAGAGTTGTATGGTATCTCCTATTTCGTTAAGCGTAAAACTATTATTATCAAGTTGTATGCCTTTCACAGGTTGTAAAACAGTTACCTCGCAAGTTGCAGAAATGTCATTGTTAGAAGCAGATGTCGCTATTATCTTAACGGTACCAGCCTTTTCTCCCGTGACCTTTCCGTCAACAACTGTTGCTACAGAATCCTTATCAGATTTCCAAATTACCGACTTGTCATCTGCATCATAAGGGCTAATCGATGCTGTCAAAATAAAGCTATCCCCTACTTTTATTTCCTTTTCGGAATTGTTGAGTTGCAAACCAGTTACTGGCTGAAAAGCAATAATGAGGCAACTATCAATAAGTTGAGTGTTGTCAACTATTGAAGCGTAGACATATGTTGAACCTGTTGAAACGGCTTTGACTACACCATTTGTATCAACATTTGCGATGGCAGCGTTTGCTGAAAACCAATTAATCTTTTGATAATCAGCATTGTCTGGAATAATTGTTACCGAAAGTCGGCCAGTATTTCCTTTGTGTAATTTCAAAGAATCCTTGTCAATTGATATTCCTACAGCAGGATTTGGCTCTGCGTGCAATGTGAATGCATTCCAATTACTTTTCTGATATAATGTCAAGGCTGACTTTGGAACATAAACATGTATCTTTTTATATGACTCTCCCGTGTATTTATTAATCGGCAAAGGTTCTTCTCTTTTAACATGACACTCCCAATAATTATTTGGAGCAACAAAATGTATAATAGAAACACTATCAGGAATATAGACGACTTGATTATCAGGCACAGTAGTTGAAGATGTACCAAAAGTCGTAGGATAAAACTCTTTTAATTTTTTTGGCAAACGAACTGTATCTTTAAAAGCAGGCACATTAATAAACATTCTATCTTGTAAGTATTCGATGCTATCGGGTAGGTTGACCTTAACTAATTTAGTAAGATTACTAAATAATCCGGGCGCATAAGAACCGAAATAAGCTTCTGAAGGAAGTGTTGTATCTACATATTTTAAAGTAGAAGGTAAACTCAAAGACACTAAACTTTTGGAATAGCTAAAAAATCTATCTCCTTTACCAACCTCTCCTTTTCTTGTTAAGCTGTCAACCCCTTCTCGTAATATAAGATGTTTTACGATAGACGTGTAATAAAAGCAATTTGGCGAAATATTAGGCATTGCTGTACCTCCAATGGTAATAGTGTCGGCTGTAGCTTTTTCGAAGGCGCCTGTAACTTTCTTCAAACTTTTTGGAAAGATAAAATGAGCATATTTCCCTTTTATAGAACCTTTCTCATAATATTCATTATCTTCTTCTCCGTAACCCATACCAACGAAGTTAGCGTCACTCAAATCTAAAACCCCTTGCAATTGTTTATCAGTTGACAAGTCTCCAATAAACGACAAATCGTCTTTATTGATAAAACCTGTCACTTTAAGATTGACTAATGTTTGTTGGTCGCCGTAATTAATCTTGCTCGACAGCCAACCCGGAGTCTGGTTGTCAACTAACAATGATGTCGCTTGTGCCATAGCACATATGACCATGACGGACATCATAATTAAAAGTAATAATTTTCTCATAGTTATATGTTTTTTAACAATTGGTTGCTGAAAACTCTGTGCTATTTGAAACCTACCTTATTGTGTTTATAGCCTAATTTCTCACATAATTCTTTTAGTATCAAAAATTCCTTATTCAATGAATCGAGAATAAAACTATCACCTGTGATAGTAATCTCTTCATTTGAAACATGAATTTCAGACCATTCTTTGCTGATTTTATCAAGCACATCATTGTTGCCCTTTATTTGCATATTATTATGTGTCAATTGATTCCTTATTATTCGAATATTGGATTGGACACAAACTACAGCATTGTGTGCCTGTTCAGATAAATCTATATGATTTGACTTGCAGATAGCATCTACAAGATCTTGTTCTTGTCCTTTTTTATAAAAAAATGATAAAGCCCCCTCGTAATAAGAGTAAGTCATTAAAAGCATGGCTTTGTAAAACATATCTTTTCTGTTCTCGTTTTCGTCAAAAGCAGATATAAATGAATTATATACTGAAGAATATACTTCATAATCTTCCCCTGCTTCTTCTTTCGCTATCTTCTTAAATTCATTATCTGTTTTATATGCCCATTCCTCCAAGAGTCTAGGATATTCTTTTATTAGGTATTTCAAAAAAGAGGCTCTATCTTCTATTTTAGCAAGAATCTCATTTCTTATGGTGCAAATCATCACATCCTTCAATTAGCCATATTATACCCTATATATAGCTTATTTATATTTCTATTGTTACACAACGAAAAACGTGGGTATCCACTTTAGCTCGTCTGCTATCTGAGGCTTACCACAGCCCTTGCAAGTTTACGAGACAAAAGAGATACCCACGTTTGAATATTGCTGAAACTCTCGAAAGTGTGCGTTGAAGGTTAGAGTACCCCCACGCACACAACGGGAGCGTGATTCCAGCATACCCGTGGCATCAATTCCGCATTGTCTTGGACTTGCAATCTTTTGTGGTAATTTCAGATAGCCCTATGACAAAGCATCATGTGACGCTTTCCATTATGTAGTGTTCGAATGACAAAGCAGAGACCTTTTCAGATGCCACTACTATCACACGATACAACTGCAAATTTAAGTAGCTATTCTCAAAACAGCAACTCTTTGACTTAAAAAAGTGCTAATATTTTTGGGGATGAGTTTGTTTGAGAAGAGTTTGTTGTTATTCTCCACGTTCCCTTGCTGTCTGGAGGAGTAGGCTCGTGTGAAGTAAACTGGTACGCCGAGCCTTTGGGTTATCCATTCGTGCGCGGCGAACTCCGTGCCGTTGTCTGTAGTGATGGACTTCAGCACCTTGCCCTATATGTAACCCCTTTGTTCTAAGGTTAATTGCTTGTACAGAACAATGCAAAGGAAAAGGGAGAGCCTTGTGTGGTTCTCCCTCGTAGTTTGATATGGTGTTTATGGCGTCCCGCGCTTACCCTCAATGCGTTTCGGCCGGTTCGGCGCTGGCCGGGACGAGGGAGGCTTGGAGCTTACCCTGACTGTCGAGGTCGAAGCGTACTGTGCGGGGCGGTTCCGCAACGTTGGCGTCCGCTGCGGCTGTGGGGTTGTCCGAGGCTTCCATGACGAGGTCGCAGATGGCGTCTTCCACGTAAGTCTGCACGGCACGTTTCAGTGAGCGTGCGCCGTATTGCGTGTCGAAGCCCTTGCCCACGACGAAGTCTTTTGCGGCGTCGGTCAGCTCCAGCGTAAGGTGGAGGGGTTCCAAACGAGTGGACAGTTGCGAGAGTTCCAGATCTGCGATGCGTGTGGCGTCGGCCTTGGTGAGGGGCTGGAACATTATGATGTCGTCCAGCCGGTTTAGGAACTCGGGGGCAAACTGTCGTTGCAAAGCTTTGCGTACGATACTCTCGGCCATGTCTGCTCCTGTGGCGGCGCCGGTTGTGAAGCCTATGCCTGCGCCGAAGTCTTTGAGCTGGCGCGTTCCGCTGTTTGATGTCATGATGATAATGGTGTTGCGGAAGTCCACCGTGACGCCGTTGCCGTCGGTCATACGTCCTTCGTCCATCACTTGAAGCAGCGTGTTGAATACGTCGGGATGTGCTTTCTCAATTTCGTCAAGTAAGATGACGGAATAGGGATGGCGACGCACTTTCTCCGTGAGCTGTCCGCCTTCTTCGTAGCCTACGTAGCCCGGAGGGGCACCGACGAGGCGGCTTGTGGAGTATTTTTCGCCGTATTCGCTCATGTCGATGCGTATCAGGGCTTCCGGACTGCCAAACATATATTCGGCGAGGCATTTCACGAGATATGTCTTACCGACGCCCGTGGGGCCGACGAAGAGAAATACGCCGACAGGGCGGTCTGCTCCTTTTAAGCCTAAACGGTTGCGCGTAATGGCACGAACGAGCTTGTGTATGGCCTCATCTTGGGCTATTACTTTACTGCCCAGAGCTTTGCTCATACCTTTTAGCCGTTGGCCTTCGTCTGCTGCCAGACGTTGTACGGGGACGCCGCTCATCATAGAAACGACCTCTGCAACGTCTTCTGCGGTGACTTGTTGCCGATTTTCCTTTTGTTCTTGCAGCCATGCTGTGGTCAGCGTCTCTAATTGTGCGGATAGTTGTGTAGTCTCATCGCGCAGCTGTGCAGCCAGCTCGTAGTTCTGGGCTTTTGCGGCCGCGAGCTTCTGTTGCTTTAGCTCGGCGATGCGTTTCTCCAGCTCTTCCACTTCTTTGGGCGCTGTGAGACCGGTGAGGTGCTGCCGTGCGCCTGCCTCGTCCAAAGCGTCTATAGCCTTGTCGGGCAGAAAACGTGAGGAAAGGTAGCGCTCCGTCAGGCGCACGCAAGCCTCAAGGGCTTCGTCCGTGTAGCTTACGTTGTGGTGGTCTTCGTAGCGTCCTTTTATGTTGCGCAGTATTTCCAGCGTCTCTTCTGATGTCGTGGGTTCCAGCTGCACTTTTTGGAAGCGCCGTTCCAGGGCGCCGTCCTTCTCAATGCTTTTGCGGTATTCGTCCGTCGTTGTCGCGCCAATGCACTGCACCTCGCCGCGCGCCAAGGCCGGTTTCAGAATGTTTGCTGCGTCCAGCGTGCCGGGAGCTGATCCGGCTCCGATGATGGTGTGTATCTCGTCAATGAAGAGGATAATCTCCCGGTGGTCGCGCAGTTCCTGAATGAGGCGTCGCAGGCGCTCCTCGAATTGTCCGCGATATTGAGTGCCTGCAACAATGGCCGCCATGTCTAAGGCTACGATGCGCTTGCCTTGCAACAGGCGGGGAGCCTTGTGGCGCGTGATGAGCGTAGCCAGTCCTTCCACCACGGCGCTCTTGCCCACGCCGGGTCCACCGATAAGGATGGGATTATTCTTTTTGCGCCGTGTCAGGATTTGTGCTACGCGCTGTATCTCCCGCTCGCGCCCGACGACGGGGTCTAAGGCGCCTTCTGCCGCACGGCGTGTCAGGTCTGTCCCGAAGTTGTCGGTTATAGGCGTGTCGGAAGTCTGTCCGTCTTGCCGGGATTGTTGGGTTGAGCCTTTTGCGCTTTCTCCTCTTCCGGAATAGTTGGTGTTTTCTTCGTCCGCAAATCCAAAGGCCGACTTGACGCCCGACTTTAGGTTCAAGGCAGAGGCTATGCGCGTATAGTTCACGTTCATCTGGTTCAGTATCTTTCGGCAGATGTTGTCGCGGTCACGCAAGAAGGCCAGTAGCAGATGCTGTTCGTCAGCCCGACCTTCGCCGGAGAGGCGAGCCTCCAGCAGGGCTAAGCGTAGCAGCCGGCGGCTATCGGCGTCCAAAAGCAACTCGTTAGTTCCTGGAGTGACGACATTTTCGCCTTGCGGCATGGCTGCTGCGGTAGCGGCTTGCTCCACCTGTGCCTTAAGTTCCGGGAGCGAAGCACCTGCGGAGCGTAAAAGTTCCGCCGTGCGCGATTGCTCGTCGTGTATCAGTCCCAGCATCAGACAGGGAGCATCTACTGCCGGGTGTTGTAAACGTCCCGCTTCGGCTTTGCTCCAAGCCAGTACGCGAGACAATGATTCGGTTAGTTCGTAGGTCATCTTCGTTCCTTCGTGTTCGTTTGTGTTTCCCTTTTCTTCTTGTCACATCTGCTGTGCCTCAGGCACATTGCAGGGAAGGAATTTGTGTACAAACAAAGACCGTGCCAAAGACGTGTTGCTGTCAGAGCGCAAGGTACATCTCGCTCAGCGTGGGGTGGGCGTGTATGGTGCGTTGCAGGGCTTCAAGTGTCATACCGGCCGACATGGCTACTGCCGCTTCGTGCACTAAGTCAGCGGCGTGTGCGCCAAGGATGTGTGCACCCAAGAGACGTCCGTCGGGCGCTGTGAGCACCTTCACAATGCCGTCGGGCGCGCCCATGGCAAGGGCTTTCCCGTTGGCGCGATAAGAGGCTTTATGTGTGGTGTAGGGCGTCGCTGCTTGTTTGAGCTGTTCCTCTGTTTGTCCCACCATGGCAAGCTCCGGAAGGGTGAATACGGCGGAGGGGCAAAGTGTGAGGTCTATCTCCTCGTCACGCCCCAGTATGTGGTTTAACGCTACGCGTCCTTGGAAGGCGGCCGAGTGAGCCAACAGGGATAGCCCGTTTACGTCGCCCACGGCGTAGATGCCCGGAACGCCGGTCTGCATGTGTGCATCTACCGTTATGCCGCGCGGTGTGTGGGCTATGCCTGCCGCGTCCAACCCAAGACCGTCGGTAACCGGTTCTCTGCCGACGGCCATCAGCACAATGTCAGCCTCCACGGTGCCGGCCTTTCCTTTCTCTTCGTAATCCACGGCATAGCCGTCAGCCGTCTTGCGAACCGCCTTGGCACCGGCGCCGGTGTGGAAAACAATACCGCGTCGGCGCAGCGCCAGGCGCAACCGCTTGGCCATGTCGCGGTCAAAGGGCGGCAAAACCTCCGGCGTAAACTCCACCACGGTGACTTGGCTACCAAAAGCGGCATAGACGGAGGCCATCTCTAATCCGATGACACCGCCACCGATAACGCACAACCGAGCAGGCACTTCCTGCGGCGAGAGTAGGGCTTCGGCTGTAACCACACCGGGTAGGTCGGCTCCGGGAATAGGCAGGCGCTTGGCGCGTGAGCCCGTAGCAACGAACACCTTACGCGCTTTAACCGTCTCTTTCCCGCCGTCGTTTAGGCACACGCTTAGAGTAATACCTTCGCTTGTTGGCGAGATGCCGTTTGCCTCACCGCGCAACAGCGTGATGCCGGGACGGGAGAGCAAACCTTCTACGCCCTTGCAGAGTTGTTCTACGACGGTATCCTTCCTCGCAACGGCGGCTGCCAAGTCCAACGTGACGGTGGGAATGTTCACGCCGGCTTCACTTGCGTGGCGCGCTTCTTCCAGTATCTCCGCCGTGTGACAGAGACTCTTCGTGGGTATGCAGCCCGCGTGCAGGCATGTGCCGCCGGGTTTACTCTTTTCTATAACGATGACGCTAAGTCCCGCTTCTGCTGCTCGTGCGGCGTTGTCGTAGGCCGCCGGTCCTGCGCCGATGATGGCCAAATCTGCTTGTTGCATGGTGTCTTATGTTTATTGTCCTGCCCCGCCCCTGTCTTTGCTTATTTGCCGGCAAAAATACGAAATCCGCGAAGGGTGGCCAAGCTGGGACAATTTAGTTTGTTTGAACTTACGCCATGCGCTTGTATCGTTGGACGCTTTTGCGTTTATCTTCCTTCTTTACAATGGGGAATTGCATGTCAAGCTTTTTTCAACCTAAGTCCGACCTATATTTAAAATAGGTCGGACTTGTCAGCTCATAGGTCGGACTTGTCAGCTCATAGGTCGGACTTGTCAGCTCGCAGGTCGGACTTGTCAGCTCGTAGGTCGGACTTGT
>CAZXJS010000029.1:0-28860 GCA_964641085.1 uncultured Prevotellamassilia sp. | reverse complement strand
TTGTGCGACGTTCGACAAACTATTGTGCGACGTTCGACAAACTATTGTGCGACGTACGTCAAACGAAAAATAGTCGGCACTTATGTGCCGCCGCCCCGCCCGCGCCGCCGCCCGTCACCGCCCCGCGCGTTTCGTTCCGTGGCGGACGGCTACGCCGGCCGCACCCGCCGCCCCGGGCCCCGCCCGCGCCGACCCCCGCCCCGCCCTTTCCCCCGTTCTGCGGGAATTTGCTAACTTAGCCCCCGTAACCATTAAACCCCAAGCCCATGCTGAAACCCAAGGAACAGGCCGCCGCCGCAGAGCGCTTCGCCCTGCGATGGCAGGGGCGCGGACGCGAGCGCAGCGAGACGCAGACGTTCTGGCTTGAGCTCCTTCGCGACGTCTTTGGCGTAGAGGACGCCGGCCGCTTCGCCGAGTTCGAGAAGCCCGTAAGCCTCTCCCACACCTCCTTCATCGACGTTTGGCTGCCGCAGACGCGCGTCGTCATCGAGCAAAAGGGACTCACCAAAGACCTGCAGAAGCCTATCCCCCAGAGCGACGGCACCCTGCTCAAACCCGAGCAACAGGCGCTGCGCTACGCCCACGCCATGCCGTGGTCCGAGCGCCCCAGGTGGGTCGTGGCCTGCAACTTTCGGCAGTTCCTCGTCTTTGACCAGGAGCACCCCCACGACCCGGGGCAGCTCATCGAACTCCGGGACTTGGGCAAGGAGTTTTACCGCCTCGGCTTCCTATGTAGCACGGCTTCGGAGCGCACGCGGCGCGAGGAGGAGGTCTCCCTGCAGGCGGGGGAGATTATTGGCCGGATCTACGACGGACTGCTCAAGCAATACAAAGCACCAAGCCCGAAGCAAACGGCACCAAGCCCCCCCCGTCCCCCCCATGAGGGGGGGAGCCTCGATGCCGGTAATGCCGAAGCGGGAGTAACACAGGTTGTAAAGGGTTCTGCTCCCCCCTCATGGGGGGGCGCGGAGGGGGCTGTCCCCCTCAACGTCCTCTGCGTGCGCCTCGTCTTCTGCCTCTACGCAGAGGATGCCGGCATCTTCCGTCGCGACCAGTTCCACGACTACCTGGAGCGCTACCGCGCCGCAGACCTGCGCGAGGAGCTCCTACAGCTCTTCCGCACCCTCGACACTCCGGAGGCGGAGCGCTCACCTTATCTGCGCGAGGAGCTGCGCGCCTTCCCCTACGTCAACGGCGGCCTCTTCCGCGAGCCGACGGACATCCCGCAGATTACCCACACGCTGCGCTCCCTCTTGTTGGAAGACGCGGCGCAGCACTTCGACTGGCGGCAGATCTCACCCACCATCTTCGGCGCCGTATTCGAGAGCACGCTGAACCCCCTCACGCGCCGCGCCGGCGGCATGCACTACACGAGCATCGCCAATATCCACCGCCTCATCGACCCCCTCTTCCTCGACGACCTCACCGCGGAGCTGGAAGCCCTGCTTGAGGAGCCGGAGGGCAAGGCGCGGCAGCAGCACCTCCTCAGCTATCAGGACAAGCTGGCCTCCCTGCGCTTCCTCGACCCCGCCTGCGGCTCGGGCAACTTCCTTACGGAGACCTACCTCAGCCTGCGCCGCCTGGAGAACCGCATGCTGCGCGCCTACTACCACGGCCAGGCCGCGCTGGGCGAATTCCTCGACCCCGTGAAGGTCAGCATAGGCCAGTTCTACGGCATCGAGATCAACGACTTCGCCGTCACCGTGGCCGCAACAGCCTTGTGGATAAGCGAAGATCAGATGCTCGACGAGACGCGCGGCATCGTCAACTTCCAAGGTAGCATCCTGCCGCTGAAGAGTTACCACAACATCCGCGAGGGCAACGCCCTGCGCATGGATTGGGCCGACGTGCTGCCCCCCGAAAGCTGTTCCTACATTATTGGAAACCCGCCGTTCATCGGGGCAAACCAGATGAACGACGCCCAAAGGGACGACCTGCGCTATGTGTTTGGGGAAAAATGGAAGAACTTAGGGGAAATGGATTACGTGTCTGCTTGGTACAAGAAGGCTTCGGACTACATGAAAGGTACAAGCATACAAGCTGCCCTCGTAAGCACGAACAGCATCACCCAAGGGGAGCAAGTGAGCAATTTGTGGAAGCCGTTGCTTGCTGAAGGCCTACATATCAACTTTGCCTGGCGCACGTTCCGCTGGGACAGTGAGGCAACGAGCAAAGCGCACGTCCACTGTGTCATTGTCGGCTTTGGCTTTGGAAACAGCTCCGCACATAAATACATTTACGACGAAGGTAAGAAAGAAGAAGCGGCGAATATTAACCCCTACCTCCTTGATGCGCCTGACGTTCTCATATCCAGCCGACCGAAACCGCTTTGTAACGTGCCGCCTATACGGAAGGGCAACCAGCCAACCGACGGCGGCAACCTGATAATCGAACCCGAAGAGCTGGAAGAGTTCTTAAAGCAAGAGCCAAAAGCCAAGCCTTACATCAAACGTCTGATTGGCGCGAAAGAATATATCAACAATAAGCCGCGGTATTGCTTGTGGCTCGTAGGAATTCAGCCCCACGAGCTAAGAAGTATGCCCCACGTGATGGAAAGGGTGAATAAGGTAAGAGAAATGCGGCTGGCGAGTAGCGCTCCCGGCACGTGGAAGCTCGCCGATACGCCGTGGCTTTTCCGTGAAACGAACAATCCCGCCACATATATCGTTGTACCGTCCACTTCCTCGGAGAGACGCCGTTATATCCCCATGGGATTCTTAGACAGCAACACGATACCCACGAACCTGGTGCTCATAATCCCTGGTGCGACGCTCTACCACTTCGGCGTATTGGAGAGCAACGTGCACATGGCGTGGATGCGCGCCACTTGCGGGCGGCTGAAGAGCGATTACCGTTACTCAAAAGACATCGTCTATAACAACTTCCCGTGGCCACGGCCTACGGCGGAGCAGGAAGCCGAGATAGCGCGCACGGCGCAAGGCATACTGGACGCCCGGGCCGAGTTTCCGGACGCCAGCCTGGCCGACCTCTACGACGAGACGGCCATGCCGCCCGCCCTGCGCCGCGCACACCAGGAGAACGACCGCGCCACGATGCGCGCCTACGGCTTCCCCGTCGGCGCGAGCTTCACCGAGGCGCACTGCGTCGCGGCGCTCTTCGCAAGATACGAGGCGCTGACGAGCGAGAACCACACGTAACGACACACCATAATTATATATAGCATGAGCAGAGACGAACGCCTGGACGCCCTTCGCGCCATCCTGGCCACGCGCGTCGCGGCGACGCAGCGGGAGCTGCTGGACGAGCTGGCAGCCGCCGGGCATAAGATTGCGCAGAGCACGCTGAGCCAGGACTTGGGGCGGCTGCACGCGGGAAAGGTGAAGATGCGCGGCGGCTACCGCTACGTGTTGCCCCGCGAGCCGGAATATACGCGCACGGCGGAGGCGACGGCCATTCCGCCCTATATGCAGCAGGGCGTCTGCGAGCGGCTGGCGTTCAGCGGACAGCTGGCCATCCTGAAGACGCGGCCGGGGCAGGCGCGCGGCCTGGCGGCGGACATCGACCGGGCTGCGCTGCCCAGCGTGGCGGGCACCGTGGCGGGCGACGACACGGTATTCGTGGCGCAAACGGACGGGACGAGCCGCGCCCGCCTCCTGCAAGACCTCACGGCCGTCATCCCCTCGCTGGCCGCCCTCCCCTGACGCCCCGCATCGGCCCTGCCCGCCCGCAGCTCCGACCTACGAGCTGACAAGTCCGACCTACCAGCTGACAAGTCCGACCTACCAGCTGACAAGTCTGACCTACGAGCTGACAGCTCCGACCTACGAGCTGATAAGTCCGACCTACGAACTGACAAGTCCGACCTACGAAGCTGACAAGTCCGAGCTACGAGCTGACAAGTCCGACCTACGAGCTGACAAGTCTGAGCTATGAAACCCCAAGACGCACCAAGCCCCCGCAGAAGGCGAACTGTCTGCGGGGGCTTGGGGGATAGGGGGTTAAAAAAGCTCCGAATGTGAGCCTAAACGAAGCAACTTAATGACGTCCTCCGCCTCGTCGTACCATATTAGCAACAGGTCGCTGCCTACGTGGCACTCCATGCAACCTTTGTAGTTGCCAACGAGACGGTGGGGGCGCATAAATTCGGGCAACGTGAACCCGAGACGTAGCATCTCAACTACCGCCATTACCTCATTTACCTTACGTGGCTGGTTGAGGTAACGCTTCATGTCTTTCTTGAACTGGGTTGTTCGTACAACTCTCTTCTTCATTGCATCACCGACCTTATGAACGCTTCCACACTGGAGGTATCAACTTCCGGTAGGGGTTTTCCGCTACGTGCTTCCTCAATAGCGGCCATGGTAAGCTTGTTGGGCTTGCGGTCAGTCTCGAAAAGACCCGTAGAAAGCAAGTCGTCCACCGCCCGACGGGCTTTACGGCTACGTGCGTCGTACTTGATAGTTAGTGTTGCCATAGTAGTTCTCCTTTTCTCTTATCTTTCGCAAAGTTAAGGCCTTTTCTTTATTCGGACAAAGCTTATAGGTACGATTTTTCGGGACGTAGCACGCCCCAAGACGCACCAAGCCCCCGCAGAAGGCGAACTGTCTGCGGGGGCTTGGGGTATAAACAGAAATAGGGGCTTTTCAGAATCGGCCACCGCCGGGGCCGCCACCGCCGGGACCGCCGCCCGGGCCGCCCATGCCGCCGCGCTCGAAGCCACCGCGCTCACGGAAGTTGCCCTGAGCGTCTTGGCCGCCCTTGTTTGAGGACTTGCCGCCAAAGATGTTGAGGCGGTAGATGACGTGAACCATGAAGTAAGAATTGATGGCGTTGCTCCAAGAGTCGGAACGCATCGTGGCGCTGAGCGAACGGGAGACGTTGGACTGCTTGTGCAGGATGTCGTAGAACTGAAGGGAGATGGTGAGCGGCTTGCCGCGGAGGAAGCTCTGCGAGATTTGTGCGTTCCAGAGCAGCTCGTTCGTGTTCATGGCGTTGTCGGAGTAGCCGCGGCGTGAGCTCATGCGGATGTCCGTTGAGAAGCTTGTGCCCCAGGGCGCCGTGGCGTTGGCGGTGAGTCCGTAGGAGAACTGCCACGTGTCGAGGTTTGCGTTGGTCTGCACGGAGTTGCGGCCGTTCTGGTAGTTCAGGCTGCCGGTCAGCCCGACGTCGAAATACGTGGACCGGTAGTTCAGGTTGAGGTTTTCGCCCAAGGTGAAGGTCTTTGCGCGGTTCTTGGTGGACTGCGCGGAGGCGAAGATGTCCTTGTAGTCTTCCGCGCGCTTGTCTGAGAGGGTGTGAGCGAAGTTGTAGCCGTAGTAGGTGTTGACTACCTGGCGGAGGTAGGCGTTTGTGGCCGTGTTGCTGACGTAGGCGACGTTTCGGGTGTAGCCTAAGTTGGTGAAGGTGGTCAGTGTCCAGGTCTTGTCATAGCCGAAACCGAAGTTGTACATGAATCGGCCGTTCATGTTCCAGTTTCCGTTGATGTTCTCGGGTCGTGAGTACTTCACGCCGGTTGCTTCGTCGTAAACGATGCGCGTTGAGATGTCGTTAGAGGTTTGCGAGAAGTCGAAGCCCGCCATCATGCCGGCTTGGCGGTCGGCGTTGTAGGCGTTGTACATGGCTCGGAAGGTGTTGCTCCACGAGGGCTTAAGGCCGGGATTTCCCATAGAGATGTTGAGGGGGTCGGAGTCGTCAACGACGTCGAGCAGGTTGGTCATGGTGGGCTGCGAAGCCGAGCCGCGATAGTTCAGCTCAAGGCGGTTGGTTCGCGAGAAGTTGTAGCGCAGCCTTACCTCGGGCGAGACGTTGAATACGCGGCGCGTAATGAGCGTGTCGATGCTTTGACCGGGCCGGTTGTAGGCCATCTTCGTGTGTTGGGGGTTGAAGCTGACGCCTGCGTTAAAGCGAACGGTGGAGCTGTTGTACCTGATGCCGACGTTGACGCGGTGGTTGGTGTATTTGTACGTCGCGTACTGGCTGTTGTAGTCGTCGCGAACGCCTTGCAGCACGTCGGCCTCCGTCGGGCGTGAGCCAATGGCGGGGTAAGCGGTGTTGTCAGCCCAGGAGCCGCCGAGGCTGTCCAGCTCGTAGAGGCTGCGGTCGCTGTCCTGGTAGCGGTAAGAATATTCGTAGCGCAGCTCGGCGTACCACTTCCCCCCAAGGGGCTCTACGTAGCCGAAGCGCAGCGCGTAGTTCCAGCTCTTGTTTGGCGTGTAGGTGTACTGGTTTAAGAAAGAAGGGCTGTTCCCGTTGTAGTAGGTAATATCGGAGATTGAGTAGCTTGAGCTGTGGCCTTTGCTGTAGTTGTACGAGCCTCGGAAGCTCAGGTTGCGCCCTTTCGCGCCGAAACGGCGTATGATGTTCAGGTTGGCGCCGAAGGAGTTGGAGTTGGAGCTGCCTAAGGACTGGCGAAGGTTTCGGTTGACGGCGATGCCGGTCAGCGCGTCGGACGCCGTGGCGGAGAAGATGCTGTCGAGCGGGTTTTCGGAGACTTCGTAGGGGTCGCTGTTGAACGTAGCGGTGCGGGAGTCGCCGTTGTTGTGGCTGTCGGAGTGGCTAAACTCGGGCCGGAGCATGATAAAGGTCATGGAGTCCGGGTTCCATTCCACTCGGGCGTTGGCGTTGACGTTTGTAGAGTGGCTGTAGCTCTGTGCGCGGCTGTTGCTGAAGGACGATGGCGTGGTAAACGTCTCCGAGCTGGTTCGCTGGAGCAGGTCGGTGGAGGTGTGGCTGTATCGGACGTTTCCGCCGAGTTCCAAGCGGCCGGCCTGACGCCGTTCCTTGCCGTTGTCCCAGCTGAAGTCCATACCTACGCTTTTGTTGGCCGTCAGTCCGGAGCTGCCGCCGAAACCTCTGGGGCCACCAAAGCCGCGGTCGCCCGTGTTATTGGCGTTGCCGAAGAGCGTAACGCGGCTGTTGTCCGTGAAGCGTGAGGCGAAGAGGCGCCCACTATAACGGTCGTGGTTGCCATAGCCCAGGTCGACGTTCGTTATCCAGGACTCGTTGAGCTCCCGCTTCGTCGTGAGGTCCAGCACGGTGGTCTCCTCGCCGTCGTCAATGCCTGTCTGCTCGGCGTAGTCGCTCTTCTTGTCGTATGCCTTTATCTTGCTGACTATTTCGGTGGGTATATTCTTCATGGCAATCTTTGTATCGCCTTTGAAGAAGTCTTTGCCGTTTATCAGGAACTCGCTGACGGTTTTTCCGTTCCACTTGATGCTTCCGTCGTCGCTCACCTCGACGCCCGGGAGCTGCTTGACGAGGGCTTCGAGCGTGGAGCCCTCCGGCGTGCGGTAGGCGGCGGCGTTGAACTGCGTCGTGTCGCCCACTTGCTGCACGCGGGCTACGGTTGCCGTAACGGTAGCCGTGGAGAGGGTGTTCTCTTCAGATACTAAGCGCACGGTGTCGACGGCCACGACCTGCCCGGCTTCGGCGAGGGTCACCTTAGTCGTCGTCGTCTTGTAGCCAATGTAGCTTACGCGCAGGGTGTACGTCCCCGGCGTGGAGACGGCCAGCTCGTAGTGCCCCAAGCTGTCGGTCATCGTCCCGCGCAGTACGGTGTTGTCCTTTTGCAGTAGTGCGGCCGTGGAATATACCAAGGCCTGGTCGGTCTGGTCGTCCACGACGGTGCCGCTTACCTTGTAGTTCTGCGCCGTTGCGGCCAGACAGCCGGCAAGCAGGACGAGCAAGAGGGTAATACGCTTCATATGTTCTCGGTTTGTAATTTCGTTTGTCGTTAAAGGAGGGTGAAAGCCCTGCCGCAGTTGGGCGTGAGGCCGGGTTTTCTCCCGTTGCTACGTATTTATGACGCAGAAAAGGGCGCGAGGTTTAACGCGGCGGCCATTTTTCCGTCTTTTCCTCCCACTCCCTATTATTTTCCTCCCACACCATATTATATAGGTACGTCCTGCGTCGTTCGGGGTGGTAAAAGGCGGGCGGCGCGACGGGCTTTTCGCGGGGCAAGCCCTATCTTTGTCCCAAAATATCGGTTTCTATGAAACGTACGTCGCTTCTGCCGCTCCTTGCGGCCTTTGCCCTGCTCCTCCCGTCGTGCTCGCCGGACGACCGCGCCGACGAGCAACCCTTTGCGCCCACCGTGGCAACCCTCAGCGCCGAGGCGGCGGGCGACAGCTGCGTCTTGCAGGGTGCTATCGTGGCTTCGCCAAACAGCAAGGTCACGGGGCGCGGCTTTTACTACGGCAACGATACGCTCCGCGTGCAGGTAATCTCCTACGACACGCTGACGTCCACGTTTCGCGAGGTGGTAGATTCTATCAAGCCGGGGATATATTACGCCTGCGCCTTTGCCACGAACGGCATGGGCACGAGCTACGGCGACACGCTTCACTTCCAAATAGCCGAACGCCCCTGACGCTTCAGCCGCCGCCCGGTGTCGGCGTCCAAAGCCGCCTACTCTGCCTCGGCATCCCGCCGCTCCGTTTGGGCGACGGCTTTGTTGTAGCAGTCGCGGCAGAGGGGTTCGTATTCCTCCTTTTCCCCCAGCATCACTTGCTTCTCGCCCTTCACGATGCGGTGGCTGACGTAGGCCAGCTGCCCGCAACGCACGCAGATAGCGTGCACCTTCGTCACCTCCTCCGCCACGGCCATCAGCGCGGGCATGGGGCCGAAGGGCTGTCCGCGGAAATCCATGTCCAGCCCCGCCACGATGACGCGCTTTCCGGCATTTGCCAACTGCACGCAGACGTCCACCAGCGTAGCATCAAAGAACTGCGCCTCGTCAATGCCGACCACGTCGGCCTCAGCCGCCAGCAAGACGATGCTATCTGCCGCGTCCACCGGCGTAGAAGGGATTGACGTCGCGTCGTGACTTACCACGTCAACGTCTGAATACCGTGTGTCCATCGCCGGCTTATATATCTCCACGCGTTGCCGGGCTATGCGGGCGCGTCGCAGGCGGCGGATGAGCTCCTCCGTCTTACCTGAGAACATTGAGCCGCACACCACCTCGATGCGCCCGGGACGCGTGTATTCTTCCTGGTATAGCGTAGGCATCTTCCCGCCTTTACTTTTCTTTTTTCCCAAACACAGAGAAGTGTACGTACCGCTTGGGATGCGCCTTCAAGTCCGTCAGCAGCGAGTCGCCGCTTTGTACGGCGTGGTCCAGGTTGCGTACCGTGCCGTCCAGGCGGTCGTAGAGGCCGCGGTCGTTGAGTAGCAAGCCCAGCGAGTTATCCGTTGCGTTCAGCTTCTCGTTTATGTCTTTGGACATCGTACCCAGTTCGGCGGCCAGGCGGCGTGCCTCGTTGAGGGTAGAATCTACGCGCGCCACGGTGGCTTGCAGGTCCACGTCCTCCAGGTTTCCCGCCGTTTGGTTCAGGCTTGCCGTCATAGCCGATAGGTTGTCGGCGATGCCATCTACCTTCCGCACCAGTCCGGGCACGTCGTCGCGCATCAGACCGTTGAGCCGTGCCGACGTAGCGCGCAGTTCCTGCGAGATGCCTGCCGCGTTGGCCAGCACCGTCCGCAGCGCCGGGTCGCCCGTCAGCGCCGCGAGGTTCGATACGATGCTGTCAATCTTCGGCGCCATGCTCACCACGGTCGGTATCACGGCCTCCATCTGCGCCAGAGCCCCTTGGTGCGGCCCTCCCTGAAGCGTATCGCCCACGGCGAGGTTTGCCGCCGGGTTTGGCCCTAACACGAGGTGCATCGTTACGCCGCCCATGAGCGACGACTCCAGCTCTGCCCGTGTCCCCTTCGGGACGCGCATCGCCTTGTCCAGCTCTATGCCGACAATGACGCGCTTTTGTCCCGCATAGTCGTAACTTATCGTCCGCACGATGCCCACGGGGTAACCGTTAGCATAGACGGAGCTGGAGACGGAGAGCCCCTCGATGTTGGCAAAAGCCACGTAGTACGTGTTGCTCGCCTTGAAGACGTTGATACCCTTCATGAAATTGAGCAACAGATAGACCACGACGATGGCCACTACGGCCGTGAGGCCTATTTTCACTTCTTTGGTGAAGAATTTCATAGGTTACGCTGTTTGTTATTTCCGCTTACCGTCCACGTAGGTCACGATGTAGGCGTCGGGGAACTGTTTCTTCAGTCCCGCGAGCGCCCGCTGCGCCTCGGCTCGCGTCTTGTATTCGCCCGTCATGTGGGCATAGCCTTTTCCGGCCTTTCGAGCCGTCACGCCCTTTACGTTCTTCAGGCGGGCTTCGCCGTTACCGTCGGCCGTCGGCGTCGTGGCCAGCTGTATGCGGTAGGTCGTGACGCCCTGTGCCGTCTTCCCGGCGGCCGGGGCGCTTTTTGTTTGTGCCTTATCCTTTGTAGCGGTCTTCGCCCCGGCTTTCCCGGCGGGCGCGGCGGCTTTTGTTTGCGATTTATCCTTTGCAGCGGGCTTGGTGTTCGACTTCGCTGCGGGCGCGGCGGCTTTTGTTTGCGATTTATCCTTTGCAGCGGGTTGGGTGTTAGACTTAGTAGCCGCCGGGGCGGACTTGGTTTGCGCCTTATCCTTTGCAGCAGGCTTCGCGTCGGACTTTGCTGCCGCCGGAGCGTTTGTCGTGCTTTGCGAAGCCGATTGCTTCACGACGAAAGCGCCGGGGAAGAGCTTCTGCATCTCGGGCAGCGCCCGCTGCGCCTCGGCTCGGGTGGCATAGCCGCCCACCGTATAGACGTACATCCCGCCGCGTTGCACTTCCGTCGCGGCCTGTCCGTGGAAGAAGGGGTCGCCCGGCTTCAGCCTGCCCTTCATGGCCGCCACTTGTATAGCGTACGCCGCCGCAGGTGCCGACGCTTTCGCCTCAGCCTTGCCCTTCGCCGGAGCCGCAGCCGATTTCTCCGCAGCGGGTGCGGCAGGTTTTGCCGCAGGCTTCGACGGTTTCTTCTCCGTGGCCTTTTTCTGCGTCGGTGTGGCGACCTTCTTCTCCGCCGCCGGTTTCGCAGGCTCGGCAGCCGGTTTCGCGGGCTGTGCCGCAGGCTTCTCTTCTTTCTTAACCGGTTTCGCGGGCTGTGCCGCAGGCTTCTCTTCTTTCTTAACCGGTTTCGCGGGCTGTGCCGCAGGCTTCTCCGCTTTACTAACAGGCTTCTCGGGCTTCGCAGCCGGCGTCTCTTCTTTCTTAACGGGTTTCGCGGGCTGTGCCGCAGGCTTCTCCGCCTCCTTGGCCGGCTTGCGGGCGGCGCGCTTGTCGAGGTGCGTCGCTACGGGCACCACCTCCGCCTCGCCGTCGTCCTTGTCGAAACGTATCGTAGCGTCATGGGCGGCCTTCTTCGCGTCCAGCGCCTTCGGCACGGCGATGTGTTTCCCGCCATACTGCCGCAGGTAACGCAGAAAGCCGTTGTAGATGCTCGTCGCCAGCACCTGCGTCCCCGCTTCCGAGTTCAGATACTCCTCCTCCGAGGGCGTGTTGATAAAGCCAAGCTCCGTGAGCACGGCCGGCATCGACGTGTTGCGCAGCACGAGCAGGTTAGCCTGTTTCACGCCCTTGTCCGGCCGCCCGCCCCGTGCATATTCTTTTTGCAGATAGCGCGCCATCTCCACGCTCTGCTTCATGTTCTTCCCTTGCAGGTACTCAAACATGATGGAGCTTTCCGCCTTCCCCGGGTCGTAAGCTTCAACCTTGGCTTGGTCGCCTTTTTCGTAGGTCACGACGCTGTTCTCCCGTTGCGCCACGGCCAGGTTCGCCCCCGCCCGCGCCAGGGTCAGCGTGTACGTCTCGCTGCCGTAGGCCGGATGCCCGTCAGCCGTCGAGTTGGTGTGGATAGAGATGAATAGGTCGGCTCCCGCCTTGTTGGCCACGTCTGCGCGCTCCTGCAGGGGCACGAAGACGTCCGTTCGCCGCGTATAAACGACGCGCACGTCGCGACAGTTCTGTTCTACCAAGGCGCCGAAAGCCAGCGCCACGCGCAGGTTGATGTCCTTCTCCTGCGAGAAACCGCCCAGGGCACCCACGTCGCGCCCGCCATGCCCCGCGTCGATGACGAGGACGAACCTGCGCGCACCGTGCAGCGGCAACGCGGCGAGGCAGAGCAGGACGAGGAGGTATTTCAGGGCGTTTCGCAACATGTCGGGGGCTTCACCGTCGCGAAAGTACCACTTGACGCGGAAACGGCCAAGACGCGCCTTCCTTTTTAACGCCTGCGCCGCGCCGCAGCAGGCACGCAAGCGGAAATAAGTGCCGAGGATTTTATGTTTGACAATTGCCGCGCTATTGTTTGGCAATTGTCGCACATTTGTTTGGCAATTGTCGCACGATTGTTTGGCAATTGCCGCACATTTGTTTGGCAATTGTCGCACGATTGTTTGGCAATTGCCGCACGATTGTTTGGCAATTGCCGCACGATTGTTTGGCAATTGCCGCACAAAAAATAGTCGGCAGCAATATCCGTTTGCCTGCGCCCCAAGGGGCACGTTTCGGGAGGGACGCCGTCGGCGTCCGCACGTCGGGAGCAGCACCTGCCGCAGGTGAACCGTCGTCGCTCCGCTCCGCCGCTTTACCTGCGGTTACCGAGTCGCTTCGCTCCGTGTCGCCTTTAGCGACCGGCGTGCGCGGCCTTGCGGCGGCGTTGGACTGCGTTGCAGTCCGCTTTTTTCTGCCCACACTCCGCGCATAGCTCCCTGCGGTCGCTATACGCGGTTACGCGTTGTTGGGCTGCGTTGCAGCCCTCGCGACGCAGGCGGTGGGGCGAGGGGCGTAGGCAAGAGGGCAGCGGCCGCTTACTGCGGTCTGCGCGACACTATCTTCCGGAAGTCGTCTGCCGTCAAGTCCTTGGCGGCCGCTTACTGCGGTCTGCGCGACATCCGTACCACCGGATTGGGATTATCGCCGTGCAAAACCCGCAGCGCGGGTTTCCCGTAGTAGGCCGGGGCAACGCCCCGGACACCGTGGGCGAAGAAATTGGCGCCCGGGGGGGGCGCTACGTATATGCCCGCCTCCGGATGCCGGAAGCCGGTACGTAGCGCCCCCCCGGGGCGCCTTGGGAGGGAGCGTGTCCTGTCCGGGGCGTTGCCCCGGCCTACTACGTCCGGCCCGCGCTGCGGGCCGTGCGACAGATACTGAAGTATGAGCGGCATAGTTGGCGGCACACGCGGCATAGTTGGCGGCACACGCGGCGCAGTTGGCGGCACACGCGGCGCAGTTGGCGGCACACGCGGCGCAGTTGGCGGCACACGCGGCGCAGGAGCCGCCACACGGTAGTTGCAGAGCGCTGTCGCTGAAGGCGACACGGAGCGAAGCGACTGGTTAACTGCGGGTAAGGCGGCGCAACGCAGTGAAGCCGCCTCACCCGCGGCCACCTGCCCCCCGGACGTGCGGACGCCGAAGGTGTCCCTCCCCGGACGCGCCATACCCGGAGATAGCTGAGGGTTGTGGTGCTGAGCGTGGGCGACAGCAGCCGCGACAGCGCGGCCGTTAACGCCTGCGGCGCATCTAAAGCGACGCAGCAGCGATTTTTTTGCTCCCGGGGAAGCATTTCACGCCCACAGATGCCCGCCGTTCAAAAATATCTCTGCATTTTTGCGTACTACACACCTATTATTACTTATTTAGTCTGTAAAATCACACACTTTGTACTTATTCATGAAACACAAGCTCCTCTTACTCACCGCTTTCTGCGCGGCGTGGTGCTTCTTGGCGCCACAAGCGGCGCGCGCCGACGTGCCACCCGTCACGGTGACGACGCTGGACGAGACCACCTCGCGCCCTGTCACCGGCACGACGTGGTACACGATGACCATCGGCTCATCGAACAAGCAGCTCCTTAAGCAAAGCGTCAGCGCAACAAAGATGACGCTCTCCACAGCCTCCACGAAAAGCTACGGCGGCGAGGCGCTTTGGTGCTTCGTGCTGAACGACGACAACACCTACACTATCTACAACGCGGCGGGCGGCGTGCTCTGTTCGCCGACTACCCTAAACGGAAACAGCGACAACGGCCAGTCGGACTACTGCCTCGTGCTCGACCCCACGGACACGCGCCTGACGGACGAGACGCCGACGTACTCCAGCAAATGGGCGTTTGAAGAAAGCTCCGACCTCACAAGCACCACGACGACGCCCGTATATATGCGCGAACAAAGCACGGACGGCCAACAGTACGTCAACGACTTTGGCGACTACGGCTACCTCTCCTTTTGGACGGGCGGCCACGGCCCGGGTTCTACCCTGCTCATCGAGGAAGCGGAGGGATACACCGTTCGCTACCTCGAATGGTCAAACAACACCTCGACAGGGACGACCAACGGCACATGGACGGGCGACAACGGCGCCGGAACGTACTTCAGCGGATGGGTGTCGACCGACGATGACCCGAAGCCCAAGATTACAACGCCCACAAACGACATGTACTACGTCACGTCGAGCGACGTGGACAGTCTGCACTTGCACACCAAGGTGTTCACCGTCGCTACGGGGACTGCGGGCTACATGGTGACAGGCTACGGCTTCAACTTCCGCGGCTACAGCGGCACCAGCTCCACCCGAGCCGACGCTACCGTGACGCCGGCCGCCGGCGGATCGGCCACAACCTGCGCCGGAGCGACGCAGGAAAGCACCGACCTTTGGGTGAGCGGCCTCAGCTCGGCCAGCACCACGTTTACCGTGGCTTCAGGCGCCATTGCGCCGAAGGACTTCTACTTCGTCTTTCATCCGGACTACTGCAAGCACCCCTTTACGCCCACTACGATAACGGACGGCGAGTTTGCCGCCGACACACGCTGGTACACCCTCTCCGTGCGCGGCACGAAGCTCGCCACGGCGACGGCTGCGGACGAGGACATCGACCTCACGACCATTTCCTCGGCCACCAGCTACGCCACGACGTTCGACGCCTCGCAGCAAACGGATTATATGAAGTGGTGCTTCGTCGGCGATACTATCACAGGCTACCAAGTGTATAACAAAGCGCTGGGCACTTCCTACGCCCTGACCGCCCTGGCCGCCCCGACGGACGGTTCAGCGCCGACGATGATGGCTACGGCCGACTTGGCCGACACGTACTCGAACACGTGGTGGTTCAAAGAGTCTACGCAACTCACCAGCACAACGACGACGCCCGTCTTCTTCGCCATAGGCGGCTACGCCGTGAACGACTACGGCGGCAACAACGTCCTGAAATTCTGGACGGGCGGCATGGACGTCGGCAGCACGTTCCTCATAGAGCCGGCCTGGGAGGAAGAGACGAACAACAGCGTGAACTCCGCCAACGGAACGTTTAAGCGAAACGATAGCGGCACAGGAGGGTCTTTTGCTTACTGGTACTCAAACGACGGCCTTGTCACCGTGAAGAATAATACTAAGAACAATATGATTCCCTACGAGACAACGGGCGTTCAAATATCCGGAAACACCAATGCGCCGAACTACACCATCACTTGCAACAACTCAGCCTACGTTATAACGGGCTACTCCATGACTGTGGGCAGCAGCGGAATTACCGTAACGGACGGAACGACCGGCACCTCGGCTACGAGTGGCAACACCCTTACCGTAACCGGCATCAGCTCCACAACCGCCACCTTTACCACAACGGCAAACACGACTTTCACCACGACGGACTTCGTCATCACGCTGGGCGCCGCCGACGAAGCGGAGGCAAAGGCCACAGTGGCCACGAACGTGAAGCACAAGACCGTGGTAGTTTATGACAACTCGTCCAGCTCCGTGCCCTTCCGTATCCCCGCGCTCGGCATGACGGGCGACGGCAACCATACGCTCTACGTAGCCTGCGACTACCGCCGCACGTTCCAGGACATCGGCTCCGGAAACGGCCACAACGACGTCCTGATAAAGAAGAGCACGGACAACGGCCTGACTTGGGGCTGGACGGACGGCACTTTCTCCGCCGACGGCAACGGCACCTACTCCACACCGCTCGCGAGCGACAAGACGCTCGACACCAGTTCTAAGGAATGGACTTACAGCTACGGCGACCCGTCTATCGTCGTGGACCGAGAGAATCCTAACAACATCCTGATCATGGCTGTGGCGGGACACACCGGGTTCTTCTCCGGCACATACGACGAGCCGCAGCACGTAGTGCGCGCCAAATCGACGGACGGCGGCGCCAACTGGACTGTGGACAGCCTCACCTACCAGATATACAACCTCACCACGGGCGGCGCGGGCGGCACAACGAAGAGCCTCTTCCTTACGAGCGGCAACATCATGCAGAGCCGCTACGTTAAGGTGGGCAGTGCGTACCGCCTCTACATTGCCTACCCCACAAACGGCAGCACGGCGAACGCAGACTTTGTTATCTACTCCGACGACTTCGGCGACACGTGGAAGCTGCTCGGCACAAAGACGGACATCCCCAACACGGGCGCCGACGAAGCCAAGACGGAGGAGCTGCCCGACGGCAGCGTGCTGGTAAGCGCCCGCGTTCGCAGCACGCAAGCGCGCCGCTACAGCATATTCCGCTATACGGACGTGGAAAAGGCCGAGGGCTACTGGGACTTTGAGACCAACGCCACGGCAATGACGGGCAACGTGAACGCCGTGAACGGCGGCATACTCATCGTGCCCGCCACACGCGTCAGCGACAACGCTAAGGTGTTCGTAGCGCTGCAGAGCATCACGCTATCCACGAGCCGCGTGGACGTGGGCTGCTACTTCAAGGAGCTGGCTTCCTACGCCGACTACGCCACGGCCAGCGCCCTCGCCGCAGGATGGACGAAGGGGCTGCAAGTGAGCGACAACAGCTCTTGCTACACGACTATGCTCCGTCTGGACAATAACCTGATAGGCTACTGCTACGAGGACATAGACTACAACAGCGGCTACAACATCGTGTTTAAGCAAATCCCGCTGGAAGACCTGACCAACGGCCTCTACACGCTCAATACGGACGCCGACGCCGACGCCACGACGCGCACGGCGTTCATCCAAGACCACGTGACGGCAGCTAAAGACGATATACCCACCACGGGCAAGTACGTAGGTATGTTGACAGAAATACCATCAGCCATCCCCACGGCTGTATCCGAAGCCGTGACTGCCGCAAGCACCGCCACCTCAGAACAATCCGAGGCCAACAACCTTGCAGCACAGAAGAAATTGGCAGAAATGGAAGAAGCCATCCATGCTGACTATCCGGACATAACCGTCGGAATGAAAGACGGCGGATGGTATCGACTGCTGAACGTTAATAGCATTGAGCAAGGCAGCTCTTACCGCACCTTGGCTACTGATGGCACAACGATAGTCTGCAATGACAGCGTGTACGACAGCGCCAACCAGCTCTTACAGTTCCTGAAGCAATCTGACGGTACGTATAAACTCTACTTTGGTAACTACAAAACGTACGTAGGTCAGACACAGGCCGACAATACCGCCCTTCCCGCAGACGCAACGGGCTCTTATACCTTCACGCTCACGACGAACACAACGGGTAAAAGCCTCTTGGCCTGCACCGACCCGGTAAACGCGAGTCATCCCTACGTACACTCAAACCAGTCCTCTAAGGTTGTTTCTTGGACGAACAGTACAGCCTCCATGTGGTACATAGAGCCCATGGACGGCATCCACCAAACGGGCATGGGCGCGCCGAGCGACGCGGAGATAGCCTACGCTACGGGCTACTACCCCTTTGCCTACAAGGTGCGCAACACGGCTGAGACGGGCGACGCCGCAGGTGAGATACACCAAGGCGCCTACCAAATGACCGTAAGTGAGGACAAGCGGACGGTGAACCTGACGTACTTGGAAGAAGTGCCGGCCAACACGCCCGTAGTCTTCATGAACGACGCGGCAGATGCGGACAGCCGCACGGCACTGACGCTGGAAATCGTGGCAGGCACGGGCTCCTCGACCCTCACGCAGGACCTGAGCGGCACGCTCCAGGCGCTGGCCATCAGCGACCTGGACACGTCGGGCAAGAACCTCTACGTGCTGTCCACCAACACGGAGGGCAAGAACGTTGGCTTCTACCTGCTGAGCGACGAGGTGACGACGCTGAAAGCCAACCGCGCCTACCTGCTGCTCGACGCGGAGGAGAGCGCCGACGTCCGCGCCCTGCTGCTCGACGGCACGGCGAACGGCACGACGAGCATCACGCTTCCCCTCACCCCGGGCGTCGCACCGCGCACCTACGACCTGCAAGGGCGCCGCGTGACGCATCCGCAGAAGGGCGGCCTCTACATCCAAGACGGTAAGAAGGTCATCCGCTGACCTCACCGCCTACCCGGACAGCCCCCGCGACGTCTCCGCGACGCCACGGGGGCTTTTCTTTCGCCCACGCCGCAACTCCGCGCGCGCAGCGGCGGAGTAAAAGCCGGCAAGTCGGAGGTAGAGAAAACTACGTGCGGCGAAAAAAAAGGGAGAAAGCGTGTGGCTATGTGAAAAAAACTTTAATTTAGCGACGGGATGCGGAAGCCGCACAGCCCACGCCCTAAGGAAAAACACCACGACCATGCAGAAACGCCTCTACCCCCTACTCCTCGCCCTGCTCGCCACGTGCGGGGCGCTGCGTGCGCAGACATCGCCGCGCACGGACACGCTACGCGTGGGCTACGCCGACGGCGACGCCCTCACAATCTCCGGCGCCATAGATAGAGTGGACCGGGAACGGATGAACAAAGGCTTGGTGCGCAACCCGCTGGACGCCCTGAACGGACAGGCGGCAGGCGTGACGGTGACAAGCGGGACAAACACAAGCGCAATGCTGAGCAGTGTGCGCGTACGCGGCACGACGTCGCTGACGGGTGGCAACGACCCGCTGGTAATCATCGACGGCGTGCAGAGCGACCTGACTACGCTGGCCAGCATCTACCCCGCAGACATCGAGAGCTTCACCATACTGAAGGACGCCTCGGAGACGGCGCAATACGGCTCGCGCGGCGCATCGGGCGTCATTGAGGTGGCCACAAGAAAAGGAAGCATAGGGACGTTCCACATAGGCTACGAGGGCAACGTGGGCTTTGAGCGCGTTTACAAGAACCTGCACATGCTGGGCGCCCGGGGCTACCGCGAGACGGCGGCGCAGATGGGGCTGAGCATCGTGGACCACGGCTATGACACGTCGTTCCCCGGGAGCATCACGCGGACGGGCTTCGTGCAGAACCACCACGTAGCCTTCGGCGGCGGCACGGAAACGGCCTCCTATCGCGCCTCGCTGAGCCTAGCAGACCACCGGAGCGTCATCAAGACCATAGGCGACCGCAACTTCACGGCGAAGCTGGACGTCACGCAGAAGGCCTTCGGCGACCACCTGCAAGTGGACCTCGGCGTGTTCGGCTCGTTCCAAAACAACAAGTATATATACGACGACCAAAAGCTGTTCTACTCCGCCGCAGCCTTCAACCCAACGTTCAAGCGGGGGCACGAGGCGGACGGCTCGTGGAGCCAATACGCTGACGCCTCGCAGATAAACCACCCGCAGTCTTTGCTGGACATCAAAGACCACGAAGACAACGCCCACTTTAACACGCACGTGAAGGCAACCGTCCGGCTGGGGCATGGGGTAGAGCTGGCCGCTTTCGGGTCGTACTCATATAATGTGATCAACCTCTCGCAGTTCATGCCGACGTACGTCTGGAGCCACGGGCAGGTCTATCGGGGCGAGACGAAGACGGAAGAGCTGCTGGGGAACGTCTCCGCCGGCTACGGGCACGACTGGGGGCGCCACCGGCTGGACGTGCTGGCCCTTGGCGAGGCCTCGAAGGAGACGCTGAAGGAGTTTCACACGCAGGCGTCGAACCTCTCTACGAACGCCTACGGCTACAATAATCTGTCGGCGGGCGCCGTTCGGCTGTGGGAGGCGACGGGTTCGGCCTACGAAGACCCCACGATGGTGTCCTTCCTGGGCCGGGCAACGTACGCCTATGCCGAACGCTACTCACTGACGCTGAACGCGCGGACAGATGCGTCGTCGAAGGTTGGCGAAAACCACCGGTGGGGCTTCTTCCCTTCCGCGTCGGCGGCTTGGGTAGTCACGGAGGAACCGTGGATGCGGCACGTGAACTGGCTAAGCACGCTAAAACTGCGCGCGGGCTACGGCCTGAGCGGAAACCTCGGTGCTATAGGCTCGTACAACTCGCTCCAGCTGATGCAGCCCAACGGCGTCGTCAGCGTGGACGGCGCGCCGACGGTGACGCTCGGCGTCATCCGCAACGCCAACCCGGACCTGAAATGGGAAGTGAAGAAGACGTTCAACGTAGGTGCGGACTTCGGCGTGCTGGCTGACCGCCTCGTGCTGACAGCCGACTTCTACACAGCGAAGACTACGGACATGCTCTACGAATATGACGTCTCCGTGCCACCCTTTACCTACGACAAACTGCTGGCTAACCTCGGGGCAATGCGCAACAGCGGTCTGGAGCTGGGCATAGGCGCCAGCATCGTGCAAAAAAGAGATGTGGATTTGAACATAAACCTGAACGTAGCGTTTCAAAAGAACAAGCTGCTCTCTCTCTCGGGCTACTACAACTCGGAATACCTGACGGCACCGGACATCAAGGCCATTGGAAGCCTGAACGGCGCAGGCTTCCACGGCGGGGACAACGACATCGTTTACCAAATCGTAGGTCAGCCGCTGGGCGTCTTCTACCTGCCCCACTGCACGGGACTTACGAAAAACGCAGACGGCACCTATTCCTACACCATAGCCGACCTAAACGGCGACGGCACGGC
This sequence comes from uncultured Prevotellamassilia sp., assembly GCA_964641085.1. Lineage (GTDB taxonomy): Bacteria > Bacteroidota > Bacteroidia > Bacteroidales > Bacteroidaceae > Alloprevotella. Next base: position 8,314 of record CAZXJS010000029.1, on the reverse strand, counting down.
CGACCCGACGACGGATCGCCGCGTGTGCGGACAAGCCACGCCGAAAGTGCTGCTCGGCTCAAACCTGTCGTTTCGCTACAAGAACTTCGACATCACTATGCAGGTGAACGGCGCCTTTGGGCACAAGATATACAACGGCACGTCGCTCTCCTACTACAACCTCTCGTCCCTGCCTTACTACAACGTGCTGGCCGACGCGCCCAAGAAGCACATAGCCGACCAGACGGCTACGGACTACTGGCTCGAAAGGGGAGACTACGTAAACATAGACTACGTGACGCTGGGATGGAACGTCCCCACGCGAAAAATGCGCAACGTAAAAGGATTGCGCCTCTCACTCTCCGTGAACAACCTCGCCACCATCACGGGCTACAGCGGCCTCACGCCGATGATAAACAGCAGTGTCGTCTCCTCCACCTTAGGCATCGACGACAAACGCTCCTACCCCGTTTACCGAACCTGGTCCTTCGGCCTGAGCGTCCAATTCTGACGCGAAGCGTTAGGAACAAGCTGCGATACGACACGGTGCAACCACACTAAACAACAAACCCAGACAAGATGCAAAGGGACAAGCCGCAACGCGGCGCAACGTAGTAGGCCGGGGCAACGCCCCGGACAATCATGACGCCCCATCCAGGCGCCCCACGCGGGGCGCTACGTATCAAGGGAACCTAACCATACCATTATATATATAAAGCAGCACCCTCCATGTCCGACTCCTTCGCGAAAGTAAACGTACCTGTCATTTTCCACGTCCGCTCCACAAGCCCCAAAATAAGGAAAGAGGATGCCCACAAGCTTTACGCCTACCTACGCGGCATTCTTGGCAACCACAAATCCTACGTTTACGAACTGGACGGCTATCGCGACCACATACATATACTATGTACGCTGCCGCGCGAAATGGCTATTGCCGATTTCATCAAAGAAGCAAAACAATCAAGTAGCAAATACATAAAAACACTCGGCGACTATTATCATGCATTCCAGTGGCAACGCGGCTATGGGGTATTTTCCGTAAGCCCTTCCCTAATAGAACCGACGGCAAGGTATATACAAGACCAAGACAATCACCACAAACGAATCAGCTACTACGAGGAAATCACCAAGATATTGCTCCATTACGGCATTACCTACAAAGAAGAATATGTCGATTCAGACTAAGTCAATTTTAAATGTCCCATACGTAGCGCCCCGTCTGGGGCGCACGGTAGAGAGACGCCACAATCCGGGGCGTTGCCCCGGCCTACTACGTTTAACCTGCTCCGCAGGTTTCCCTTTTGGGTTCCGACACATAACAATCTGGACTTGGAAACCGGCAAACGGCGGGAGATAGATAATTAATAAGGATAAGGTACAAACCCCACGCACATGAAACATTTTCGCACCTTAGCACATACCATCTTCTGCGGCGCGCTGCTCGCCACAACGGCCGCGTGCTCCGACTTCTTAGACGAAGAGCCCAAAGACCAAATACCGGAAAACGAGGCCTACGCCGACGCTTCGGCTCTCTACCAGAACACCGTGGCCACGCTCTACAACTACTTCGGCGGCTACGAGAAAGGACAGGGTCTGCAAGGCACGTACCACGGCGTGTACGACCTGCAGACGTTTACCTCGGACGAAGCCATCATCCCTACCCGAGGTGGCGACTGGTACGACGGAGGTTTTTGGCAGGAACTATACACCCACGCGTGGTCAACCGGCAACGACGCCTTGAAACAAGCGTGGATGTATCTTTATAAAGTCATCACGCTGGCCAACGCCTCCTTGGAGCGGCTTGACAGTAACGCCTCGCTACTGACGGATACGCAGCTGGCGGCGTACAAGTCCGAGGTGCGCGCCATTCGCGCCATGTACTACACCTACCTGCTCGACCTGTACGCCCGCGTCCCCCTCGTGCTCTCCACCACGACGCCCATGAGCGACGTCAAGCAAAGCGAGCGAAGCGAGGTCTTCGACTTCGTCGTCAGCGAGTTGCAGGCCGTGGCGGACAGCCTCCCGGCAGAGCGCTCCAACCGGCTGGGCGACTACTACGGCCGCCTGACACGGCCCGTTGCCTACTTCCTGCTGGCCAAACTGGCGCTGAACGCGGAGGTATGGACGGACGATGACTGGACGGACAACGAACGTACGGCAGGGCAGGACATCACCTTCACCGTGGACGGACGGGCGATGAACGCCTGGGAAGCCTGCGTGGCCTACTGCGAAAAGATTACGGCCATGGGCTACGCCCTTGACGACGACTTTGCCGAACCTTTCAGCGTCTACAACGAGACTTCGCAGGAAAACATCCTGACTATCCCCATGGACCCCGCCACCTACACCAACCAGAACCAAAACCTCTTCCGCTCCTACCACTATGGCCACGCCTCGGCCTATGGCTTCACGGCAGAGAACGGCTCCAGCGCAACGCTCGACGCCCTCGACGCCTTCGGCTACGGCACGGACAGCGTGGACAACCGCTTCGCACAGTCCTACTTCGCGGACACCGTGCGCGACCTCTCAAATGAAATCGTCACCCTCCAAGATGGCGACACACTGGTTTACTTTCCCCGCGACGTGCTCTTAGACCTCACGGGACAGCCCCACGAAGCGACCGCCGGAGCCCGCATGCACAAATACGCAGTCGATAAGACCGCAACGAAAGACGGCAAGCTGATGAACAACGACATCGTCCTGTTCCGCTATGCCGACGTCCTGCTCATGGAGAGCGAGGCGAAGGTGCGCAACGGCGGGGACGGAAGCCGCGAGCTGAACCTCGTGCGAAGCCGTGCCGGCATGCCGTCGCGCGCCGCGACGCTCGAAAACATTCTCACGGAACGGCAGCTCGAGCTGGCCTGGGAGGGATGGCGCCGCCAAGACATGATACGCTTTGGCACCTTTACCCGAGCCTACAGCAGCCGCCCGCAACTGGCCGGCGAAGCCAACGGCTACACCACCGTCTTCCCCATACCCGCCGACGTTCGCGCCCTGAACCGCCAGCTGACGCAGAACCCGGGCTACTGATTTCCTTTTCGCCTTATGAATTCCCATTCCCCACAGCCCAACGCCGCCCCGTCCACGCGGGGTGGCTCTTTACCTGACAACCCCGTGCGACCCGGCAGCCCCCGAGCTTGGTTGCTCGCCGCACGTCCCAAGACGCTGGCCGCTGCCGTCGCTCCCGTCGCCATTGCCTCCGCCCTGGCCTGTGCTGACGGCCAAGCGCAGTGGGGCACGGCGGCCTTGTGCGCCCTCTTCGCCCTGCTGATGCAGGTTGCGGCCAACTTCATCAATGACCTCTTCGACTTTCTCAAAGGAACCGACGGCACCGAGCGCCTCGGCCCGGAACGTGCCTGCGCCCAGGGCTGGATTGGGAAAGCGGCTATGCGGCGAGGCATCTGCTGCGTACTCTTCGCGGCCTCACTCCTCGGCCTGGCCATCGTCTGGTGTAGTGGTAAATGGTTTTACACCGATGCCGGCGGCCTGCAGGTCATACTTTGGCCGCGCGTCTGGGCACTCATTGGCCTCGGCGTGGCCTGTCTGCTTTTCTCCTTTCTTTATACCACGTTGCTGAGCTATTGTGGCCTGGGCGACCTCTTAGTTTACCTCTTCTTCGGCTTTGTTCCCGTCTTAGGCACCTACTTCGTGCAGGCCGGCACGCTATCCGCCGACGCCTGGTGGCTCGGTGCGGCACAAGGGCTCGCCACGGACACGTTGCTCGTCCTGAACAACTTCCGCGACCGCGACACTGACCGCACCTCGGGCAAACGTACGCTCATCGCCCTCTTAGGTGCACGCTTCGGCAGTCGTTTTTATCTTCTGCAAGGCTTGCTTGCCGTGGTCTGCGCCCTTTGCCTTCTGCCCCGCGGGAGCGCCATGCTTCTCGTACTCCTTTACGTCCCCGCACACCTCGCCGCTTGGCGCACCATGGTGCGCATTGGCAGCGGGCGAGCCCTGAACAGCGTCCTCGGCATGACGGCTCGCAACATCCTGCTCTTCGCCGTGCTCTGCGTCGTGGGGCTTTTGCTCCGATAAATCGGCAGTGCCCCTCCGAAACCGCCTTGCAGTTCCGGAGGGGCACTTCCTGTATGTAGCCGGGGGGCGTTACTTCGCCTTCCCCTGGTTCGCTACGGCCTGCTGCTTGCGCTTTATCTCCTCGGCGTCGCCCAGGTAGTAGTCGCGAACTAAGTTCAATTCGTCGTCAAACTCGAAGACGTAAGGCGTAGCCGTCGGTATGTTGAGCGCAGAAATATCCTGGTCGCTGATATGCTTCAGGTGCTTCACGATACCCCGCAAGCTGTTCCCATGCGCAGCCACTACGATGTTGTCCACCTCGCGCAGCTTCGGGAATATCTCGCACTCCCAGTAAGGCATGACGCGAGCGATGCAGTCCTTCAGGCTCTCCGTCTGAGGCAGGTACTGCTTGGGTACGCCGACATACCGTGCGTCGGCCAGCGCGCTCCCCGTGCCGTCAGCCGGCAGCGCGTGAGGCGCCACGTCGTAGCTCCTACGCCAAACGTGAACCTGCTCATCGCCGTATTTAGCCGCCGTCTCAGCCTTGTTCAGGCCTTGAAGCATGCCGTAGTGCTTCTCGTTAAGCCGCCATGTCTTTTTGACGGGTATCCAGTCCAAGTCCATCTCGTCCAGAACGGCGTTAAGCGTCTTTACAGCGCGCTTCAGATACGAGGTGTAGGCCACGTCGAAGCGGAAGCCTTCCTTCTTGAGCAGGGCGCCTGCCTCGTGCGCCTCGCGCTCCCCTTTTTCCGTCAGGTCCACGTTCGTCCAGCCCGTGAACCGGTTTTCCATGTTCCATTGGCTCTCGCCATGGCGGATTAAGACAATTCTCTTCATTTCCTTTTCGTTTTTAAAGTTACATTCTTACTGCCCTTATTCTTAGGAAAAAGCGTGCCAAAGGCGCACCGGCAGCCTACCCTTTTATAGGTATTAGGCGCCCGTGCGTTGGGTAATTTTGCGCCGCGCCCCCTACCCCGCAGCCATCAGCGGGGCGGAACAAGGCATCGAAAAAGGGGTTGCGCCACGTCATTGGCACAACCCCTCTAAGTTTATTCCGCATCGGAGCGGCAGCGGCTTACTCGGCGCGGAGCGTATAGCGGCGGAAGGCCGTTACGGTCAGCTCCTTGTCGGCCGCATGCAAGTATTGCGCTACGGTCTGCTTGCTGTCTTGTATGAATTCTTGGTTCAGCAGCGTGCTGTCCTTGAAGAATTTGTTCAGACGTCCCTTTGCGATGTTCTCAATCAGTTGCTCCGGCAGGTTGGCGGCCTTCTTCTCGGCCGTCTCCTTCTTCAGCTGGCGGATGGCTTCGGCGTCGGCCTCGGTGATGTTGCCTTTGCGGATGCCTTCTTCGAGGTGCTCCTCGCTCTCGGCGATGTAGAGGTTGTAGCCGGCCTTCTTGAGAGCGGCTTCTACGGCCTTGTTGACCTGCTCCTCACGCGTCTTCTCCACGGCAACGCGCTTCTCCTCTTCCAGAACGGAGGCAGGAACGTCGGCCTCACTGATGGAAATGGGGCTCATGGCCGCAACCTGCATCGTCAGGGCGTGGCCCTGTTCTTCGGCGGGCTTGTTGAGCTGTACCATGGTGCAAAGCGTGTTGCGCCCCATGTGGTTGTACGTGTAGATGTTCTCTCCTTCGAGCGTCAGGTAGCCGTCGAGCTCCATCTTCTCTCCCGTGATGCCGCTGCGGTCGGTAACGGCGTCTTGTACGGTGCCATTGCCCAAGGGGAGCGCCTTAACCTCGTCCAGCGTCTTGGCCTTGGCGGCCACGGCGGCGTCGAGGATTTGCTGCGTCAGGGCGATGAAGTCCTTGTTGGCGGCAACGAAGTCCGTCTCGCACTTTAGGGCTATCATGGCGGCGAAGCCGTCGGCTACCTTCACGAGTACGCAGCCGTTGCTCGTCTCGCGGTCGGAGCGCTTGGCGGCTACGGCCTGTCCTTTCTTACGTATGATTTCGATGGCCGCCTCCATGTCGCCGTTAGCCTCGGTGAGTGCTTTCTTGCAGTCGCCCAGGCCCGCGCCGGTCAGGGTGCGCAGCTTCTTTATTTCTTCTATAGATACTGCCATAGTGTTTACGGTTTGTTAGTAAGGGTTTGTGCGGTGCTTATTCCGCTGCGGGAGCCTCTGCGGGTGCTTCAGCAGCGGGAGCCTCTGCTGCGGGAGCCTCTGCGGGTGCTTCAACAGTAGTTTCGGGCGTACGAGCTACGCGGGCACGGCGTTCGCGCTTGCGGGGAGCCTTCTCGCCCTCTTGCTTCTCCTGGGCTTCCTGGTCTGCACGCTCGGCTTTGCGCTCGGCAAGGCCTTCAGCGATGGCGTCGGTGCAGGCGCTGACGATGACCTCAATGCTTTCCTTCGCGTCGTCGTTGGCAGGGATGACGAAGTCCACCGTCTCGGGGTTGGAGTTCGTATCAACGATGCCTACGATGGGTATGCCCAAGCGCTGAGCCTCCTTCACGGCGATGTGCTCCTTCATGACGTCGACCACGAAGAGGGCGCCGGGCAGCGTCTTCATGTCAGCGATGGAGCCGAGGTTCTTCTCCAGCTTGGCGCGCTGACGGGAGATTTGCAGGATTTCCCGCTTCGAGAGGTTCGAGTACGTACCGTCGGCCATCAGCTTGTCGATGTTGCTCATCTTCTTCACGGCTTTGCGTATCGTGGGGAAGTTGGTGAGCATGCCGCCCGGCCAGCGCTCCGTGACGTAGGGCATGCCTACTGCGGCGGCTTTCTCGGCCACGATGTCCTTTGCCTGCTTCTTCGTGGCTACGAAAAGGATGCGCTTTCCGGAGCGTGCGAATTGCTTCAGGGCTTCCGCGGCTTGGTCAATCTGGGCTACGGTCTTGTTGAGGTCAATGATGTGGATGCCGTTGCGCTCCATGAAGATGTAGGGCGCCATGGCGGGGTTCCATTTGCGCTTAAGGTGGCCGAAGTGGCAGCCTGCCTTGAGCAAGGTCTCAAAATTGGTTCTTGACATGGTTTGTGTTGTGGTTTACTTTCTTCTTAGTTGTGAGCCGCGTGGGCTTGTGTCCAACCAGCCGGCGGGTAGACGCCTCGGGGGCAAAGCCTCGGGGCGTGTCCTGCCGGTTTAGATGCTAAACTGTTGTCCCGGCGCGTTGCAGGTCAACGCTTGCTGAACTGGAAGCGACGACGTGCCTTGGGACGTCCCGGCTTCTTGCGCTCCACGGCGCGGGAGTCGCGCGTCATAAAGCCTTCTTTGCGCAGGGCGGGTTTGTCTTCGGCGTTTATCTTCACCAGTGCGCGGGCAATGGCCAGGCGCAGCGCTTGGCTCTGCCCGGTGTAGCCGCCACCGTCGAGGTTTGCTTTGATGTCGTACTTCTCTGCGACGTCAAGGAGCTGCAGCGGTTGCTTAACGACGTACTGCAGGATGGGCGAGGCGAAGTATTCGCTGATATCCCGCTTGTTGATGGTTATCTTCCCGGTGCCTTCCGTGAGGTAGACGCGGGCTACGGCGCTCTTTCGCCGACCTAATGCGTTTATGGTGTCCATAGGGTGATGTACGTTTTTACTTGTACTGGTTGATGTCTATGACGCGGGGGCTCTGCGCCTCGTGGGGGTGCTCAGCTCCGGGATATACGTAGAGGTTGCCGAGAAGCTTTGCGCCAAGTCGGTTCTTCGGGAGCATGCCCTTCACCACGCGGTGAAGCAGGCGGTCTGCGCCGTTGGGCTTGGCCAGGATGCTGGCAGGCGTCTGCGTACGCTGCCCGCCGGGGTAGCCTGTGTAGCTGTAGTAGATGCGGTCGGTGAGTTTCTTCCCCGTGAGGCGCACTTTGTCAGCGTTGATGATGATGACGTTGTCGCCGCAGTCCACGTGGGGCGTAAAGTTGGGCTTGTACTTGCCGCGGAGCAGCTTGGCCACCTTCGCGCCAAGGCGTCCCAGGACTTGGTCCGTGGCGTCCACGACGACCCATTCCTTCTGCGCCGTCTCCTTATTGGCGGATACGGTCTTGTAACTTAAAGTGTCCACTCTTTTGTTTACTTTTAGTGTGTTACTACTTGTTTTTACCTGCCGCCCCGGTGAGCTGCCCGCCCGGCCAAAGGCGAACTGCTGCGACGTGCAGGTGCGCAGTGCTAAGGCGCTGCTTGGGTAATAATCGGCGTGCAAAATTAGAAAAACCTTTTCAAAACGCAAATACCCAGCCTTTTTTTCTTTCTGCCACGTCCCTACCCGACCGTGCCGACCGCACTACGCCATTCCTCGGTCGGCGGGCGACATACCCCGGCTGTTTCTCAGCAGGTCGGACGTACCGGCTGACAGGTCGGACGTATCAGCTGACAGGTCGGACGTATCAGCTGACAGGTCGG
>CAZXJS010000028.1:0-31979 GCA_964641085.1 uncultured Prevotellamassilia sp. | reverse complement strand
GCTGACAGGTCGGACGTATCAGCTGACAGGTCGGACGTATCAGCTGACAGGTCGGACGTATCAGCTGACAGGTCGGACGTATCAGCTGACAGGTCGGACGTACGAAAAACGAAGTCCCGCTTATTAGTGAGCAGGCCGTGCTGCGGCGCGGCGTTGGCGCTCGCGGCAAGGCGGGAGGCGGAGCTGTATCGGGCGGTAGGGCCGGGAAGCGGCGGGGAAAGGGAAGATTTACGCCGCGCGGCTTGGGGTAAACGTTTTTAAGGCCTACATTTGTCGCGGAAACCGTTTTCCCAAGAAAATAAAAAAGACATAATGAAAACTGAAGAAGTGATGCGGGCGCTCGAAGCGAAGCACCCCGGCGAACAGGAGTATTTGCAGGCCGTGCGCGAGGTGCTGCAATCCGTAGAAGACGTTTACAACGCTCATCCGGAGTTTGAGCGCGCGAAGATAGTGGAGCGGCTGGTGGAGCCCGACCGCATACTGACGTTTCGCGTGCCTTGGACGGACGACCGCGGCGAGGTCCACGTGAACCTGGGCTACCGCGTGCAGTTCAACAACGCCATAGGCCCCTACAAAGGCGGCATGCGTTTCCACCCCTCCGTCACGCTGTCTATCCTGAAGTTCCTGGGATTTGAACAGACGTTTAAGAACGCGCTCACCACGCTCCCCATGGGCGGCGCAAAGGGCGGCAGCGACTTCAACCCCAAGGGGAAGAGTGACGCCGAGGTGATGCGCTTCTGCCAAGCCTTCATGCTGGAAGCTCACAAGGTGCTGGGACCGGACATGGACGTCCCCGCGGGCGACATCGGCGTGGGCGGACGCGAGGTGGGGTACATGTTTGGCATGTACAAGAAGCTGACGCACGAGCACACGGGCACCTTCACGGGCAAGGGGCACGAATACGGCGGCAGCATCCTGCGGCCGGAGGCTACGGGCTACGGGGCGTGCTACTTCTTGGAGCAAATGATGGCGGACTGCGGCATGGAGCTGGCCGGAAAGACGGTAGCCGTCTCCGGCTTCGGCAACGTGGCGTGGGGTGCCGTACAGAAGCTCACGCAGCTGGGCGCTAAGGTCGTCACCATCAGTGGTCCCGACGGATACATATACGACCCCGAAGGCATAAGTGGGGAGAAGAACGAGTATATGTTGGAGCTGCGCGCCACGGGCGAGGACATCTGCGCCCCTTATGCCGAGCGGTTCCCCGGCGCACGCTTCGTGGCCGGGCGCAAGCCTTGGGAGGTGAAGGCTGACATTGCCATGCCGTGCGCCACGCAGAACGAGCTGGACGAGAACGACGCTCGTAGCCTCGTGGAGAACGGCGTCAGCTGCGTGGCCGAGGTAAGCAACATGGGCTGCACCGCCGAGGCCATCGAATACTTCCAAGCTCACGGCACGCCCTTCGCACCCGGGAAGGCCGTAAACAGCGGCGGCGTGGCGACAAGCGGCTTGGAGATGACACAAAACGCCATGCACATCTACTGGACGGCGGAGGAGGTGGACCGCAGGTTACACCAAATCATGGCGGCCGTTCATGCGCAGTGCGTCAAGTACGGGCGGCAGCCCGACGGGCGCATCGACTACGTGCGCGGGGCAAACATCGCGGGCTTCATGAAGGTGGCCAACGCCATGATGGCGCAGGGCGTGCTTTAGAAGCCCGTCGGACAAGCTGACACCCCATCCCCACAACCGAAAGGAGGCCGCGCGGCACAGCGTCGGCCTCTTTTTTACGCCCACACCGCTCCTGCCAAAATTTAGGTGCCACCTAAATGGCATTCAGGTACTACCTAAATACGATTCAGATACTACCTAAATACGATTCAGATACTACCTAAATGCTCTTCAGATACTACCTGAATACGATTTAGATACGGCCTAAAAAAAATCTGAACGGCTTTGGGGCACTTTAAAGCCCCGCCTCCGAGCGGAGACAGGGCTTTAAAATGGGACGAAAGGGAGCGGGTTCAGCGCTCGTAGTCGATGAACTGGCCTGCGGACGTTACGCCGCGCGCCGAGATGGAGAGGCGCACGTCGGGACGGGCGTTGGAGAAAAACACGGCCGTTGCCTTGCCCTGCTCGTCGGTCGTGACGTCGGGGTTCCAGTAGAGCGTGCGGCGCAGGTCGGCATCGTTGGGCAGGTCCAGGCCGTTGTAGCTCGGCGCGGCGAAGGGGAGCGGCTGCGTGTAGCCCTGCACCATGCGTTTGTCCACGCCGCGCTTCGTTTGGAAGTACATATAGTCCGGCCGCTCGTAGAGAAAGACGGCATCGTCGCCCGTGCCCACCTTCGTCAGGTCGCTGGCAAAGCCTTGCCACTTGGCGCGGCCGTGCATGATAACGACAGACTTTATCTCGTCTGCCCAAATGACGTTGGCGAGAAGGTAGTTATTGTCTTGGTTGTTCAGAAAGACGTCGGCAATAGTTCGGTTCTTGTACATCACCTTCTGGTAGTCGAACACGGGGCCGTTGGCGCTGGACATGGTGGAGGCATCTACGCCGGGGTCGGTGGAGCCCTCGCGCTTGAGCGTCTCGCTGCTTATTTGGTCGGCATAAGCGTGGTTTCCCTCCACGGGGTCGTAGCCGTCGAGGCTGTGGTCGTAGTCGAAAGCGTCGTCAATGCTGGCCAGCAAGTCCCAGATGGTGCCTACGGCGTCGCCACGGTCCTTCAGAATTTCTACCTCGCGCTCTATGTTGTAGTAGATGTCTGCCTTGCGCATCCCGGCGCGCTCTCCGCCGTTGTAGGTATAGCGCCCGCCCGTGAGGCCGCGGTAGCGGTGCTGCCGGGTGACGGTGGCTTGGGCGAGATCCGTCGGGACGAAGCGCTCCAGCGTGTCCACCCAGGTAAACGTCTCGGGCGTCGGAGACGTGGCAATCGCCGAGTCCGACGCGGCGGCGGGCGGGACGAGCTGAAACTCCTCGTAAGCATAGGCACGGGGCGGCACGACGAACCAGCGGTCCAGCGCGACGCGGCTCCACTTCTTCTTTCCCCGCTCGTTGCGCGTCGTGAGCATAGCTATCCAGTCGCCGTAGTAATCTACGTTGGACTGGAAGGCGAAGGCGCCCAAGGAGTCGGTACGTGCCTCGCCCTCCAAAGCGCCGCCGGTGCGCGTGTACATCTTTAGCGAGAGGTCAAGTCCGGGATAGGGCTGGCGCTTGTCGTTGTCGCGATAGACGTGTCCGTTGAGCGTCAGCTTATCTTCTATGGGCTGCTTCAGGCGGAAGGTGTCCGTGCCGTTCATCACGCTGAAGGGATTGGCAGACCAGCCCTGGACGAGCAGGAGGTCATCGAGCGCCTGCAGGCGTCGGGTTTGCGGGACGTCAGGGCGGAAGTACCAGCCGGGGCGGTGCACATAGCCGCGCAGTTCCGAGGACAGGAGCATGTCAACCTGCACGGCGTCCTCCGTACTGCCGGTGAGCTGCCCCGCAGCGTCGCGCACGGCCAAGGAGAAGCGGGTCTGCACGGGGCGACCTTGGGCATCCGTGGCGTAAAGTTCCAAGGCGACGGGCGCAAAGGCGTCGTAGGCCGCCGCATTCTGCAACACGCGCAGCGAAACGCCGGGGCGCGCCGTGCCACGCCAAAGCAAGCGGCGGGCAAGACTGTGACCCGTGGCGTCGAAGAGTTCCAAACGGTTCACGCCGCCACGGAAGGCTGCCGCAGGCAAGTCCAGCTGGACGGCAGCGGCGTCCACCGTGAGCGTATCAAAGTAGCACACCTCCTCACGGCACGTCACGGCCAGGCCAAGCAGGCGCGGCGCGGCCTCGGCACGGCGCTGCACGATGACACTCGTCGTGCCGTCGGCCGCAGCGGGTTCCACGTGGATGACGTAATCGCCCCCGCCGGCGGCAGGCAGGCTGAAGCGTTTGCCGGAAACCTCCACATAAGCGTCGGAAGCGTTGCCGGGCAGCAGGAAATGCCCCATGCCCTCGTGCACAGGGCGGCTGTGAGCCACGACCTCGCCACCGGCCACCACGGAGACCGCTTCGTCGAGCGGTGCGCCCCGCCCGTCCGTCAGCTTGTAGGCGATGACCTGCGCCAAGCCTTCCACGCGGCTGCCGCCCTCGGGGAAAAGCTGGAGCCGCACGTCGCCGGAGCGGCCGAAGTGGTAAGGACGCGGATGTCGGGGCATGAGGTCGGACTCTTGCTCGGGCTTATATATGTTCAGGTCCGACGTGCCGTCCGCCTCCGCCCGTCGCTCAAAGACGGGAACGACGCGGCTGAAACAGGCCTCCGAGCCCCAATTCGTCATCTCCCGGGTGTAGGCTCGCACCTCGTAGTAGCCACGCCGCACGGGCAGATTTAGGATAAATTGCCCCGCAGCTCCGCCCGCGCTGTCGATACGTAGCAAGTGGCGCTGTACCAGCGAGCCGTCAGCATTTAAGAGCTCTGCGTAAAGAACTCGGCTCAGGGGTTCCGGTTTCAGGCTGGAAGCACGCACCACGTAAGCTTTAAACCACAGCGTGTCGCCTTCTTGATAAGCGTTGTTGTCCATGTGGACGTACACCTTCTCGCGAGGGAAATCGTAGTCGAACGTAGCGGCTTTTTTGAACAAGCTGAAGAGCGCCGCAAAGTCGTTGGCCTGCGCGGCAAGGCGGCCGGGGGTGCAGAGCTGCGCCGCAAAGAGGGCGGAGAGGAATATATAAAGGTGTAGGTGCCGTTTCATGGCGTAAAAATTAGGCGTAAGAAAGACTCATCGGCACTTCCGGCCGACTTACAGGCGGACGGCGATGCCCGCGTCGCGGAGGTAGCGCTTGAGGTCGGGGATGCGGATTTCTCCGAAGTGGAAAACGCTGGCGGCCAAGGCTGCATCGGCCAGGCCGTCGCAGAAAGCGTCGCAAAAATGCGACATGGCGCCCGCTCCGCCGCTGGCAATGACGGGTATCGGCACGAGGCGGTGCAGCGCGGCCAAGGCGTCGTTGGCAAAGCCGTGCTTGACGCCGTCGTGGTTCATGCTGGTGAAGAGTATCTCGCCCGCACCGCGCGCCGCGGCCTCGCCGGCCCACTCGAAGAGCGTCCGCTCCGTCGGCACACGCCCCCCGTTGAGGTAGCATCGCCACGTGCCGTCAGCCTCCTGCCGCGCATCGATGGCGCAGACCAAGACCTGCGAGCCGAAGTGCGACGCAATTTCGTCTATCAAGCCGGGGCGGCGCAGCGCGGCGCTGTTGACGCTGACCTTATCGGCGCCCGCCTCGAGCAGACGCTCTACGTCGGACAGCTCGTTGACGCCGCCGCCTACGGTGAACGGGATAGACAGCTCCGCCGCCACGCGGCTGACCATTTGGGTGAACGTGCGGCGCCCTTCGTGGCTCGCCGTGATGTCTAAGAACACCAGCTCGTCGGCGCCCTGCGCGCTGTAAGCTTTTCCAAGCGCCACGGGGTCGCCCGCCTGCCGCAGGTTCACGAAGTTCGTGCCTTTAACGGTTTGTCCGTCCTTTACGTCAAGGCAGGGAATAATTCTCTTGGCCAGCATCAGTACAGGTATTTGCGAGCAAGTGCCTCCAGGCTGAGGCGGCCTTCGTATATGGCTTTGCCAAATACTACGGCGGGAATGCCGGCGGCCTGGAGCGCAGCGATGTCGGCCTCCGAGCCGACGCCGCCACTGGCTATCAGGCGGCTTTCGGGCAACTGCGCCATGACGTCTCGGTAGAGCGCCACGTTGGGGCCTTCCAGCGTGCCGTCACGTCCGATGTCCGTGCAGAGGAAGTGCTTCAATCCGTTGTCATAGTAGCTTTTGAGGAAAGGCAACAGGCGAGTGCCGCCGCCTTGCGTCCAGCCGTTGATTTTTATCTCGTCTCCGCTGACGTCAGCGCCTATGATGAAGCGGTGCGCGCCGTACTTGTCGGCCCAAGCGCGGAGCGTGTCGGGCGCTGTGGCCGCGAGGCTGCCCACGGTGACCCACCCGGCGCCGTTTTCGAACGCTGCACGCAGGTCGGCCTCCGACTTCATGCCGCCGCCAAAGTCGATGGCGAGCGATGTGTGGGAGGCGATGCGTTCCAGGACGCGCCAATTCACGACGTGCTGACTGCGGGCGCCGTCCAGGTCAACGAGATGGAGACGCCGGAAACCGAGGTCGGCGAAGCGCTTGGCTATGTCGAGCGGGTCGTCGCCGTAAGCTTTCTCGGTAGCGTAGTCACCATGCGTCAGGCGCACTATGCGGCCGCTTATGACGTCGATGGCGGGTATTAGCTCTATGCTGTGCGCCGCGCGGGGCGCTTCGTCGCTTTGCATATACTATATATAATGTGTAGGGTCAGGCGTGTCGTCCAGGAAGTTGCGGAGAATGGTTTCTCCAACGCTTCCGCTCTTTTCGGGGTGGAACTGGACGGCGCGGAAGTTGCCGCGGCGCAACGCTGCGGAGTAGCTCGTGCCGCAATACTCGGTCGTAGCGATGGTGAAGTCGCACTGCGGGACGTAGAAGCTATGGATGTAATAAACGAAAGCGCCTTCGTCGACGCCCCGGAAGAGGCTGTCGGCGGGCGCCTGCAACGTGTTCCAACCCATGTGGGGCACCTTGTCTTCCGCCGTGCGGGGAGCGAAGCGCCTGACGCTGACATCGGGGAATATGCCTAAGCACGGGGTGTCGCCCTCCTCGCTGCGCGCACACATGAGCTGCATGCCGATGCATATCCCCAAGACGGGCTGGCGCAACGTGGGGATGAGCTTGTCCAGCCCGTTCGCGCGCAGCGCCGCCATGGTCGTAGCGGCCTCGCCCTGGCCGGGAAAGACTACGCGGTCGGCGCTGCGGATTTCCGCCGCGTCGTCGGTCAGCACGGCTTCCACGCCAAGGCGCTTCAGGGCGTGGACGACGGAGTATATATTGCCCGCGTTGTAGCGCAGGATGGCGACTTTCATTTCTCTCCGGGGGTTATGGGTACGTACGTCGGCTTTGCTGCCGCTCAGTCCAGCTTCAGCACGGCGAGGAAGGCCTTCTGCGGCACCTGCACGTTGCCTATCTGCTTCATACGCTTCTTTCCGCGCTTCTGCTTCTCGAGTAGCTTCCGCTTGCGGCTGATGTCGCCGCCGTAGCACTTGGCTGTGACGTCCTTGCGCACCTGTTTCACCGTCTCGCGGGCTATAACCTTCGCCCCGATGGCGGCCTGTATGGCAATATCAAACTGTTGGCGGGGCAGCAGCTCCTTGAGTTTCTCGCACATGCGGCGGCCGAAGGTGACGGCGTTGTCTATATGCGTCAGCGTGGACAGGGCGTCGACAGGTTCCCCGTTCAGCAGGATGTCCAGCTTTACGAGGCGCGAGGGCCGATAGCCTATGGCGTGATAGTCAAAGGAGGCGTAGCCCTTCGAGATGCTCTTGAGCTTGTCGTAGAAGTCGATGACGATTTCGGCCAGCGGCATGTCGTAGAACAGCTCCAGGCGGTCGCCGCTGACGTACTCCTGTTTCACCAGCTCGCCCCGCTTGCCGAGGCACAGCGTCATGATGGAGCCGATGAACTCGGACTTCGTGATGATTGAGGCGCGGATATAGGGTTCCTCGATGCGCTCTATGTCTCCCTGCTCGGGCATCCCGGCGGGATTGTGTACTTCCGTCAGTTTCCCACGTTTGTCATAGACGCGATAGCTCACGTTCGGGACGGTCGTTATCACGTTCATGCCAAACTCCCGGTCTAACCTCTCCTGCACTATGTCCATGTGGAGCAGTCCCAGGAAGCCACAGCGGAACCCGAAACCCAGGGCTACGGACGACTCCGGGGCAAACGTGAGCGACGCGTCGTTGAGTTGCAACTTCTCCAGACTGGCGCGCAGGTTCTCAAAGTCCTCCGTCTCGATGGGGTAAAGGCCGGCGAAGACCATGGGTTTCACTTCTTCGAAGCCCGCTATGGCCTGTGCGCACGGGTTGGCCACGGACGTGATGGTGTCTCCCACCTTCACCTCCGTAGCTTTCTTTATGCCGCTCACGATGTAGCCCACGTCGCCGCAGTGAAGCTCCGGGCGCGGCGATAGCTCCATCTTCAAGACGCCTACCTCGTCGGCCACGTAGCGCTGGTGCGTGTTGAAGAAGACTACCTCCTCGCCCCGGTGGATTGAGCCGTTTGCAATTTTGAAGTAAGCTATGATGCCGCGGAAGGGGTTAAACACGGAGTCGAAAATCATGGCTTGCAGCGGCGCCTGCTCGTCACCCCGCGGCGCGGGGATGCGCTCCACGATGGCGCGCAGCACGTCGTCGACGCCCTCTCCCGTCTTTCCGCTCGTGCGCAGGATTTCTTCGCGCCGGCAGCCCAGGAGTTCTATCACCTCGTCCTCCACCTGCTCCGGCATGGCGTTCACCATGTCGCACTTGGAAAGCACGGGAATCACCTCAAGGTCGTGCTCCAAGGCCATGTATAGGTTCGAGATGGTCTGTGCCTGGACGCCCTGCGTGGCATCTACCAGCAGCAGGCAGCCCTCGCAGGCCGCGATGGAGCGCGAGACCTCGTAGCTGAAGTCAACGTGCCCCGGCGTGTCGATAAGGTTCAGCACGTAGCCCACGCCGTCCAGCGTGTAGTCCATCTGTATGGCGTGGCTCTTAATGGTTATGCCCCGCTCGCGCTCCAAGTCCATGTCGTCAAGCACCTGCGCCTCGTCCACGCGCGTAGTCCGCGTGCGCTCCAGCAGGCGGTCGGCCAGCGTGCTCTTGCCATGGTCTATGTGGGCTATGATGCAGAAGTTTCGGATTTTCTCCATGACGTATTTCTAAAAGGCAGGCTTATATCCGCGCGGCGTCAGAACTTCTCCGCCTCGGCGAAGGAGACGGCACGCTGCAAGTCTTTCTCGGAGAGCAACACCTCCGCAGGGTCGCTGATGGGCCAGCGGATGCCCAGCTCGGGGTCGTCATAGCGGATAGAGGCCTCCGTCTCGGGCGCATACACGTTGTCCACCTTGTAGGCGAAGACGGCCACGTCGGAGAGCACCTGAAACCCGTGGGCAAAGCCGCGCGGGATGAAGAGCTGCCGCTTATTCTCAGCCGTCAGCTCCACGGCCACGTGCTGCCCGAACGTGGGCGAGCTGTGCCGCAGGTCCACGGCAACATCGACCACCGCCCCTTGCAACACGCGCACCAGCTTGGCCTGCGACGCCGCGCCCCGCTGATAGTGCAACCCGCGCAACACACCGCGCGACGAGCGCGATTCGTTGTCCTGCACGAACGTCACGGGGTGACCTATGTGCGCGTCGAAGTCCGACTGACGCCACGTCTCCATGAAATAGCCGCGTGCGTCGGGAAACACGCGCGGCTCGCAAATCCACACATCATCTATTGCCGTCTTTATATACTCCATATCGTTTCGTTTTCCCGCAAAAGTACGATTTCCCCCGCAGAAGGGCAAACGCGCAGCCCGGAAAGCCGCCCGCCTCACGCTCATAGCCGCCCGGAAGGCTGAAAATACGAAAAAAACGTCCGACTTAATTTGAAATAACTCGGACGTATCCGTTCGCAAGTCCGACCTATTCGTTCGCAAGTCCGACCTAATTCTTGTACAGCCACGGGTGTAAAATTGTACACCCACGGCTGTAAAATTGTACACCCACGGGTGTAAAATTGTACACCCACGGGTGTAAAAAAATTAAGTGCCGACTATTCTTAAATAGATGCCGAATGTTTACAAATAACTCGGACTTACGAACAAATACATCCGACTTATTTCCAAATACATCTGACCTAAAATGCGATTTTGCGGCCTTGCAGCGAGCCATCGGGAGGCTTGGCGCGAAAAAGCCCGGGGAAGCGGGGGCTTCCTCGGGCCTTTAAAAGCGTAGGGCGTTAAGCCTGTGGCGCAGAAGTTACCTGACCAGCACCTTGCGGCCATCGACGATGTACAGCCCCTTGCCGGGACGTGCCACGCGGCGACCTTGAAGGTCGAAGGTGACGCCGGCGGGCGCTACGGCGCTTGTGGTCGGCGCCTGCTGAATGGCGGTCGGCGCGCTCTCGGTCTGATAGACGCGCACCCAGTCAACCTGCGTCTCATAGACGTAGCTGGTGTCGGGCGCACTGGCCCAGCTACCGTTTCCGACGCTCTGGTTCAGGATGATGTAGAAGGGGTGGTCGAAGGGCCACTGGCCGTTGCTCAGCGCATTGGCGTCGGTGCTCTTGGAGTAGGAGAAGACTTGCTCTCCGTCGATGTACCAGCGGAGTTGGTCGGGCTCCCACTCCAGTCCATAGACGTGCCACTGCGTTACGTCGAGGCTGCGATTTCCGGAGCTTGTCGGCTCGCTGCGCCGGCCTAAGTCGTAGGTCCAGTGGGAGTGGACGGTGTGGTAGGAGCGGTTCTCGCTGTTGATGCTCTCGAAGATGTCAATCTCTCCGCCCGAAGGCCAGCCTTCCGTGGGCGGCTGGGGCATGAGCCAGAAGGCGGGGAAGTTGCCCGTGTGGAGGTTAGTCTTCAGGCGAGCCTCTACGCGGCCGTAGAGGAAGGAGTACTTGTTCTGCGTCTCCTGTGCGCCGGAGAGCATGAGGTCACTGCTGCCCGTCGTGTTGGGGTTGACGAAGCAGCGAAGCACGAGGACGGAGTCCTGAACGAAGGCGACGTCGCGCGAGTCGGTGATGAAGCGCGCCCAAGTGGCGTTGGTGCGCTTTGAGCTGGACCATTTTGTGGAGTCGGGCACGATGTTGCCGGGCTGGTTGAACTCGTCGCTGAAGACGAGGCGGTCGAAGATGACGGTGAGCACCATGTCGCCATCTACGACGGAGGCGGGCAGCGTATAGATGCCGTCTGCGTCGGCCGCGAGGGCGACCTCTGCCGTGGCACGTTGGGCTATGCCGCCGATAAGGCTGTCGCCGGTGAGCACGCCGTGGAGCACGTGGATGCTATGCAGGCTGTAGGTCTCGTCGGCCTGGAGGCGGAACTTCAGGTCTTGCCCCAAGATGGCGGTGGAGCCGTCGAGGGGGTCACCGTCGAGGGTATAGAGCTCGCCGCCTTCGGCATTGACGCGCACGCTGACGGGGACGTCATCGCCGGAGTAGATGCGCAGCCTGACGTCGAGGATATCGCCGCCATTGCGCACGATGTCGTTGTTCTCAACGGTGGAGCCGGCCGGGTCAATGCAGTCCCAATCGACCTTATAGCGCATCATGTAGAAACC
This sequence comes from uncultured Prevotellamassilia sp., assembly GCA_964641085.1. Classification (GTDB taxonomy): domain Bacteria; phylum Bacteroidota; class Bacteroidia; order Bacteroidales; family Bacteroidaceae; genus Alloprevotella. Next base: position 20,915 of record CAZXJS010000028.1, on the reverse strand, counting down.
GTCGGGCAGGTCGGGCAGGGTGAAGGCGGGCGGGTTGAGCACGTTAATGGCGCTGCCGCTCAGCACGTCGCCTGCGCTGTTGTATCCGGCGCCTTCGCCGGCCGAGCTCTGGGTATAATAGGAGTAGGCTACGAGGTCAGTCGTATCGGGGAGCGTGCCGTCCTCATTTACGGAGGCGGAATACTGGCCGTCGGAGCCTTTGTCGAGGTACACGTAGCCGTGCATCCAGCGCTGGGAGTAGTTGAAGGTGGGCTGCACGGTCTCGCCGGCTTTTGCGGAGAAGGCGAAGGCCGTCAGGTCTTGGTACATCTTCGCGGGATGAGGGTTGGAGACGGTTTGTGAGCCGAGGGCGACGCTGGCAAGGGTGCGAGCCGCGTAGGTGCGGTCGGCGTCGCGGTCGAAGTTCAAGGCGTAGGCGTGCGCTGCCGCCGTGTCGGCCGCCGTGGTCGTGTCGGGGATTTCGTCGCCCACGTCGGGGCGAGCCATGCCGTTCCCGGCCAAAGCCAAAGCCGGAAGGCCGAGGGCCACAAGGCCGAAGAGGAGTTGTAGGGGTTTGTTGGGAATATACATAGGGGTGTTGTTTGAATAGATAAGGCATCCGGGCGGATGCATTGGCGGGATGTCTCTTTGCAAAAGCCGGCCGGAACCGTGCGGTCCCGGCCGGCTAAAGCTGAAGGGGGATTTACCTCATTTTACTTGACGAGTATCTTCCGGCCATCTACGATGTAGAGACCGCGGGAGAGCCTACCCGTGAGGCGACGTCCGGAGAGGTCGTACGTGAGACCGTTCTGCGAACCCGCCGTAGCGGCCTGGCTGATGCCCGTAGGCAGGAAGCCGGTATCCAGCACGTAGAAGGTGGAGCCTATGCCGCGACCACCGGTCCAGAAAGCCAGGTTTGGATTGCGATAGTTCAGGGCTATGCCTTCCTCGTCCTCAATATAGAAGCCGTCGGACACGTATGTGCTCGTCTTAATCTTCCATATAGCATGCGGGTAGGTAGTGGCGTCGGCAGAAAGTACGGGATAGGTACTGCCACCGGTATTGCCGTCGGAAGCGGCTGAGGCGGCGCGAAACACTACGTCGGGACCGGCGGCGAGGTTAACGATGGTAAAGCCATCGAAAGGATTGCCAAGGAAAGCCCACGCGGCGTTCTCGTCCTCTTCGTTGTACGTAGTCGTCAGCGTAACGTTAGGAGTGGACGTTGCGGCGTAAACAGGATAGTACGCGTTGCGCAGAACCAGGTTGTACCAGTAGGCGTCGCCGTAGGTGTTGCCGATAAGGAAGGGGCCTTCCCACGTAGCATAGACGTTGACCGTGTCCTCGCCGGCTATGACGATGGAGTCAGCCGACGAAACGACGACAAAGTCGGGCAGGTCGGAGAAGGTCGGTATGCTGTCGGCAGCCTGCGTCCCCGTGGCAAGCGTCTTGGTGGCGCTCTCCCGAACGTTACCGTCCCAAACGAGGTTGTAGGTCACGTCGACGTAGCGGGTTTCCTTTCCCTTCTCTACAATGAGGCCGTAGATGTTGATATCGCCGTCCACGTACTGTGCGGGGATGGTAAACTCGTCGTTGTCGTTGAACTGGTCGCGGGTAAACGTCACGTCGACGTACTGGGGCGTGCCGTGGATAAGGCTGTCGCCGCCCAGGTTATGGCCGTGGCGCACGCGGATGCCGTTATAGCTGAATCCGTTCTCCGGAGCGACGCGCACGGTGAGTGCCTGGCCGAAGGGATGCCGGTAGTTGTTCAGCTTAGAGCCGTCCTGCGCCAATACCTCGCCGTTAAGCTGGTTGTCAGAGACGACGATGGTGTCTCCGTGGATGTTAAGGCGCGTGTCGACGAAGCCGCCGCCGTTTGAGATAATGTTGTTGGTCGACGTACCGTTTCCGCCGGCGTCTATGTAGTCCCAATCGACCTTGTAGCGCATTCTGTAGAAGCCATTGGCAATGGTGTCGGGCACGGTGAAGGTGGGCATGTCGAGCGTGTTGCCGTTGCTCTTGGTTTCGCCGGCGCTATTGTAGCCTTTGTAGTAGGAGTAGCTGACGAGGTCGCTTCCGGCGAGCGCTTTGTGGCTCACGGTGTCGATGTCGAAGGAGAAGCTGCCGTCCATGCCCCAGTCAACGTACGTGTAGCCGCTCATCCAAGAACCGGTGTACGTGAAGCTGGGCGACAGGGTTTCGCCGGCTTTGGCTTGGAACTCGTCAGTAAGCCGCTGGTAGTAGATGGGCTGTCCTGTGGCTATGCTGGTTTGCACGGTGATGCTTTGAGTGCCCAGCCCGACGGCGCGGATACCGCGGTCGCTGCGGGTGGAGACGGAGCTCTCTTCCACGTTGATGGGATAGTTACCACTCTTGACGCGCAGCTCGGGGCTGCTGGTGATTAGGATTTCGTCAATGTAGGCTGCGAAGTCGGCAGAGAGGTCGTGAGTGGACTCAAGGTCGGGCACGACGACGAGGCTGTAGATGTCAATGCCGCCATGGCCTTGTATGGTAAAGATGGCGTCGCTCCACTGCCCTGCGGTGATGCTTCCCTGGGCGAGGGCGTTGAACTGCACGACTTCCTTGCTTTGTCCGGCGCGGTCGCGACGTTTTCCAAGGCCGATGAGCATCACGCGGCTCTGCTTAGGGGTATATATGAGTACTTGGACGTACTTTGCCGTGCTGGTAAGCTCGAAGGGCTCCTTCAGGTCGATGCGTGCGCCGAAGGTGTTGGAGCCGAAGCGGGAGCGCTGCACGGCCAGGATGTTCTTCGTGGTGTCGGCAGAGGCGCCATTCTCGTCGGGCTCGCCGAGGAAGTTGGGGATGACGGCGCAATTGCCCGTCAGCTCGCCCGTGCGGAACGGGGAGTCTTCCCACGTGTCGTACACGCCGACACTGGCGTAGTCCTCCGTGTCGAAAGTGATGGTCTGTGCCTGCGACGTGGCGCAGAGGGCGGCGGCGGCAACAGGCAGGATATATCTTAGTTTCATATTGTGGCTATGTCTTTAAGTGGGATTAGTAAACAGAGACGGTGTGCAGCGTGGGGCAAGCTTTGGCATCGGTGATAGTGATGCGTATGCCTTTCACGCTATAGCCTGTGTTGTAGCTGCTGCTGGTGCTGCCGTTCAGGGGGATTATTCGCTTGTATCCCACGGTGGTTTTCTCCACGTTGCGGGCGCGTTCGGTCCATGTCTCGCCGTTGGCGGTGGTCTCAATCTTGAAGCTCTTTATTCTCTGACCCAGCTTGATGTACTCCATGAGGCTTACGTAGTGCACGGTCTGCGCTTCGTCCCAAGTGAGGGTGATCGTAGCCGTCTTGTTGCCGTCGCTGGCCGCCCAGTAGGTGTCTTTGTCGCCGTCGGTCATGTTGGAAGCCTCGTAGTTGCGGTTGGCTCCGGCCGTGCGGGTGTCGCTGGCTTCGATGGTGGCCGTCTTGGCCAGGTCTGTGCCGAGGCGCGTGGTCATCATATTGCCCAGCTCGGTGAGGCGGTTCACGGTGGCCGTAGGCAGGCTGCCGGACTGGTCGGGCGGGCAGTTGAGAATCAGCGTTGCGTTGCGACCCACGGTCTCCAGGTACATTTGGAAGAGGGTCTCGGCGCTCTTCACGCTCTCTCCGCTGTGCCAGAACCAACCTGCACTGGTAGCTTTCGCGTCGCTTTCGCCGGCATTCCATTGCCATCCGCTCTCATCGCCGTACATGGCTGCGTTAGTTGAGCCGCCGGTGTTTACGCTTGACCAGTTTGTCTCGCCGGCCCAGCCGGCCTCATTGCCTATCCAGCGTGCTTCGCCGCCGACACCCCAAAGGATGATTTCGGGGCAGATCTTGTGGATGCTGTCGCGCAGGTTGGGAATGTCGTAGTAGATGGTAGCGTTGCTTATGCTGCGTTGGATGTTGCTCGAACCGCCGTAGTAACCGCCGCCACCCGTGGCACCGTCGAACCACATCTCAAACTGGTCTGATCCGTACTGTGCCAGCTCGGCGCACTGCGGGAAGAATACGGAGTCGGCGTATCCTTCAAGCCCCCAGTAGGCGGAGTTGCGGTCCCAGGGGGATACGTAGAAGCCGTACTTCATGCCGAGATCCTTTGCTGCCGCAGCAAAATCGCGCGGAATGTTGGTTTCCTGGCCGTAGGTGTTGCCGGCTTTCGTCACGCAGTGCGTGGTGGTTTTTGTGGGCCAAAGGCAGAACCCGTCGTGGTGTTTCACGACGGCGATGCCGCCTTTCATACCGGCTTTCTGGCAGGCTTCAAGCCACTGCCGGGGGTTGGGCGCTGCGGTCGGGGCGAACTTGGTTTCGGCCTCGTCACCGTTGCCCCATTCCAAACCGGTATACGTGTTCATACCGTAATGGAAGAAGCCATAGAACTCCGTTTCGTTCCACTTCAGCTGTCGAGCCGAAGGTACGGGAAACACGGGAGCGGGCTCGTTGTCGGGGTTGGCGCGCGTCTCGGATTTGAGCGTGAACGAACCTTGAGCCGCTCCGGTCCAAGGCGCAGATGCCAGCGCCATGGCCGCGAGTAGATAAGTAATTCTTTTCATTTAGTTGGGGTTAGAAGTATTTCCGTGGCCAAATTTACGAATTTATCTCTTTCCAACACTTCTCTTTAGTTTTTTTTAAAGTTTTCATGCTTTGCGCCTTACGCTTGGTGTTTCATCGGCGCACTGCCATTCGTCCGAAAGCGGGGAATTGCCACCCACAGCGCAGACCTTTTGACCGATAAATACCGGGGCTTGACGCACAAGTCGGAGCTGAGTTTTGTCTAACCACGGGTTTACAATTGTAAACCCGTGGTTAGACAATTGTAAAGCCACGGTTAGACAATTGTAAAGCCACGATTAGACAATTGTAAACCCACGGTTAGACAAAAAATAGCTCGGACTTACAAACGAATCGCTCGGACTTATGGCCGGATTTTCCCTTTTTGCGAGCCGTCGACCGGTGTCTCGTGGTGGCAGGCGGCGAAGAGTTTGCGGTAGAAGGGGTGGCGGCAGAGCGTCTGTGCGGAACCCAGAATGATGAGTTTCATGCGGGCACGGGTGATGGCGACGTTCATGCGGCGGAGGTCGCGCAGGAAGCCTATCTCCCCCTTGTCGTTGGCGCGCACGAGGCTCACGAGGATGACGTCGCGCTCTTGTCCTTGGAAAGCGTCGACCGTGTTCACCGTGATGGCGCCGAGCAGCGGTTTCAGCGTGGCACTGCGGCGGATAAGTCGGCGCAGGTATTGCACCTGTGCGCGGTAAGGCGAGATGATGCCGAAGTCGGCCCGTTCCTCCAGCATGCGGCTGCGCCCTATGCGGCGGACGTAGGCCTCCAGCGTGCTGAGCGTCAGTGCGGCCTCGGCTTTATTTAGGCGTCCGTAGTTATAGCCAACGAACTCCTCGCGGTAGGCTGCGCCGGTGTCAGCACCGGGAGCGTCTGTCGTGTCCACCCAGACGAGGGGGTCGTCGATGAGATCAAGCAGGGAGCGGTGGCGCACGGAGGCATCGGCCACGAGGCGACCTTCGTAGAACCACTCCGAGGGGAAACGCATCAGCTCCTCGTTCATGCGGTATTGCACGGTGAGCAAGCGGACGCACTCGGGCCGATGCTTCGCCAGCGTCTCCATGAGCGTCGTACCCAAGCCGCCGCTTAGTGCTTCAGGACACTTCACAGTGGGCGGCAGCTGGCAGTGGTCTCCGGCCAAGATAATTCTATCTGCCTTGGCCGCAGCAATCCAGCAGGCCGCTTCGAGGGCTTGTGCCGCCTCGTCGATGAAGAGGGTGTGGTAGTGGTGTCCCACGAGGAGCTTGTTGGCGCTTCCGGCCAGGGTACAGGCCACGACGCGCGCCTCGTCGAAGAGAGCATGGCGAATGCGCACCTCCAGCTCGTCGGCCCGCTCGCGCAGACGGTTTATTTTTTGGTGAAAAGCCTCTCCCCTGCCCTTCCGCGGCGCAGCGAGCAGCTGGCGCACGGTGCGGCGGATTTGCCAGAGCGTTGCGTAGTCCGGATGCGCCTCAAAGCGCCGTTCGTAGGTAAAGGACAGCATCTTGTCCGTCACACGTGTAGGGTTGCCTATGCGTAAGACGGAAATGCCGCGGTCAGCGAGTTGCTCGCTGATCCAATCCACGGCCGTATTGCTCTGCGCACAGACCAGCACTTGTGGCTCGCGCCGCAGGACTTCCGAGACGGCCTCCACGAGGGTCGTCGTTTTTCCCGTACCCGGGGGACCGTGGACGATGAGGAAGTCACGAGCGCCAAGCACGTCGTTGACAGCCTGCTCCTGCGAATGGTTGAGCCACGGCAACGCGACGCGCCCGGGAAGCGGCGTAAGGCGCAGGGGAGTCTGTCCGTGGACGATGTCGCGCAACGTGGCGAGGCGGTTGTCGCGTGCCGCGATGACACGATCCAGGGCTTCGAACATGAGGCGGTACGTCGTCTCGTCAAAATGCAGTTGCACGCCACCCGCCTCCAGCAAGCGCAACTTGGCGAGTGCCTGCTCGTCGGGCAACGTGACGACCATACGACCGGCCTCGGCGTAGCTCACTATGGCGGTGAAATCCAAGTAACGCAGGGCGTCCTCCGCTGTCTGTGTGAAGAAGCAGACGCTGCGTCCGAACTCGAAGTTGTGGGCAATGTCCGTATCGGTCTGCCGCAGGATTTCCACGGTCAGCCGATCCAACGAGTTATAGCGGCTGCGCCCCACGGTGACGGGGTACCAACACTCGCCGCGCTTCACCTTGCGGTCCACGCCCATGACCTCCGTGGCGCGCCGAAACTCCTGTTTCTCATATTCGTACTCCTTGCGGAGCAGCGCACGTTGTTTGGCAAGTGTGTTCATGGGGCTAATCTTTGCTGTCCATGCGGGGTTGGAGCGTGCGTCCGTCCACGCGGAGGTAGGGATGGCCGCTGTCGTTGAGGTCGTCAGACGCGTGGGCCGCGGCGTCAGTCTCAGAGAGGGGCACGAAGAGCAGCGGTCCCACCCGCCACGTGCCGTCGCCGAGGGCTTGCCCTTCAAAGTCTAAGTCGAAGAAGACCTCGTCACCGGGATTCCAGCTGCGGTCTATTCGCGCGTAGCCGCCGACGACGGGAAGTTCCTCGTCGCGCCCGTTCACGTAGATGGTGAGGGGAGCTCGCTGCCAATCGGGAAGACGCAGGCAGAGCGTGAAGCGCGTACCGCCCCGGAAACCGCCCAGGCGCAGCTTAACGCGAGGACCGAAGGGCATATCCGTGATTTGGTCTAAGGTGGGCTGACACGTAGCCAAGGGCAGATGAACGAAACTGTTCATGTAAAGGTTCACATAGGCGACAGAGTCAGAAACGAGGTAGAGCGCCGCCGTGTGGTCAAGGAGCGTCTGCGCCGCCGCGCGGCTGGTGGGCGAGATGTCTTTAACTTGAGGCAGAAGGTCGTTGAAAAGCACCTGCTCCTGCCGAGCGCCGTAACGCGCATCTGCCGTCCAGGGCAACAGGGCGTCCGCTCCGGCCAGCGTGTTTACTCCACGTCGCAAGGCACGGCGAGCCTGCTTTGCCGAAAGCGTCGGCAAGGGACACGGGCGGAGCGTGCTGTCCTCAATGCCGGCTGTACGGACGAAGTTGGTGCGGTCGTTGCCCCAAAGCACGACGCTATCGGCCGGTACATACCGCAAGGGCGATTGACGCAAAGGCTGCGCCGGAGCGTGTTGCGCCGGCAAAAAGCTCGCGAATAGACATATATATATAAGGAGGGGAATAAAAGAGGACTTCGTCGTCATTTTTCGAGAAGAGAAAAGCCAAACATAGCCGCAGAACGCCACTGTGGAGCGCTGCGAACGGCAAATTTACGCGAAATTTCATTGCAGTAATGAAAAGAAGCATTATTTAGCACTCTGCCACGCCATCAAGGAACGAAGAAAACCGTATATTTGCCATCAGAAACGGGAAATATGACCTTACACCTCGGAAAAATCCTGTTCGCCGTCCTGCTGTGCGCCCCCTTCGCGGGGATGGCTCAGGAGGATGCGCAGAAGCCCAACGAAACGACAGAGACAGACACGGCGGAGACGCTGCTCGTAGTGCCCTCGCCCACGCTGGATCCCGTGGCGCCTTACGAAGAAGGCTGGGACGTCGGCGCTTGGCACCTGCACAGCGGCTTCAACGCCCAGTTCTCCATGAACGTGACGGCGGGCTTCGGCAGCCACGCCCCGCGCGGCGTAGGCTTCGGGCAAAGCGTGGCCTTTGCCTACGTCTATCCCGTGAACGACAAGCTCATGGTGGCCGCCGGCGTCCACGCCAACCACATGAACTGGGGCGGCTACAACGATACGCAGGTAGGCATCCGAGGCCTAGTGCTCTACAGTCCCAACGAACGCGTCAACCTTTGGGCTTATGCGGAGAAAAACTTCCTGAAGAACCACGCGGACGGCTACTACGGCTATCCATGGTACTACGGGACGCCCTCTGAACGCTTTGCAGCCGGCGGCAACTTCAAGGTGGGACGTAGCGGCTCGGTAGGTTTCAGCATCGACTACGCCCGATACGACAACGACCGGCACGACTTCTTCCGTCCCGGCGGGAGTGCTTTACGCACCTACCGCGGCCTCGACTGGTAACAACCAACTCAAGCCGACGTTTAGCAAGTAAACGCTCGCAGGCTTTGACCCTGCGGGCGTTTACTTTATCCGGCTGCAAAACGCCGCGTTCTACGAGACCGGGCTTGGGCATGGTTGGCTTTTGGCGTACCTTTGCACACACAGAAAGAATACTTCGACATGGCTGACACGGCTATATTCGACCTTGACGGCACCTTGCTGGACACGCTGCAAGACCTGACAAACAGCGTGAACTACGCCCTCGCGGCTCACGCCCTGCCCCTGCGCACCCAAGCGGAGGTTCGCACCTTTTTGGGTTATGGATACCAAGGCCTCATAGGTCAAGCGGTGCCCAAAAGCACGCCGCAAAAGACGGTGGGCGAGGTGCTCACCACATTTTCAGACTACTACACCGCCCATTGCCTGGAAGCGACGCGCCCCTACGACGGCGTGGAAGATGCACTACGGACGCTGCGCGCGGCGGGCGTGAAAATGGCTATCGTCTCTAACAAGGGCGACGCAGCAGTGCAGGAACTGGCGCAGCGTTTCTTCTTGGGACTGGTGGACGTGGCCGTGGGTACAAGCCCGGCGGTGCCGCGAAAGCCCGCCCCCGACACACTTTTGGCTGCCATGGATCGTTTGGGGAGTAAACGCGAGACGTGCGTCTATGTGGGCGACTCCGAAGTGGACATCCTTACGGCAAGACATGCAGGCGTGCCTTGCCTGACGTGCCTATGGGGATTTCGCGACCGCGACTTCCTCTTACAGCAGGGCGCAACGCATCTCGTGGAGCGTCCGCAGGATTTACCCACCGCCATCAGGCTATGACTATACGACAATAGGAAGTAACGCCAGCACAACAACGCAAAAGAGGCAAGCCGCTTAGGCCTGCCCCCTTTTTTACTCTATAAAAACTGCGGCAACATTACTTGCCGCCGACGTACAGCAGTGCGGTCATTCCTCATCCTTACGCCGCCGAACGATGCCGCGCTTTGAACCCTTGATAAAGTTGACAATGGTGTCAATCTCCTCGCTGTTCGGAATTTGCTCTCGGATCTTTATCACGGCATCTTGTAGGCTGAAGCCGCCGGTATATACCAAGCGATAGGCATTGGCAATGTGGCGCAGGATACGCTCGGTCTCTCCCTGTTTCTCCAGAACGAGGCTGTTGACACCGTGGTAGGTAGCTGGGTTTCCACCGAGGATGATGTAGGGCGGAACGTCTTTCTGCACGCGGCATCCGCTTTGGAGCAGGCTGTAACGCCCCACATGGACGCGGTGTTGCAGGATGGCGGCCGAGGAAAGCACTACGTGGTCGTCGATGACACAGTCGCCTGCCACTTGGGCGTAGATACCCAGCACGCAGTCGTTCCCAATAACAACGTCATGGCAGATGTGCACGCCGTCCATAAGGAAGTTATCGTTGCCAATGGTTGTAGCCGTGTCCTCATCGAGGGAACCGGCTATTACAACGTTCTCACGAATGCGGTTTCCGTTGCCAATGCGCACGTGGGTAAGGTGGCCATTCTTGTAACGGAAGCTCTGCGGCGTTGCGCCGATGACGGCGTTTTGGTAAATGTAGTTGTCGCTACCTATGACGGCACCTTCCAGTAGCGAAGCGTGTGCCATAACGACGGTACGGTCGCCAACGACGACGTCCTTGTCGATGTAAGCGAAGGGATGTACCTTAACATCTTGCCCCAAGCGAGCCGAAGGGTGTACGTAGGCCAAGGGGCTTATTAAGTTGTCTGCCATAGTATTTAAGGGATTATCGTCCGCCGCCAAGTGCCTCGTAAAGGCTGATGACGGCCTGTATTGCGTCGAGTTTGTCGGAGATAAGATCGAGCTGCGCCTGGAGAAGGCTTTGCTGTGCCGTGAGGGTTTCGATGTAAGAGACGCTGTTGTCGTGCTGGAACGTGTACTGCGTGTCGTCAACGGTCTGCTGCAACTGTGCTACGAGCTCCTGCTCGCCTGCAATGCGAAGACGTGCAGCTTGGTAGGAGGAAAGCGCGTTGCTCACCTCGTTACCGGCGTCGAGAAGCTTTTGCTCAAAGTCGAGCTGGGCTTTCTCCTGTGCTATCTTGGCTATCTCAAGATTGGCACGCAACTTACCATTTTGGAAAATGGGTTGCACAAGCGAGCCAACGGCGCTAGCCAAGATTTTGCCGGGGTTGACGATGCCCATGCCGCTACTGTTAGTCCATGCGCCGGAACCGGAGAGCGTTATCTGCGGATAGAAATTACCGCGGGCGCCGAGTACGCCGTAATAGGCATAGGCCATTTGCAGCTCGGCAGCACGTACGTCGGGGCGGTTAGCGAGTAGCTGGAGCGGAACGCCGGCGCTGAACTGCTCGGGGAGCTGTGCGTCCTCAATATTCCCACGAGCTATCGTATGAGACGTCTCGTGCAAAATGGCACATAGGGAGTTTTCGGTCTGCCGCACGCTGTTGCGAAGCGTGGGAAGCGTGTTGAGGATGGAAAGACGGTTTGCACGAGCCTGCGAGAGGGCGGGCGCCGTGGTCAGAGCAGCCTCGTACATCACCTCCATCGCTTCTACGTTTTTGTTCCACAGTTCTGCTGTCTCCTCGGTGGTACGTATCTGCGCGTCGAGCATTTCCAGCGTGTAGTACAAGTTGGCTACGGAGGCAATGAGTGCGGTCTGCGTAGCTTGCCGGGTAGCCCGCGTGGCATAGAGGCTCATTTGGCTCTGCTTCTTCGCATTTCGCAGCGTGCCAAAGGCATCAATCTGCCAGCTGGCCTGAAGGGGCACGGAATAGGTCTTAGTAGCCTTGCTGAAGTCCCAAGAAGAAAGGGTGCCTTGTGGCGAGAGCGAAATAGTAGGGAAGAAGGCTAAACGGGAAACTTTGAGGCTCTGCTCGGCCTGCCGCACCGTTAAGTCGGCCTCTCGGAGGTCCGTGTTGGCAGCCAAGGCTTTCTCGATGAGAGCTTGGAGCTGGGGGTCGGTGAATACCTCGCGCCACGGCGTATTGCCAAAGCTTGCCGTGTCGCCTGCTAAGGGGCTGTCGGAAACCGTGTCGCGGAAGAGCGCGTCGGGGACGGAGAGGCTGTCAGGCCGCTCGTAGTTGGAGAAAAGGCCGTTCGGGCTCTTGCACGAAGCCAGGGACAAGGCGCAAAGTGCCAAGGCCGTACCGATTGTAGGTATCTTATTCATTTTATTTCCTTGTTGCGTTTTCAGAAGGGAAGGGAGGGGCGTCGACGCCGGGGCGTACACCCCTCCCTTTCCGTTCTTCATTAGCTTTTGTCTGTATCATCGTCGAGGGCCAGGCGGGTGTACTGCTCTATGTCGGGCTCGGCGTCGGTGTTGTCTATGTCTTCCCATTCCATAGGCTTAATCTTTTCCTGCAGATACTGGAAGATGACGAACAGCGACGGCACGACGAAGATTTGGCAAATCATACCGATAAACATACCGCCTACGGCCGTGGTTCCAAGGGAGCGGTTTCCGTTTGCGCCCACGCCGAAGGAGAACATCATCGGCAAGAGACCGATTACCATGGCGAAAGACGTCATCAGAATAGGCCTGAGGCGGGCGCCGGAACCGAGTACGGCAGCCCACGTGATGCTCATGCCCATCTTGCGGCGGTCAAGGGCGTACTCCACGATAAGTATGGCGTTCTTGGCCAGCAGACCCATCAGCATAATTAGGGCTATCTGCGTGTAGATATTGTTTTGTGCTTCACCAAATACGGGGATGATGTGGTTAAGTCCGCCCATCAACTGTATAAAGATGAAGGAGCCGGCCAGGCCGAACGGTACAGAAAGCAGCACGGCGAAGGGAAGCAGATAACTCTCGTACTGTGCGGAGAGCAACAGGTAGATAAAGACGAAGCAGAGCAGGAAGATGATTATTGTCGTGTTGCTGGAGCTGTTTTCCTCGCGGCTCATGCCGGAGTACTCGTAGCTGTAGCCTTGCGGCAGCACCTCTGCGGCTACTTCCTTTATTGCCTGCATGGCTTGTCCCGATGTATAGCCGTCTGCCGGCATACCGTTCACGTCTATAGAGGTATAGAGGTTGAAGCGGTTGATGTTGTCCGGGCCGTAAACGCGCTTAATATTCATAAACTGGGTGATAGGTGCCATTTCCGAGCCGTTGCGCACCATTATCTTCTTCAGCGTCTCGGTGTTGACGCGCTGGCTGGGTTCTGCCTGTATCATGACGCGGTACAGCTTGCCGAAGCGGTTGAAGTTCGAGGAGTAAAGACCGCCGTAGTAGCCTTGAAGCGTCGTCAAGATGTCGGAAGGCGTGAGCCCGGCCTTCATACATTGTGCTACGTCTATATCAACGAGATACTGCGGGAAGGTTGGGTTGAAGGAGGTCTGTGCCTGCTGAATTTCAGGTCGCTTCTGCAACGCGGTGAGGAAGTTCTGGGTTACTTCGAAGAACTTGTTAAGGTCTCCGCCGGTGCGATCCTGCATGGAGAAGGTGAAGCCGTTCGTCACGCCGAAGCCTGTAACCATAGGGGGCTGGAAGAAGAGCACCTGCGCGTCCTTTACGACTTCTTGCGCCTTCAGGAGGAACATTACGCTAAGCACGGAGCTGCTTTCCTGCATGGAGCGTTCCTTCCAGGGCTTCAGCTTAACCATGATAGAGCCGTAGCTGGGACCCTCACCGCCCGTCATGGCGTAGCCTGAGATGACGGTGTGGCTCTGTATGGCGGGGCAAGCCGCCACTATGCTGTCCACCTGATCCAGCACCTTGTCCGTGCGATCTTGCGACGTGCCGGGAGGCAGCGTTATGGAGCCCAAGATGGTGCCGGTGTCTTCACTGGGGATTAGCGTCTGCGGCGTTGCTTTCATCAAGAGAGCAAGCGCTACTATCCCGACGACGACGGCGCTGAGCGTAAGGTAAGGCTTGCGCGTCACCTTCACCACGCTGCTCTTGTACTTGTTCAGAAGCTTGTCGTAGGCAGTATTAAAAGCGGTGTGGAAGCGCCCAATGAACGTGGCGTTCTTTTTATCCTCTTTATCTTTTGGTTTCAGGAATAGTGCGCAAAGCGTAGGCGAGAGCGTCAGGGCGTTCAAGGCGGAGAAACCTATGGCGCAGGCCATCGTAAGGCCGAACTGGCGGTAGAACGTACCACTCGTTCCGCCTATGAAGCTCACGGGGATGAACACAGCCATCATGACGAGCGTGATGCTGACGATGGCGCCGCCCAGCTCGTTCATAGCGTCAATGCTGGCCTTACGTGTTGAAGTATAGCCTTGGTCCAGCTTCGCATGGACGCCTTCCACCACGACGATAGCGTCGTCCACCACGATGGCAATGGCCAGCACGAGGGCATTCAGCGTCAACAAGTTGATAGAGAAGCCCAAGATGTTCAGCGCCAAGAACGTACCGATGAGCGACACGGGGATGGCAATGGCGGGTATCAGCGTGGAGCGCAAATCCTGCAGGAACACATACACCACTAAGAAGACGAGGATGAAGGCTTCTATAAGTGTCTTTATCACTTCCTTTATCGAAGCGAAGAGGAAGTCGTTGACGTTCTGTGCCTGAACGATTGTCATACCCTCGGGAAGCGTCTCTTGCGTCTCCGCGAGGAGCTTCTCCACGTTTTGCACGGTTTCCGTGGCATTTGTACCGGCCAGCTGGAACACCATGCACGAGACAGACTGGTGCCCGTTCACCTTACCGCCGTAGGCATAGGTGGAGCGACCCAGCTCCAAGCGTGCCACGTCTTTCAAGCGGAGTATCTGCCCGTCAGCGTCGGCCTTGATGACGATGTCGCCGTATTCCTTCTCCGTCGAGAGGCGGCCGCGCCATTTCAAGGTGTACTGGTAAGTCTGGTTCTCCCGTTCGCCGATGGCTCCCGGGGCTGCCTCGATGTTCTGCGTAGCGAGTGCACTGGTCACGTCGGCCGGCATCAAGTGATACTGTGCCATCTTTGCCGGGTCAAGCCATATTCGCATGGAGTAGTCAGCACCCATCACGAAGGCCTGGCCGACACCTTGGACGCGTTGCACCTGGGGAATCAGGTTAATCTTAGCATAGTTCTCCAAGAACTCCTGTGTGTATTTTTCCTTCTCATCAACGAGGGAGAATACAAGGAGTATGGAGTTCTGGCGCTTACGCGTGATGACGCCGACCTGCGTTACCTCGGAAGGCAGCAGGCTTGTCGCCATGCTGACGCGGTTCTGCACGTTCACGGCGGCCATGTCGGGGTCCGTACCGCTCTTGAAGGTGATCGTGATACTGGCGGAACCGGTGTTTGTGGCCGTGGAGGTCATGTAGTCCATGCCTTCCACACCGTTTATCTGCTCCTCAAGCGGCACTACGACGGAGTTAAGCACCGTCTGGGCGTCAGCGCCGGTGTACGTCGTAGAGACATTGACCGTTGGGGGCGACACGTCCGGATACTGCGTGATGGGCAACGAAGTTATGCTGATGATGCCGAGCAGGACGATGAAGATGGAAATCACCGTCGAGAGCACCGGGCGTTTTATAAATCTTTCAAGTGACATTATTCTCGGTAAAGATTAGTGGGGAAACCGGCCGGGCTTCTGCCTGTGCGCCGGACTTCCTTTTTAGGGGGTTATGCTGACGTCGGAGCTGGACGCAGCGGGGCGTACGTTCTACGTGCGCACCGCTTGTCCGGCTCTTTTGTTTCTTTATCCGGGCAATTTCTCGTCTTTAATGTCCTGACGAGCTTGCGCGCGCTTCTTGGCGGCTTCCTCCGGCGTGATGGGCTTTATCTTCGTGCCCGACTTCAGGTTCTGCACGCCTTCAATGACGATGCGCTCGCCTGCGTTCAGTCCTGACTTCACTACGTAGTTCGTTCCGTCGTTCTGGTCTTCCACTTGTATCTCGCGGCTCTCCAGTTTGTCTCCGGAGCCGACCACGAAGACGTACTTCTTATCCTGTATCTCCGTCGTAGCACTTTGCGGGATGACGATGGCGTTCTGCGTGTTCAGAGGCACCTGTATGCTGCCGGAACCTCCGGAGCGCAGGATGCGATGGCTGTTGTCGAAGGTGGCTCGCATCTGCACGGAACCCGTCGTCTGGTCTATCACGCCGCCCACGGCGTCCACCTTACCTTGGCTCTGATACGTCGTACCGTCGGCCAAAACGAGCGTGACGCGCGGCATCTGGTCTATGGCTGCCCGCACGCCGCCGTTTGCCGTGCGCGTCATTTCCAGCAATTGCTTCTCGGTCATGGAGAAATAGACGTTCACTTGGTTTATGTTGCTCACCGTGGTGAACGGCTCGGACATGCTGGGGCTTACCAGCGCACCTACCTTCAGCGGGAGCATACCTATCACGCCCGTGGCGGGAGCCTTCACGGTGCAATAGCTCAAGTTGTCGCGCGCACTGGTCAGCTGCGCTTTGGCACTGCTGACGGCGGCCTGCGCACTGCCCACCTGTGCCCTTGCGCTCGAGACGCTGGCATTCGCGCTACCCAGCTGAGCCTGCAGACTCTTCAGGGAGTTCACGGCGGCGTCGTAGTCGTAATTGCTTATGATCTTCTTGTCATACAGCAATTTCTTGTTCTGCACGGCCAGCTGCTGGGTGGCTATGTTTGCCTTGACCACGTTGACCTGCGCCTCGGCTTGGCGCACCGCTTCCTGCGCCGTCTTGACGCTTTGCTCGGCTTGCTTCACGCTTTCCTCGGCCGATTTCACTGCTTCCCGGTACTGCACGTCGTCTATGGTGAAGAGCGTCTGCCCCTGCACCACGTCCTGACCTTCTTGCACGTATATCTTCGTGATGAAACCGGAGATTTTCGGACGTATCTCTACGTCGGACGTTCCCTTAATCGTTGCGGGGTACGTCGTGCTAAGGTTTGCCGACGAGTTGCCCACCGTGAGAACGGCATAACTCTCTACGGCGTCACCGCCCGTTTGCTGCTTGTTACCGCATCCGGCCAAAACCAGCGCACTGGCCACCATTAACGCGATTTTCTTCATATCTACTTTTCGTTTGGGTGTGTTTAAGCTTTTATTTCCTTATTGTTACGCATACTGCATGCGCTTAGCGGGTGCAAAGGTAAGGAAAAACCGAACTCCGCTCGGGAGTTTTCCCCCATTCGTCTCAAACATTATATTTTTTTAGGATTACCGCCGCGCGCACGTCCCACTTGCTGGCCGGTACGTCCGGGATAATCGCACACAAGTCTGACCTATTCCCGCGTAGGTCGGACTTATCTTTTTGCAGGTCGGACGTAGTTTTTGTACAGCCGTGGGTTTACAATTGTAAACCCGTGGGATTACAATTGTTAACCCGTGGCTTTACAATTGTAAACCCACGGCTGTACAATAATTAGGTCGGATGTAGAAATAAAAAAGTCGGACGTAGAAATAAAAAAGTCCGGGAAAGTAGCGATTTCCCGGGACGTTCCAGTGGGCAAACGGGGCGTGAGGCTATATATCCGGTGCTTTTGTGTTGACACACGTAGCGCGGGAGCCGGCGGATAGCGCCACCCCCCGCGCTGATGATATGCGCAAGGCGTCAGAAAGCTTCGGCGAAGCGGCGCAGCGCCTCAGCCGTCGCTTCCCGCACGGGTACGAGAGGCAGGCGCACCACGTTCTGCGCCTTGCCCTGCTGCGCGAGCAGATACTTCACGCCTGCGGGGTTTCCGTCGGCGAAGAGAGGTTTGTAGAGACCGGCAAAGCGGCGGTGCAGTTGCAGTCCGCCGGCGAAGTCGCCCTGCATCGTGCGGTGCACCATATCGGCGAACTCCGCAGGGTAGGCATTTCCGACGACACTTATGACCCCCTTTGCGCCCAGTGCGAGGAGCGTGTAGGTGATGGCGTCGTCGCCGCTCAGGACGTCGAAGCCCTCGGGGGCGCCTTGGATGATGGCCTCAATCTGCGGGATGTTTCCGCTCGCTTCCTTTATGGCTACGACGTTGGGGCAGTCGTGCGCGATGCGAAGCGTAGTCTCTGCCTGCAAGTTCACGCCCGTGCGGCCGGGAACGTTGTAGAGCACGACGGGAAGTGGCGACGCCTGGCCCACGGCCTTGAAGTGCCGGTACAGCCCTTCCTGCGACGGCTTGTTATAAAAGGGGCATACGATGAGCACGCCCTGATAGCCGGTGAGGTCAAGCGTTTGCAGGTCGTCGCAGACTTGGCGCGTGCAGTTGCCTCCGGCTCCGAGGAGCAGGGGTACGCGCCCTGCGGCGGCGCGGACGGCAGCCCGGCGTATGTCGGCCTTCTCTGCGGCGGTGAGCGTCGGGGTCTCGGCTGTAGTACCGAGGATGCAGAGGAAGTCTACGCCTCCCTGAATCAGACTTTCTATCAAGGAGCCGAGAGCGTCGTAGTCCACGGCGCCGTCGGCCTGGAAAGGCGTTGCCAAGGCCACGCCGAGTCCGCTGAAAGGATTGTGTCTCATGTTGATATGCTTCTGTTCGGGGCTTGCCGCCCCTAAGGGTTTTCTTTTTGCCTAAGGTCTCACCATCGGACGGAGCGAGTTCAGAATAGCGTAGGCTCAGCTTGTGCTGGCTGTGCGCCAATCATGGCGAGGAACTCTTCCTCGCCGACCAAGGGAACGCCGAGCACGGCTGCCTTCTGCCGTTTGGTCGGCCCCATGTTGGCACCGGCCAGCACAAAGCTCGTCTTGCCGGATATGCTGCCCACGTTTTTGCCTCCATGGGCGTCGATGAGGGCTTTGTACTCCTCGCGGCTATGGTGCCGGAACGTGCCGCTGATGACGATGGACTTGCCTGCCAAGGCGTCGGAGGCGTGCGCCGCTTCGGGAAGCTCCAGCTGCACGCCGACGGCTCTGAGGCGCTCCACGAGGGCAAGGTTACGCGCCTCTGCCTTCCAAGCGCAGACGCTACCCGCGATGACGTCGCCCACGCCCTCTATTTGCAGGAAGTCGTCAGCCTTAGCGTCCAGCAGGGCGTCCCAGGAGCGGAAGTGGCGGGCTATGGCGCGCGCCGCCACCTTCCCCACGAAGCGTATGCCCAAGGCGTAGAGCACGCGGTCGAAGGGGACGCGCTTCGAAGCCTCTATGCCGTCGATTATCTTCTGTGCGGACTTCAGCCGCTTGCGGTCTGCGCCGGCAAGCTGGGCCACCGTGAGCCGGTACAAGTCAGACGGGTCTTTCACCCAACCCCGTTCGAAATAGTCATCTACCGTCTCCGGACCCAGAGAGTCAATGTTCATAGCATCGCGGCAGATGTAGTGCTCCACTTTTCCTTTGAGCTGCGGCGGACAGGCCGTGTCGTTGGGGCAATAGTGGGCGGCCTCGCCTTCGTAACGCACCAGCGGAGTTCCACACTCGGGGCACGTCTTTATAAACTCCACGCGCGGTCCGAGGTCTGCGCCGCGCGCCGCCGTATCTACGCCCACAATCTGCGGTATAATCTCCCCCGCTTTTTCCACATAGACGCTGTCGCCCAGGTGAAGGTCGAGCTGGCGCATGATGTCTTCGTTATGGAGCGACGCGCGCTTGACGACGGTTCCTGCGAGCTGCACGGGTTCCATGTTGGCCACAGGTGTCACGGCGCCGGTGCGCCCCACTTGGTAGGTGACGGCGAGTAGTCGGGTCTCGGCGCGCTCCGCTTGAAACTTGTAGGCTATGGCCCAACGGGGGGTCTTGGCTGTGTAGCCAAGCGCCTGCTGCTGCCGCAGAGAGTTTACCTTCAACACGATGCCGTCCGTGGCCACGGGCAGCTGCTTGCGCTCCGTGTCCCAATAGTCGATATAGGCGTAAACCTCGTCAAGGGTTTTCACGAGGCGCATGGCCTTGGAAATTTTGAAGCCCCAGCGTGCGGCGGCCTGAAGGTTGTCGTAGTGGCTCCCGCCCGGTATGTCGTCGCCCAGAAGGTAGTAGAGGTAGGCGTCGAGATGGCGTTGCGCCACGACGGCCGAGTTCTTGCTTTTCAGGGTGCCGCTGGCTGCGTTGCGAGGATTGGCAAAGAGCGGTTCCTCACGCCGCTCGCGCTCGGCGTTGAGGGCTTCGAAGCTGGCCCAGGGCATCAGCACCTCGCCACGTATCTCGAAATGGCGCGGCCAGTCCTGCCCCGGCGGCAGACGCAGGGGAACGGTGCGGATGGTGCGGACGTTGGCGGTGACGTCGTCGCCCCGCACACCGTCGCCCCGCGTCACGGCGCGCGTCAGCTGGCCATCGTCGTACCACAGGGCGATGCTGAGGCCGTCGAACTTAAGTTCACAACAAATTTCAAAGGGTGCGCCGTTCAGCCCTTCGCTGACGCGGCGGTAGAAGTCGGCCACGTCGCCGCGGTTGTACGTGTTGCCAAGGGAGAGCATGGGGTAGCGGTGAGCCACCTGCTCGAAATCGCCTGCCAAGTCGGAGCCTACGCGTTGCGTCGGGGAGTTGGGGTCGTAGAGTTCCGGGTGGCGCGTCTCCAAGTCCTGCAACTCGTGCATCAGGTCGTCAAACTCGCGGTCTGAAATCTCCGGCGCATTCTTCACGTAGTAGTTATAGTTGTGCCGGTGGAGCGCGTCGCGCAGCGCGAGTATTCTGTCCGTCTCGTCCATGGGAGCGTAGGGTCTTTCCGCCTACTTGGCGGGTCACAATCGGCGCAAAAGTAAGAAAAAGCGGAAACAATTGCGTAATTTTGCAGGAACGTTAACAATAGGGGGCACCTTGCCCCACCCCACCATGCGTATAGACATCATCACCGTGCTGCCCGAAATGCTTGAGGGCTTCGTGAACACCAGCATCTTGGCTCGAGGCCAGCGAAAAGGCCTCGTGGAGATACACCTGCACAACCTGCGCGACTACACGACGGACAAGCACCGCCGCGTGGACGACTACCCCTTCGGCGGCTTCGCCGGAATGGTGATGCAGTGCCAGCCAATAGACGCTTGCATAACCCGGCTGAAGAGCGAACGAGACTACGACGAAGTTATCTTCACCACGCCGGACGGCGAACGCTTCTGCCAACCCATGGCGAACGAGCTCTCGCTGAAGAAGAACCTTATCATACTTTGTGGCCACTACAAGGGCGTGGACTACCGCGTCAGGGAACACCTTGTGACGAAGGAGGTGTCCGTGGGCGACTACGTGCTGACGGGTGGCGAGATTGCAGCAGCGGCTATGACGGACGCCATCGTGCGCCTCGTACCGGGAGTGCTCAGCGACGAGCAGAGCGCACTCTCCGACAGCTTCCAAGACAACTTGCTGGCGGCACCTGTCTATACACGCCCCGCAGATTACAAAGGATGGCGCGTACCGGACATCCTGCTCTCCGGACATGAGGCGAAAATAAAGGAGTGGGAGCTGCAACAAAGCCTGGAGCGCACCCGACGCCTGCGCCCCGACCTGCTGCAAGACTAAGGGAAGGACATAGAAAAGGCCTGCGCCGAAGGGTAAACGACATCCATCAGCGCAGGCCTTTTTGCTATATTTAAATATTGGTGTCCGGTAAAAGTTGAAAACCTCCAAATTAGGGATATCCAGTTTCGAT
>CAZXJS010000027.1:0-32479 GCA_964641085.1 uncultured Prevotellamassilia sp. | reverse complement strand
GGACAAGAGGCAATTGATGCCATGCGTGACAAGATTAACTCTCGTCAGTCTCTTCCTGAGGCTGTGCATGAGCGTGTAATGAACTTGTTCCGCAGGTATCTTCTCATTGGTGGAATGCCGGATGCCGTGAACACTTATCTTAATACACACAACATCGTAAAGGTTCGGGAAGTACAGGAAGCCATTCACAGGCTGTACAAGGAGGATGCATCGAAGTATGAAGAAGACAATGGAGGCAAGCTGCTCATCAGGCGTATCTATGACATGATACCCTCACAGATGGAAAATAAGAAGAAGCGCATCGTGGCAAAGGACATCCGGGACAAGCGGGGAGACCGCTTTGAAAGATACGCAGCCGAGTTCGAGTATCTGATATCCTCAGGCATCACCATTGCAGTCCATGCCATCTCAAATCCCCGTTACCCTTTGAAGGAGTCCCTGCAGAAGAACCTGCTGAAACTCTATATGAATGACGTGGGAATGCTTACAGCCCAGCTGTACCACAACAACCTACGTCCTATACTGAACGACGAACGCAGCGTCAACCTCGGAGCGACATACGAGAATGTTGTCGCACAGGAATTAAAGGCTCACGGCCATGAACTATATTATTACGACAACAGAAAGAAGGGCGAGGTGGATTTTCTCGTTGACGACTATTCTGCCTTGAGCATTCTTCCCATAGAGGTAAAGTCCGGACGCGACTATGTCATTCACAGCGCCTTGAACAATATGATTGACAATGATGACTACCACGTCAATTCTGCCATTGTCCTCTCAAATGAAAGAGAAATCAGGCAGGTTAGCAAAACGATTTATTTGCCTGTTTACGCTGTCATGTTCTTCGACTCCACCGGCAACGATAACGAAGAGGTGTTGTTCTGATTTAATATGAAGAAATAAATCGATTTAAGAACGATGAAAACAATATTTTTATGATTCCCGCCCGGCACTCCGCCGGACGTGCGAGGCCATAGGTCGGACGTGCCGCGCCATAGGTCGGATGCGCCGCGCCATAGGTCGGACGTGCGAAGCCATAGGCCGGATGCGCCGCGCCATAGGTCGGACGTGCGAAGCCATAGGTCGGATGCGCCGCGCGAGAGGCGAAAGCCCGGCGGGTATAGGCGGGGCGGGGTGCGGGCAGCCCGTATTTTTTTCGTATCTTTGGCTGCCTTTAAAGCTGAGGCGAGAGAGTGGCTGAGGCTGAGGCGTGAAAGAGAGAAAGAGAGAAAGAGAGACGATGGCAAAGGACGAGATAACGCCCATGATGCGGCAGTTTCACGCGCTGAAGGAGAAGCACCCCGACGCCGTGCTGCTGTTTCGCTGCGGCGACTTCTACGAGACGTATCTGCAGGACGCCGTGGTGGCCTCGCGCGTCTTGGGCTTGACGCTGACGCACCGCTCCAACAAGGGGCGCACGGGGCAGATAGAGATGGCGGGCTTCCCGCATCATGCGCTGGACACGTATCTGCCGAAGCTGGTGCGTGCGGGGCATCGCGTGGCGATATGCGACCAGCTGGAGGATCCGAAGCTGACGAAGAAGCTCGTGAAGCGCGGCGTGACGGAGCTGGTGACGCCGGGCGTCGTCCTGGGCGATTCGGCCTTGGAGAGCCGTGAGAACAACTTCCTCTGCGCCGTCCACTTCGGCCATGCCGTGCTGGGGCTCTCGCTGCTGGACATCAGCACGGGCGAGTTCCTCGTGGGCGAGGGTACGCCGGCGGAGGTGGACAAGCTCCTCTCGGGCTTTGCGCCGAAGGAGGTGCTCGTCGTGCGGGGGCAGAAGGCGCGCCTGCAGGGGCTCTTCGGGTCGAAATACTTCGTCTTTGAGCTGGACGACTGGGCCTTCACGCCGGAGACGGCACGCGGCCGCCTGCTGAAGCATTTCGGCGTGAGCAGTCTGAAAGGCTTCGGCGTGGAGCACCTCAAGGACGGCCTCGTCGCCGCCGGCGCCATACTCTGCTACCTGGAACAGACGGAGCACACGCGCACCGCTCACATCACGCACCTCGCGCCCATCGAGGAGGAGCGCTACGTGCGCCTCGACAAGTTCACCATTCGCAACCTGGAGCTGGTGCAGGCGCTGACGGACGAGGGCCGCCCGCTGCTCGACGTCCTGGACCGCACGCTGACGCCCATGGGGGCGCGGCTGCTGCGGCGCTGGCTCCTCTTCCCGCTGCGCTCGCTCTCTGACATACGTCGGCGGCAGGACGGCGTGGAGCTCTTCTTCCGCGACCCCGCCTTCCGCGACGAGGCGACGGCGCAGCTGGAGCGCATAGGCGACTTGGAACGCCTCACGTCGAAGGTCGCCGTGGGGCGCGTCACGCCGCGCGAGATGCAGCAGCTGCGCGTAGCCCTCGAGGCCGTCGGAGCGTTGCGCGAGGCTTGCCGCGCCACCGAGGGCGGCGGCTTGGAGCAACTGTCCGAAAGCCTCGACGCCTGCCGGGAATTGCAAGCGCGCATCGGCCACGACCTACTGCCCGACCCGCCGGCGCAGCTGGGCAAGGGCGGCGTCATTGCCGCCGGCGTCAGCGCCGAGCTGGACGACCTGCGTGCCGTCTCCTCAAGCAGCAAGGACTACCTGCGCCACATCCAGGAGCGCGAGAGCCGGGAGACGGGCATCCCCTCGCTGAAGATAGGCTTCAACAACGTCTTCGGATACTACATCGAGGTGCGCAATACGTACAAGGACCGCGTCCCCGCAGAGTGGACGCGCAAGCAGACCCTCGTGCAGGCCGAGCGATACATCACGCAGGAGCTGAAGGACTACGAGGAGAAGATCCTCGGCGCCGAAGAGCGCATCCTCAGCCTCGAGACGCAGCTCTTCGCCGCCCTCGTGCAGGAGGCTGCCAAATACATCGCCCTCTTGCAACGCGACGCGGCGGGCGTGGCGGAGCTGGACTGCCTGCGCTCCCTCGCAGCCGTCGCAGCGGAGCACCACTACGTATGCCCACAGGTGGACGAGAGCACTACGATAGACATCAAGGCCGGGCGCCACCCCGTCATAGAGACCCTCATGCCGCCCGGCGAGGAATACGTGCCCAACGACGTGCGCCTCGATACGGACGACCAGCAAATCATCATCCTCACGGGGCCCAACATGGCGGGAAAGTCCGCCCTGCTGCGCCAGACGGCACTCATCGCCCTGCTCGCCCAGGTAGGCAGCTTCGTGCCCGCAGAGCGTGCCCGCATTGGCCTCGTGGACAAGATCTTCACCCGCGTGGGGGCGACGGACAACATCTCCATGGGCGAATCGACCTTCATGGTCGAGATGACCGAGGCCGCCAGCATCATGAATAACCTCACGCCGCGCTCCCTCGTGCTCTTCGACGAGCTGGGTCGCGGCACGTCGACCTACGACGGCATCTCCATCGCCTGGGCCATTGTGGAGCATCTTCACGAGGCGCCCCACGCCCACTGCCGCACGCTCTTCGCCACCCACTACCACGAGCTCAACGAGATGGAGAAGCGCTTCCCCCGCATACGCAACTGGAACGTCAGCGTCAAGGAGGTCGGCGGGCGCGTCGTCTTCCTGCGCAAGCTGCAACGCGGCGGCACGGAGCACTCCTTCGGCATCCACGTGGCGCGCATGGCGGGCATGCCCGCCTCCATCGTGAAGCGTGCCGAGCAGGTGCTGCGCGACCTGGAAGCCAGCGCCGCACGCGGCGACGCCGCGCAGCCCGTCGCCACGCCCCGGGAGGACGGCGAAGGCGTGCAGCTCAGCTTCTTCCAGCTCGACGACCCCGTGCTCAAGCAGATTCGCGACCAGCTCCTGCAGCTCGACGTCAACACGCTGACGCCCCTCGAAGCCCTCAATAAGCTCAACGACATCAAGCGCATCCTGAAGGGGTGACGGTTGTGCTGACGGGGGGTGCTCCCTTTCCTCTTCAATAATCACGCGCCGCCCGGCTCCGTCCGGCTGAAGTGCCGTTTCGTGGCGGTCGGCTCTGCCGACCGCAAGCGTCGCCGCATCAAAAAAAGCCCGCACATCGGAAAAGACGATGTGCGGGCTTTGCTTTGTGGGTGAAGGAAGTGTGTACCCTTACTTGCGCAGGCCGAGGGCCTTGATGATGGCGCGGTAGCGCTCGATGTCGCGCTCCTTCAGGTAGCGAAGGAGGCGGCGGCGCTTGCCGACCAGCATGACGAGGGCGCGTTCAGTGGTATGATCTTTACGGTTGGCCTTCACGTGTTCCGTCAGGTGGGCAATACGGTAGGAGAACAAGGCTATCTGGCTCTCGCAGGAGCCGGTATCCGTGTTGGACTTCCCGTACTTGCCAAAGATCTCTTGCTTCTTAGCTGGGTCTAAGTACATAAATGTGTGTGAATAAGGTTGAATGAGCTTGTGCCGCGGCAGATCCGTTCGTCGCAGCGGGTGCAAAGATAGACTATTGCGTGCGTAGTGGCAAGGCTGTATGCTCCTTTTTTTCTTTTATTCCAACGTCTTGCGGCGCC
The DNA here is from genome assembly GCA_964641085.1 of uncultured Prevotellamassilia sp. Taxonomy (GTDB): domain Bacteria; phylum Bacteroidota; class Bacteroidia; order Bacteroidales; family Bacteroidaceae; genus Alloprevotella. The sequence goes on along the minus strand of CAZXJS010000027.1, from coordinate 28,030 downwards.
GCGCCGTGCGCACGAGCGGCAGGACGAGCGCCAAGAGGAAGCCGGCCAGGACGAGCGCCAGGGCGCAGTAGGCCACGGCCTCGGTGCGCCTTACACTGCGGGGCTGGTAGGTCATGACGACGTGGTGCTTGCCGGGGGCTACCCGCACGGCGCGCAGCACGTAGTCCACGCGACCCACGGCGGTCTCCTTGCCGTCCACGGTGCAGCTCCAGCCGGGGTAGAACACCTCGCTCAGCACGGCCACGCCGCCGCGCCGCGTCTCGACGTCGTATTCCACGCGGTTTGCCTCGCGCCGCGTCAGGCGCACCGTGCCGCTATCCAGCGCCGTGCCGGAGAGCGCCGTGCGGTAGGCGGCGTCGGCCACGGCGGCCTGCTTGGGCTGCAACTGTTGCGTGGCGGCCATCTCGGCGTCAGCGCCCTCAACGAAGCGCAGCTCGCGCACGAACCATCCGTTGCCCGCCGCGTAGGGGTTCCGGACGACCTGGTTGGCGTGCTGACCGAAGATGAGGTACTTCGCGTTCAGCGCGTTGAGCATCGGAGCGAGCGAATCGCCCGGGACGCGCTGCATCTGTCCTTCGGCCTCGTTGATGGCGATGACGTAAGCTTGCAGCTCCGGCATCAGGACGCGGTCGATGAGGTCTTGGTAGCGATGGAGCTTCGCCGCGTTGTAGCCGCCTATGCTTTGGAAGAAGTAGGCCGTGTGGTTGCTCGTCTCGTTGAAGGGGTTGCCCTCCGAGAGGTTTACGACGCGGTAGTCGCCTTTGTCGGCCAGGACGACCTTGTCAGCCTCCGTCGGTTGCACTTCTTGCAGCGTCGCAGGCTCGGTGAACGAAGCGTTAGGCGCCTCGGAGTCCGTCACGAGGTAGCGGCTGTCCACCGTCCAGAGGTCCACGAGGCAGAGCACGAGCAGCGCTGCCGCCAGCCCCACCTGCGCCGCCAAGGTGTTCCCCTTGCCGCCGCGTGCGCCGGCTATCTTGACGTAAACGCCTAAGCAGGCCAGGCCCAGCAGGATGACGAGCAGCGAGCGTCCCGCCGAGGCGCTGAGGATGGCGTGGTGCATCTGGGTGATGGCGTCGGCGTACTGCGCCGTGAACTGCGCCCCGAGGGCGGGCGTCAGCTGTCCCAGCGTCTCGTGGTCAGCTTGGGAGAGGCAGTCGCCCGCCGCACCGGGCCAGAGCCACAGCACTAGGCACGTCCCCGCCGTCAGCAGCGTGGCCGCCAGCAGCGAAACCCGTCCGCGGCGCGACGCAAGGAGCTCGCCGGGGCGCTGCATCACCTTGGCCAACGCCAGGATGCCCAGCAGCGGCATGCACAGCTCCGCTACGACCAGCGCGCTCGACGGCGTGCGGAACTTACTATAGAAGGGCAGATGGTCTATGCAGAAATTCGTGAACCACGCGTCGTTATGCCCCCAGGCGAAGAGCAACGAGAGCACCGTGCCCGCCAGGAGCGCCCACTTCAGCGGGCCGCGCACGTAGAAGAGGCCCAGCAGGAAGAGGAAGCAGATGAAGGCGCCGACATATACGGGGCCTACCGTCATGGGTTGGTCGCCCCAATACTGCACGAGGCCGGGCAGTCTTCCCTGCGCCCCGCCTTGCTGCATGGCCTCGTGCGCCGTCGCGGCACACCGGTAGATGTCTTCGTAGCCCGGCAGTTTCTCGGCGTCGTCGCGGTCCAGGACAGACGTGGTGCTGCCTCCGCCCTTGAAGTCGGGCACGAGGAGCGTCAGCGTCTCGTCCACGCCGTAGCTCCACTGCGTGATGTAGTCGCGATCCAAGCCCTGCGTGGCCTGCTTCTTTGCCGCTGCGTCCTGCGGCGAAAGCTCCGCCGGTCCGCGCAGCGAGTAGCGGGTGTAGGCATAGGTATGGTAGAGGTTGGAGACGTTCGTCGCCGTGCCGGCCAGTCCCGCCACGAGGGCCACGAGCGTGCCCGCGAGCCAGCGTCGCGGCGTCAGGCCGGCGCCTTCTATCTCGCCCACGGTGTCCGCCGCGCCGCCCGGGGTGCCAACCGGCATCTTCTTGCCGCGCCGCGCAAAGGCCGCCACGCCATAAGCCACGGCGATGAAGGCCATGAGAAACAGGAAGTAATACGTCATCTGCACGTGGTTGGCATGCACCTGAAGCGCCGTGAACAGCGCTGTCACGGCACCGCCCCACAGGTAGCGACCGCGATAGCACAGCACGAGGCCGCCTATCGTGGGCGGCACGAAGCAGAGCGCCAGCACCTTCCAGATGTGACCCGCCGCAATGATGATGAAGAAATACGACGAGAAGGCCCACGCCACGGCGCCCAGTGCCGCGAGCCACGGCCGCAGCCGCAGCGCGCGCAGCAGGATGTAGAAGCCCAGCAGGTAGAGGAAGACGTAGCTCAGGGCGCCCGTCGTGCCCAGGGAGAAGACGTTCTGCACCACGTTCAGCACGTGCGACGAGCCGTAGGAGGGCGACGTCTGATACGTAGGCATACCGCTGAAGAGCGTGTTCGTCCAGCGCGACGTCTCGCCGCCGTGTGCCCGCCCGTACTCCGTCTGTTCGCGCCCCTGCCCGACGGCGGCCACCGAGTCATGTCCGCCCAGCACGAGCCCCTCGGAGAGCGGCTGTGCGAAGTAGGCATAAGCGAGCAGAAGGAAGAAGACGACGCACACGGCGTCGGGCCAAGCGCGCCGCACGAAGGCGCTGACGGCGCCCGCTGAGGTGCGCCCACTCGTATTTTTAATGTCCATGGTCGTATTTGTATTATCCTCCGTCGTTACTTTTGGCGGAAGCGTACAAAAGTAGCCCCTCGCGGGCGAACCGCCAAGGCGCGCCCACCCCTATTTTAAGCGTATCGCCTCGCACCGGCGAAGGGCGAAAAGTTTTAGCGGACAGCAATATATATAAATACGCGCCATTCCGTGCGACGAAAAACGTCGCACGGAATGGCGCGATAAATCATAAACGAAGGGAGAATGTGCGAAGAAACATGCCGCGCGGTAAGGGCGACCCTTTTGCACGTCATTATCCTTATATATATACGCCGAATAACCCGGGCGACGAAAAAAAGCGCCCCGTTGCAGGGCGCTTTATCTCAGTCTTCGGCGGGTTGCCAGAAGTTCTCGCCGGGCGAGGGGAAGACGTCATCGCGTTCGCGCACGGGGTTCACGTCGGGCGGGGTGGCGTCGCCGCCCTTCACGCTGCCGGGCAGGAGGATGGCTTCTATTTCAAAGCTCAACACGCGCAGGCCGGGCGCGGCGTATGTTCGTTTCTTTAGCATAGGTCGTGGGGGTGTTTCTTTTATACGTGTGTTGTTGATTATTTGACGAGGTATTTCTTTCCGCTGCGGATGACGATGCCGCGGGCGCTATCGTTCACGCGTCGCCCGCCGAGGTCGTAGGCCGGTAGGTCGGGCGTTGCGGGGATGGGCAGGACGTTGAGTCCGGTGGCGACGTCTTGTCCGGCAATGCCTATGCCGAGGCTCGGCGTGGTGACCGCCTTGCTCTCAAACCAGGCGCGGAAGGGCTTCACCTCGGCGCTCGCCGTCTGGCGCTGGAAGGCGGTGCCCTGCGTATTGAGCAGGTAGGTCGTTCCGGCTGCCGTCGTGGCCGTCGTGCTGGTGCCTATGAAGTCGTAGAGCGACGTGCGGCAGTAGGGCTTGACGTCGGCGCTGGCCGTCAGGGTGACGTCCGTGGCGCTGAAGGTGATGTCCTTCCCCACGAGGCTATACTGCTCGCCCCACGTGGCGTCGGGCACGGCGAGGATGAGCGGCGTATGGGCGGGAATGGATGTTCCGTCTACGTAGTCGAAGATGGCCGTCGTGCCCTCTATACCCTCGAACCGCATGAGCCAGAAGTCGCGCCCGGCGTCGTCGGCGCTGCGGAACCAGTCTATCGTCCCGCCCGGTGCCGCTACGCTCTGCACCTCGAAGGGCAGGCACAACGTCTCCCATCCGCCCGTGCCGCCCGTGCCGCGTGTGGGGTTGAAGGTGAAGACGGCCTCACTCGCCGTGATGTCTTGCGGCGTGTAGAAGTCGTAGCCGTCTCGGAGGCTTAGCGTCTCGGCCTCGCCGTCGATGACGACGTTCCATCCCGCCGCCCGCAGGCTCGTGGCGAGCGTTCCCTCTTGGCTGAAGAGGAAGAGGGTGTTGGGGTTGGCGCCGTCCGTACCGTCCCAGACTGTCCCGGCGGCGGCGCCGAGGCTGGTGAGGTCCACGTAGGTCGTCTGCGGCGTGAGCGTCAGGTCCGCGTAGGCGGCCGTGGCCTGACTCGTGCCGTCGGCGGCGTAGGCTATGGCGCCGGCGGTCAGGGTGCGCTCCTGCGCGGCGCAGAGCGTCGTGTTGTCGCCGTAGTCCAGGCGCACGCTGAGCGTGTAGCCCGTGCTGTATAGTTCCGGCGAGGCGAAGGGCAGCTCCGCCGTCTCGCCCGCGCCGATGCTGACGCTGTGCTGCGTGTAGTCCAGCGTGTTGTCGCCGTAGAGGATGTAGGTCTTCAGCGTTCCTTCGTAGGCTTCCGTCCCGACATTGCGCAGGCTGTACGTCCCTTCCAGCTTGCGGCCGAAGACTTTCGTCTGGTCCGCGCTCTCGTTCTTGAAGTTCGTGGCATCTACCTGCAGGATGTGCTTGGCGATGCGTCCCGTGGAGGTGATGTCCATGCTGGTCTGGCTGATGACTTTCTCGCCTGACGTGTCGGCTGTGAGCCAGAGATACCAGGTGCCCACCGTCGTCGGTTTGAAGAACATTTCCACTGTCGTCGTGCCGTCTTCCAGCACGGAGAGCCCCGTGCTGGAGTGGCGCGACGCGTTGCTGATCTGCGCGTCGCTACCGGCGAAGAGGTAGAGCGTGCCGTAGTATTCCGCGCCCGTGTTCTCAAGGGTGATATCTACGGTCTGGTTGTATCCGTAGGCGCCGGAGCCGGTCAGCTTCCACGCCGTCACGCTGAGGTTTGCGGGGTCGCTCGTGGAGGTCAGGGTGACGTTGCCGTCGGCGTCCACGCTGACGCTGATCGTCGTGCTGCGGGCGGGCTGCCAGGCTTCCGTCCCCGTCTCGCGGGAGGCTAAGGCCAGCGTGAAGGTGCGGTTCTTCAAGAGGGAGAAGCTCGTCAGATAGAACGTCACGCCGCTGTACATCCAGCCGTCCTGCATGGCTTGGTCCGTCGTCATGTAGGAGACGTCGCCCACGACGTTGCCGTCCGCGTCGAGCTGCACGAGGCCCATGTCGAAGTATTTGCTCTGCCCCGTGAAGTTGGTGAACTTACCCTGCACGCTGAGCTTCTCCTGGTTGACGACGATGTCGCTGACGGTGAGCGCGAGGGGTGCGTCGTCCGCGGCGGCCTCGCCGGGCTTGATGCCTATGACGGCGCTCTGCATCATGCTGAAGCCGTCGTTCGTCGTGCTGGCACCGGCGCCGGACGTGTTGTAGGGGTTCAGGACGGAGAGCAGGAAATAGCCGTCGGACGAGCCGCCCCAGCCCCAGTTGACGTGGAAGCGGCCGTCGCCGTCGTAGCCGTCGATGACGAAGCAGTGGCCGCCGCCGGTGCTCTGTCCGCAGAAGATGACGGGTCGCGCGTCGGCCACCTCGCCATAGACCGTCTGCTCGAAGTCTGAGAGCGTATAGTCGGCGCGGTCGATGTACTGCGCGCCGTAGCCGAAATACTGCTTCAAGGCCGGCGCTATGGCGCCCTGCGAAGCGCCCGAGCCGCCGTAGGACGCCGGGGCGTAGGACATCTTCACGCTCCGCCCGCAATAGCTCATCAGCTCCGCCACGGCCGTCCCGCTGGCCTCGCTGTAGCTCGTGCCGTAGGTGTCGGCCATGGCCGCCCAGTTCAGCGCCGTGCCTGCCGCGACGGCGGCGAGGTCCCACGTCGTGCTGTTCAGCGTTTGCGAGTAGGCCGGTATCTCGGCCGGCAGCGTGGCGGGCTGTTTATAATAGTAGAGCACCTGCGCCATGGCCGTCGCCACGCAGCCCGTGACGGTCTGCGTTCCCTCATACGTGGGGCACAGGTTGTTATACGGTGCATACTGGTTCCACCGGCAGGCGAGCAGCGGCTGCACGGCGTGGCGTGCTTGCTCCAGGCGTCGGGCGCGGAGCTGCACCTCGGCCTCGGCCTCGGGGAGGGCGTCGAGCTGCGCGAGCTGGTCGGCATAGCCCTGCAGGAAGGACTTCACCTCGGCGGGCAGCGCCGCGGCATCCAGGCTCCCCGTGTCGGCCCAGGCCAGCACCTGCGGCGTGCGGTCGTCGCCCGAGACGACGACGAAGCCGCCCTCCGCCGCCGCGTTGAAGACGTAGTAATAGGCCTCGGCGCTCTGCGGCGCCTTGCGCGCACGGAAGGTCGGACCTGCCTGCTCCGGCAGCGCAGCGCCCTTGGTGCTCAGAAAATCTGCCGCGATGCGCCGCGCAGCCGTCGGCGTAACCGGTGCCGCGAAGACCTCGCCCAGCACGCAGAGCAGGGCGAGCAGAAGTGTAAAGGTTCGCTTCATCATATATTTTTTTTATTTGGTATTATTGCTATTGCTTTATTCCGGTTGCTCGTAGTAATACGAGTAGTCATCGTCATCAGACATCGCTTCCGTCGAGGCGCCGACATTTTCAACCGGATAGTGACACTACCCACTTCAAAGCCGCCGCGCGGCATACTCGTCTTGAGATGCTTCCCAAAAATACGGCTCTTCCGGTAAGGGGAGTAAACCGGTAGTGTGCGAAAATAATAAGAACCCGGCGTAACGGCAAGCGCCGCGCCGGACTTATTTACTTCTTTCTTATCAACTTAACCCGAAAACGGCCGCAAAGCGCCGAACGAAACGGCTTCAAACTGCCGAACGAAACGGCCGCAAAGCGCCCTCCCCCTCATGGGGGAGCCGGAGGGGGCTTTATCTGCCCGGCACGTTGCAATGGGCGCAGCGCTCGTGCTGGTGCAGGTTGGTCCAGGAGCAGTAGGGGCACGTTTGCCCCTCGCCGTTGGTGTAGGCCAGAAATTCGGGCATCCCGCTCCCCGTGCCCGAAATGGGCGAGGGGTTGACGCCCGTGCCGTGGCAGTAGGTGCAGCCCGCCGAGCCGCCCGAACGCCGTTCGCTGCGCCGCTCGTCAGTCCCGGAGCCACCGGAGCCGCCGCTCAAGCTGCCACTGTCATAGATGAAGCGGTTCTTATAGATCGTCGTGACGCGCAGGACGGTGTAGCCGGGCTGACCCAGCGTCGTGCAGAAGCATTTCCCCGTCCCCTTGCAGAGGCTGCACACGCCCGTTGAGCTACAGTCGGGGCAGGGGATGTACGTGCCAAAACCGGCGGAGACGATGCCGCCCTGTCCGCTGCAGAGGGCGCAACGCCCCGTGCCGTAGCACTTCGCGCACTGTAGCGAGCCGCGACACGAGGTGCACAGCCCGTACGTCGTCTGCGTGTACATGCCGTCGGGGTAGCCCCGGTTGATGGCGAACATGCCGTAGCCCAACTCCTCGCGCCACGTCTGCTCCTGCGCCGACGACCCGCCGCCGCCGGGTGAGCTAACCGTGCCGCCGCCGGTCGTCGTACCGCCGTTTCGGGCGGAAGCTTTCTTCACGATGCCTAATTCGGTCAGCCGCCCCGCCCCCGTGCGCCGCGGGCGCGACGTGCAGCTCGCCAAGAGCCAAGCACCCACAGCGAGCAGCAAGATGATGTATAAGTAGCGCTTCATGGTCTTAAATTTTCGCTATCGGGCTTTTCTCGTCTCAAAGCCCTTTCCGCCACAAAGATACGAAACATTACCAACCGATGCAAACGCCGCCCTGTAAGGGCGGTGCAACATAGCCCGGGGTTTCAACCCCGGGTATCGGCAATCCCCCCAATTGGCGCCCTGAAGGGGCGCTGCAAAAGACGGCGTCATCGTGTTTTCCGCGCAAAGCCCGCGGAGCGGGCGCAACATAGTAGGCCGGGGCAACGCCCCGGACAGCACGGGTGCGTAAATTGGCGCTCTGCAGGGGCGCTACGTATGTGTCCGCCGCCCGGACGCGGAATGGGTAATACGTAGCGCCCCTGCAGGGCGCCCGGGGTGGGCAACCTTTCGTGTCCGGGGCGTTGCCCCGGCCTACTACGTCCAACCCGCGCTGCGGGTCGTCTCGGCAGGTAGTGGGTGCAGGGGTTAGCGAAAAAATGATTTTCCCGCTCGCGGTTAGAAGGTCGTCCCGGGCGGGTAGTGGGTGTAGGGGGGTGTAGGGGGATGTCGCTGAAGGCGACACGGAGCGGAGCGACCGGTTAACTGAGGGTAAGGCGGCGGAACGTAGTGGAGCCGCCTCACCCTCGGTGGTGCAACCGCAAGACGTGAGGGACGCCGAAGGTGTCCCTTTCCTCGGCGTGGCGTGCCCGGCACGTGGCGGGAGGGACGCCGTCAGCGTCCGAAGGGTTCGGGGGCGCACTTAGGCCGGCTCAAAAAAAACGCAGACCGTTAAGCGACGCTACCCGCACGACAACGGGCTACTCCGCAGCCCCCTAAGCTCAGATGTTATCGCACACTCCTTCAGGACTTGTTTTTTGGGAACACTCTCCTTCCGGGGCACACGATTGGGGGTCAATCCAATCCTCTTCAGGTGCACTCAGCCCCTTCGAGTTGGAACCGAACTCATTATCTCCGAGTACACCGTCCTTAAATATCAGCCAAAGGGGGTAGAAAGGAATAAGTTGCCACCATCCGACGTGATCCAAATCGTGACAGCGCTTGCAGCCCTGTGCCAAAATAAACCAAGCAGCGCCAAACTCGAACAGACGGAATAAAAGATAAACAACATCATGGTTGGAAGCGGAAAAAATATAGACAAGGGCGAGAAAAATTAAATTTAAAAGCCATTCGACACCTATATAAATAATAAGAGACAACAAATATTCCATCCTACATATTCTACCCTCGAAAGCAAAGGGATGTTTGAAGAATGGACGTTTGCCTGTTTCGTAGCCTTCCATAGGCTGATACTCTTCTTCCGATGGTTTTTCGGGATTGGGACTCGGTGTTCCGTTAATTTCTTCTTCTTTCGTTTTTTTTGGTTGTTTTAAAGCGTTATTAATTGACTGTATATTCTTCACCGCTTATATAGGCTATCTCTATATATTATATAGGCTTACCTTGCAGTACGTCCTATGCATTCCCTTAATACCCGGCTTGGCTGTCTCACTCCAGACTGAACTTCACGGGGAGGTTGAACCAGACGGGCACGGGCGTGCCGTTTGACAACTGTGCGGGGGTGAAGCGCGGGAGCTGCCGCACGACGGCCAGGGCGGCGGCGTCACAGGTGCGGGAGAGGCTCTTGCGCACGGTGGCGCTGCTGACGGAGCCGTCCACATCGACTTTGAAGCGTATCAGGACGGTGCCTTGCACGCCCATCTTTTGGTCTATCTCCGGGTATTTAATGTGAGTGGAGATGAACCTGATGAGCCCGACTTCGCCACCGGGGAAGCTGGCGGGCACGGAGACGACGTTGTTGTCCATGACTTCCGACTTCTCCACGGCTTGCGGCGCGGCTACGGCTTGCGGCGCTGAGCCTACGTTGCGGTCGCTCGCGGCTTGGCCTGTCTTCAGGTCGTCGATGTTGATACTGCCTGCACTGCCCTTGTCGAAGGTGATGGAGCCGACGGATTTGAAGGTTTCGACGGGCTTGATGCGTATGACGCGCCGAGCGTTGTCTATCTCTACCGTGCCGAGGCGGGCGAGGACGGACTGGCCGAGGAGCAACGGCGCATTGAGGTTGCCTACCACGCTGGCCTTTACGTTGGTCAGTTCCCTATCGCCAAAGGCCACGCGGCGCAAGTTGATCACCGTGCCCTCGCTCACGTTGCCGTTGGCGTCGAGGAAATACGAGGTGCCCACGATGTCATCTTTGCCGAGGTAGCCGTTCTTATACATGAACGTGGCCTCAACCATAGACAGGGAGACGGTGCTCGCCCCCGTGTCCAGCCAAAAGCTCAAGGGCAGGCCGTTGATGCTGCACTGCACGCGGCAGAGTCCGCCCGCGTCGCGCGTGAAGGGTATCTCGGAGACCTGCCCCGACGACGTGCTGCCCGTTGTCGGCGCGTCAGAGTAGGACGTCGCATAGGCGGGGGCGTCGTCCACCCTCGCACGATACTCCGCCATCAACGCCCGGAAGTCCGCACGATTCTTCAGGAGGTCCAGGTCGGCGTCGTTCTGAATGTGCGTGAAGCTGCGGAAGCCTTTCTCCAGCGCCGTGCGCAGATAGCCCATGGCTCTGTCGCCATCGCCCATGAGGGCGTAGAGGCACGCCGCATCATAGTAGTTGCCCTTGTCCGAGTTGTTCGCCAAGATGTTGTCCTCCACGGCGCGCGCCAGGTCGTATAACCCCAGGCCGTAGTAGGCATACTGCGCTTGGCAGTCGTCGTCGTAGGAAAGGTAGTTCAAGTTGGCCGGGTCGTCGTAGAGGAAATTTCCGGGGAAAAGGCTGTCTGCCTGCACGCTAATCCGCAGGGTTTCTATGAATCCTTCGCGTGCCGCTTCCTCGTTGCCCGTCTTGCGATAGCAGAAAGCACGCTCTACGAGGGCGTTGGTATAGTTCGGCTTCAAGACAAGCGACGTGGAAAAGTCACGGATGGCGGCGGAGTAGTGACCCGTGAGGTACTCGAAGAAGCCCTTGCTGTAGTAGCCAAAGTAGTCGTCCGGCTCCTCCGCTATGTAAGCGTCAAGCGTGGCCAAGGCCTCGTCCGTCCGTCCCAGCTCATAAAGGTAGTTGCTCTTTCCCAGCAGATTTGAAGCCGACGTGGAGTCCATCGCGAGGGCGTGGTTAATGTTCGTGAGTGCACGGTTGTACTGCCCCAGCTCGGCGTAGCAATGAGCCAGCCGTTTGTAGGTAATATCATCGGGATCTTGCTCGAGGCAGTCCTCATAGGCCGCTATGGCCTCCGACCAGTCCTCACTCACCTCTAATAAAATTCCTCTGAGGAAAGCCCACGTGGAGCGGTACTTATCCTTCGCCTGCTGTATGCGGAGCTTGGAGAGCATCACCTCCCGGCCCTGCTGGGGGAAGGAATACATTAGGAAGTAAGCTTTCATGTTTGCGTCTAACCCGATGGACGTTATGAGGTCGTCGGCCGCCTCGCCGTATCGCTCCAGAGCGATATAGCTCTCTGCGCGGAAGGCATAGGCCTTCGCGAAGCTCGGGTCTAAGATGACGGCATGGTCTAACAGCTTCAGCGCCGCGGCATAATCCTTCCGCGCTATGGCGTTGCGCCCCTTCCCTATATAGCCTATCGTACTGCCCGGGTTGGCAGCGATGATGGCGTCATAGTCAGCCTCTGCCGCGGCATACTCCTCTTTTTCGTAGTAGTACTCCGCGCGCCGCCACAGCGTTTCCTCGTCCTTGGGATTTATCTTCAGCGCCGCCTTCCAGTCGCGTTGCGCTGCCGCCTCGTCTTTCAGCTGTAGCTCCACCGAGGCTCTCAACCGGTAGGCATAGGGTAGCCATTCCTTATCCTTCTTCAGCAGCTCCACAGCCTTGTTGCTATATTCCAAAGCCTTGCCTTCTTGGTCCGCTTGGTCATATATAATTGTCATAAAGTAGTACGCATAGCCGTTCTTCGGATGCTCGCGCACCTCTGCCTGAAAGAAGGACAGCGCTTCCTCGTTCTTATCCCCTTCGTCGTTAAACAACTCATAACCCCGCTTGAAATTGTAAGAAGCCAGCATTTCCTCGCGGCTCTGTGCCAAGAGGGTAAAGGGTAATAAAACGAGGACGATGAAGGCCGATCTCTTTATGCACATCATAGAAATGGTAAGTTTTTTCTTAATACTTGCAAAAGTAAAGAAGGAACGTTAACAATAGCCCGCTTTGACTATTAATTAATGTTAAGAACGTCCCTATTATGGCGCGGCTACCCGCCGCCCTGTGTGTTTGCAGCGCCCCTTCAGGGCGCCCCTTTTGCAACGGCCAAAAATTCACCCATCCCATACACCCCATACACCCCACTAACCACCTTCGCCGCCCATTTTTTCCACCGCCCACACCACCCCCTTACATTCTTATATATTTTAGTGTAGTTCTAAGGTTATAAATAAAGAAGGAAGTAATGAAGCTGATGATAAGCTGTGGACGGTGGGGAAAAAATTAGGTTGAAAAATTTGGTAGCTCCGTTTTCCACATTTCGAGCAGGGTTATCCACTTGCGAAAAGGCTTTTAGAACGTTGGGTTAAGGGGCTAAGAAAAAGGGTGTAAACGCCGATGAAACCGCGAATTTTGTGCGTTCCGTGTAGAAAGCCGAGCCTACGAAAAAAGGGCATTCGTCAGTGGGGAAAAAACGAGGTAAAAACGGTCCTGCGCCGGGGAAAAAGGCGGGTGAGCGGTGGAAAAGGCAAAGGGCGAAAAGAGGCGTTTTCAGTCTTTCGTAACGCACAGGTTTTCCCGAGGTTATTTCCCGCGTTATCCACCGTTCCCGTGGCGGGCGGTGAAGTGAAAGTTGAGGAGTGCCACGCCAATACGCCCACAATTGGCGCCCTGCAGGGGAAAGCCCCCCACCCCCCCCATGAGGGGGGCTTGCAATGCCGCTAAAAGACTATCTTCATGGCTCTCCCCCTTATGGGGGAGCAGGGAGGGGGCTTGCACGAGCCGCCCTGAAGGGGCGCTGCAATATGTACCAAAACTTCCCGTACCCTGTAAAGCGTCTGTCGGTTTTTCCTATTCCCCCTTTTTGCCTTATCTTTGACGGCTATGAACGAGGAAAATGTTTTGCCATCCGCCGGTCGCCACAAGTTGCAGGTTGAGGAGTTGGGGCGACTAAGCCCGGCGGCGGCGCTCTCGGCGCCAAAGGTGCCCGTCGTGGTGGTGCTGGACAATGTGCGGTCGCTCTACAACGTGGGTAGCATCCTGCGCACGGCCGATGCGGCCGGTGTGCAGGCGGTGTGTCTCTGCGGCATCACGGGCTGTCCGCCGTCGGCCGAGATCCACAAGACGGCATTGGGCGCCGAGGACACCGTGCGCTGGCGCTACTACGCATCTACGTCGGCGTGCCTCGCGGCTTTGCGCCGTCGCGGCTACCGCGTCTGGGCCGTGGAGCAGGTGGCGGGCAGCCTGCAGCTGGGTTCGTGCGACGTGGGCGCGACGCCGCTGGCCCTCGTCTTCGGCCACGAGGTGAAGGGCGTCGCGCAGGACGTCGTTGATGCGGCCGACGCCTGCCTGGAGCTTCCGCAGCACGGCGCTAAGCATAGCCTCAACGTGAGCGTCGCCGCCGGCATCGTCCTCTGGGAGGTCTGCAAGCATTTCCGCCGGCTTGGCGCGCAGACCGCACCGCCGCAGGAGTAAGTATTCTTTTATTGCCGTCCGATATTACCCGAATAGCGCTATAATGTTTAGTATTCCTCAAAAAGTGCTATGGGAGAGCCATAGTTTTTTTTAGCCTTTGAAACGCCGCTTTTTTAGGAAACCGTTTTCCCGTTTTTTATAAAACACGCCTTGTCTTTAGGTTCGCGGCCGTACCTCCGTTCTGTCGCCCGCTATCCCGCCGCTATGTAAATGATAGCTCCCGGCTGTCGCGCCACAGCTCCGACGTGTCGGGCGATAGCCGGGAGCTATCGCCATCCGCCTTTTCTTTTTATGCGGAAAGGACAAAGAAAATCGGTTTTAGTGCCGGGTGAGACAGTCCAGTATATAAGGGTGTGTAATGGAAAGGGTTTCAACCCCGGGGAAGCCAACGTCTCCACAATAGGCGCCCTGAAGGGGCGCGGCAAAACACGGCGACGGGATGTTGCATGGGATGTCGCTGAAGGCGACACGGAGCGAAGCGACGATGCGGTGCAAAACGCCGCCCTGTAAGGGCGGTGCAACATAGCCCGGGGTTTTAACCCCGGGTATCGGCAATCCCCACAATTGGCGCCCTGAAGGGGCGCTGCAAACACGGCGAGGGGATGTTGCAAGGGGATGTCGCTGAAGGCGACACGGAGCGGAGCGACCGGTTAACCGAGGGTAAGGCGGCGGAACGCAGTGGAGCCGCCTCACCCTCGGTGGTGCAACCGCAAGACGTGCGGACGCCGAAGGTGTCCTCGGCCTCGGTGTAGCGTGCCCGGCACGTGGCGGGAGGGACGCCGTCAGCGTCCGGAGGTATATGGCCGGGGCTGCCGCAGGTGAACCGTCGTCGCTTCGCTCCTCCGGTTTACCTGCTGTTAACAAGTCGCTACGCTCCGCGTCGCCTTCAGCGACGTGGCGCCTGCACAATGCCGCCCTGAAGGGGCGGTGCAACATAGCCCGGGGTTTTAACCCCGGGGATGCCAACGTCCCCCAAATTGGCGCCCTGAAAGGGCGCTGCAAACACGGCGACGAGGATGTTGCAGCACCCTTACAGGGTGCCCATTCTTTCCCCATGCCATGACCCGGGGTTGAAACCCCGGGCTACCTTGCCGCGCCCCTTCAGGGCGCCACCCCTTTTACACCTCCATTTATTTAAAGGTAAACACCCAAGCGCCTGCCGAGACGAAAACGGCGTTGAGCCGGTTAGTTGCGGTGGAAAAAATATCTGGGTTTTTCTTGTTTATTGGGTGCGAAACCGTACTTTTGCCGCAAAGCGCCGATGAGGCGCGAAAAAGTAGGTAATCATTTTAAAACAACATAAAATCCTTAAGAAAAATGACCAAGCGTGTATTCTCTACCCTCGCGGCGCTGCTGCTTGCCCTCGTCGGCGCGGTGCAGGCCGAGGCGCAGCTCTGGGAGCTAAGGAGTTGCAGCATGAGCGTCAGTGAGACAGAGGCCACGAGCCTCACGACGGGGCAGTGGTACGTCATGAAGAACCGAGGGCGCAGCGCTTACGCCTACGAGAACAGCTCGCAGGGGCTGATAGCCAACGCCACGGCGCCCACCGGCGGCGCCCACGCCTACTTAGCCGCCAACTGCGGCTACCTCGTGCGCCTCGTGGCGAGCGGCACGGACGGGCAGTACTACCTGCAGACGGGCTACGGTCACTACTTCGGCACGCTGACCTCGGGCGGCAACAACGGCGCGACGTCGGCGCAGACGCAGGCTTACACCTACGGCAAGATAGCCTCCACGGAGAGCCACTTCTACTTGCAGGCTGCGGGCAGCTACATTCTGGACTGCAACGCCGCCGGCGGCACAATTGCAGGGTATGGAACTTCGGTCCCCACGGCGACGGGCGGCAACAATGACTGGGCGTTCTACGCGGTCACGCTGACCGCAGGCGTTCATTTCACGCCGGGTGCTTACCGCTTGAAGGGGAATCGCGACACCAGCAATGCCTATTACATGACCAATGAAAGCGGGAAGCTCTACGCACGGACGGCATCCTCCGACGCCCCTTACAGCCAGATTTGGATCATCGAGGCCGGTGAAAGTGGCTACACCTTCCGTAGCGCTTCCACCGGACAGTTCATACAGAAAACGACAGATTTAGAAACGGTGTTTTCGACGGGCAGCACGGCACAGGAATTCTACATAGAAGGAAAGGAAAGCTGGTCGAAGATAGCCGTCAGTCACACCGCCGGCAACTTCAGCGGCAATAATTGCTTACACGACGCCGGAGACCACCGCGTTGTGGTATGGAATGACACGGAGGATGCTACTTGGTGGACGCTGGAGGCAATCCCCGACGCTGACGCCGAGGACAACATCACGACGGCCGCCGTGAAGGAATACCTGAACACCACCGCCCTGGGCGTGGCGCAGACGCCCACCGCCGGGAAGTATTACCGCCTGCGCAACGTCAGCTACGGCACGGCGATGCAGGAAGTGGCGGGCGCAAACACGGTGAACTGCCTGGCCGAGGACGAGACGCTCTACACCGAGCTGTGGCAGCTCGAGGCGGAGACCGACGGGACAGGCTTCTACCTGAAGAACGCCGTCACGGGGAACTACATAAAAACGTGGAGTGGAAAGGTTTCAAACCCGTACCTCACGAGCAGCAACTCCGACGACAAGCATGTCTTCACCCTAACCGACGCGAACGACGCTTGGACGTACCAGTTCTTCATCTACGACACGGGCAGCATCGTGCTCCACTGCGACGCCGCGTCGCAGGTCGTCGGATGGTACACGAACGCCACGGCCTCGCGGTGGTACCTCGTTGAGGTGACGCCCGACGCCGACGCCTTGAAGGCCGCGCAGGACGAATACACCAACTATACCAACCTCGTGGCGAACCAAAGCACGTACAGCACGACGCTGAAGACCTACTTCGCAGACCTCGCCGCCACGGCGCTGAACAGCACCTACGCCGCGATGGATGACGACGCGCTCAAGACGCAGATGACGACGGACGGCCTGCCCGCCACGTTGCAAGACATCGTGCTCAAGGTGAAGAACGCAGACTGGGACACCTACACCGCTTCCGACGGCTCCACGGCCTGGGACCACACGGAGCAGACCTTCCGCATAGCGGGCTACGCGCCCTACACCGACGGCAACACCGCCAGTCTCAACTGGACCAACGTCATCGGCCACGACTACGCCTTCGGACGCCTGACGAACCCGACGGGCATCACCGTGGCCTACGGTGACGTACTGGAGGTATTCCTCGGCAACAGCATCGACACCGACGGCAACAGCACCACGGACGACACGGCGGCCTTGGACAGCGTCACCGTCATGCTGGAAATAGCCGCCGTGGCCGGTTCCACGGGCTCCACCTATACCCTCTCGCCCGGACTGAACATCATCAAAGCCGCGAACGCCGGAAACTGCTTCGTCAACTACACCGTGAAGAACATCCTGGCCACGGAGTTGGCAGACTGCTTCACCGGCACGCCCTTCACCCCCATCTCTCGCTATAAGGACGTCACCGTTCACATCGAGGGCGGAAACGTCAACGGATACTTCGACCTCACCCGGGGAGACGACAACACGGACTACGCCACGCTCATCAGCTCGAACAACACGCTCATGGAGCAGTACTCCGCTTTCGTCATGAAGACAAAGAAGCTCGTCTTCAACGTCCATAAGGCCGAACTCGTCAGCGCCTTAGCGAACAGCGGGGATTACGCGAACGACATGGTGCAGCTGCTGACGGACTGGAACACGCTCATGGACTGGGAAGAGGAGCTGGAAGGCATCACGGAGTATGACGGCACGGGGACGGACACGAACGTTTACTTCAACTGCATGCTGACCATGACGAGCATAAACAGGGCCTATATGTACGCCTCAAGCTACGGCACGTACTACAACGCCAACACGCTCTCCACCGTGCTCAACGCCTATCAGATCCACACCAGCGGCGGCTCGCTCTGGGGTCCCGCCCACGAGAACGGACACGTGCGCCAAGGGCTTATCAACTCCGTGGGTCAAACGGAGGTATCCAACAACCTCTACTCCAACGTCGCCGTCTTCAAGCAAGGCTACAACACCTGCCGCGCCGCGGACATACAGACCACCTTCACGAACATGGCGAGCGGCACCTTCTGGGCAGACCGCGACATCTGGGAGCAGACGCACATGTACTACCAGCTCTGGCTTTACTTCCACGTAGCAGGCGTTGACACGGACTTCTACCCCAATCTCTTCCGCGCCCTGCGCCGCGACCGGATGATAAAATCTTCCAACACCTTCGTCCCCGCTACGAGCAACTACCTGAAGTTCTACGAGAAGGCCTGCTCCTCCAGCGGCTACGACCTGACGGAGTTCTTCCAAGCCTACGGCTTCTTCATCCTGCCCACGCAGAATACTTACACGCTGAACGGCGAGACCCAGGAGGCTTACCTGAAAGATGACTACGGCAATCGCTACATCACCATTTCGCAGGACAGCATTGATGCCTCCATAGCCCGCGTCAAGGCTATGAAGGACCTCAAGACGGCCAACCCCCTCTTCATCGAAGACCGCATAACCGGCGTGGACTTGGACGGCAAGCAGCGAACCGCCTTCAGCAACGAGGCCATCAACGCGATTGGCACCCACGGCACCTACGGCGAATACACCACCTACTATAAACTTTATAACGACGAAACGACAACCCCCTCCACGTCCTTCTCCTATACCTACGACGACGAGGGGAACATCACCATCACCTCAACGGATACCGTGGGCTGCGTAGGCTTCAAGATCTACGACAGCGAGGGGAACTTCGTCTATGCCTACAACGACACCCGTTTCACTATCCCGGACGCCCTTTGGGCCGACCTCTTAGCAAACGGCTTCAGCATCGAGGCGGCGGGCGTCAGTGAATCCGTAAAGATGACGGGCACCATAGAGCGCACCGTAAACTTCAACGTCTATGACCCGAACGACCTCGACGCCGGCGTCCTCTACTCCGTTTCGGTCAACTACTTGGGCGGCGATAAGATAACGGAATACCCCGACGAACTCGTGGCGCCCGACTACGTCAGCTACTACGACCCCACCACCAACGGCGCACCTGACTACACCGTGCAGAGCCAAAGCGCAGTGCAGGACTTGACGGTGTATTACACCTACTCCCTCTTCTCCCCCAGCCACGCGGGCGACGAGCACTATTACTACGTGAAGCTGGCCGACGGCTACGTCACGTGGTATCCGCACACCTCCACGGGGCGCAACAACCTGGTCACCTCCTACCCCTCCGTCATGGCCAACGCGCAGTGGGCTTTCTGGGGCGACCCCTGGAACGGCTTCGCCCTGACGAACCGCGCCCTCGGCACCTCGACCTACCTCAAGCCCTCGGCAGCCAGCAGCGGTAGCGGCCTCGCCACGGCGACTGACAAGTACCTCTGGCAAGTGTCGAAGGTCTCCGACGCTACTTTCAACCTGAAGCTTTCCGAAGCCAACCTATACTGGAATCGCTACGGCGGCGGCACTGCAGCTACCATGGGCTTCTGGTCCGGCGGTTCCGCCATGTCCGTCGCCGGCGTCTCCGAGCCGGACGACCCCTACGACGGATACTATTATATCCAAAACAGTTACTACACCGCCCAGCGCCTTGCGCTCGACGTCAGTGCAGCCACGGTGTCGGCGTCCACGACGGTAGCTACCACCTCGCCGACCACCATTTTCCGCTTCGATCCGCAGGACGACGGCAGCTACCTTATCTCCTCACATGGAGACTACCTCAAGGCCGTCAGTAGCGGGAGCATAACGACGACGACCACCGCCTCAGACGCTTGCTACGCCCTCGTCGTGGACGGCGGAACGACGGGCAGCCGTGCCCTGCTCCTCAGCCCTGATAACGCAGGCGGCAACGGCTACCTGCACTATAACGCCGGCCTCCTGCTTTGGAAGGCAGATGCCGGCGCCTCGCAGTGGACGATAGCGCCGGTGACGGAGTACACCGTCGATCTGCACAGCGTGACCGGCTCCGGCGCCTACGCCACGGCTTACCTGCCCTTTGCCTACACGCTGCCCGCTGACTTCTCGGCCAACGCGCTCACCCTGCCCGATGCGCGCCACGCCAACGCCACCGAGCTGACCACCGTGCCCGAGGCAACAGGCGTGCTGCTCATCGGCAACGCCGGGGAGAGCACCGTGACGCTCAACGTCGTAGCGCCGCCAGACGAGACGTCCGCCACCGATAACGTCCTGACGGGAACCTACACCGACCTCGCCGCCACCGGCGATACCTACACCTTGACCGACGGCACCACGGCAGCGCTCTTCAACGTCGCCGATGCCGCAACGGGCGCCTACACGCTGAGCGGTGGCGCCTCGGGCACGGCGCCCGGCTTCTACGTCTTCAACGGCACCAGCCTCTCCGCCTACAAGGCCTTCATCCCCGGCACCGACGCCACCTCCAATGTGCGCGCCATCCTGCTCGACGGTTCCGTCCTGACCGCCATCGACCGCGCCGCCGCTCCGGCCACCCCGGCCGCCACCTACGACCTGCAAGGCCGCCGCATCACGCGCGACCGTGCCCGCCACGGCCTCTACATCCGGGACGGCAAGAAGATGATTGTGAAGTAAATTGCCAAAGCCCCCCAACCCCCCCATGAGGGGGGCTTGCAATGCCGCTACTTGCAATGCCGCTACTTGCAATGCCGCGAGAAGACTAACCTCATGGCTCTCCCCCTTATGGGGGAGCAGGGAGGGGGCTGGAGGGGAAGCCCCCCCAACCCCCATAAGGGGGACTTGCACGTGCCGTTATACTTGCAATGCCGCGAGAAGACTATCCTCATGGCTCTCCCCCTCATGGGGGAGCAGGGAGGGGGCTGTATGGCGGGGCCGCCCAAACGCCGCCCTGTAAGGGCGGTGCAACATAGCCCGGGGTTAAACCCCGGGTCACGATCGCCCTCCCCAATTGGCGCCCTGAAGGGGCGCTGCAAAACACGGCGTCATCGTGTTTTCCGCGCAAAGCCCGCGGAGCGGGCGTCCCGTAGTAGGCCGGGGCAACGCCCCGGACAGCACGGGAGAGAAAATTGGCGCCCCAGGGGGGCGCTACGTATGTGCCTGCCGCCCAGACGCGGAAAGGGTAATACGTAGCGCCCCGCTGGGGCGCCAGAGTGTGGTGGTGTATCGGGTCCGGGGCGTTGCCCCGGCCTACTACGTCCGACCCGCGCTGCGGGTCGCCGGCAACGCCCCGTCACCGTATTTGCAGCACCCTTACAGGGTGCCCATTGTTATCCCCATGCGTGACCCGGGGTTGAAACCCCGGGCTATCTTGCAGCGCCCCTTCAGGGCGCGCCCTTTGCACACCATCATTTTTTATTATGTAGGCGGTGTTGTGCCTCCCCGTATGCCGCGGTTAGGGTGCATGGGATGTCGCTGAAGGCGACACTGCGGCGCACAACGCCTTCCCGCTCGTTGCGACGCACAAATGCCGCCTGGCACGTGGCGGCGCCCAAACGCCGCCCTGTAAGGGCGGGGCAACATAGCCCGGGGTTTTAACCCCGGGGATGACAACGTCCCCACAATTGGCGCCCTGAAGGGGCGCTGCAAAACCCGGCGACGTGGATGTTGTAAGGGGATGTCACTGAAAGCGACACGGAGCGGAGCGACTCGTTAACCGAGGGTAAGGCGGCGGAACGCAGTGGAGCCGCCTTACCCTCGGTTAACCGCAAGACGTGCGGACGCCGAAGGTGTCCCTTTCCTCGGCGCGGCGTGCCCGGTACGTAGTGAGAGGCATGAGGGGCACGGGGAATGCCCGCAGAGCGGGCGTAACGTAGTAGGCCGGGGCAACCGCCCCGGACATCTCGGCAGAGAAAATTGGCGCCCCGGGGGGGGCGCTACGTATGTGCCCGTCCCCGGATGCAGGGAGGTAGTACGTAGCGCCCCTGCAGGGCGCCTTTTTACTGCCCTGTTGGGTCCGGGGCGTTGCCCCGGCCTACTACGTCCGACCCGCGCTGCGGGTCGTCTCCGGCGAACGCATCTGCCTGTCTGCGCAACGCCGCCCTGATAAGCCGGCGCGCAAAAAACGCCGCCTCCGGGAGCGCTGTGCTCCGGAGGCGGCGAGGTAGTGTAGGTCGCGCTGCGGCCTTAGTGCCAGATCTTGCTACTGCCGTTGCCCTCGTCATAGTCCCAGAGGGACGTCGAGGGATCTTTGCGGCGGCTGTATTGGTCGCCGTCGCTGTAGCCGTTAATGACGGAGGTGGCCAGCGGGCCGCGCGCCTCGGCCGCGTAGGTCTCTACGCGCGGCGCTATGTAGGGATGTTTGCGTGTCGTGTTCATAGGTTCTTTCAGTCTTTTTATGCTGTGAGGGGTTTAACGGATGATGACTTTCTTCCCGCCCATGATGTAGAGGCCGCGGGCGGGCTGCGCTACGCGGCGCCCTTGCAGGTCGTAGGTGGCTGCGCCGTTGCGCGTGGCGCCGGCTTGGGCGTCGCCGTCCTCGGTGAGGGCGGAGCTGATGGCCGTCGTCGTGGCCTCGTCCAGGGCGTAGCCGCGCGTGCTGGCCGTGGCGGGGTTCACGTAGAGGTAAGCCTTGCCACCCGCGTTGAAGAAGCCGCGACCCTGGTAGCCGCCGTAGTAGAAGCCTACGTTTTGGCCGTCCTTACTCAGCGAGAGCTTGTAGTACTTGCCCTCACCCGTGAGCAGGCTATCCTTCAGCGTGCCGTGCAGGTCGTTGGCTGCGGGGCGCGTACCGCCCACGGTGAACGTGAACGTGTATGTCCCCGGCTCGCCTTGCAGCACAACGGGCGTGTAGGCGGGCAGGATGTCGCCGCTTTGGTACTCCGCGTTGAGCGTCAGCTGGTCGCCGTCCGCCGTGACGGAGGAGGCGGTGATGCCCTCGGGCACATTGACGGCGCGGTCGGCGTAGAATGTGGCGTAGCCTGTCGTGCCTACCGTCACGTCGCGCTCCGTGGGCAGCTCAATGTCACCCAGCAGGAAGACGTCGCCCTTCGTAGCCGCTGCGCTGCGGGCTATGCCGCGCACGGAGGCTGCCGTCGTGCTCCTGGCCTTCTCGGAGTTGGCCAGTAGCAGCGCCTTGTAAGCGTTGCACTGCGCTGTCGCGCCCTCGCTCGTTGTCCGGGCGTCCCAGTAGAAACCGAATTTGTTGGCGTAGGCGCCGTTCGTCGTGCCGCCCGACTCGCCGTAGCTCATGACGTAGAGCTTCGCGTTGTCCGAGGTGACGTCCGTGCGACTACCTATCTTATCGGAGGCCGTCCACGTCACCTGTTCGTTCGTGGCGTTGCCCAGCAGCATGTTGTCCGTGGCGGTCAGCGGGTCGGTGGCCGTCTCGCCCGCGGTGTAATAGACATCTCCCGTCGAGCCGTAGAGAATCATGGGCGTGTTGGCGGCGATGACGTCGCCCGCCGTTCCGCTCAGCGTCGTCATGGTGAGCGTGCCGTTGTTATCAACGGCGCTGGGGTAAACCACCGTGACGCCCGTGGGCACGACGAACGTCTCCGTCAGCGCCAGCGAGGTGTAGTGGTTGCTGCTGCCGTCCTTCGGCGTGCGGATGGCCGTCTTCTCGTTGAGCTGGTCTTTGTAGGTAGACCATCCCTGCGTGTTCAGCGCATCCGTCGTCTTGTAGTTTTGCGAGCAGTTCGTCGGGAGGATGATTTTTTGGTAACTATAGAAAGCATCGTATGTGTCTTTCTCGCTATCTCCGGATTTCCCTACTTTGCAAGGTGTTGTCCCGTTCTCCATGACGACGTACATACGATCTGATTGGTAAAAAGCTCCTTCTTTAATCTCTGTTACGCTCGCAGGTATGGTTATACTTCCCGAATATCCTTCGATCCAATTTCCACAAGAGTTAAAGGCATTTTTACCTATCGTGGTCAGGCCGTCGGGAAGCGTAGAAATATTAGCGTGGCTCATATTGAACGTGCTTTCCTTTATCTCCGTCACGCCCGATGGGATGGTGACTGTAGAATTTAGGCTGGTTGTATAATGAAAGGCGTTGCTTCCCAGGTCTGTCAGGCTTTCGGGTAGCGTGATGGAGCTGATTCCGCTATATTCAAAAGCCTGAGAACCGATATAGGTGTAGCTACTGGGGATGTTGACGGTGCCGCTTCCGCTTCCGGTTGAGCTATATTGCCAGTAGTAAAACGCCAGCGCGCCCAGGCCGGAACAGGTATAGGTCGTACCGTTGAACTCGATACTTTCGGGCAGGTTGTAGTCCGTTGTCTCTTGATAGGTAGAAAGGTGCGTAATTGTATTGCTGGCCTTTGTCGATTCGCCGTTATCTACTGCCGTTTGGTAGCGGTAGTAGTCGGGGTTGACGACCTCTGCCGTCCCCGTGCCCGTGACGCGGAACCACAGCTCTTTGCTGTCGTACGTCTGGCAGAAGTATTTCGGGGCGATGGTAAGGGCATCGTTTCCGGCCGTAGAGGGTGCGTAGTAGGCGCTGTTGGCGGGGATACCGTCCGTGGTGTTGGCGGCTACCTTAACGAACTGCTGCACGCCGTCTTGGGTTTGGAGTACATAGACGTTCGTTGTCGGCGTGATGGCGCTGCCGGAGCTGTTGCCCGTCAGCACGTTGCTTCCCAGGGAGGATGGCGTGCCGGTAACGACCGACAGCGTGTAGGTTCCGGCCGGACCGCCGAGGACGACGGGCGTAGCTGCGGGTATCTGGTAGCGCGCTATCTTGTATGTTGCATCACTAACGTCGGCAACAGGCGGCGTAAGCTCCAGCGCGGTGCCGTCTGAGCTCAGGCCGGCCGTATAGAGCAAAATTTTGTTTGGCGAGGGATTTCCACTGTCGTTAAGGGTAGAACCCGAAGGTACGGAGACGGCCTGCGGGAAGCAAGCGGTGACGAAGCCGCCGCCCTCGGGGATGGTGACGGTGTAGCTCGTCGGCGCATTGCTCTCGCTGTCGTAGGTGAAGGCTATCTTCGCGCCGAGACCGGCGTTCGCCGTGCTGCTCAGCGTGAACGACGTGCTCTGCGCCCAGAGGCCGCTGACGACGAGCGTCTCCGTCGCCGTAGCGCTTGAGAAGGTCTTCTTCGAGCCGCCTGCGGCGGGCGTCACGGTCATGGGGTTTCCGGCCTCCAGGTTATAGCCCGTGATGGTGTAGCCCGTCAGGACGTAACCGTCCGGCGCCGCGAGGGTGTACACACACGAGTTGCTTGCGCCTGTCTTGAGGCCGAGGTAGTAGGCATCGCCTTCAAGGGTCTGCGCCGTCATCAGGATGTTGTTCGCATTGCTCGCTGCGGTCAGATAGAAGTCTCCCACCGTCGTTGTCTCCGTCACCTGGTAGCCGTAGGTGTTAGAATTGTCGGTTGTGGACAACGTGCTGTGGAAGTCGAAGGTGTTTTCCGGATCGGTGTCCTCCGTTGTCTCCGTCGCTTTCAGCTCTACGTCCATCAGGCCGGCATAGCAACCGCCATTTGTATTCGTCAGCGTGACGGTTAGCGTCATGGCTTCTTCAGTGGTCGTTACAGCGTCTGTGAAGGTGATTGCCGTGTTGGTGTAGTTGAGGCCGTTGTTATTCGTTGCTGTATTATAGGAACCGTCCGTGTTGGTCGCTGCTAAGATGTTCGCTACCGCCACGCTGGCACTAGTCTCGCCCAGCTGTATGGTGTAGGTAAACGGAACAGTACTACTATTAACTTGGTTTTGACCCGAAGCATTCAGAGCGACTACGCCGAGGTCAACTTCGCTGACGTTGCTTATCAGGTTTTTCAATCCCGTAATAGTGAAGGTGTAGGTGATGGTAGAGCCTGCCGTATTAGCGTAGCCGCTTCCGCTGGCATTGTCAGGAGCTAAAATATCTCCGTTAGCGCAGACGTTGTCGGTCTGGAAGATATTGATGCTGGTGCTGGTCAGCGTGGCGGTGACGCCGGAGGCCGTCGTGTTCGTGCTTAGGTCGGTAACGGTGACCGTAATGTCCGACGCGGTGGCGGTGCTTGTTGCTCCGCTGAACGTGAGCTTCACGCCGCTGTCGTCGGCCCGGGCTGCCGTGGCACCCAAGAGGAGGGCCAGCAGGAGGGCGGGGAGTAGGGTAAATCTTTTCTTGTGCATGATTTGTTCTCTGTTTTTTTTATTGTGTTCTGTTGTTAATTGTTGTCGTGAAGGGTTGTGATTCCCCGGCTCTTTGTCTGCCCGGCGTCAGCTGCCGGGCGGGAGCAGGCGTCCCTGTCGGCCGCGTATGGGGCGGTCGTACGGAGTGACGCGACGACCGAAGAACCCGCAAGGGTGCCCGACGCGTCGGCGGCATGGGTGCGCACGCCAAATGCTCCCGGCGCTACGGTTAGGAGCAGGGTGCGCAGGAAAGTTTTCCGTTGCATTGTTTCTGTCTTTATCTGTTAATCTGTTGTCTCTTTCCTCGCAATAAGTGCGCGGAGGCGCTCCTCCGCGTTATTTATCGCTGCAAAGGTACGGCGCTTCGGAGAAGTAGCGGCACTTCGCCTCTGTTAAAAAAGACTAAAACTCTACGGCGGGGCGGAAGCCGCGTGCCGCCGCGCACCGCCGCGCGCCGCGGATGGGGGAGAAAAGGCGAGGGGCGGCGGGGGAAGTATCCGGGATAATTGCTTACCTTTGCGGCTAAGCCTGTAAGGCCGACACATTATTTTATTACTAAACATACATACACTAAAAACGTAGAAAGTTATGAAGAGACTGAAAACGAGTGTTGCGGCGCTGGGTCTGTGCTTGGCGCTTGGCGCTTGGGGACAGGCTACGTCGCCGTCGACGACGTGGCATTGGGAGAAAGGCACCATCGTGGTTGACACGCCGGCGCGCCCTGCGGGTCAGCAGTCGGCCTTGGGCTTGACGACGGAGAAGCTGGGCAACGTTCGCGTGGCGTTCGTGGGTCTGGGCATGCGCGGTCCGGGCGCCGTGGAGCGCTGGACGCACATCCCCGGCGTGGAGGTCGTCGCGCTGTGCGACTACGAGCCGCAGCGCGCCGAGGCGTGCCAGAAATACCTGCGGCAGGCCGGCCTGCCCCCGGCCGCCGTATATAGCGGCGCGGAGGGCTACAAGGCGGTGTGCCAGCGGGCGGACGTGGACCTGGTCTATGTCGCTACGGACTGGGATCACCACTTCCCCGTGGCGAAGTGCGCGCTGGAGAACGGCAAGCACACGGCTATCGAGGTGCCCTCGGCCATGAACCTGGAACAGTGCTGGGAGCTTATCAACCTGAGCGAGAAGACGCGTCGCCACTGCATGATACTGGAGAACTGCTGCTACGACTGGTTCGAGATGAACACGCTGAACATGGCGCAGCACGGCCTCTTCGGCGAGGTGCTGCGCGTGCAGGGCGCTTACATCCACAACCTGGACGACTTCTGGGACTACTACTGGAAGAACCCCGACGGCAGCGACCCCGACCGGCTGGGCTGGCGCATGAAGTATAACAAGGAGAACCGCGGCGACGTCTATGCCACGCACGGCCTGGGCCCCGTGGCGCAGCTGCTCGACATCCACCGCGGCGACCGCCTCAAGACGCTCGTCGCCATGGACACCAAGAGCGCACATGGCGTGGAGTACGTGAAGCAAAAGACGGGGCGCACGGAGGACTTCCGCAACGGCGACCACACGACGACGCTCATGCGCACGGAGAACGGCAAGGTCATCGAGATACAGCACGACGTGATGAACCCGCAGCCCTACAACCGCCTCTACCAGCTGACGGGCACGAAGGGTTTTGCCAATAAATACCCGGTGGAGGGTTACGCCCTCTCGGGCGCCGACCTGCAAAGCGCCGGCGTGGCGCCGCAGGTGGACAACCTGAGCTCCCACTCCTTCATGCCCGCTGCGCAGCGCAAGGCACTGGAGGAGAAATACCAGGCACCCATCCTGAAGAAGTATGGCGAGATGGCCAAAGAGGTGGGCGGCCACGGCGGCATGGACTTCATCATGGACGCGCGCCTCGTCTATTGTCTGCAAAACGGCCTGCCGCTCGACATGGACGTTTACGACCTGGCGGAGTGGTGCTGCCTGGCGGAGCTGGGCACGCTCTCGATGGACAACGGCTGCGCGGCCGTCGCCTTCCCGGACTTCACGCGGGGCCACTGGAACGACGTGAAGGGCTTCCGCCACGCCTTTGCTTCGGAGGCTGACGAGGCCGCCGCTGCCGAGCTGGCCGGGCAGGTGACGGAGGCGCAGAAAGCCGCCGCGCCCAAAGCTTGGGAGGCTTATGACAAGGCGGAGACCACGGAGGCCAAGAACGCCGTGGCCGCCAAGGTCGTGACCGACGTGAAGAAGCAGCTCGACAAGCAGCAGAAGAAGGCTGCCAAGCAGCAGAAGGCGAAGAAATAAAACGCAGGAAGCCCCCTCCCTGCTCCCCCCCCCCCATAAGGGGGAGAGCCATGAAGTTAGTCCTTCAGCGGCATTGCAAGCCCTCCCTTATGGGGGTTGGGCTACAAGGCAAGGGGCGCCCCCAAATGTGAGCGGGGGCGCCCCTTTGTTTTTGCGGGCGGCCGGGGAGTGAGGGGACTTTGTAAAGCCCGCGGCGCCGTGTATAGCGGTGGTTGCGTGGGAAAGGATGCTGCAAAACGCCGCCCGGTAAGGGCGGGGCAACGCCAACACGTCCAAACGCCGCCCTGTAAGGGCGGTGCAACATAGCCCGGGGTTTTAACCCCGGGGACGCCAACGCCCCTACAATGGGCGCCCTGAGGGGGCGCGGCAAACACGGCGACGCGAATGTTGCAGCACCCTTACAGGGTGCCAATTCTTTGCCCCTGCCGTGACCCGGGGTTGAAACCCCGGGCTATGTTGCCGCGCCCCTTCAGGGCGCACCCCTTGCATACCATCTTTTTTTATTGGTGTCCGGTAAAAGTTGAAAACCTCCAAATTAGGGATATCCAGT
>CAZXJS010000026.1:0-34283 GCA_964641085.1 uncultured Prevotellamassilia sp. | reverse complement strand
TAGAGCGCAACCTTGCCAAGGTTGAGGTCGCGGGTCCGAGTCCCGTTTTCCGCTCTTATAGCCGCACGCTCCTCAGGGCGGCCTTTTTTTTAATCTTTTATGTTCCCGAGAAAGGAGTAAGTGGTGGCACACATTCTTTCTGCCACATTTTGACTTAATGGCTTAGGGTTGTAAGCACAGGGAGCGTAATGGCATCTTTTAGATAGATCACATGAATATCTACGCACGATTTTTTGACCACGAGGCGGTGGTTCCTAACGTGGAGCAACTAATGGACTTCTTTTCCACGCTGCCGGAAATCCACGTTACGCAGCAAATGGAGGACGACATACGCGCCTACGTTGATAGTGATATGCCTTACCCAAAGCGCTACAAGATAAGTCCACGCATTTATTTCATTCTGATAAAGACGACCGCTCAAACACTTGAAGAGTTTAAAGCCCACAAGAAAAGCACTTCGCCCATGAAAACTTCCGACAATGAAGCTATGGGACGGAAGAACATGAAGACGATGGCTTTGGCCGAGATGAACCGCGGTTGGTATCGTGGGAACATTACCTTCAAGCGCGTGCTGCAAATACCCGGCACAGGAAAGTTCCAGTACCAGGACACCAGCTTCGAAGCCTTGGTGCTTTGCAATACGGGACAGGAATGCTATAACCGCATTGTGGCCTACCTTAAGAACCGCACCGACGTCGATATGCGCAGTCAGTTCCCCTCTGCCAAGGGAACAAGCTTCGACTTCGAGTACCTTGGTACCGAACTGCCCGAGGCACTGCAAACAGATCAGCCTCTGTAGCGAGAGCCGGGGCAGGCGAATAGTCGGCTTTCTCCCGAAAAGGAAACCACCCGGCACATAAGCACACAAAAAGGCGGCCAGCACCGGTTCGGTAGCTCAATTGGATAGAGCAACTGCCTTCTAAGCAGTCGGTTACGGGTTCGAGTCCCGTCCGAATCACCCTTGCGGTATGAGGTATGGTAAAGCCCGCAACGTTTGTTCTTTGTATAAGGTCATAGTACGACTTTCCATAACAGTAGCGACCACCTTATCGCCAATAACCCATGACGCCCCTTGCAGAACGCTTACGTCCCACCACGCTTGACGATTACATCGGCCAGCAGCACCTCGTTGGCAAAGGCGCCATACTGCGTCGTATGATAGAGTCGGGGCGCATTGCCTCGTTTATCCTTTGGGGCCCGCCGGGGGTGGGCAAGACGACGTTGGCAAAGATTATTGCCAACCGTTTAGAAGCGCCGTTCTACACACTCTCTGCCGTCAGTGCCGGAGTGAAAGAGGTGCGCGAAGTGATAGATAGTGCGCGGAAAAATAGTTTCTTCGGCCAGCAAAGCCCTATCCTTTTTATTGACGAGATTCATCGCTTCTCCAAATCGCAACAAGACAGTCTTCTGGCGGCAGTAGAGAGGGGCATCGTGACGCTTATCGGAGCCACAACGGAAAACCCCTCTTTTGAAGTCATCCGTCCCCTACTTTCGCGTTGCCAAGTCTATGTGCTCAACCCGCTTTCCCGCGATGAGTTGCTGCAACTCCTGCATCGTGCGTTACAGACCGACGTTGAGCTGCAAAAGCTGGACATTACGGTTCGCGAAACGGACGCCCTGCTTCGCTACAGTGGCGGCGACGCCCGAAAACTGCTCAATATTTTAGAATTGCTCGTAGATGCCAGCGACGGGAACACCATCATCATTGACAACAAGTCCGTCACCGAGCGTCTGCAGCGTAACCCCCTATCCTACGACAAACAAGGCGAGTTACATTACGACATTATCTCGGCCTACATCAAAAGTCTGCGCGGCAGCGACCCCGATGCAGCCCTCTATTGGCTGGCTCGAATGATAGAAGGCGGAGAAGACCCCAAATTCATAGCCCGCCGTCTCGTGATAAGCGCGGCTGAGGACATCGGCCTCGCCAATCCCAACGCTTTGCTCATAGCCAACGCCGCCTT
This sequence comes from uncultured Prevotellamassilia sp., assembly GCA_964641085.1. GTDB lineage: Bacteria > Bacteroidota > Bacteroidia > Bacteroidales > Bacteroidaceae > Alloprevotella. Next base: position 32,319 of record CAZXJS010000026.1, on the reverse strand, counting down.
CGACGTCGTCAGCAAGATAGGCTGGCCGGAAGGACGCATCCCCCTCGCCGAAGCTACGGTCTATCTGGCCAACAGTCCGAAGTCAAACAGCGCCTATCTCGGCATAGATGCCGCCTTGGCCGAAGTACGTCGCAGCGGAAACCTTCCTGTCCCCCTTCCGTTGCGCAACGCTCCCACGAAACTGATGAAAGAGCTGGGCTATCACGACGGATATGCCTATCCCCACGACTTTCCCGACCACTTTACGCCGCAACAATACCTCCCCGACGCGCTGAAAACCGCCCGCTTTTGGCATGCCGCCGACAATGCGCAAGAGGCCGCCCAGCAAGAACGCTTCAAAAAGCGTTGGAAAGGGCTTAAAGACTGACCCGTGAAGCTCCACGCCCTCTCCCTGCTGCGCGACATCGGTGCGCTGCTTCTGCCCCGCCGTTGCGTGGTTTGCGGATGCCGCCTTGGCGCGTCGGAAAAAGAGATATGCACCTCCTGCTTCGCCCGGTTGCCCCGCACGGAGCGTCGCGGGCGCCCCGGAAACGGCTTAGAGCGGCTTTTCTGGCACCGAGTGGACATTGTCCGCGCCAACGCCTTCCTGCGTTACGAGGCAGGAGCTGACAGTCGCCGTGTAGTGCTAGGCTTGAAGTACTACGACAGGCGGGAGTTGGGCGAAATGTTCGGTCGCATCATGGCGCGCGACCTTGACGGCACAGGATTCTTCGACGGCATAGACGGAATCGTCGCTGTGCCGCTCGCACGAAAGCGTCTCCGCAAGCGCGGCTACAACCAAAGCGACCTGCTGGCCCGCGGCGTAAGCGCCGTCACGGGCATCCCCGTCCTCGAAGGCGTCGTGTGGCGCATCGTAGAAAACCCCACCCTGACCCACCTTAATGCCGAGCAACGCCGCGACAACGTTCGCGGCATTTTCGATCTGCGTCGCCCCGAAGCCGTTCGCGGGCGGCACATACTGCTCGTTGACGACGTGCTGACCACCGGCGCGACGTTGCTCTCCTGCGCCGAAGAGCTTAGCCGCGCCGGCAACGTGCGCTTCAGCGTCCTTACCCTAAGCGAAGCCGGCCATCACGCCGACGGCCCCGACCTCTAAATCCGCCTTTCCCCTAAAGTTCATGGAGCGGCGCACGACTTTCTCCGACCTATTTCAGCAAAACCCCGTCCTGCTCTGGGCGCTGCCCCTCGTGGCGGGCATTGCAACGGCCGAAGCCGCCTACGCCCGCCTTGCCGGCGCCGCTTGGTGGCTCTTTTTGCTTGCGTTCATAACGGCCGCGTCCATGTTCCCGGCCTATCGTCGGGAAAAGCGACGCGCTGTCTTCCTCCTCCTCGAACTTCTCACCGGCTTTCTCCTGGGTATGGCGCTCCTTGTCCATACTCGCGACGGACTACGTGCCTCCTGGCCGTCGCAAAACAGCACGTGGTACGGCACAGTCAGCACCGTCAAACCCGGCACGCGCTTCTGCCAAACCACCCTCACGCTTTCCGGCGGGACAAATGCCGGACACCGCATCCGCGCCACGCTCGCTCCACACGACAAGACCCTCCCACGGCCCGGCGACGAGCTGCTGCTAAGCGGCACGGTGGAGATGCCGCGCCATACGGGAAACCCGGACGGTTTCGACTACGCCACGTGGCTTCGGCATCAGGGCATCAGCGGCACGCTCTTCTGCGACAGCGCCCATTGGCGCGCCACCGGCCGACAGCGCCCCTCACTTGCCAACCGCGCCCTGCGCTATCGCGATAAGTTGGTACGTACCTACGAGCACTACTTCGGCGGGCGCGACCTCGCCATCCTTTCCGCCATGACCTTAGGGGAGAAGAGCCGCCTAACGCCCGCCCTGCGCGAGGTGTTCAGCGAGACGGGAACGAGCCACATCCTTGCCCTCTCCGGCCTCCACCTCGGCATACTCTTCAGCCTTTACAATCTGCTCTGCGCCGCCCTTGCCCGGCGTCGGCGCGCCCGCTTAGTCTGCATCGTGCCCGGCCTGCTGCTGATTTGGGCCTTCGCTCTGCTGGCCGGCCTGCCCGTCTCGCTCGTGCGCAGCGCCGTCATGTTCTCCCTCTTCCAGCTTTCCCTGCTCACCCGCTCGGGGCTATTCTCCCTCAACAACCTTGCGCTGGCCGCCTGCGCCCTATTGATTATGTCACCGCAGGCACTCTTCGACGTAGGCTTCCAACTTTCCTTCCTCTCCGTGCTGGGCATTCTCCTGTTCATGCCTTTTGTGCCGCGCTTGCCGCGAGCTGACGGTTTATGGCGGCGGATGGTGCGCGCCGTAGTGGGCTTTTTCTATGCCCTGTTTGCCGTCTCGCTCTGTACGCAAGCCATGACCGTCCCTTTAGTAGCCTACTATTTCCACAATGTGCCCCTCTACGGTCTCGTGGCCAACGCCGTGGTCGTGCCTTTGGCTTACCCGCTGCTTCTCCTCTCCCTCCTGTTCTTTCTCATCCCGCCTTTGCAGCCCCTGTTGGCCGCAGGGCTTGGCGTCTGCCTCCGATTGATGCAGGATTTTCTGGAACTTATAGCCACATGGCCGCACGCTGCGCTGACGTGGTTCCCCGAGGCGGCCACGCTGTGGCTCTACTATGCCGCCTTACTCCTACTCTACGCCTGCCTCTCCCGCCACCGCGCCCGCCTGCTCCGCCCCGCCGGCGTCTGCGCCGTCCTCGGCATAGTCGTAGAAGGCTTTTCAATCGTACCCCCCCTACCCCCACAAATCGTTATCTACGACCTGCCCCATACCGCCGTGCTTCACGTCATCACGTCGCGCGACGTCTCGTATCTTTTCTCGCCCGACCGTCCCCTCAGCTCCGAAGCGCTTGCCGACGTGCGCCGCACCTTCTGGCGTCATCGCCGCCTGCGCGAGCCGCAACTCCTCGTGAAGCCCGGAAACTACGGCCCCGTCAGCTTCACGCCCCACGTCCTGCAATTGGGCTCGCAGCGCGTCGGACTGCTCTACGAGGTACCGCGCCATTACCCCCGGCGGCCGCTCCGCGTGGACTATCTGCTCATTTGCGGCGGATACTACCGGGAACTTGCCGACGCACTACGCACCTTCAGTCCTAAGGTCGTCGTCCTCGCCCCCGACCTGTCGACCCGTCGGCGCCGACAGCTTGCCGCCGAAGCGGCTTCGGCCGGCCTCACCTGCCACGACATTCGCCTCGACGGCGCCCTGCGAATCCGCATCCCCGATTCTTTTTAGTTTAGGTACTACCTAAATCGTTTTTAGAAGCCACCTAAATCCTTTTCAGGTACTACCTAAATCCTCTTCAGGTACTACCTGAATGCTCTTCAGGTACTACCTAAATCCTCTTCAGGTACTATCTAAAAATCAGCTGAACGGACTTATTCCGGAACAGCCGCCCTTTTCGGGCTTACAACAGCGTTTCTCTGCGGCACGGGTGCGCTCGGCGAAGGTACAGCCCGCGGCTATGGGGGTGCGGACGGCTCCGAATATGAAGAGGAAGGCTTGGCCGAATTGACGCGAAGCCCTATTTTTGCAGCGCCAAGTTCGGAAACGCCGTTAGTAAGAAGGCACGCGCTGCGCGAACCTCACCATGGGCGGCTGCGGGCGAGGCCATAGCAGAAAAATACGACAATCACTCGCGTCGGTGCGACGCATTAACCCCTACACCTCATGCATTTCAGCCAAAAGCTCCGCTCGGCGGCGCTACTCCTCACCCTCTTCACGCTCTTCGCGGCGCACGCCTTCGGGCAGTCGGACGCAGGCTACACCATCACGGGCGTAGTGGCCGATTCCCTTACGGGAGCTACGGATACGTACTCCACCGTCCGGCTCATGCCCGAGGGAAAAAAGGACGTGGTCGCCGTAGCTGCGGCCGGGGCAGACGGGCGATTCAACCTCTCCTACGGCAAAGCGGGCAACTATACGCTGGAGGTGGCTGCCTTAGGGCGGCAGAGCCTCATGCGCCGCGTGACGCTGGGCGGGGCGAAGACAGTTGACTTAGGGCGCATCCTGACGCAGGAAGCGACGGCGACGCTGGGCGAGGCCACCGTGCTGGGTGCGAAGCCCTTGGTGAAAGCGGAGATTGACCGCCTTTCTTACGCCATTGCCGACGACCCCGACGCGCAAAGCAACTCCCTGCTCGACATGCTCCGCAAGGTGCCGCTCGTCACCGTGGACGGGCAGGACAACATCTCCGTGAACGGCAGCTCCTCCTTTAAGGTGTACGTCAACGGAAAGCCCAACAAGATGATGTCGGACAACCCGTCCATCGTTCTGAAAAGCTTCCCGGCCAACGCGGTAAAGCGAGTGGAAGTTATCACCGACCCGGGCGCGAAGTACGACGCTGAAGGGACGAGCGGCATACTGAACATTGTGACGGAGACGGACGCCGAGACGAGCGGCTGGACACTATCGCCCAACATTCGGGCCGGAAACAAAGACTTGGGCGGCAACCTCTTCGGCATGGTGCAGATAGGCAAGCTTACGCTTTCGGCAAACGGCGGCGTGCACCGCATGCTCTCGCAAGAAACGGACGTGGACACGGAGCGCGAGACCTTCGGCGACGCTACGAACCACCTGCTGACCGGCCGCAGCGACGGACGGCAACACGGGACGTTCGGCTTCGGCGGCGTGGACGCTTCCTACGATTTCACGAAGCATGACCTGCTCACCGCCTCGATGCAGTTCTTCCGCGGCCGTCAGCGCTCGAACAGCGAGGGGCACACGCAGATGGACGGAGACCAAGGCACGGTCTATGCCTTCGACACCCGCAGCCGCAGCCTAAGCAAGATGGGCTCCATAAACGCCAGCGTGGACTATCAGCACCTGTTCGCGAAGGAAGACCAAAGCCTGACGTTCTCTTACCGCTTCTCCGGCGGGCACAACGAGCAGGCCTCGGACAACACCTACGGGGCGCTGCAAAACGTGCCCTATGCGCTGACCGACCTGAGCGTTGACCCGAACAACAAGTCGCGGGAACACACGGCACAGGTGGACTTTACGACGCCCATAGGTAAGCACCACACGCTCTCGCTCGGCGCTAAATACATCTACCGCCTGAACCGCTCGGACAACGACGAACGCATCCGCGCCGCAGGTACGGAGGACGAGTTCGTGAAGAGCGACTCCCTAAGCCTACTCTACCGCCACCGCAACGACATCGCGGCAGGCTACGCCGAATACCTATACAAGATAAAGAAATTCAGCCTGCGCGCCGGCCTACGCTTCGAGAGCTCGCACATCCGCGTCACTTACCCCGACGGCAGTCGCGACGCCTTCTCCACCACACTTAACGACTGGGTGCCCAGCTTAAACCTGGCGTACAACATCACGGACGTGCAAATGCTCCGCGCAAGCTATAACATGCGCATAGGCCGACCGGGCATCGACTACCTCTCACCTTACGTCAACCACACCGACCCTACGAGCATCTCCTACGGCGACCCGAACCTGACAAGTGAGCGCGCGCACAACGTAGGTCTGAACTACAGCTTTTTCTCCCAGAAGTTCAGCCTCAACGTCGCCGCGGAGTACGCCTTCTCTACGAACGGACTGACGCGCTACTCCTTTCTGCAAGACGGCATCCTGAACACCACGTCGAGCAACTCGCTCCACACGAAGTTTATCTCGGCCAACGCCTACGTCAACTGGCTCGTCGTGAAGGGCACGACGTTCACCGCCAACGCCGGCCTCTCTTACGGCGACTACAAGAGCTACCGCACGGGCAATCACAACCACGGCTACTCCGGCTCCGTCTTTGCCATGCTGCGGCAAGACCTCCCGTGGAAGCTGAAGCTCGGCCTTGGCGGCGGAAACCAGTGGCCTAACGTCTCGCTGCAGGGAGAAGGCTCGAGCTTCTACTTCTACTTTGGCAGCCTGTCGCGCTCCTTCCTGAAAGAAGACCGACTTACGGTGGAGCTGAGCACGTTCTGCCCCTTCTCGCCGAACCGTACTTTTTCCACCACGACGGAGACGACGGCCTTCCGCTCAACTACGGCCGCGCACATCCACGGCATGGCGCGCTTCAGCATAGGCCTGCGCTGGCGCCTCGGCAAGCTGCAAGCCTCCGTGAAGAAAGCCGCCCACACCATAGAGAATAACGACGTGCAAGGCGGCAGCACGCAGCAGCAAAGCCAAATGAGCGGCCTCCAAGGCGCTACCACCGGGACAGGCAACTGACCCCTGCGCCCACGAAGCCCCCAAAGCGAGCTTAACAGCGCACCCGGCAAGCCACAAGGCGGAGAAACGGAAAGAAAAGACCGATTTACTTTCCATTTCTCCGCCTTTGCCGTATTTTTGGCTTTGGAAAACTAACACTAACACGCAGATACGTATGAAAAAGAGAATCTTGGTGACCGGCGGGACCGGCTTCATCGGCTCGCACACGACGGTAGAACTGCAGCAAGCAGGCTACGACGTCGTCATCGTGGACAACCTCTCGAACTCAAAGGCCGACGTAGTGGACGGCATTGAGCAAATCACGGGCATCCGCCCCGCCTTCGAGGAGGTGGACTGCACAGACAAGCCCGCCTTGGAGGCCGTATTCAAGAAGTACGCCCCCATCGACGGCATCATCCACTTCGCGGCCTCCAAAGCCGTCGGCGAAAGCGTTGAGAAGCCCCTGAAGTATTATTTCAACAACACGGTAAGCACCATCAACCTGCTAAGCCTCATGCCCCGGTACGGAGTGAAAGGTTTCATTTTCTCGTCCAGCTGCACCGTCTATGGACAGCCAGACCCGGAGAACCTGCCCGTCACGGAGAAAGCGCCGCGCAAAGACGCGGAAAGCCCCTACGGCAACACAAAGAAGATTGACGAGGACATCATTACCGACTTCTGCAAGAGCGGCGCCCCCATCAGCGCCATCATCCTGCGCTACTTCAACCCCATAGGCGCGCACCCCACGGGGCTTATCGGCGAGATGCCCAACGGCGTCCCCAACAACCTTATCCCTTACATCACGCAGACGGCCATAGGCATACGGGAGCAGCTGAGCGTATTTGGCGACGACTACGACACGCCGGACGGCTCCTGCATCCGCGACTTCATCTACGTAGTCGATTTGGCCAAAGCGCACGTCGCAGCCCTGGAGCGCATCCTCGGAGGTAAGAACGCGGAGAGCGTAGAAGTCTTCAACATCGGTACGGGCAAGGGCGTCAGCGTCCTGGAGCTTATCAACACGTTTGAGAAGTGCACGGGCGTGAAGCTCAACTACAAGATAGTAGGCCGCCGCGCGGGCGACATAGAGAAGGTCTGGGGCAACGTGGATAAGGCCAACAACGTACTGGGTTGGCACGCCGTCCACACGCTTGAGGACTCCCTCTCCTCAGCCTGGAACTGGCAGAAGAAACTCCGCGAGCGCGGCATCATGTGATGCGTTTATCCATCTGACACAGCTTTGCCGGTTGCGAGCCTTCGTGGCTGGCGACCGGCTTTCTTTATGCTCGAACACGTGGAAACGCCTTATTACCTTATCGAAGAAGACCTGCTGCGCCGCAACCTCGGCCTGATTTCCGACATCGCGGAGCGGGCGGGCGTAGAGTTTATCTTAGCCTTCAAAGCCTACGCCCTGTGGCGCACGTTCCCCATTTTCCGCGAATACATCCACGCCACGACGGCGTCTTCGCCCTACGAAGCGCGGCTGGCTCGGGAGGAGTTTGGCAGCCCTTGCCACACCTACTCCCCGGCCTACGAGCCGGCTACGTTTGGCGAAGTGTTGCGCTGTTCCAGCCACGTCACGTTCAACTCCCTGACGCAGGCGGCGCGCTTCCTGCCGCAGGTAGCCGCTTGGAACGCGTCCCACGCGGAGCCTATCCTTTGCGGCCTGCGCATTAACCCGGAGCTAAGCCAAGTCAGCACGGCGCTCTACGACCCTTGCGCCCCCGGCTCGCGCCTTGGCGTCACGGCAGCGCAGCTTCCGCCCCGCTTGCCCGAGGGCATCTCCGGCCTACACGTCCACTGCTTGTGCGAAAGCTCTTCCCAAGACCTGGCACGGCTGCTCCGCCGCCTGGAAGAGCGCTTCGCACCGTGGCTCGAGCAGATTAGCTGGCTCAACCTGGGCGGTGGCCACCTCGTGACGCGCCGGGACTACGACGTGGAGCACCTCGTCAGCCTGCTCACCGCGTTCAAGGCGCGACATCCCGGCCTGAAGCTCATCCTGGAGCCGGGCAGCGCCTTTGCCTGGCAGACCGGGCCGCTCGTGGCCGGCGTCGTGGACGTCGTAGCGAACAGCGGCATCAAGACGGCCATCCTCAACGTAAGCTTTACGTGCCACATGCCCGACTGCCTCGAGATGCCCTACCTCCCCGCTGTGCGCGGTGCCGAGACGCTGCCCCCTGAATCCGCCCGAGGACACGAGACGGAGCCGACAGTCTATCGTCTGGGCGGGAACAGCTGCCTCAGTGGCGACTTCATGGGCTATTGGCGCTTTCCCCGTCCGCTAAAGTCGGGCGACGAGATTGCTTTCGAGGACATGAACCACTACACCACCGTGAAGACGAACATGTTCAACGGCATAGCGCACCCTGCCATCTGCCTGCGCCGCCACGACGGCACGCTGCAGGTGCTTCGAACCTACTCCTACGAAGATTACCGCGACCGAATGGACTGAACGTCCCCCTTACTCCCTAACAGAAACACCTTATTAATAATGAGTACGAACACACCCTCTCAAAACGCCGCGACGGGAAGCCCCGCCGCCGCCCCGTCAGCCGACGCCAAGCCCGCAAAGCTCCCTGAAAACGCTTTCCGCGAACTCAAACCGGGCGAGGAATATCAGCCCCCCATGAAAGCCACGCAGCAGTACCGCGAAGTGACGCCGTGGTCCGTCACGTGGGGTCTCCTCATGGCCGTAATCTTCTCCGCAGCAACGGCCTACCTCGGCCTGAAAGTGGGGCAGGTCTTTGAGGCCGCCATACCCATCACCATCATTGCCGTAGGCGTAGCGGGTGCTACCCACCGCAAAGACCCCTTGGGCGAAAACGTCATCATCCAAAGCATAGGCGCCTGTTCCGGAATGATAGTGGCCGGCGCCATCTTCACGCTGCCCGCCCTCTATATCTTGCAGACGAAGTACCCCGACCTGACCATCAACTTCCTGGAGATATTCATTGCCAGCGTACTGGGCGGCGTGCTCGGCATACTCTTCCTCATTCCTTTCCGCAAATATTTCGTTAAGGACATGCACGGTAAGTATCCCTTCCCCGAAGCTACGGCTTCAACGCAGGTACTTATCAGCGGCGAGGGCGGAGGCAGCAGCGCCAAGCCCCTACTTGTGGCCGGCATCATCGGCGGGCTCTACGACTTCATTGCCTCCGACTGCCTCGGTGTCCTGGCCGACACCGTGACGTCTAAGGCCGGTGCGCTCGGAGCTGCCTTGGCGGACAAAGCGAAGCTCGTCTTCAAGCTCAACGTCAACGCCGCGGTGCTCGGCATGGGCTACCTCGTCGGCCTGAAGTACGCCGCCATCATCTGCGCCGGTTCCGTGCTCGTCTGGTGGGTCATCGTGCCGCTCATTGCCGTCGTTTGGCCGGAGCTTAACGTAAGCTTGGAAGCGGGCAAACCCATCTTGGCCGCCGGTGCCTCGCCCGAGGAAATCTACAACTACGCCAAAAGCATCGGCATCGGCGCTATCGCCATGGCCGGCATTATCGGCGTCGTGAATAGCTGGGGCGTCATCCGCAGCAGCTTCGGCCTCGTCGGCAAGGTGTTTAAGGGCGGAAGCGGCGCCGCGCAGGCCGTGCCGCGCACCCAACGCGACCTCTCGATGAAGATAGTCGCGCTCGGCACGCTCGCCGCCCTGCTCGTCACCTTCCTTTTCTTCCTCTTCGGCCTCATGGACGGAAACCTGCTCTACGCCGTCGTGGGCATCGTCATCGTTGCCGTGATAGCTTTTCTCTTTACCACGGTGGCCGCCAACGCCATTGCTATCGTCGGTTCAAACCCCGTAAGCGGCATGACGCTTATGACGCTCATCTTGGCCTGCGTCGTCATGGCCGCCGTCGGGCTGAAAGGCACGGGCGGCATGGTCGCCGCGCTCATCATGGGCGGCGTGGTCTGCACCGCACTTTCCACAGCCGGCAGCTTCATTACCGACCTGAAGATTGGCTACTGGCTCGGCGCTACGCCAAAGAAGCAAGAGACGTTTAAGTTCCTCGGCGTACTCGTCAGCGCCGCTACCGTCGGCGGCGTCATCATGATACTGAACAAGGCCTACGGCTTCTCCGACCCCGAAACGATGGCCGCGCCCCAAGCCCGCGCCATGGCAGCCGTCATAGAGCCGATAATGAACGGCGGGCAAGCTCCCTGGCTCCTCTACGGTATAGGATGCCTCATCGCCTTGGCCGTAAACTTCATGGGCTTTAGCTCGCTGGCCTTCGCCTTGGGCATGTTCATCCCCTTACAGCTCAACCTGCCGCTCCTCGTGGGCGGAGCCATCAATTGGTACGTCACGTCGCGCTCCAAGGACGCCAAAGTGAACGCCGCCCGCGGCGAACGCGGTACGCTCTTGGCCAGCGGCTTCATTGCGGGCGGTGCGCTGATGGGCGTAGTCAGCGCCGGACTCATCTTCGGCGGCATTAACCTGACCTACAAGCCATGGCACGACAGCGGCTGGTGCCAAATAGCCAGCTGCATCCTTTACGTCCTGCTCTGCCTCTGGCTGGTCAAGGCCTCCCTCGCAGGGAGCAAAACCCGAAGCTGACCCGGCGGCGTCCCGAAAGCTACACGGTGGCGCCGTCTGCCCCTTAACCTCACTACGCCCGCAAGACCTCACAACTTGCGGGCGTTTTTCTATCCCCCTACCCCACTTGCTGACCTCAGGTGCCGCGACGGTCGCCGACAGGTCGGACTTGTCAGCTGATAGGTCGGACTTGTCAGCTGATAGGTCGGAGCTGTCAGCCGGTAGGTCGGAGCTGTCAGCCGGTAGGTCGGACGTAGGAAACCGGCGGGGCGGAAAGAAGGGCTGACAAGTGGGCGGCGTGGCATAAAAGTTGCAACATAGGGGGCGTAAAACGTTGAAAAACAACAGGAGGAAGCGATATGGCATTTATAGACTACTACAAAATAATGGGCATCCCCAAGGAGACGCCGCAAAAGGACATCCGCGCGGCCTACAAACGGCGCGCCAAGCAGTTCCACCCCGACTTGCACCCGGACGACCCGAAGGCAAAGGCGAAATTCCAAGCGCTGAACGAGGCTTACGACGTGCTGGGCGACCCGGAAAAGCGGAAGAAGTATGACCAGTACGGGGAGCACTGGCGCGAGGCGGAGCAGTTTGGCGCGGCGGGCGGAGCGTCCGGCGGCAGCGGTTTTGAGGACTTCGACTTCAGTCAGTTTACGGGCGGCGGGGGCTTCTCGTCGTTCTTCGAAGACCTCTTTGGCGGGCGCGGGGCGCGGATGCACTTCGGCAGTGGGCGCGGCTTCACGCGCACGAGGCCGAGCGGCGAGATGCAGGCGCAGCTGTCCATCGACCTCTATACGGCCTTGCTCGGCGGCGAGGTCATCGTGCAGACGCAGGACGGACGCCTGAAGCTGAAAGTGAAACCTTATACGCAGGAGGGCACGAAGGTTCGGCTGCGCGGCAAGGGCTACGACCGCGGCGACGGCACGCGCGGCGACCTGATACTGACCTACCACATCACGCTGCCGACCTACTTGACGGAAAGGCAGAAGCAGTTGCTCCGGGAAATGCAGGCCGGAGCCTAAAGAGGCACTTATCGCACCGCACGACGCGGGTTTGCGGCCGCACAAAGCAGAAGCGCCGCAGCGAGGGAAACTTCGTTGCGGCGCTTCGTCATCTAAGGCCAAACGGATGGCCGGTGTGGGTGTCAGCGTACGAGCACCTTCTTGCCGCCTCGGATGTAGAGGCCGCGTTGTGCCTGCGAGACGCGACGGCCTTGGAGGTCGTAGGTCGCAGCGGCGTCGGCCGAAGATGCGGCGGGGGCAGAGGAAACTCCCGTTAGGGCGGAACCGTCGAGGAGCAAGGCGCGCACGCTGCCGGACGTGACGTCGGCGGGAAGGTAGGCCTTGTAAGCGCCCAGCTGACCCGCATAGACGTAGAAGCCCGGCTCATTGCCGCTGCTGCCGCCGCTGAGGGCGAAGACGGTGGCGTCCGCGTCCTGCGTGGCATTGACGTACGAACCCTCTAACTGGTTGCTCGACGCGGTAGTGCTCTCGTCGGCCGTGGCTTCGCCCACGGTGAGCGTGACGCTTGAGGCCGCGCTACTGTTGACCAGGACTACGCCCGTCCCTTCGGGCACTTCGCTGAACTCAGCAAGCTCGGCCGTCGTCCCACTCACGGAGACGGCGTTGGCCGTCGTGCCCTCTGGCAGCGTATAAGCGAATGGGAGATACGCCGTGGCGTAGGAGGCGCCGGTCGTAGCGTTCAACGACACGTCAAACGCCGTCACCGGCTCGATAATCCAGTGGGCGGTTTGTGCAGCAGGCCCCCAAACATTAACGGTCGTGCCGCTACCATCCGTTTGTCCGTTGTGATGGTAGTAATGTCCGTTACCTTCGCTGTCGCCCGTAGGCAAGCCGAAGGCGGTAAGGCGGCGAGTCCCGTCGTAAGCGCCTTTAAGGATGTGCAGCTGGTAGGCGTCGCTCGCGGAGGTGGAGGTAGAGATACCGCTGTCGTATTCTTTGAGATACTGCCCGTGGGAAGAGATGACTACGCGGCCGTCAGCCTGTTCCTTAAGGTGGAAGATGGTGGTGGGCGAAGTCGTAGCCGTCCCTGCGGCCGTGAGGCTCGCGCCGCTGACGTTCAGCGTCAGGTAGTGGGTAAAGGTGCCGCTGTTCGTGTAGTAGTTCTTGATGCGGTAGTAGCCGCTGTAAGTGTCGGGTTCGTCAGCCGCTTCCACGGAGACGGGCTCGTTATCGCTCGTATCGGACCAAAAACGCATGCTGGTGCCCTTTGCGCCGCTATAACGGTTCCAGAACAGGCTGGTGCCGGTAATACTGATGCTGAAAGTCTCGTCTGTAATTTTGTCAATCTGCCAGAGATACTTATCCTCCGTGGTTTTAAGCCCGCCGCCGTTACTTGCCGCGGTGTAGGTGAAGTAAGTATCGTCACCGAGCTTGCGGTTGGTGATGGCGAAGCCGTTGAACGGGTCGCCCCAGAAAGCCCATTGCGAATTGGCCGTAGCGTCGGGCGCGACGGGCGAGATAATGTTGCCGTAGTCGTTTTGCGTGCTGTAATCCACGTAGGCCAGCGTTTCGCCGCTGCTTATCTTGACGTAGTAATAGTGCACGTTGTCGGTGTAGCTGGGTTTGAAGGGCGCAGAGAACTTGTAGTAAACCTTCAAGTATTTACCTTTGTCCGTCACCATATTGTCTGTCACGGTGATGTTGGGCGTTGTCACCTCGGTGTCGCCGTCTTTGTAGTAATAGCTCGTATAGGGGTAGCCGTCAAGGGCGGAGGGCCAGGCCGTAATCGTGCCGTAGGTGGCGTCGCCCGGCAGGTAGCCGCCTGCGCTGACGCGCAACTTGTAGCCGCCGGCCTCGTCGTCGGGGTCATAGACGTCCATGTAAATGGTAGTGAGCTTGGTGGCGGTCATCGTCTGCGAGCTGGTGGCGCCTGCGGCTACGACAGAGAATGCTGTCCCTTGGATAGCGGACCATATGTCGGCGGGAATGGTGAATCCCGTGCTGTCGTTAGCCAGATAGACAAGGTTGCCGCTCGCGTCGTAAACCTTGAAGCCGACGGCGTTCCCTCCGCTTTTCGATGAAGACGTAATGATGATGTTTCCCTCGTCATCGTAGTGGTAGGAGTAGCCCGAGACGGTGGCCGTAGTGCTGAAGTCAGAATATTGCCCCGTGTTGCCGTGCGTTCCGATAAGGTGGTCGGCGTCTGAGGTAAAGGTGGACTTCACGGTGCCTTCCGTAGCGCCTTCGTAAGTAGCGGCAGATGTTTTCACGCGGTCTTCAATGAAGATGGGGTTAGCCTCCTTGAGGTTCATCGCTTTCACGCGATCTTTTGACTTCGCCACGAGGTCGTCGGAATAGACGAGGTAGGTTTTGTAGTAGTCGTCCTCAACGCGCACGTTGTCTTTGGATTTGCCGTCAAGCGTGATGGTCTGCAGGTTCGTGGGTTCCTCGAAGAAGCCGTAAGCCTGGAAAAACTCCGTCAGGTCATAGCCGCTTACTTCGCAAGCTTTCTCGTAGAACTTCAGGTAGTCTTCGGTAATGTCGACGAACGTAGTGTGGCTCTTGTTCAGGCGGTCCTTTCGCAGGGCGCGGAAGAGGTGTTGGTAGAAGCTTGTGTCGATGCCTTGAACGTGAAAGAAGAGGTAGAGCTGGTAGTAGAGGCGCATGGACTCCCAGCCGTCGCGGTCTAACCAAAAGACGCCGGAGGCCATGTTGGAGAAGGTGGTCGTCACGGGCGCTCCGCGCGAGGTGAAGTAGCCTTGCTTAAAGACGGCCATGGCGGAGAAGAGGTTGTTGGAAACCTCTGTCAGGCCGGCGGAGTTGATAAGCCCTTGGCGGATGTGCCCGTTCTCGTGAGCCGGCCCCCATATCGTGCCGCCGCTCTGATGGAACTTCGTGGAGTTGAAGACGCCGCCCATGTCGCTGGAGCTTCTGTTGTAGTAGGTGCCGTAGCTCGACGCGTACATATAGTTCGACGTGATGGTAGTGGCCGTCAGCATACAGTTGAAGTAGCCGGGCTTTTCGTACTCTCCGACGCCCTCGAGCGTATCTTCCCAGGTGACCAAGTTATCCCAGTCCGTGAGGAGCTGAGTTACGTCGCAGTCGCCGGAGCTTGAGGCGCCGCAAGTGTTCAGGAAGAAGTCCGTGTTCAGGTTAAAGATGAGCTTCTTCGTCTTTAGGACACAGGCGCTGTAGCTGGTGAGCAAGTTGTCCCGAAGATAGCCCCAGTCCGTGTTATCGTCGTCCTTCGTCAGGTCGAAGTAGCCGTTCACCTTGCCGCCTTCGATGTGTACGGTGACGTCGGGGTAGGTAGAAAGCTTAGTAAAGAGCGTGCTCGTGTCGTCATCGTAGGTTGAGCCGCTGATGGCTTTCTTGATGTTCGTAACGTTGTAGTCCACGAAGCAGTTTCCCGTCGTGCCCGCCATGATGACGTTCAAGCCCTGGGCAAGTTGGTACTGCGTGCCGACGGCACTGCCTTCGGGAACGATTTCCAAGTAGAGCGTGCTGTCAGTCTCGGAGCCGACAAAGACTTCCAGCAGGTCGCCGGAGGTAGCTACGATGCCCGTGGGGTTCGTGACGCGCCCGTAGCAGTAGTCGTGCCCCATAACGCTCGTCCAGCTTAGGCTGCCGTAGCTTCCGCCCGCGGAGTAGGCCGAGTAGGTGCCGATGCGGAAGGTCTTCTCCGTCTTGTCCCAGCCGTCGACGTATGTAGTCCATTTTGTCCCGTCTGCATCCCGCACTTTCAGCACGATGTTTTGTAGCACGTCAGGCAAACCATCTTCCTCCATTGCCGCCGTCAGGTTTTCCTCTGACATGCTGGCGTAGGTGTCGTTCAGCGTGGTGCAGGCGGTCGTCGTGAAATATTTTTGGAGCGTGGTATTGTAGGTTGACAGGTTCGCAGTCAGCGTGTTGTAGTCGCTAATAACCGCTTGCTGCGCCTTAATCTCAGTCAGCTGGTCATCGGTGAGTTCTACCTTGGTCAGGCGCCATTTTGAGGCGTCGGCACCCGTGTACCAGCCTACTACGTTTGAGGAGGCGTCGCAGTGGAGCACGAGGCTGTTGCTTGGTCCTTCTATGTAGAACAGATATTCCCACGCGTTGCCCGCGTCGGCCAAGGTAAAGGTGGAGGATGTGGACGTGGTGGTGTACTGCGCGGAACGGGAGCCGCTGTTGCTGATGTAGTTTCCCGTAAGTACGTTTTTCAGCGCCCAAGTATCGCCGGAGCCTTCGAGCTGCCAGAGCTGATGGTAGTTATCTTCGTCTGCCGCGGAGCACGTCATCTTGCCGTTCGTTTCCAGCATGGCTGTGCCGTAGCGGTGGTTGTAAATGCGGTAGTAGGTTTCGGTGGCGGGCGTCTGCTCTGCGGAGAGCACCGTGTCGTTTAGGCTCGCCTTTATCTCCTCTGTCGTCCAGTCCGTGACGGGTTCTATTGTCCACCACGAAGCATCCGGATTGGTGTTCCAAACTACGACGCGGTGGTTCCCGGCGTCGTGGAAGCAGCTGTTTCCGCTGAAGTCAGAGTTATAGCTTACGGCCACCTTGTCGCCGTCGTCGTTGACTTCTGCGTAGAATACAACCGGCTCCAAGCCCGTGGTGAGTACTGTTTCGGTTTGTGTCTGCTTCTGGATGTACTGTCCCGTGGCGAGGCTGCGGAAGGTATATCCCGAGCCGCTTCTTTCCACGAGCCAAATCTGTGTGCGTGGCGCGTCGGAGGTTTTTGCGCGGGCATAGAGGCTTCCGCCCGCGTTGTCGTTGGTTAGCAGCAGGGTGGCGTCGCGGTTGCTTCGCAGACGGTAGGCACCTGCGCCCAGCGAAGTCCGCTTCAGCGTGACGGGAAAGAGCTGCCAGTTGGCGTTCGCGTTACTTGTCGTGAGCGTCGTCGTGCTTGTTCTCCAACCGGCTACGGTGGCGTCGCTATTTGCCGTGGTCTCGTTCATATTTAGCGTATAGCTGCCCTGCGCCTGAAACCAGAAATGATCCGTAGCATCGGAGATTAGGCCGTAGATGTAGGCTTGCTCGGCGCTTTCTGTCGTCCCTTCGTTGTCTCCCTTGTTATCAGACTGTGTTAGCTTCCCATAGTAGTGTCCGAAGCCGGTCTGGATGTAAACTTGTCCTTCCGTGCCGGAAGCTACGAAGCGGATGAGGTATTTGCAATTGGCTGCGTCGTAGGCGTCGACGCCGCTACCGGGCGCTGTCAAGGTGCCGTACAACTTGTTGTTGTCGCTACTGTTTTCGTAGGCGTAGCTTGAGCGCCCGCAGTTGTAGAGGACGTACCATTTGTCCGTCTCAAGGCTTGTGGCCGCTGTGGAGCCTACTGTCATGGTGTAGCCGTCCAGTTCCGCAAGCTGTGCGCACGCCGGTAGGGTCTTCACAGCTGACAGCACGAGCGTAGCCGCCAACAGGTAAAGTAAGCGTTTGAACATATTGCTGGTATTTAGATATTATTTGTGTCTATTTCACACCGAGGCAAAAGTAATTATTTCTTTTTGAAGCTGTAACGTGTCCGGGAATTATAGGTTTAAAAAATATTAACTACCCGGCGTGCGGCGTCAGCACGCATTTTTGCGGGTGAAAAAACCGAGGGCGAAGTGGCAGGTAAAAAGCAGGCAGGGAACAAGCGCCTTTCTCTCTTGACGCTTGCCCCCTGCCGCGTGGCAGGTCTTACCTATGAAATGGCAGGTCTGACCTATGAATTGGCAGGTCTGACCTATGAATTGACAGGTCTGACCTATGAGTTGATAGGTCTTACCTATGGGTTGACAGGTCTGACCTATGAATTGACAGGTCTGACCTATGAAATGGCAGCTCTGACCTATGAGTTGACAAGTCTGACCTATGAGTGGATAGCTTAGTTCTCGTGCCCGGCTTCGTAGGCGTCGAGCGCTTCAGCCATGCGTTGTCGGCCGAAGGCTATGATTTGCGCCGCGTGGTCGTACTCGTTTCCGGAGTAAAGGTTCATGGGTATGCTGACCAGTACGTCGGGTGGCATGAGGCGCAAGGAGAGCTGTGCGTTGCGCTGTATTTGCGTGTTGAAGGAGCGCACGAGCAGGGAGTAATAGTTGTAGCTGTCGGCCGTCGGGTAGATGCTGCGCAGGAATTTGGGCATGGCGGCGCGGCGTATGTAACTCAGGCGGTGTCGCTTCTTTAGGAGGTCCACGTCGTAGGGCGCACTGACGTTCACGGCGACGAGGATGTCGCCTTTCTGCCGCTTGACGCGGTTCAGCGGGAGCGGATTAGTTAATCCGCCGTCCACGAGTAGCATGGTGCGCGTCTGGAGTGGGCTGAAATAGGTGGGGATGGAAATAGAGGCGCGTATAGCTGCGTAGAGGCTGCCGCGGTCGAAGACGACTTCGCGTGCTTGTTGCAAGTCGGTAGCTATGGCGCGGAAGCTGATGGGCAACGTTTCTATGCGACGGTCGGGGACGAGCTTGTTCAGGGCGTTGATTATCCGCTCGCCTTTTACCAGATGGCTGAAGCTAAGGGTGAAGTCTGAAAGGGCATAAACCTTGGTGCGCGTCATTTGTAGCAACCAGTTCTTTACCTTTTCGCCTTCGCCCGTGCAGAAGAGGCCGCCCACAAGCGCTCCCATGGACGTGCCCGCCACGGAGGCTATCTCGTAGCCGCGCGCCCGGAGCTCCTCGATGGCGCCGATGTGGGCATAGCCGCGCGCACCGCCGGAGGAGAGCACTAAGGCTACTTTGGGCTTTTCCTGCATGGGAGTGTGAAGTTATAAATAGGGAAAAAGTGGCGGGAGGCAAGCGCCGGCTTGTTGTGAGCGGGACTTTCCCGCGGCTGCGTCGCTTGTCTCCCGCCACAGTCGGGGGATGGTGCGCGGCGCGTCAGTAAACCAGCCTTACGTTGTCCACCCACAGCGTGTTGCCCGGGCTGCCGACGTAGGCTCCGCCGTGGCTGGAGTCAAACTGTACGATGAGGTGGGTCGGCGTGTCGGAGGGCGTGCCCCAC
Source organism: uncultured Prevotellamassilia sp. (assembly GCA_964641085.1). Taxonomy (GTDB): domain Bacteria; phylum Bacteroidota; class Bacteroidia; order Bacteroidales; family Bacteroidaceae; genus Alloprevotella. The sequence continues at coordinate 13,744 of CAZXJS010000026.1, read as the reverse complement.
CCTACTTCCTGAATGGGCACCATCTTGCCTTTGCTGTTCTTCGCATAACGCACGCTCTCGCCTTTCGTCAGGTTCATGGTGCTGTTGTACCAGCTGTATTTCCGTATGTCGCCATAGCGAATGGGGAACTGCGCGTTGTTAACCCAGCCTGTGTTTCGGTTAAAACGCTGTACCATGGTGCCGATGCGGTGGGCGTAGATGTTGCCCTTGGCGTCTTCCCAGCGTTTTTGCAGATAGACGATGCAGTCGCACATGTCCATGCCGTTGACCGTTGAGCCGCTACCAATGCCGTTCACCTTAACCCTGTTGCGCTTCCCGGAAAGCTTTACGGCGTAGTCGAACATGATGGCGCGCGGCTTCTTGGTAAAACGTACGCCGTAGTTGAGCTTTGCCATCGGGTTGGACGCACTGGTTATCGGCTCCATCATTTGCCCGAGGAAGATAGAACCGGCTGCCAGCACCTTAACGTTGATTATGCCGAGCGCCTTGCACTCTTCCACGTGGGTATAGAGCTTGGCGCAGTAGCCATGTCCGGGGCGTGCTTCCTTATATACGGAGAGGTTGGTCTTATAAACGCCCGCAACGTGCGCCAGGACGTTCGAGCTGGCCCATGGTGAGCCGCCGGCGCCCAGGTAAGGTTTGTTGCCGTTCCACGTTGCCGTGGGACCAATGGCGTAGATAGTACGTGTCTTTCCGCCAATGACGCCGCTCTCCTTAATGTTGCGGGTTATCCATTGGTCGAAGTTTCCAAAGTTGATATACTCCACACGTCCCGCCGACTGGTTGGCCTGCCGGGCTTCCTCAAGTGTGGGGAAGGCGTAGGCAGACAGGCAGCAGAGCAGCGCCATGGGGAGAAGCAAACTTTTCTTGTTCATCTGTTCTTTGTTTTCGGGGACGTCGTGCATGGCGTGCCCAAGTCTTAATTCATTAGCGTGCAAAAGTAGCGGTTCAGGTCAGAACAGCAAGGGTTAAGGTCGTTTCTTGTTGTCGGCAGCCCGTAGTTTCTGCACGAGGCGTCCCGGCCGGTATTGCCCTTTCCCGTGCGTGCGGCGGCCATAGCGTATGGCGGCTGCGGGGCAATGGTGGTAGCAGGCCAAGCATCCGACGCAACGGCCCTGCCAAGCGGGCCGCCCGTCCGCAAGGCGGATATTTCCCACAGGACAGGCCTTCACACAACGGCCGCAACCCGTGCAGGCGCGGCCGACGTGGTAGTGGCGGTCGGAAATGAGAAAGGTATAGAACAGCGGCTTTACGATGTGGCTCAATAGCCTCGGTGCCGTACCCGGCTCGACGTCGGTAAACGTTTCCCGACGCCGGATGCGCTCCGCCAAAGCGTCGATACGGGTGCGCGCGGCCTGAAGTTTGCGCAGCGCCACGGCAGGTGCGTCGAGCCGAAAGCCTGGGAAGGCGACGTAGGTCTCGGGCATTTGCACGGAGGCTACGGCGTCGAGGTGCAGGCCTTTGGCTTGCAACAGGGCACGAAGCTCTTGCGCCGTCGTACCTACCTCGTCGCCGCACGTACATACACCATATATATAAGGTGGTGGCGCTTCGACGTCCAGCAACTCCAAGGCGCGGCGGAATACGCGGGGGATGCCCCAGGCGTAGATGGGGAAAAGAATGCCCAAAGGCTCGTCAGCCGTGACGCGGACGGACTTCCGGGTGCGCAGGAGTTCTATACACGTTGCTTCGCCCAGCTTTCGGGCCAGGTAGCGGGCGGCTAAGCGCGTATTGCCCGTACCTGAGAAGAAAAGCATCATTGGCGCAAGAGGCTTTGAAAGACGAAGCAGTCGGCAAATACGCTTTTAGCCTCGTCCACGTGGTGCCTGAAAAGTCCGAAGACGGCGCTGCCGCTGCCTGACATAGAGGCGTAGGCGGCGCCCATGGTATATAGCGTTTCCTTGATGGCCGCTATGCGGGGATACTTGGGGAATACGACGTCCTCAAAGTCGTTGTGTACCGTCGTGCGCCAAGTTTCTACGGGCCTCGAAACGGCTTCGCGCAGGTCGCAGGCGGGTTGGCGGGGCACGATGCCGGCGTAGGCGTCGCGCGTCGGCACGTTCTCCGCCGGCTTCACGAGGAGCAACGTCCAGCCCTTGAGCTGCACGCTGACAGGCGTCAGGATGTCGCCGATGCCGGTGGCGTAGGCGGCCTTACCTCGGACGAAGAACGCGCAGTCTGCGCCCAAGCGCGCCACACGTCGCTCCATCTCGGTCTCCGTAAGGCCGAGGTCGTAGAGCCGGTTAAGCCCCTTCACCATTTCGGCCGCGTCGCTGCTGCCTCCGCCTAACCCGGCACCCATCGGGATACGTTTATATAAATATATGTCCGTCGGGGGGAGGGAATAGTCGGCACGTAGGGCTTCGAAAGCCCGGACTACGAGGTTCTCCTCGGCCTTTCCGGCCACACTGTGACCCGCCACTTGCAGCGCCCAGGGGGCTGACGAGTAGCGCAGGGGCTTTAGTTCCAGGTTGTCTTGGAGAGGGATGGGATAAAAGACGGTTTCCAGGTTGTGGTAACCGTCGGCGCGGCGCTCTACGACGTGGAGGCCGATGTTTATCTTGGCTATGGGGTTGAGGAGCATGTTTGTGGGGGCGGCGGCCTTAGTTGTACTGTCGCTCGCCGAAGATAGCCGTTCCCACGCGCACCATGGTCGAGCCTTCCTCTACGGCGATGCGGTAGTCGTGCGTCATGCCCCAGGAGCGCTCGCAGAAGCCGTCGTCCGTGGGGAAGTAGGCGGCTTTCACCTCGTCGAAGAAGGCGCGCGCGGTGCGGAAGTCGCGGCGCACGCGCTCCATGTCGTCCGTGTTCGTGGCCATACACATGATTCCGGCTATCTTGGCGTGTTGCAAGGCGCGCCACTCACCGCCGGCAAGCATCTCGCGGCAGGCTTCGGGCGTGAAACCGTATTTTGTCGGCTCGGCAGCGACGTGCAGCTCCAAGAGGCAACGGATTTCGCGCCCGCAACGCGCGGCTTGCTTGTCTATCTCGCGCAGCAGCTTCAAACTGTCCACGGCGTGGACGAGGCTGATGAACGGCGCAAGGTACTTCACCTTGTTTGTCTGCAAGTGGCCGATGAAGTGCCACGCTACGTCGGCGGGCAGGTCGGGGCGCTTTTGGCGCAACTCCTGCTCGTGGCTTTCTCCGAACACGCGCTGCCCCACGTCGTAGCACTCGCGGATTTGCGCTACGGGATGAAACTTCGATACGGCTACGAGGCGAACGCCTGCGGGCAGGCTGTCGCGCACCGCTTCTAAACGTTGCTGGGTTAAGGTCATTGTACGTATCATTAAAGGTGCGCTGCGGGTCTTCCGTCCGCGCTCAGGCGTCGGCCGCAGGCTTTTCCACCTTCTTCATGCCCTCCGGGGCGTGCTCTTGGTAGCGCAGCACGTCCATGATGGGCGTTTCCTGCATGGCGGTCAGCACGTAGTCCAGCATGGTGCCGTTCATGGCGTCGTCCAGGCGGGCTATGCTGTCGCGCAGGTCGGCAGCCTGCACGAGCATCTGCTGATTGGTGCGCTTTTCCTTGCCGCTTTTCTCGTCCAGGGTGATGAAGGAGACTTTTGCGCGAAAGAAGCGGTCCGCCGCCTCGTCTGCCGACTCAATCACCTCGGCGTAGCGCGCCTTCTTAATGTCGCTAACTTCGAATATGCCCGTCATGAAGGGCGTCACCTCTTCCGTAACGCGCCGTTCAGCCTCCGTGAAGCTGATGGCATCCACGAGATAGGGCTCTGTCACCTTTTGCTGCTTCCCGTCGTCCGAGGTCTTCTCGTACTTAACGGTGCATTGAAACCATTCTGACATTGTAGTGTTGTGTAAGTGCTTTGTCGCCCCGGCTGCGGGGCCTCTGCCGCTTCCGCCTACAGGCGTAGCTTCTTCAGGGAGAAGCCGTCCATGATTTGGCTGCGGTCCACGTCGCCACGTATCCCGCTGACGCGTCCGCCGCTCGTATATTGCCACATGATGTAGCGCCTTCCGTCTTTCAGCACGGGCGGTGAGCTCTTGTAGGAGGCAATCATCCAGTCGTAGTCGGTAAATCGGCCTTGGAAATGCTTGTTATAGAAATTCTGGTAGGTATAAAGGAGCGGCTTCTTGCCGTAGAATTTCGTCACGGCCTCAACGAAGGTGCGCAAGTTCTCAACGAAATTGCTGCCGCCGCCTACTTCGATGTCAATCATCGGGACGAGGTCTTGCTCCGAGGCTTTCACGACCGACGTCAGGTTATCCAGCTGCGTCTTCCAGGCTACTCCGGGGCGGTAGAAGTGGTAGGCGCCCACGCTGATGCCTGCCCGCCGCGCACCCTCCAGGTTCATGCGGTAATACTCGTCCACTAAGCTCGCGCCCTCGGTAGCTTTCAGGTAAACGTAGGAAAGCTTTTCTTTGCCCACGGCGTCCCAGTCGATGGTGTGTTGGTAGTGCGAGACGTCAATGCCTTGGCGCGACTTCGTATTTATGTACCCGTGCGTCGTCATGCGCTCTACGCGCCCCACTTGCTCCTGCGGCGGAACGGCCTTCTCGCTCTTAACGCCCGGCACGGGGCTGTCCGGCTCCACGATGACGGAGGCACCTACCGAGGAGTGCGGCTTCTTGCGCCGGTCGCCGCGCCCGAAGCCGGGTACGGCTACCAGGGTGGATAGCAGCAGGCAACATATTTTAGATAAGGAGAGATGCATGGTGTTGGGTGGCGAAGTGCCGGCCGGGAAGGCTGTTGCGGTCGTCAGCAAGTGCGGCTGTGGGGCGGCCGGAGGCCTACGACTTCCACAAACGTGGCAAAAGTACAATTATTTCCCTTATCCGCGGCGCCGCAGTTAGTTAATAATGCTTTACGCCCCCGCCCTGCGCCGCGCGAAAGGCGCTTAAAATCGGCGCTCGTCGGACGAAGCCGCCCCGAAGGCCGAATTTTTGGAAAATACGTCCCGCTTAGCTGAAATAGGTCGGCACCTAATAATATAAAGGCGGCATCTATTTTAAACTAAGTCCGACCTATTCGTTCGCAGTCGGCACTTAGTTTTTGTACAGCCGTGGGTGTACAATTTTACAGCCACGGATGTACAATTTTACACCCACGGGCGTACAATTTTACACCCGCGGCTGTACAAAAGTTAGGTCGGACTTAATAGTAAATAGGTGCCGACTAATATCAGATAAGTCGGACTTAAAAACGGTTTTTACGCCCTGTAAGCGAAGAAGGAACGGCCTGAAGCGGAAGATGAACGGCTTGGAGCCGGAAAGAAACGGCCTAAAGCGGCAGATTATAGACTAAGAGACGCCGCGGCGGTTCATGCCTCGACACAGCAGCGCCGACGGGAAAGTTTTCCGCGAGCGGCGTTTGGCTTCAGGCTTTCTTTCGTAATTTTGGGGCGCAAAAATGGCGCGCGGCATGCTTCACAAAACCTTCACCCGCCTCTTAGGCGCTACGCTCTGCCTCCTCATTCTCTTTGTTCGGGGGGCGGCGGCGCGTGGCGGGGACGACGAGGTGGTTCGTCCGGGCATGAAGCTCCCCGCCTTTGAGGTACGCCTGACGAACGGCGCGACGGTCTCGGACAGCACGCTACGCGGAAAGCCGGCCGTGGTCGTGCTGTTCAACACGCGGTGTTATGACTGCCGGCGCGACCTTCCGCACGTGGAGCGGTGCTACCAAGAGTTTGGAGACAGCGTCGCGTTCGTCTGCATCGCGCGGCAGGATTCGGCGGAAGCCGTCGGGCGCTTTTGGACGGCGCAGGGGCTGACGCTTCCCGTGGCGCCGCAAGCGGACCGAAGCGTCTTCGACCGCTTTGCCCGCCGCACCATTCCGCGCATCTACGTCGCCGACGCCAGCGGCACCGTCAGCGACGTCTTTGCGGGAAAGGTATCGCTCCGTAAGTTGCGGCGCGCCCTTCGCAACAGGCCGGCGGAAGCCGCTACGACACATTAAAACAAGCACAACATGACTTTGCAAAATTCCCTGAAGCTTCGGCTCGTGGTGATGAACTTTCTGGAGTTCGCCGTATGGGGCGCTTACCTGACCAGCATGGGCAACTACTTAGGCACGGCCGGACTGGGCGACAAGATTTCCTGGTTCTACGCCATCCAAGGCCTCGTGTCGATTTTCATGCCTACACTGATGGGCATCGTGGCGGACAAATACGTGCGTCCGGAACGACTGCTGGGCCTCTGCCACCTGCTGGCGGGCATTTTCATGCTGGGCTGTTGCTATATGGGCGCTGCGGCAGGCTTCGGGCACGAGCTGCCGTCGCCGGGGACGTTCATCGCGCTCTACACGTTGAGCGTAGCGTTCTACATGCCCACCCTGGCGCTCTCGAACACGGTAGCCTTCACGCTTCTGAAGCAGAACGGGCTGGACACGGTGCGCGACTTCCCGCCCATCCGCGTATTCGGGACGGTTGGGTTCATAGCTACGATGTGGTTCGTGAACTGTGCGGCGTGGGAGAACGGCAGCTTCGCGCTGACGCTCGGTGCTAATCCGCACAAGTTCCAATATACGTACATGCAGTTCCTGGTTAGCGGCGCGCTGAGCGTATGCCTGTTCCTCTACAGCCTGACGCTGCCGGCCTGCCTCGTAGAGAAGAAGCGGCACACGCGCCTGGTGGAGATGCTGGGGCTGGATGCGTTCAAGCTGTTTCGGGAAAAGCGCATGGCGCTCTTCTTCATCTTCTCGGCACTGCTGGGCATGTCGCTACAAGTGACGAATGGCTTCGCCGGCCCCTTTATCACGAGCTTCAAAGGTAGCACGGACGCGGCCATAGCTACGTCCTTCGCGGCCAATAATGCTACGTTGCTGACGTCTATCTCCCAGGTGAGCGAGGCTTTGTGCATCCTGATGATACCTTTCTTTATGAAGCGCTTCGGCATCAAGGTCGTGATGCTCATCTCGATGCTGGCGTGGGTCTTCAGGTTCGGCCTCTTCGGCGTGGGCAGCCCGACGATGCCCGGCGTGTTGCTCTTCGTGCTGAGTTGTATAGTTTACGGCGTGGCTTTCGACTTCTTCAACGTCAGCGGCGGCCTCTTCGTCGACAGCGAGTGCGAGCCGGGCATCCGCGCCTCGGCACAAGGCCTTTTTATGCTTATGACGAACGGCATCGGCGCTACCGTAGGCACGCTGGCGGCAGGCCAGGTGGTGAACCACTTCTGCCAATGGCGCGGCGGCTACCTCGTAGGCAACTGGCAAGCCTGCTGGTTTATCTTCGCCACGTACGCGCTGATAGTCTTCGTGCTCTTCTGGCTCTGCTTCCACGAGCGGAAAACAGCGGCGAAGTAGAAAATTTCCCGCAAAAAACTTTCGCAAGGGCTTTGCCCGTACACATGAAACAACTACCTTTGCACCCGCAAGCCGAAAGAGAAGGCGCTTCAACACAGGTGAAGACGGCCGCTCCGGGAGGCAGGCAACGCACCGTTAGCTCAGTTGGTAGAGCAACTGACTCTTAATCAGTGGGTCCAGGGTTCGAGCCCCTGACGGTGTACGAAGGAATTAGGTAAGTGAAAGAGGCTTATGCTACGCCACATTTGGCAGGCATAAGCCTCTTTCTTATTCTCCCCGCGCCAAAGCGCGCTTTCATCGGGAGCAAAGGCCGTTGCTACAACACGCACTAAGCCTTCACTTTGCAGAAGAAGCGAGGTAGCAGAAATCAAGACTTACTTAGCAACGTCAAAAAAAGACAAACGGCGGCAAATTCTTACCTTTTCACTTGGCACATCCAAAAGTTCTTTCCAAATTTGCCCTAAAGTTGCACAGCCGAGTTGGCAAACCGGGCTTACAGCTTTAACATTTCCGCGAGCATTCTTTTTATCACACACCATTAAAGCGTTAACATACATGGAAGCTAACGAATCTCTCTGCAAACTACGTCGAGAGGATTTTCAGAAAGAAATCGGCGGGAAGAAGACCGACCTATTCTTCCTCAGAAACGAGAACGGCATGGAAGTAGCTATCTGCAACTACGGCGGCCAACTGGAAGCCATCATGGTGCCGGACAAAGACGGTAACTACGCCAACGTAATACAAGGTCACAACGACATAGAGCAGGCCCTCTCCTGCCCCGAGCCGTTTCTCTCCACCCTCGTAGGGCGCTACGGCAACCGCATCGCCCGCGGAAACTTCACGCTGAACGGAAAAGAGTATCACCTGGCCATAAACAACGGCCCCAACCACCTGCACGGCGGACCTACCGGCTTCCACGCCCGCGTCTGGGAACCCGAACAAACCACGAAAAACACGCTCGTCCTGAGATACGTCTCGGCATATTACCAAGAAGGATTTCCAGGTGAGCTTTCGATGACCGTCATGTACTCTCTGACGGACGACAACGAACTGATAATAGACTACAAAGGCACGACAAACAAGAAGACCATAGTAAACATGACGAGCCACGGCTTCTTTAGCCTGGCAGGCATCGGCAACCCGACGCCGTCCGCTATGGATTGCATCGTGGAAATCAACGCTGACCACTACCTCCCCATAGATGACACCAGCATACCGACGGGTGAGATTCTGAAGGTGGCCGGTACGCCCTTCGACTTCCGCACGCCGCACGCCGTGGGCGAACGCATCGATGCCGACGACGAACAGATACGCCACGGAGCCGGCTACGACCACTGCTACGTCCTGAACAAGCGCGAACCGGGCGAGCTTAGTTTCGCCGCACGCGTACTTGAGCCCAAGTCCGGCCGCACCATGGAAGTATATACCACCGAACCGGGCGTACAGTTCTACTCCGACAACTGGGCCGACGGCTATCCCGGCCAGCACGGCGCGACCTTCCCCCGCCGCAGCGCACTCTGCTTCGAGGCACAGCACTTCCCCGACAGCCCCAATCACCCCTACTTCCCCAGCGTCGTGCTTCGCCGCGGTGAAATATACACCCAGAAGACCATATATAAGTTCGGCGTGAAAGACTGACGCAGCTACCGGACCGCAAATAACGAAACCAACACAATAAACCTAATCTATTTATGAGTCAACAAAAGAAGCAATGGGGCGCCATTCTGGTAATGATAGCCCTCTTCGCCATGATTGCCTTCGTGACGAACCTGTGCACCCCGATGGCCACCATCATCAAGAACCAAGGCACCATTTCGAACGTCTTAGCCCAGATAGGCAACTACGGAAACTTCGTGGCCTATCTCGTCATGGGCATTCCCGCCGGCATGCTCATAGCTAAGTTTGGCTACAAGAAGACTGCGCTCATCGGCCTCGCCATTGGCATCCTGGGCATCGTCATTCAATGGTGCAGCGGACTGATTGACGCCAAGTCCAACTTGGGTCTCGTGTTCGGCATCTACCTTATCGGCGCTTTCATCGCAGGCTTCTGCATGTGCATCCTGAACTGCGTCGTCAACCCGATGCTTAACATCCTCGGAGGCGGCGGCAATAAGGGCAACCAGCTCATCCAGCTCGGCGGTGTCTTCAACTCCACGGCAGCCGTGTGCTGCTACATCCTGATGGGTGCCCTTATTGGCGACGCAACCAAGGCGCACATCTCCGACGCAACGCCCGCGCTGCTCATTGCCCTTGCCATATTCGTCGTTGCCTTCGTCATAATCGCCTTCACGAAGATTGAAGAGCCGGAGCAAGCCCCTGTTGACGTCAGCTTGATAAAAGGTGCTATGAGCTACAGGCACTTTGCACTCGGCGCACTCGGCATTTTCCTTTACATGGGTATTGAGGTCGGCGTGCCAAACTTCGTGCAGCAGTACCTGACTATTGATAAGCAAATCGCAGCCGGGACGGTCGGCATGATAGTCGCCGTCTATTGGTTCTTCATGCTCTGCGGCCGTTTCGTAGGTGCCGCTATCGGCAGCAAAGTCAGCTCCCGCGCCATGATAACGACGGTTTCATCCATTTCCCTCGTTCTCTTGCTCATTGGCATCTTCGCCCCGGAGGACGTGCTGGTGTCTTTCCCGGGCGTTGACTGGGGAACGCTAAGCGTAGTGTGGACGAAAGTTCCCGCCGGCGTCTTTGCCATGTTGCTTGTCGGCCTCTGTACCAGCGTTATGTGGGGCGGCATCTTTAATATGGCCGTTGAAGGACTGGGCAAGTACACTGCTATCGCTTCGGGCATCTTCATGACCATGGTCTTCGGCTGCGCTGTGATGCTTGCCATCGAGGCAGCCGTCGCCGACGCCGCAGACTATATTGCTTCCATTTGGGTCATCGTCCTCTGCGCCGCCTACCTGCTCTTCTATGCGCTTGTGGGCAGCCGCGTCACCAAACGTGCTGACGGTAAATAAAGAATAGCGATTTCTTTTAACACCTTAACACCTTAATATATTATGCACCTGAAAATAGAAGATGTAAGAAGCCGTTTCATTAAGCACTTCGACGGCACCACAGGTTCGGTTTACGCCTCCCCCGGACGCATCAACATCATCGGCGAGCACACCGACTACAACGGAGGCTTCGTCTTTCCCGGCGCTGTACGCCAGGGCATCATCGCAGAAATAAAGCCCAACGGCACACGTAACGTCCGCGCCTACTCTATTGACTTGAAAGATTACGTAGAGTTCTCCCTCGACGACGAGAAAGGCCCCACGGCGACCCACTTCCGCTTTGTGTACGGCGTTTGCCGCGAGATGATGCTCCTGGGCGTCCCCGTAGAAGGCTTCAACACCGCCTTCGCCGGCGACGTCCCCCTCGGTGCCGGCATGAGCTCCTCCGCAGCGCTGGAGAGCTGCTTCGCCTTCGCGCTGAACGACCTCTTCGGCGAAAATAAGATAGACAAATTCACGCTCGCAAAGGTCGGACAAGCCACGGAGCACAAGTACATCGGCACCAACTGCGGCATAATGGACCAGTTCGCCTCCGTATTCGGCAAGGCCGGAAACATCATGCGCCTTGACTGCCGCAGCCTGCAGTACAAGTACTTCCCCTTCAATCCTGAAGGCTACAAGCTCGTTCTTCTCAACTCCAACGTGAAGCACGAATTGGCTTCGTCCGCCTACAACGACCGGCGCAAGAGCTGTGAGAACGTCGTAGCCGTGATGAAGAAGCACTGGCCCGAGGTTGAAACGCTGCGCGACGTCGACTACGACATGCTGGAAGCCGTTCGCTCCGAAGTAAGCCCCGAGGACTTCCTCCGCGCCCACTACGTCATAGGCGAGAAATATCGCGTCATGGAGGTGAGCGTCGCCCTCGAAGAGGGAGACTACGAGGAAGTAGGCAAGCGCATGTTCCAGACGCACCACGGCTTGAGCAAGGAGTACGAAGTAAGTTGTCCGGAGCTTGATTTCCTCGTTGAAGTAGCCAAAGCCTGCGGCGTCACGGGTTCACGCGTCATGGGTGGCGGTTTCGGCGGCTGCACCATCAACCTCGTGCGCGAGGAACTGTACAAGAACTTCATCGACACCGCGAAGAAAGCCTATGCAGAGAAGTTTGGCCGTGAGCCGGGCGTCATAGACGTCGTTATCGGCGACGGCTCCCGCAAGCTCTGCTGATTACCTTCTCATATAACGCAAAATCCCCTCCGCAAACTCGCGAAGGGGATTTTTATTGCTGCCCGCGAAAACGGGAAGTTGCCACAACCGAGAGGCAGGTCAAGGTTAAAACGCAGCTTCGGTTAATAGCGCGTTAGTGTCTGTAAGACGTTTCGGGAGAGGTCAGTCCTCGCCGTCAGTCCAATCCTCGTCGAGGAAGGTGGGTGCGTTGAAGCTGTCGAGGGCGCGCCGTTCTTTCTTCGTAGGTCGCCCGGTGCCGCGCGCACGGTCGACGAAGCCGCTGATATGGCTCAACTCCAGGAGTTCATATTGCTCCTGCGGCGTGATGTCTTCGAGCACCTCCGGAAGCAAGCGGGCTCCGACGCGGCTCTCTATGGCTTGCTTCACGCGAAAGGTGTAAGTGACAGGGCTCTTACGGACGGACACCTCGTCGCCTGCCTTCACGGTGCGTGCAGGTTTGGCCGTAGCGCCGTTTATTTGGACGCGGTTGTTTCTGCAAGCTTCTGCGGCCAGCGTACGTGTCTTGTAGATGCGCGCCGCCCAGAGCCATTTGTCAAGGCGTGCGACGCGGCCGTCTGTGGGTGTATTCGCGGGGGTCATGGCTTGTTTTCGGTTTGGGGAAGAGCAGGTTTGGGATGTCCCTTTGCCGAGGCCGGAGTGTTGAAGTGGTTCATGGCAAACTGTATCCCCGACAGGGCAAAAGCTTTCACGGCTTCTCCGGCATTTTTAACGCACTCATCCATTTGCTCCAACTCCTTGGCGGAGAATTCGCCCAAGACGTAGTCAATCTGCCGGCCACGCGGGAAGTCGTTGCCTATGCCAAAGCGCAGGCGGGCATACTGCTGCGTGCCCAGCTGCTGCGTGATGCTCTTCAGCCCGTTGTGGCCGCCCTCGGAACCGCCGGGGCGCAAGCGCAGATGGCCAAAAGGCAGGCTCACATCGTCAACGACCACCAGCAACCGCTCAAGGGGTATTTTCTCTTTCTGCATCCAGTAGCGCACGGCGTTACCGGAAAGATTCATGTAGGTAGAAGGCTTTAGCAGGAGCAACACTTGGTTCTTTACGCGAAGACGGGCCACGAAGCCGTAGCGTTTGTCCTCAAACGTAACGCCGCCTTCTTTTGCCAGGGCGTCGACGACGCGAAACCCGGCGTTGTGGCGCGTCGCTGCATAGTCGTCGCCTATGTTGCCAAGGCCTGCAATCAGGTACAGCATATCCTTATCTTTTGATTTCCCGGCTTTACGGCGCGACAGACGGGAGAGAAGATTCCACACGGACGTCGTTTGGTTTCATGATACCGTGCTGCGAATGGTCAGCACGGAAATAGGTAAGACAAAAACTCCCCTCCCGGTCGGGGGAGGGGAGGTAGAATAATGCTTAGCTTAGGTTTACGCCTCTGCAGAAGAATCGCCGGAAGCTGCGTCGTCCTCAGCGGGCGCTTCCGCTTCGCTGGCGGCGCTCAGGGCGGCACGCGTCATCTTCACGCTAACGACGTTAACCTCCTTCGGCGTGACGAGCTCCAGCTTTTCGTAGCTAAGGTCGCCCACCTTGATGCTCTTACCCAGCTGCAGCTTGGTGACGTCTATGATGAGCTTCTCGGGGATGTCTTCGTAGAGCGCGCGGACGTTTATCTTGCGCACGAGGGTCATCAGGCGGCCACCGGCACGCACGCCCTCGGCAAGACCCGTGGTCTGAATGGGCACGCCGATTACTATGGGCTTTTCGGGATGTACCTCCAGGAAGTCAATGTGCAGCACGTTGTCCTTGACGGGGTGGAACTGGATTTCGCGGAGGATGGCCTTGCGGTCCTCACCGTCTATGTTAAGGTCAACGAGGTAGATGTGAGGCGTGTAAACAAGCTTGTTGGCCTCCTTCACGCTGATGGTAAAAGCTTCGGCCACGGCGTTGCCTTCCGCGTCCTTCTTCTGCCCGTAGATGTTGCACGGAACGAGCCCGGCACGGCGCACAGCTTTGGTAGCCTTCTTTCCTACGTCGGCACGCTTGGCACCGGTAATACTAATCTGTTTCATAACGTTTGTGTTACTCTAAATTAAGTGGTTAAACATGCTTAATTCGCCATTACACGTGGCGCCCCTAAGGACACCATTTGGGAATCGGCAGCAAAAGTACGCTTTTCCTATTTAATAGGCAAATTCTTGCGCTCCTTTGCGCCACACGTGCGGGATAAAAATATATAGATGGCTTCTAAATCCTTTTCAGGTACTACCTAAATCCTTTTCAGGTACTACCTGAATCCCTTTCAGGTACTACCTAAATCCTTTTCAGGTACTACCTAAATCCTCTTCAGGTACTA
>CAZXJS010000025.1:0-36816 GCA_964641085.1 uncultured Prevotellamassilia sp. | reverse complement strand
CTTCCTCTCCGGCTTCACGGCAAAGCTCGCCGGCACGGAGCGCGGAATAACCGAGCCCACGCCGACATTCTCCGCTTGCTTCGGCCAAGCCTTCCTTGAGCTGCACCCCACGAAGTACGCCGAGGAACTGGTGAAGAAGATGGAGCGCGTAGGCGCACGTGCCTACCTCGTAAACACCGGCTGGATCGGCACGGGCAAGCGCATCAGCATCCGCGACACGCGTGGCATCATTGACGCCATTCTCAACCACGACATAGAGAGCGCGCCGACCAAGACAATCCCCTACTTCAACTTCGTAGTGCCCACCAAGCTGGAAGGCGTTGACAGCGGCATCCTCGATCCGCGCGACACCTACGCTGACGCCTCGCAGTGGGAGGAGAAAGCCAAAGACCTCGCCGCACGTTTCATCAAGAACTTCCAGAAGTTTGAGAACAACGCCGCAGGTAAGGCGCTCGTGGCCGCAGGTCCGAAGCTCTAAGTCGGATTTAACTCCACACAACAACCGTTTAGTCCGCTCCCGTTCCCGGGGGCGGACTTTTTCGTGCCTTGCCCGCGCGAGCGATTGCCTTTTGAATGACGTCAAGGGTTCAGTAAACGCGAATTGTTGACTTTTAAACGCCATCAGCTGCGAAGTAAACGCAAACTGTAGTCTTTCGAATCCCGACGGAAGCCTTGGTCGCACGAGCGGTTGCCTTGTTCACACAACCGGCGGCCGATGGGCCATCTGCAGAACGGAGCTAAAAAAGGCCTGTCCGGACTTACCGGGCAGGCCTTTCGTTGTTAGTTACTTGCAAAGCGTCACTTCCCGAAGTAGCGGGCGTAGAGCCCGGCGAAGCCACGACCGTGGCGCGCCTCGTCCCGTGCCATTTCGTGAACGGTGTCGTGTACGGCGTCCAGACCCAGTTCCTTCGCGCGTTTAGCTATGCGGTTCTTGTCCTCGCAAGCACCCGCCTCGGCAATCATGCGCTTGTAGAGGTTTGTCTTCGTGTCCCACACGTTGTCACCCAGCAGTTCGCAGAACTTGGCAGCGTGCTCCGCTTCCTCGTGTGCGTATTGGCGGAAGGCAGCGGCAATTTCGGGGTAGCCCTCGCGGTCGGCCTGGCGCGCCATGGCGAGGTACATCCCCACTTCCGAGCATTCGCCCGTCCAGTGGGCGTTCAAATCCTTCTTCAGCTCGGGGTCGCAGTCGGCTGCAACGCCAATCTCGTGCTCCACGACGAAGTTAAGTTCGTCTTCCTTCACTTCTTTGAATTTGTTAGCCTTAGCATGGCAAACGGGGCACTCTGCGGGCGGCTCGACGCCCTCGTGTACGTAGCCGCACACGGTGCATACAAATTTCTTCTTCATAGCTGTACGTTTAAATTGTTATGTTGGCTTTTGCCAAGGCAAAGATACGTTTTCCCTCCTACCCTTCCACATTTTCCAAAGCTTATTTTCGTTCTTTTTGTCAGCTTGTTAAAGTTTTAAAAAAGCCACTGTTAGTCAGCAACCCGCCTTTCTCTGTCCGTGGCCTTTGTTTATTTTTGCACGCGCCTTTTGCAGCCACGCCTATAAGGCATTTGCACAAGCCTCTCTCCCATCTCAAGCAACATGGAACCCTTTCTCACCGCCACAAACGTCACCAAGCGCTACGCCAACCACCTCGCCTTGGACGACGCCTCCATCGCCGTGCCGCGCGGCAAAATCTTCGGCCTGCTTGGCCCCAACGGCGCCGGCAAGACGACGCTCATACGCATTCTCAACCGCATCACGGCGCCCGACAGCGGCGAGGTGCGCTTCGACGGGCACCCACTTGCCGCCCAGGACGTCGCACGCATCGGCTACCTACCCGAGGAGCGCGGCCTATACAAGAAGATGAAGGTGGGCGAACAAGCCATCTATTTCGCACAACTCAAGGGCTTGTCCCACCGCGAAGCACGCGAGCGCCTTACCTACTGGTTTCAGAAATTCGGCATCATGCCTTGGTGGAACCGCAAGTTGGAAGAGCTGTCCAAGGGCATGGCGCAAAAAGTTCAGTTCATTATTACAGTGCTCCACGAGCCCGACCTGCTTATCTTCGACGAGCCTTTCTCGGGCTTCGACCCCGTCAACGTGGAGCAGCTAAAGCACGAAATCCTCGCCCTCAAGGAGCAAGGGCGCACCATCATCTTTTCCACGCACAACATGGGTAGTGTAGAGGAAATCTGCGACGAGATAGCGCTTGTCAATGGCGGCCGCGTCGTGCTCAGCGGCGACGTAGCCGGCGTGAAAGGCAATTTCCGCACCGGCCTCTACGAGGTGGTGGCCACCGGAGTGCCCGAAGCCGCGGCCGCCGACGCCCTGCGCGGCGACGAGGCCTTCCAAGTCGTTTCCGCAGAAAGCTTGAGCGACGCCACGCGCTACGTAGTCCGCAAAACCCCCGACCTTTCCAACAGCGACCTCGCTCGGCGCATCGCCGGCCGCGTAGAGCTGCGCAGCTTCGCCGAGCAAATGCCCACTATGAACGACATTTTCCTGAAAGTAGTGGGTTCCACGTCCGCCTCCGTGCCCGCTGCCGACAACCAGGTGCCTAACAATCCGCCCCAATGAGCAAAACATTCATCATCATCCGCCGCGAGTTTCTGAAGCGCGTACGGAAGCGGAGCTTCATCCTGCTCACCGTGCTCACGCCCTTCATCCTGGCCGCACTCATCGTCGTCCCGCTTTGGCTCGCGTCTATTGAAGACAACAAGGTGCGCGACGTAGCCGTCGTCGATAGCACGGGGCATTATCTTCAGTCCCTCCGCGACACGCGCACGCTCCACTTCTTTGCCGCGCCGTCCCTGCTGCCCGCTTTCCGCGCCGACACCAGCCACGTCACCGCCGTCGTAAGCATCACGGCCGACCTCGCCCGGCAGCCCCGCGCCGCCACAATCTATTCCAACAAGGAGGTGCCCGCCGACATCTTAAACTACGTCACGACGTGCCTTAACGAACAAGTGCGCAAAGACAAGCTCGCAGCTTCCGGCGTGCCCGGACTGGAACGCATCATCGACGACGTGGAGACGGAAATAGACATAGCGACCGTCAAATGGGACGCCGCAGGCGGCGAGACCGCCTCAAACACCGGCATCGCCATCGGCGCCGGCTTCCTCTTCACCATGCTCATCTACATGTTCGTCATGATCTACGGCGCCATGGTCATGCAGGGTGTCATCGAGGAGAAGACGAACCGCATCGTCGAGCTGATGGTCAGCAGCGTAAAGCCCTTCCAGCTCATGATGGGGAAAATCGTCGGCATCGCCCTCGTAGGCTTCGTCCAGCTGGCTATCTGGGGCGTCATGCTCGCCGGTATCCTTGGCCTCTGCGGACTTATCTTCGGCCAGGACGTAGCTACGCCCCTTTCCGCCGGCGCCAGTGCGTCCGCACCCGCCACGCAGGGCCAACCGTCCGAAGCCGCCGAACTGCTGCAAGCCTTGCAAAACCTGCCCTACCTGGAGCTCGCCGTCATGTTCGTGCTCCTATTCATCGGCGGCTACCTGCTCTACGCCAGCTTCTTCGCCGCCGTCGGCGCCAGCGTAAATGAGCAAGACGATAGCTCCCAGTTCATGCTCCCCATAACGCTCATCATGCTCTTTGGCCTCTATGCCGCCATGTATAGCGTGGAGAACACGAACGGCCCCCTTGCCTTCTGGACGTCCCTCTTCCCCCTAACCTCCCCCATCGTAATGATGGTGCGCATCCCCTTCGGCGTACCGCTTTGGCAAGAGCTGCTAAGCCTCGCCCTGCTCTACGCCACGGCGCTCGCCACGGTTTGGGTGAGCGGGAAAATCTACCGCGTCGGCATCCTTATGTATGGAAAGAAGCCCAGCCTGCGAGAAATGATTCGCTGGACGCGATATAAGTGACGACGCCCCCCTCCCGACCATCGGCAAGCCGCCTTTCCGGCCCCACAAGCCCGCCTTTCTCCCCGAGAGGCGGGCTTTTCGTTTCATAAGTCCCGAAAAATTCGAAAATACGTCCGACCTATCTTGAAATAAGTCGGAGGTATTGGGGAATAAGTCCGACCTAAGTTTTGTACAGCCACGGGTGTACAATTTTACAGCCACGGGTGTACAATTTTACAGCCACGGGTGTACAATTTTACAGCCACGGGTGTACAATTTTACAGCCACGGGTGTACAAAAACTAAGTCCGACTTAGTTTCAAATAGGTCGGACGTAGTTTCAAATAGGTCGGACTAAAATCGGTTTTTCTCAGACGCGCGGCGCAGGAAGAGCCGTGTTTTGAAAAACAAGAGGCAAGGGCAGGCTTACGCCAAGAATTCGTTAGATTTGCCTGCCGTGGTACTGGTCCGCGGCGCGGGACGGGCACCGCATAACCGCCCATTCCACAAACAAAGCGCCCCTCTCCGAGGCCGCAACTATCTATTGCAAAACGACAAACCGCCCGCAACCCTTCCCGGCGCCCACCCGGCGCGGAGCGGCGCGGGCAAACCTAACTACACGACGCACATGGCATTCGAGAAAATTCGCGGGCTCATCGACGCCCCTTTTACGCCGTTCAACGAGAACGGGGAAGTGAATTATGACATCATCCCGCGCTACGCTGCGATGCTTGCGCGCAACGGTCTGAAGGGCGTATTCATCAACGGCTCGTCCGGCGAGGGCTATCTCCTTACGGAGGACGAGCGTCTGCGCCTGGCGGAGGCCTGGATGTCGGCCGTGCCGAGCGGTTTCAAAGTCATCGTCCACGTGGGTTCCACGATGGTGAAGAGCAGTCGGCGCCTCGCCGCCCACGCGCAGCAGATAGGCGCCTGGGGCATAGGCGCCATGGCCACGCCCTTCCCGCGGATTGGTCGCACGGAGGAGCTGGTGGACTATTGTGCCGAGATAGCCGCCGCCGCGCCGCAGCTGCCCTTCTACTTCTACCACATACCCGCCTTCAACGGGTGCACGCTCTCCATGCGCGACTTCCTGCAAGCCGTTGACGAAGGAGGGCGCATCCCCAACTTCGCGGGAATAAAATACACCTTCGAGAGCCTGTATGAATACAACCGTTGCAGGCGCTACGCCGGTGGGAAGTACGACATGCTGCATGGGCAGGACGAGACGCTGCTGCCGTGCCTCGCGATGGGAGGTGCCCGGGGCGGCATAGGAGGTACGACGAACTACAACGGCCGATGCCTCGTAGGCATACAGGAAGCCTGGGAGCGAGGCGACATAGCCGAGGCGCGCCGCCTTCAGGACTATGCGCAGGACGTCATCGACGTGATATGCCACTACCGGGGCAACATCGTGGGCGGCAAACGCATCATGAAACTCATTGGCTACGACTTAGGCGCAAACCGTACGCCTTTCCAAAACGTTACGGAGGAGGAAGAGCGCCGGCTGCGCGAGGAACTTGAGGCTATTGACTTCTTCAGCCACTGCAACCGGTAACCACCCATGAAAAAGCCCGTGATACGCAAGTTTCTCGTCGCCCTGCTGTTCGCCCTGCCGTTCCCGGCAACGGCTGGGGGGGAGGCGCCGCAACACTTCAACGACGTAAGCTACACGCCCGCGCCACCCCTCAGCGTGGCGGGCGGACAAGGCATCTCCGCCCCCTTCGCAGGCGTCAGCCGCGGCACGGTGCTGGTGGCCGGAGGGTGCAACTTTCCCGACACACCGGCTGCCGACGGCGGCAAGAAGGTGTTCTACGACCGCATCTACGCCCTACCCCTCAACACGTCGGATGCCGCTTGGCGCGAAGTGGGACGACTGCCGCGCGCCTTAGCCTACGGCGCCGGCGTAACAACGCCCGATGGCGTGGTGTGCCTGGGCGGCACGGACGCCGACGGGAAGAGCCGTCGCGAAGCTTTCCTGCTCAAACTTAGTGGCGACCGGGTGCTCACGGAAAGCCTGCCGCCGCTGCCTGTCGGCCTGGACCAAATGGCTGCGGCTTATAGCGACGGCAGCGTGTACGTGGCCGGCGGCCAGACAGACGGGCGGCCCACGCAGAAAGCGTTCCGCCTGCGCCTTAACAACCCGACGCGCGGCTGGGAAGCGCTGCCCGACCTGCCCGGAGGCGGACGCGTGCAGCCTTGCGCCGTGATGCAAAACGGTGCCCTCGGCCCGCTGTTCTACGTATTCGGGGGCTATGACCCCACGACGAAGCGGATAGCCGCGAACGGCGTCTTCTATAATCCGCGAACCGGGACGTGGGGCGAGACGTCGCCCATCGAACCGCAGGGAGCGCCACAGCCCCCGGCGCTCGTAGGGGCACAGGCCGTCACGAGCGGATGCGGCGCCGTCATCTTCCTGGGCGGGGTGGACAGGGACGTCTTCCAAGACGCCATCCGCCGCGCCGGCCTACTCGCCACGGCACCTACCGACTCGCTGAAGGCAGCCCAAAGTCAGTACATGCGGCAGCCGGCGGCTTGGTACCGCTTCCGCACGGCGCTGCTCGCCTACCTGACCGTGACGGACGCCTGGACTGCGGGCTACGCCTCACCCCTGAACGCCCGCGCCGGAGCTGCCGTCGTGGCATATAAGGATGCGACAGGACAGACCCACTGGCTGGAGATATGCGGCGAAGAAAAGCCCGGCGTGCGCGCCGCCGACGTCACGGACGTGCGGATGACGTACACGGCGCACTTTGGCGCGCTAAACTGGGCCGTACTCATAGCTTACCTCGTCGGGATGCTGGCGCTCGGCTTCTACTTCATGCGGCGCCAGCAGGGAGGCGAGGACTTCTTCAAGGGCGGTGGTCGCATCCCGTGGTGGGCTGCCGGCATAAGCATCTTTGCCACGATGCTCTCAGCCATAACCTACATGAGCATACCGGCGAAGGCCTACGCCACAGACTGGACCTACTACCCGATGCAAGTGTGCATCTTGCTCATTTCGTTCCCCGTAATAAAATATTACCTGCCCTTCTTCCGCCGCCTGAACGTGACGTCGGCCTACGAATACCTGGAGCGCCGCTTCAACTACGCGGCGCGGCTCGTGGCCAGCCTGCTGTTCATCGTTTTCATGGTGGCACGCATGGCGCTCGTGCTCTTCCTGCCCAGCCTGGCCATGACGGCCGTGACGGGGATAGACATATATATATGTATCGTGCTGATGGCCGTCATTACGATAGTCTATTGCACCATGGGCGGTATGGAAGCCGTCGTTTGGGGCGACGTGGTGCAAGGCATCATTCTCGTGGGCGGCGCTTTGCTTGCCGCGGGCTACCTCATCGCGGGGACGGACGGCGGCGCGGGCGGCTTCCTGCGCATTGCCTGCGAGAACGATAAGTTCAGGCTCTTCGACTGGTCGCTGGACTGGCGGAGTGCTACGTTCTGGGTAGTCATTCTTGGCGGATTGGCCAACAACCTGATTTCGTACACCAGTGACCAGACCGTAATACAGCGCTACCTGACGACGAAGGACGAACGTGGCGCCGCGCGAGGCATACTGACGAACGGTCTGATGAGCGTTTTCGTGACGATAGCCTTCTTCTGCATCGGCACAGGTCTGTACACCTTCTTCAAGACTCACCCCGCAGAAATGGATATGACCATGGCCAAGACGGACGCTATCTTCCCGTTCTTCATGATGAGCCAGCTACCTGCCGGCATCGCGGGACTGCTGATAGCTGCCGTCTTTGCCGCGACGATGAGTACTATTGCGTCGAACATCAACAGCATCTCAACGGCCTTCACCGTGGACATGTATCGCAAGGCGCGCCCCGCAACGACGGATAAGCACCAGCTGCGCGTAGCCCGCTACGCAGGCATCGTCAGCGGCATCCTGGGTATGGGCATCGCACTGGTAATGGCTACGGTGGACATCCAGTCTCTGCTTGACTACTTCAACACCATTCTGGGCTTGCTAAGCGGCGGCATCGGCGCCCTCTTCCTTATGGGCATCTTCTTCCCCCGCATTGGCTCCGGCCCCGCCATCTGCGGCTTCGTGGCAGGCACGCTCACCGTCATAGCGCTCAACTTCTTCACGGCAGTGAACTTCCTGCTCTTCGGCTTCACGTCCATAGTGGTCAGCCTCGCCGTGGCACTCCTTTTCAGCCTCGTCTGGAAAGGCCGCGACGTGCAGCCCGGGCTGACGTGGAGCACGCTGGGAAAAGCTTAATCTGATATACCCCCTGATAATCATCATCTTGCGGCGCACGAAGCGCCGCCACAAACCCATAAACCCATGACAGATTTCAAGAAACTCGCCGCGCTGTACAAGGAAGAGCTCCTGGGACGCGTTGTCCCCTTCTGGCTCGACAAGAGCCAGGACACGGAGTGCGGCGGATACTTCACCTGCCTCAATCGAGACGGGACAGTTTTCGACACGGACAAGTTCGTATGGCTGCAAGGCCGCGAAGTGTGGATGTTCGCCAAGCTATACAACGAGGTGTCGCATGACGCGGCTTGGCTCGCCTGCGCAGAGCAAGGCGCGGCGTTCCTAAAGGCGCACGGCCACGATGGAAGCCTCAACTGGTACTTCGCGCTGGACCGTGAAGGCCGCCCGCTCGTAGAGCCTTACAACATATTCTCTTACACCTTCGCCGTGCTCGCCTTCGGACAGCTCGCACTGGCCACGGGGAAAGAGGAATATGCCGACATTGCCAAGCGGACGTTTGACATCGTGCTTTCGAAGGTGAATAAGCCCAAAGGACGCTGGGACAAGTCTGTTCCCGGCACCCGCCCCATGAAGACGTTCGACCTGCCCATGATACTATGCAACGTGGCGCTGGAGATAGAGCCGCTGCTCGACGCCTCCTTCCTGCGCCGGACCATAGATAATTGCCTTCACGAGGTGCTTGACGTCTTCTATCGGCCGGAGCTCGGCCTCATCGTAGAAGCCGTGGGACAGGACGGCAAACTTGTGGACAGCTTCGACGGACGTAAGCTCAACCCCGGCCATGCTATAGAAAGCTCGTGGTTCATTATGGATTTGGGGCAGCGGCTCGGACGTTCGGAACTGATACGTAAGGCCGTGGACATCTGTCTGAGCGAGCTGGAATACGGCTGGGACAAGGAATACGACGGCGTTTTCTATTTCATGGACCGACTTGGCAAACCACGCCACGAACTTGAGTTCGACCAGAAGCTTTGGTGGGTACATTTGGAAAGCCTTATCGCTACGCTCAAGGGCTATCTCCTCACGGGCGACAAACGTTGCCTGGACTGGTTCGAACGTCTGCACGCCTACACCTGGACTCACTTCCGCGACGACGAATATCCGGAATGGTACGGCTACCTGGACCGCCGCGGCAACGTACTCCTGCCACTGAAAGGCGGCAAGTGGAAAGGCTGCTTCCACGTTCCACGCGGATTGCTCAATTGCTGGAAAATGCTCGAGACACTTGCCAAACAACACCAACCGCAAGCGCAACAATAAGCCTCAACAAAGCACCACCATGACCTACGACTTCGACCGCATCATCGACCGCACCGGCAGTGGCGACCTGAAGCACGCCGCTCTGAAGGAACGCTGGGGACGCAGCGACCTCTTGCCCCTCTGGGTGGCGGACATGGACTTCGAAACACCTCATTTCATCACCGACGCGCTGCGCCGACGCCTTGACCACTCCCTCTTCGGCTACACCGTCACGCCGCCGGAACTTTGGCCAACCGTTAAAGCTTGGATTAAGACGCACCACGGGTGGGACATCCGGGAGAAGTGGCTCACCTACATCCCGGGCATCGTGAAGGGCATAGGATATTGTGTGAACTACTTCACCCGCCCCGGCGACAAGGTGCTGATTCAGCCTCCCGTATATCACCCCTTCCGCCTCGTACCCCAAGGCAACGGACGTACCGTCGTCATGAACCCGCTTATAGAACGCCCCGACGGGTACTACGACATGGACTTCCAAAACCTGGAACGCGTTGCC
Source organism: uncultured Prevotellamassilia sp. (assembly GCA_964641085.1). GTDB lineage: Bacteria > Bacteroidota > Bacteroidia > Bacteroidales > Bacteroidaceae > Alloprevotella. The sequence goes on along the minus strand of CAZXJS010000025.1, from coordinate 26,991 downwards.
GACGAGCGCTGCCGCCTCCTCATCCTCTGCAACCCGCACAACCCCGCCGGTATCACGTGGAGCGCGGACACGCTGCGGCGCCTCGCCGAGTTTTGCTACGAGCGACAAATCCTTGTCATTTCCGACGAGATTCATTGCGACCTCGCACTCTTCGGCTATAAGCACGTGCCCTTTGCCAGCGTTTCGGAAAAGGCTGCCAACTGCTCCATAACCTTCGGCTCACCCGCCAAAACGTTCAACATCCCGGGCATCGTCGCCTCCTATGCTATTGTGCCGAACCAGGCGTTACGCGAACCTTTCTACGCCTGGCTTTCAGCCAACGAGCTTAACGACCCGCCGCTTTTCTCTCCCATAGCAATGATGGCTGCCTACACGCCACAGGGCGAGGAATGGCGAAAGCAAATGCTCAGCTACGTAGAAGGCAACGTACAGTTCGTGGAAGACTTTTGCCACAAGCACATCCCCGGCATACGCCCCCTTCGTCCACAAGCCTCCTTCCTTGTATGGCTCGACTGCCGTGCTCTTGGACTTAATCACGACCGGCTCATCAGCCTCTTCACCGACCAAGCGCGCCTCGCCCTCAACGATGGCGAGATGTTCGGCGCAGGGGGAACGGGCTTCATGCGCCTCAACGTCGCCACGCCCCGAGCCATCCTCCGACAAGCCCTCGAACGGCTCGAAGCAGCCGTTGCCGCTCTGCCCCACACCGCAACAACGTGACAGCGCGTCGCACCTATCTGAAGACGCCTCCTTATCCTTCCGTACGACAACGTTCATAGCGCGGAACAAAAACGTCTCAACCGCTTGTACAGGCTTTTTAGCCAGCCCTTCACGACGGATAACAAGGAAAAAACGGGGGAAAGTTTGGCCTCCACAGATTTAATGCGTAATTTGCAAGCCAAAAGCAGGAGACGTGCCGCCGTAGCGCCGCGCGAAGTCCCTTCTGATAGGACATAAAACCAAACAACTCATATAATAATTGCAGACATGAAGGTCTATGATTCACATGACATCAAAAACATCGCTCTCTTAGGCAACGACGGCTCAGGTAAGACCACGCTCACCGAAGCCCTGCTTTACGAGAGTGGTCTTATCAAACGGCGCGGCCGCATCACGATGAAAAACACGGTAAGTGACTATTTCCCCGTGGAGCAAGAGTACGGCTACAGCGTTTTTGCCACCGTCTTCCATACGGAATGGAACGGAAAGAAGCTCAATTTCATCGACTGCCCCGGCTCTGACGACTTCGTGGGCGCAGCTATTACGGCGCTGAACGTAACCGATACCGCCATTCTCCTGATTAATGGACAGTACGGCCCCGAGGTGGGCACACAAAACCACTTCCGCTACACAGAGAAACTGGGTAAGCCCGTCATCTTCCTTGTTAATCAGCTGGACGACGAGAAGTGTGACTACCACTTAATACTTGAGAAATTGCAGTCGGCCTACGGGTCGAAGGTAGTTCCCGTGCAATATCCCGTAAAGACCGGCCCCGACTTCAATAGTCTGATTGACGTCCTGCTCATGAAGCAGCTGACGTGGGGCGCAGAAGGCGGCCAAGCCACGGTGACGGACATACCCGCCGAAGAGATGGAGCGAGCCACGGAGATGCACAAGGCGCTCGTTGAGGCAGCGGCCGAAAACGACGAGACCCTCATGGAAAAATTCTTTGAGACGGAGCAGCTAACCGAGGACGAAATGCGAGAAGGCATCCGCAAAGGGATGGTGACGCGCAGCGTATTCCCCGTATTCTGCGTGTGCGCCACAAAGGACATGGGCGTCGGACGGCTGATGGAGTTCTTGGGAAATGTGGTGCCCTTCGTGGACGAGATGCCGCCCGTGCGCAACACTCGCGGCGAAGAAGTGCCGCTTGACCCCGCAGGGCCGGTAAGTCTGTACTTTTTCAAGACAGGCGTGGAGCCGCACATCGGCGAGGTGCAATATTTCAAGGTAATGAGCGGCACGGTGACCGAAGGCATGGACCTGAACAACGCCGACCGCGGCTCAAAGGAGCGCCTTGCCCAGCTCTACGTTTGCGCCGGCGCCCAGCGCGAGAAGGTTGAGAAGCTCGTGGCCGGAGATATTGGTTGCACCGTGAAACTTAAAGATGTACGCACGGGCAACACGCTCAACCAGGCCGGATGTGACAACCGTTTTGATTGGATTAAATTCCCCGCACCTAAGTACATCCGAGCCATTAAGGCGAAGAACGAAGCCGACACCGAGAAGCTGATGCAAGCCCTAAGCCGGATGCGCCAGGAAGACCCCACGTGGCAAGTGGAGCAGAGCAAGGAGTTGCGGCAGACCTTGGTCAAAGGACAAGGCGAGTTCCACCTGCGCACGCTGAAGTGGCGTCTGGAAAACATCGACAAGATACCCGTAGAGTTTACAGAGCAGAAAATACCTTACCGCGAGACGATAACAAAAGCTGCAAAGGGCGACTACCGCCACAAGAAGCAGTCAGGCGGCGCCGGACAGTTCGGAGAGGTACATCTCATCGTTGAGCCGTACCAGGAAGGCATGCCCGACCCCACCGCCTATAACTTCGGCACGCAGGAAATACGCGTAAACATCAAGAACAAGGAGGAAATACCTCTGGAGTGGGGCGGAAAGCTCGTTTTCATTAACAGCGTGGTCGGCGGCGCTATTGACGCCCGCTTTATGCCCGCCATACTGAAAGGCATCATGAGCCGAATGGAGCAGGGACCGCTCACGGGAAGCTACGCCCGCGACGTGCGCGTCGTGGTGTACGACGGAAAGATGCACCCCGTGGACTCCAACGAGATTTCCTTTACCTTAGCCGGTCGCAACGCCTTTAGTCAGGCCTTCCGCGAGGCAGGTCCGAAAGTGTTGGAGCCTATTTATGACGTAGAAGTCTTTACTCCGGCCGAGTCTATGGGCGACGTGATGAGCGACCTCCAAGGTAGGCGCGGCATGATCATAGGTATGGAAAGCGAAAGTGGCTACCAGAAACTGAAGGCTAAGGTTCCTTTGAAGGAAATGGCCAGCTACTCGACGACACTCTCGTCCCTCACGGGCGGGCGAGCCAGCTTCGTGATGAAGTTTGCGTCCTACGAGCTGATGCCTGCCGACTTGCAAAAGAAGCTCATCGAGGAATTTGCAAGCAAGCAAGACGAAGAAGCTTAAGCCTGCGCCTTGCGTCGGCACACCAGCCTTACCTATTATTATATATGGAAACTACGACGCGCTGATTCCCCCGAGTCAGCGCGTTTTTCGTTTGTATTTGTCAAGGAAAGCCCTTTCCTGCGTAGCGTCTCCCTTGTGGTGGGCGCTACGTGGGCAGGACGGAAAACTATGAAGCGGAAAATTGAGCTTCTATCGCCTGCTCGCGATTTAGAGACAGGTTTGGAGGCGCTGAGGCACGGGGCGGACGCCGTTTACATCGGAGCGCCGGCCTTTAGTGCGCGGGCGGCTGCCGGCGTCAGCGTGGCAGACATCCACACCTTGTGCGAGGCGGCACACGTATTCGAGGCACGCGTCTATGTAGCGCTCAACACGATACTCTTCGACGACGAGCTGGCCGAGGCGGAGCGCCTAATCCGCCGACTCTACGACGCAGGCGCCGACGCCCTTATCGTGCAAGACCTCAGCCTGCTGAAGCTCGACCTTCCGCCCATTGCGCTTCATGCCTCGACGCAGATGGACATCAGCAGCGTGGCGAAGGCGCGCTACTTGGCCGAGGCGGGCTTCTCGCAAATCGTCCTGCCGCGCGAGTTCTCGGTGGCAGAAATCCGCAAGGTGCACGCTGCCGTCGACGTGCCGCTTGAAGTCTTCGTCCACGGCGCGCTCTGCGTGAGCTACTCCGGCCGGTGCTACGCTTCAGCCTATTGCTTCGGGCGCAGCGCCAACCGCGGGCGGTGCGCCCAGTTCTGCCGCCTGCCTTTCTCTTTGGAAGACGGGCACGGGGCTACCTTAGTGAAGGATAGCCACCTGCTCTCGCTGAAGGACATGAACCGAGCCGATTACATCGAGGAGCTGCTTGACGCCGGCGTCTCTTCGCTGAAGATTGAAGGCCGACTGAAAGACCCGGGGTACGTGAAAAACATCACGGCCTACTACCGCTCGCGCCTTGACGACGTGCTGCGGCGGCGCGCGGCCGACTACGAGCGCGCCTCCTACGGGACGTCCGTCGTCAGCTTCGAGCCGCGCCCGGCGGCCAGTTTCAACCGCGGTTTTACGGACTATTTCCTCCACGGCCAGGGCGACCTCTCGTCCATGGAGTCGCCCAAATCGCGCGGCGAGTACCTTGGACGCGTCACGGCCTGCGACGCACGCGGCATCCGCATCGCCACCGCGCAGCGCCTCGCGCCCGGCGACGGCCTCTGCTACGTCTCCGGCACTCGTCAGCTCGAAGGCGTGCGCGTCAACTCGGTCGCTGCGGGGCGCGCCGTGCCTGCCCGTCCCGTCCACATCCCCGTTGGGACGCCCATATATCGCAACCACGACGCCGCCTTCGCCCGCCGGCTCGCCAAGCCTACGGCCTCGCGCCGCCTATCCCTCGACTTCACGCTGCGGCAGACGGCGGACGGCGTAGCACTTACGGCACAGGACGAGGCAGGACGCCGCGTCGAGCTTCTCTTTCCCTTCCGATTGCAACCCGCCCGCACGCCGCAACGCGCAAACATCGTTTCCCAACTCTCAAAACTGGGCGAGACGCCCTTCGTAGTCCGCAACGTCAACATAGAATTGGAAGGCGAACCGTTCATCCCCTCTTCCCGGCTCACAGCCTGGCGACGCGAAGCGACGGACGCCTTGTTGCGCCTCGCTGCGGCCTCCTACGTTCGCCCCGCACGCCTACAACCTGCGGCGGAGCCTAAGTTGTGGACGGACACCTTCGATTATACCGCGAACATAGCCAACCTTCCGGCGCGAGCCTACTACCTGGAACACGGCGCGCGGCACGTAGCGCCCGCTTTCGAGCTGGAAGCGCCGCGCGAGGCCGTCCTCATGACGTGTCGCTACTGCCTGCGCCATGCCTTAGGCCACTGCCTGCGGCGCGAGAAGCCCGGCGCGGCGTGGGCGGAGCAGCTGGCGCTCCGCCTCTCCGACGGGCGCCGCTTTCCCCTACGCTTCGACTGCACGCGCTGCGAGATGCAAGTCCTTACCCCCCGCACCGACGCGCCTAAACCGCACCCATAACCTCACCCCATGCACCTATCCGCCCTTAAAGCCGTCGCCGCCACGGCGCTCTGCCTGCTGACGCTCAACGCCTGCTACTATTCCCACCCCAACCGCCTGGACCACTGGGTTTCAACGGAGGGCGACGCCATCGACTCCGTCAACTTCCAGATTACGCACCATTACTGGAAGAACTTCAACTTCGTAGCGGCGGACACGTTCTCCCTGCAGGCCTATCCCGGCGCCCGACCCGATTATAGCAGTATAGACGACGTCCCGCCCTACGACCCGTCGCCGCAGGAGGTAAAGCGGGGCACGCGCCTCGTCGTGGCCGACGTGCGCACGGGCGTTCCCGGCGACACGGCAACCGTCTGGCTGAAGGTGGCCACGGAGGAACTCTCGCAGGGCTGGGTGGCAGAGCCGGTTTTGCTCCACCGCGCGACGCCCGACGAGCCCCTGTCGCGCTTTATCTACCGCTTCAGCGACGGCCGCACGCTGATCTTCCTCAGCCTCTTGGGCGTGTCGCTCTGCGCCGTCGCCGTCGTTGCCCTCCTGCGCCGCCGAGCCGTCCGCCGAGCAGCCGGACTGCCCCCCGCCTGGGCGCGCGGCAACGCCTTCCCCACCTTCTACCCCACCTTCTTCGGCCTATGCGTCGCCGTGGCCGCCACGCTCTACGGCAGCATCCAGCATTTCGTGCCGGCCACGTGGGTAGAGTTTTACTTCCACCCCACGCTGAACCCGCTCTCGCCCGGGCTGCCCCTCATCCTGCGGTTGTTCCTCGCCGCCACGTGGCTGGTGGCCGTCAGCTCCGTAGCCTTGGCGTTCGACCTTTGGCGCCGCGAGCCGTTGGGCGCTTTCGTGGAGCACAGCGGCCTGGCCGTGTGCGCGGGCATCGCGCTTTACCTCGTCTTCACGCTCACCACGCCGTTCTACGTGGGCTACGTGCTCCTCGCCGCCTACGTTGCTTGGGCCGCGTGGCGCTTCGTGCGGCGCCGCCCGCGCTATGCTTGCGGACAGTGCGGCGCACCGATGAACCACCTCGGGCGTTGCCCGCGCTGCGGCGCACTCAACGACTAAGCGCAGCCCTTCGCGACCGCTCCCCTACCCCCGCCTTAGGCACAAAGGCTCACTTCGGCCTGCCGAATAGCCCGGGACGCTCCGTAAGCCAAAGGGACACCCGCGAAACGCCGATTTTTCCCATTTTAAGTCCGACCTTTCTCGTTTAAGGTCGGACTTTTCTATATCTACGTCGGACGTAGTGAAAAATAGTCGGCACCTATTTTATGTGCGACGTTCGACAAACTATTGTGCGACGTTCGACAAACAATTGTGCGACGTTCGACAAACTATTGTGCGACGTTCGACAAACTATTGTGCGACGTTCGACAAACTATTGTGCGGCAATTGACAAACTATTGTGCGGCAATTGACAAACTATTGTGCGGCAATTGACAAACGAAAAATAAGTCCGACCTATTTTAAACTAAGTGCCGACGATTTCGAAATATGTCCGAAATAGTGATGTTACAAACGGACAGAGAGACAAAGCGGCGGGACGTTCGATGGAAAAGACGGGATGTGCGGTGGGCGAAGGAGCAGGCGGACGGAAGTCGTAGGGACACCGGCGCAGGCGGAGGGCAGCGGTAGAAATAAAAAAGGTTAAAAGTCGGGCGCACGTGGCAAGTACTTCGTACTTTTGTAGTGCTTTCAGCCGGGGGGACGCGACGAGGTGTCCCGAGGCCGAAGGCGCCGCCCCGGAAGGGACTTTCAGGCAGACGACTAAACCTTCTTAAACGACATGACCCTTATAAAATCAATCTCAGGTTTCCGTGGAACCATAGGAGGTCCCACGGGCGACACACTGAACCCCATGGACATCGTACGATCCGTGACGGCCTACGCCACGCTGCGGGCGCAGCACGTAGGCGGCGGCGCGGAGCGCAAAATCGTAGTAGGCCGCGACGCACGAATTTCGGGCGAGATGGTCTCGCACTGCGTTTGCGGAACGCTGATGGGCATGGGCTTCGACGTAGTGGACATCGGGCTGGCCACAACGCCGACAACGGAAATCGCGGTGACGGCGGAGAAAGCCGTCGGCGGCATTATTCTGACCGCCTCGCACAACCCGCGCCAGTGGAACGCGCTGAAGCTGCTCAACGAGTTGGGCGAATTTCTGCCGCCGGCAGAGGCAGCCGAGGTGGTGCGCCTAGCAGCGGACGAGACGACGTTCCGCTATGCCGACGTGGACCACTTAGGAAAATACACCCGGAAGACGGGCTACGACCAGTACCACATAGACATGGTGAAAAACCTGGCGCTGGTGGATGTGGAAGCCATACGCAAGGCCAAGTTCCACGTATGCCTGGACACGATAAACTCCGTGGGCGGCATCATCCTGCCGCAACTGCTCGACCAGCTCGGCGTGACGTACAAGGTGCTGAACCCCGAGCCTAACGGACAGTTCGCCCACAACCCGGAGCCGCTGCGCAAGAATCTGGACGGGATATGCGACGAGATGAAGCACAACGCCTACAACATAGGCTTCGTATGCGACCCCGACGTGGACCGGCTGGCCTTCATCCAGGAGGACGGCGAGATGTACGGGGAGGAATACACGCTCGTGACGTGCGCCGACTGGGTTCTCCGGCACACGCCGGGCAACACGGTGAGCAACCTGAGCTCTACGCGCGCCCTGCGCGACGTCACGGAGCGGTACGGCTGCCAGTATCACCCCTCAGCCGTAGGCGAGATAAACGTAGTGCTGAAGATGAAGGAGACGAACGCCGTCATCGGCGGCGAAGGCAACGGCGGAGTAATCTACCCGGCGGCTCACTACGGGCGCGACACGCTTGTGGGCATTGCGCTCATGCTTACCTACATGGCAAAGACGGGCAAGAAGCCGACGGAGATAAAGGCGCAATACCCGCAGTACGCTATCGCCAAGAACCGCATCGACCTCCAGCCCACAACGGACATCGACGCCATCCTGGCCGAGGTTGAGCGGGAGTACGCCGGCGAGAAGGTAACCACGATAGACGGCGTGAAGATTGACTTCCCCGATAAGTGGGTACACCTGCGCAAGAGCAACACGGAACCCATCATCCGCGTCTATTCAGAAGCCCACACCATGGAGGAAGCCGACGCCTTGGGCAAGGAAATCATCAGCGTGGTGGAGAAAATGATGCAGAAACAGTAAGCAGAAACTGTCAGCCCCGCGCCCGAGGGCAACAAATCGCCCGGAAAGCGCGGCAAACGGTAAATAGAATTAGCGGAGGCAGATGCTCGAAAAAGCACCTGCCTCCGCTTTTTGCACAAACGGCACGCCGGAAGAACTACAAGAGACATAGACGCAAGCAGGACGGAACGGACAATTTTTACTCCTTTTTTACTTTCTTTTTAAAAGACTTTGGCTTTACACGCCTCCAATTTAAAAATTGTTTATATTTGCGCAGAAAGCCTTACCTAAGATAAGGTATAACCCCTAACACCACTACTTATGAGCAAAAGACTTCTACGGCTCAGCATCCCGCTCCTGCTGCTTGCGGTCGGTGCGACGTCGTGCGTTGACAGCGACTACGACCTCAGCAAGGACATAGACGCTACGATGCAGCTGGGCAGCAACGGCCTGCAACTGAAACTTGGCAACACGGAGGAGATACTTCTGGGCAACATTCTCGAAGAGAACGACCAGGTGCAAACGGATGCCAACAGCCTCTACTACATCGTGGAGAAGGGGCAAAGCAATACCCGCTTCGACATAGGCAGTTTCACGGCCTCCTTCGAGAGCATCACGCTGCGCCCCGAAGAGGACATCTTGAACTCGGGCAACCTGAGCGCCCTCGTCGGCACTACCCTTCCGCAAGGCTACAGCTTTCCCGTCGTCTCCGCCACGGCTACGGGACAGTTCGCCTACGACGTGACGGACATACCGACCGACGTAAAACAGCTGACCTCGGCACGCCCCACAGAAGGCACGCGCGTACACATTACATTGGAGATAGAGCAGAGCAACTTGGACGTACAGCTGAGCAGTCTGCAGAACGCCACGCTTACGTTCCCCTCCACGCTGCGCGTCTCGGAGACAACGGTGGGCACGGTGAGCGGACACGTCATCAGCTACGACAACCTGACGGGCTTGGCGACGCGACGATTAGACCTGGGCTATGCCACGCTGACGGGAATAGACTTTCCGGGGGAGACGGGCGTTGTAGGCAGTTCGCGCCGGCTACATATTGGTGAGCAGATAGCCCTTCAAGGCAACTTCGGCGTAAGCGCCGCGTCAAACATCTCACCTACACAAGCCAGCCGCGCCAACGTGAAGCTGTGCCTCACCTTCCTGGCCGCCTCGGGGCGGGAAAACACCATCAGCATCGCCTCCGCCACCGGACGCTTCGACCCCGACATCAACCCGGACGACATACAGATTGACATAGCTCCCAGCCTTCCGAACTTCTTGCAGGACGACTCGGTGCGGATTATGGCCGGCCGGCCCACAGCACGCTTCGACGTGGACATGACACAGGTTCCGGCCACGCTGGAGGCCGCCATTGACGTCAGCGCCGTGAAGGACGAGGCCACAATAGCGCAGGCAAGGATGCCGGAGAGCGGAAAGGCGGAAATAGTAAGCGGGGAGCAAAACACGCTCTACTTCTACGCCAGCGCAACCGAAGGCCCCTACGACCCGGAAGGCGTCGTCAGCGGAGCCGCACGCTACCAAGTATCCTCACTCGGCACGCTGCTGGAACGCCTGCCCGACTACATCAACGTGCAGACGAACGACGGACGCATAAGTCTGAAGGACGAAGACTGCACCGTGGAGCTGGGACGTCAGTACAACGCCGCGCTGAACTATAAAATATACGTACCCTTCCATTTCAACCGCGGCCTGCGCATCGTGTACCGAGATTCTATCAACGAGATGAACGATGACCTGCAGGACTACCAGGCCGACAGCGCACAAGTATCGGCTACAATCGAGAACACGATACCCTTGGACCTCAACCTAAGCCTTACGCCCATCGACGTGGCAGGGCGCGAAATGCCGGGCGTACACATCACGCGGGCTGTCGCCGCTGCTGCCGCACAGGACGGGACGCCAACGTCAACCGACGTAGTGCTGAACGTGAAACTCGACAACGCTGCGGACCTGCAGCGACTTGACAAACTCCTATTCCGCGTTGAGGCCGAGGCAGAAGAGGCGGAGGGCGACCTGCGCTCCGACCAGTATCTTCGCGTCAAAGACCTACGCATCCGCCTGTTAGGCCCCGTAACCGCCAACTTCAACTAAGACAGCCATGAGAAAACTACATATCACCCTACTCCTCGCCCTCGCGCTCGGCGCCACCCTCCCGCTCTCGGCACAAGAGTTCCGCACCTCCTACTTCATGGAGACGTCAAACTTCCGCCACCAGCTGAACCCAGCCCTACTGGACACCACAGCTTACATCGGTATGCCATTCTTCGGCAACATCAACGTGGGGACGACGAGTAACGTCGGGCTGGGCGACTTCGTCTATAAACTCAGCGGAAACCCGGACTACACGCAGACTACGTTCATGAGCCCTACGGTCAGCGCCGACAAATTCCTCGGCAATATCCACGATAAAAACCGCTTGGACGCTTATGTGAATTACAACATCTTCTCCGTCGGCTTCCGCGGACTGAAAGGGATGAACGTAGTAGAGCTTAACCTGCGCTCAAACACGAACGTCAGCCTACCCTACGAGCTTTTCCACTTCATGAAGACGACCGGCGACCAAGAACACTACACGATAAAAGACGTCGGCGCGAGGACACAGAATTACTTAGAGCTTGCGCTGGGTCATAGCCACAAGCTGGGCGAGCGCTGGACCGTTGGCGGCAAGGTAAAGCTACTCTTCGGCCTGGCCTATGCCGACCTGCGCGCCGACCGCCTGGACCTGACGATGAACGGAGACGAATGGCGCATTGAGGGCGACGCACAGCTAAAAGCCGCCGTACTGAGTAGCACGTTCTCCCACGAAGATGCCGACAAGAACGACCCGCAGACCGGCCGACAGCGCGTAGATGGGCTTGACGACGTCAGCTTCGGTATGCCGGGCTTCGGCCTCGCCTTCGACCTGGGCGGCGTCTTCCGCGCAACGGACGACCTTACCATCAGCGCCGGCCTTACCGACCTCGGCTTCATACTTTGGGGAAAGACGCAGAACGCCTCCTCGGCCGGAAGCTACAGCTTCAGCGGCTTCGACGACATCTACGTCAACAGCGGCGACTATCAAACGGGCGCACGAGGGCGCACGAACAAGCTGGGCGACCAGTTTGAGGACATCGGCGACGACCTTGAAGAGATGTTCGCCGTATATGACGACGGCGAGAAAGGAACTACGCAGGCTCTCGCCGCAACGCTCAACGTGGGCGTGGAATATCGCCTGCCTTCCTACCGCCCACTGGCTTTCAACTTCCTATACAGCAGTCGCGTCCACGGGCTCTACTCTTACCACCAAGGCACCGTCGGCCTCGATATTCGACCCGTCAAATGGTTCGAGTTCAGTTGCAACACGGGCGTCACCTCCACAGGCTGGCTCTTCGGCGCTGCCGCCAGCCTGAAAGCAAAGCGCTTCGACTTCTTCGTAGGTTCAGACCGCTTCTTCGGAAAGGTCAGCAAGCAGTTCATACCTATCAACCGCGCCAACATGAACCTCATCTTCGGAATGTCTTTCCCCTTGCAGTAGCATGAAGAACAGCTAACTTTCATTATTTACAAGATTTCTTCAGGTTTGATTTGTCAAAATACCTCCCCCACAGCGTTAGGGGGAGGTATCTTGACAGAAATATTGTGAAGGAATAATAAGCTTAGCGAACACCTATATATAATAACATATGAAAACAAGGGACACAACGCTTGACTTTGCCAAAGGTTTTCTAATTATACTTGTCGTTTTAGGTCATAGTATTCAATTCTCGTTGGGACCTGACTGGTTAGAATCTAAGCAATTCTTTGATAACGTTGTGTTCAAAACCATTTATTCCTTTCATATGCCGCTATTCATGCTGATTAGTGGATATTTGTTTTACTACAGCAATAAAAAGAATCTCAGAACACTAATGATTTCTAAGCTAAAAGCAATCGGCATACCGATGCTTTCGTTCGTATTACTTTATAACATCGGGAATTACCTGTTAATAATAATTAATGAACGGGGGGGGGGGGGTAATACACGTATTAGAGCACTATTGCAAGACATTATTTACGGGAATGACAATGTGGTTTTTGCTCTCACTCTTATTAAACATGGCAACTGTAGCTATTCTTTCAAGGCTTTTCAAGAAGAAAATGCTACTATACTTAGGTATGATTGTTTTATTCGTAGGAAGTTTCTTTATTCCTGACTCTATTGTTCTAAGCGTTCATAAGTTTATGTTTCCTTTTTTCTGTATTGGATATGCAATAAGAGAAAATGACATACCGCTCTATACGTCATCTCGAAACTGGTTTTCATTAAGCATTTTGACATTACTGTCTGTTTTTGCCATTTTGTGGTTCAATAAAGATACTTATATTTACACATCAGGATTTTGTATTATAGGTAATTACACAAATCAGTTCCTAATTGACTGCAAACGAATTGTGATTGCTTTAGTTGTTTCTTATACGTTTATGCAGTATATAAATCTACTCGTAAATCACGGAAACATTATTATAAACAAGATTTCTAAAATAGGCCAGATGTCGCTGTTTATCTATGGTATGAACATAGTTTTTAACCTTTATTATTCAAAGTTGTTATCATTGTTATCTATCAACGTTGCTTTCAACTATCTTGTACCAATACTTATAACCGTTATTTTCATTCTCATCTGTTTGTGGTTATACAAACTTTTAGAGAAAACAACGTTTACCAGCACAGCTTTCTTAGGCAAATAATCGAGTAGTAGACATCCTCTTCTGACTTGAGTTTTAAAAATCAGCCTTCTCCGGCTTCCTTACAAGGAGGCAAGAATGAAGTCCATCACTATCAAAAACAAGACAACGTTCCACCTATCCCCACTCAAAGTTCCTATTTTCCGATGCAGAATTTGGAAAAGACGCGGTTAAGAATATCTTGAGAAGTGATGTCGCCGGTTATCTCGGAGAGGTGACGTATGGCCTCGCGGAGGTCTTCGCTCACGAGGTCGGCGGTCAGACCAAGACGCAGAGACTGGATGGCGCGTCGCAAGGCGTCGGATGCTGAAAGAAGGGCTTCGTGATGGCGGGCGTTGCTGACTATGACATCAGAGCCGGAAGCCGTAGCAGGCATACTCGTGATTTGTACCAACTTAGCGGTAAGTTCGGGCAGTCCGGCTCCAGCTTTTGCGCTAACTAACACGTGGTGCGTCTCCTCGGGGCAAGCGGCAAGTAGGTTTTGCAGTTGCTCCTCCACCTTCTTTGTGGCCATAGCGGTGTCCATGGCAAGGTCGCATTTGTTCACCACAAGAATGAGTTGCTTTCCTTCAACACGTGGCAGAAGGGACGGCGCAAGGGCTTCAAAGTCGGTACGAAGTAGCAGGGCGTCGAGAACCCACAGCACGACGGTTGCGTCTTGAAGTTTAGCAAGCGTACGCGCTATTCCGAGTTGCTCAACGGTGTCCGTAGTACGTCGGAGACCCGCTGTATCGATAAAGCGGAATAGCGTACCGCCGATGTTCACCGTGTCCTCTATGGCATCGCGCGTCGTGCCGCGCACGTCACTTACTATTGCGCGATCTTCGCCAAGCAGAGCGTTCAGAAGAGTGGACTTCCCTACGTTGGGCTGTCCTACAATGGCTACAGGGATACCTTGCTTCAAGACATTGCCCAGCGCGAAGCTACCAGCCAGTTTGTCAATCTCTTCTATAGCACCCGTCATCAGAGCCTGCAAGTCGTCCCGACTGGCAAAGGTCAAATCCTCGTGGTCAGAGAAGTCAAGTTCCAACTCCAATAACGAACACAGCTGAAGCAGGCGTTCGCGCAACTGCCCCAGCCTTTGGGAGAAGTGGCCTCGCATCTGACTCATGGCCATCCGGTGTGCTGCCTTCGTGGATGCAGAGATAATGTCCGCTACGGCCTCGGCACGTGTCAGATCCATCTTTCCATTAAGGAAGGCGCGTTGCGTAAACTCCCCGGGACGGGCGGCACGGCATCCCTGTTGCTGCAATAGAGCAAGGAGACGTCGCACAATATAAAGCGAGCCGTGGCAGGATATTTCTACGCTGTCCTCACCTGTAAACGAATGCGGTGCGCGATACACTGCAACCACGACCTCGTCCAGCGGTTCTGCGCCGTCGCGTAGCGTACCAAAGGTCAAGCTGCCGCCGGGCCGACTGACGAGGTCGTGGCTAAAGATATTATCAACGGCCTTCAGTGCATCCGGGCCGCTGACGCGCACTACGGCTAAGGCGCCTCCCGTAGGCGTAGCCGGAGCGCAAATAGTGTCAGGTCGTATGTTTGTGGCTTTCATTACGGTCTATTACTTTCCCCTTTCTGTTTTCTTCGTTTTTCCTCCATCAGAAACTTGCTTGCTCCGTCCGCGTCGGAATAGATCTCGGAGGTTTGAGAAGTCACGGCGCAGCAAGATGCCTGCCCCTTGGGTCGTGAGAGATGATTTCGTGAAGTATCGGTCGTTCGTCTCGCTATAAGCTTTCAGACTTACGCTTCCGCCCGGCGTAAGTAGGTATTGTACGTCGAAATCTCCGATGAAGTTTGTGTTATACACCGAATTGTCGCGGTATCCAAAGTTCCCATTCACGAGCAGACGGTTGTTGAGGAGTCGTCCGCTAAGTAGGCCTTCCACCTCCATCTCGTTTGTCCCGAGGCTTCCCGTACTTACGTTCGCGCCAAACGTCCATTTTGTCGTTCCCATAGCGTTTGATATGACGTTATTTATTTGGGAGCTTAGCGTAGTGGAGAGGAACGATTTCATAGCGGCTGCCGACTGTTCACCCGCAACCGTAGAAGTGCCGACTGAAGAGTAATTGTAAGAATAGAAACGGCCGAAACCGAGGAGGTATATCACTTGCATATTCATATCCTCCTCGGTTGAGATAACGTTGCGAACCATCTGTTTCTCGTCCTCTCCTAAACTGGGCAGGTCAAGGTCGAAGCTTACCTGCGGGTTCATCACTTTCCCGCTGAAGTTGAGCAGGCAGTTCACCTTCACGCTGTTCTGCGAAAAGTTGCTGGCCACATTCAAGTCGGAGAGTGAGGCAGAGTTCACAGTATATACGGCCTGCATGTCCAAGTCTCCTTGGTATGGGTTTCCACCGAAGGTCAGCGTCCCGCCCTGCGTTAGGTGGAAATCTTTACGTATCACGTCCGAGATGCTCATCTTGTAGATGCCATCGTCTATCGTATACGTGCCGAAGAGGGCGAACTGCCCTTTGTTGTAGTAGTTTGCTCTCAGCGATCCGTTCCCGTGCACGACGATGTTGTCTCCGGCTTTCTCGTCCATTATAATCTTTATGGTAGCGTCCGGGTTAGCCTCGATAAGCATGTTCAGCCGGATGTCCGTCGTTGCCTCCCGTTCGTCGGGCGCGGGCTCACCGTTAGGCTGCAAACTGTCCGTCTCGGCCTCATGCAGCTTGTCGCGGAAGGAGACGAAAGCATTGTCGTCGAAGGTTTCCGGCGTGTTGACGGTGTAGGTCAGCGTGGTGCCACGTTCCGGCCTTATTGCCATGTCGGCTTCGAAGGAGCCGGGGTAGCCTTGCAGGTGGATGTTGCCCGACGCATACGCCGTACTATAGAATGGAAGGTCGATGCTGCGTGGCTGGTCGTACACCAGCAGGTTTGAAGCCGTTGCGTCGAAGTCGTATCGTATGTTCTTCAGGTGGTCATGCCTTAGCGTGCCGTTCATCTCGCCCCTGCCACGGCGCAGGTCGTCCATAGTAAACCCGCGGAAGGCAAACACGCCCGGCACCATGCTCACCGTGCCACCATAGAGGCGGTATGTGGCGCCGGTAGAGATGACCTCGGCCGAAGCCTCCGCATTTTCCAATCCCTCAAAGTCCAGCTGTTTGAACGGCCCGTAGAGGTGGCAGCGTCCTGTCGCTTCGCCCTCGAAGTTACGGAAGATGCCGGTCACATAGCGTCCTATGAAGCCTAAGGGCGTGTGCTCTCCTTGGATTTCAAGGTCGAGCTGTTTCGCTCCGATGTCCACCAAGCCTGTCACGGCCGTCGTGCCTGAATCCCTGTTGGCGATGTGTCCGTCGATAAAGAGTTGCTTGTCGTCAAAGTTGTAGTACCCTTGGAGGTGCAGACTGCCCATGTCCGCCCCGTTCATTCGGTAGTCGGGCACCTGGGCGTCGCAACTGACGCGCAGCGCGCCGTCGCTCCGTCGCAGCTGCATCTTGCCCGTGGCTTGTCCCGCGAAGTCCACGGAATGGAAGTTCACAAGCCCCATGATGTACTCCACATCGACTTTTCGGAGTGTGGCCACGATGGAATCGTCCGCCTCAGCCGACAACGTGCCGTCCACGCGCAGCGACTGATCGGCATGGCTCATGGCAAAGTCGTTCACCACCAGTTCTCGCCGGTCGTAGCGTATTTCACCACCCGTAATGTCCCAGACGGTGTCGCCAATGGAGAGGTGCGAGGGGCGCACCGTCGTGCGCACAGCCTTTCCGCCGCCCAGGCCGGACGAGAAAGCGCTCAGCAAATCCACCTCGCCGCGTATGAAGTGCCGCGCGCCGGCTTCCCACTTTAGGTTCGTGCGCAGCCCCTCCCATGTCGTGCGCAAGTCAAGGGCAAAGCGCGTCGCGTCGTCGCCTGTGCCGCGCCGTCCCTGCGCCACGCCGCGTAGTTCCTCGCCGTCACCCACGGCGTAAAGGCTTGCGTCGGCCAGGGTAACGCCGCTAATCTCAAGGCTGTCCGCCTTAGCCGTCAGCGCCATGTGCCCCCCGTCGGCGCGAAGGTTTCCGACGACCGTTAGGGGCGACTTGAGCCGCACGGGCAGCCCACGTAGCGCTTCGGGCAGCCCATTTCCTTGCACTTCAGCGTCCACTACCCATTCGCCGAAGCCACCTTCCGGAACACGCTCGGGCACTTCGCCCAGTGCACGTGCCACCAAGACGCGCACCGTGCGCTTCAGCGCGGCAATAGACGGTGGCCCGTCGGCGCGAAGCGTCATGAAGTCCGTCGTGGCGTCCACCCGCACGCCACGTTGTGAGGGAACAGCCTTCACGTGCAGTCCCTCCAGCGCTACGGGGTGGGTTATGCCCGTCAGACTGAAGTTTTGTAAAAACACCTCTCCGTCCGGCTGCAATAGTGTGGGCGACGGCACATGCGCACGTAGCACTCCGCCAAGTGTAGCTCCCGCCCACGGCGCCTTGATGCCCAAGCTGCCCAGCACGAGGCGTCGCACGCGAAGGTCTGCTTCGACGTCGGAGAAGTCACGTCCCACGTAGCGGGCACTAAACGTACCCTCCAAATCCATATCCGGGTCGTTTGACGTTACAGATAGCGCCAAGCGTCCGCCTTTGTACGTCCCCGTGGCTTGCACGTCGCGATACGTCCTTCCGTCGTACGTAGCACGCGCCAGCTTCACTTCTCCACTGGCTGCTATGTCCGTCTTGTTCGTAAAGTCCACCTCTCCCCTGACACTTGCCGTCACGTTCTGCGGCAGCGGTGTGCCTTTAAGCAAGTTGCCGGGCGAGAAGTCCTCCAAAGCCACGCTGCCGTGTGCCAGCCGGCCACGCCACGCA
The DNA here is from genome assembly GCA_964641085.1 of uncultured Prevotellamassilia sp. Taxonomy (GTDB): domain Bacteria; phylum Bacteroidota; class Bacteroidia; order Bacteroidales; family Bacteroidaceae; genus Alloprevotella. The sequence continues at coordinate 9,159 of CAZXJS010000025.1, read as the reverse complement.
ACGTCCACCCGGGCTTTGCCCAGCGCCGTCTGTGCCACGCCGCGCACCACGTTGTATTCCGGCGCACGCGTCAGGCGCACATCGCCGGCCACCTCTACGTCGCCCAGTGCCAGGACGGAGGCCGGCAATTCCCGATGCGTCAGAAGCCAGGCGAAGTCCCGAGCCCAAGCTCTCTTCACGGCCACGCGCTCCATCCGAGCCGATACGCCCGTGAATGCGCCGCCACGCCGCTCCGCCTTCACGTCGCCGCGCACCTGCAGGCCGCCGTCCGCTGTCCATACGTCCAAGTTGCGCAGCCGTGCAAAGTCCCGCGCCAGCTGTACGTCGCCACTTACGTGGAACACGTCGCGACTGCCGCCCAGCTGCGGGAGGGCAAAGGCCAAATCGGCAGGTGCTACGATGGCGTCGTGGAGGCTTGTTTGGAAACGCAAGGCAGCCAGCAGGGATTCTCCGCCCGCTCTGTCGTAAGAAATCGCGACGCTGTCCAGACGGAGCGCAGAAGCGGGCAGGCGGAGGCGCAGATCCCTAACGCGAAGCCCTTTTCGGTCGGCCGCAAAGCGTCCCGCCAAGTCCTTAACCACCAGTCCGCCGCGCTCGCGCAGCGCCAAGTGGCGCACACGGAGCCGCAACGCGTCGCGGGTCAAGCTTCGCAGGCTGACGCTCGCCTCCAAGCCCTCCACGTGCAGGTGTTGCAGGTCCGTCCCCGCCGAGCGGTGGGGAGCCGACAGCACGTCGTAGCTCACAGCCGTGCGCCGCACGATGACAGAGCCCATGGCCAAGTCAAGGCGTGCCGGCTTCTCGCCCTTACCTCGGAAGGCGTCGAGAAAAAACTGCCAGTTGCCCGCCGTATCCGGCCGCGCGCGCTGCAAACGTACGTTGCCGTCCATCAGCGCTACGCTGCGCAGCCGCACTTGTCCGTCCAAAAGCGGCCGCCACGCTATCTTTGCCGAGACGCGTCCCGCCTGGAGCAACGCGTCTCCGTTGCGGTCGGGCACAAAGACGTCCTCCAAGTCCACACGGTTGAAGGAAATCAGCCGTGCCCGCCCGATGCGCACGTCCGTGCCCACCTTATGTCCGAGCCAAGCCGCCGCCTGACGCCCCATCCAGCGTTGCGTGACGCCAAGGTTTACGGCAATAAGCAACAGGGCGTAAACCCCGAAGGCCACACCCACTATCCAGCGCGTTATGTTCCTAATGCGTCTCAAACTACCTTTTCTGCCCTTTTCCGGGCAGGGCAAAGGTACGCCTTGAACGCGGAAATGCCAAGACGCAAGCCCCCGCTTCTTCCGTAGCTGCGGCTTCGTCCATCAGCCTTACTTCCCCCAGACGCGCTGTACCACCCGGCCAAGTACTGCGGCCGTCGCGTAGCTGCACACGAGCAAGAGGAGAAATACCAACAGCGGCTGGCGCGGCGAGAAGATAAACTCCTTGAACAGGTAATAGCAGAAATACGTATGCACGAACCACATAAGCATCGACTTCCGCCCCATCTCCAGCAGGAAGGCGTCCATCAGGCGCGGCCGAGGGCAGTTGAGCAGCAGCAGGATAAACGCGGCGGCGTACAGCACGTGGAAATAGCTATGCGGCGTGGAGCAGCGCACGGCTACCAGCGCCACGAGCGCCAACGGCATCCACACGCCGCGCCACGGCAGGGAGAAATGCAGGCTCCCCCGCCGACGTGCCCACTCCTGCAAGGCACTTCCCAAATAGAAGGGGAAGAGAAAAGACACGTACTTAACGGGTAAGTAGGCCGCAAAGTGCGTGTAGAGATAACTATCTCCGTAGCGGCTGATGAGAAAGCCGGTGCAAAACGAGAGAAAAAGGCTCCCCGCAAGCGTGACCCAAAGCCCCAAACGCTCACGAAGCCGAAAAAGCCACAAAGACGTGAGGCTGACAAGCGCGTAAGGCAGCAGAAACCACGTCTCCCCGTTGTACGAGTAGCTCCAGCTCGTCACGTTGCCCACAACGTCCCACACCGAGCCGGGATATTTCTCCGGCCGCAGAAAACACCCCATCCCCGCAAACACCACCAGCGTCAGCCAATAGCTGAAGTAGAGGCGCAGCAGCCTACGTGCCTGTCCGCGCGGCGTCAACCGCCCTTCCCGATAGACATAACCCAGGCCGTAGCCGCTTAGCAGCAGGAAGAACGGCACAGGGTTAGCCGCCCGCGTCAAGATATAGACCAAGGACGTGCCACCTACCGTCAGGTAGCCACTACAAAGCTCCTCCACGCGCACCTCCGAGTTGAAAAGGTGCAAAAAGAGCATCAGCAGGATAGCAACACCCTGCATCAGCTTGCTTTCCGTTTTGTTCATCGCATTATGGCGCACACGCGCCGCTGCACGTCCGCCATAACACCAAAAACAACGCTCCGCCAAGCACGCTCAGGCATAAAAAACGTGGACAGTCCTCTTGTCCACGTTCCTGGGTACTTGGCGGAACCCGATTCTACAGACAAGTTGACGCCCACGCCAAACGCAGGCATCTACTTGTTTATCCCGTAGAATCATTCGCTTAAACCGCCAAGTTTTAGGAACGTTTTCGAATAAACAGCAAACGCTATTTCCAACAATGTCTCGGCCTTGCTGACCCGAAGGCCGCACGACCGCGGGCAAAAGTACAACTTAATCCCTATCCCGCCTAACTTTCTGCAACTTAAAAGCCACACGCCGCGCCTCATGACGCTCGCACCGCAACGCCCCAAGTCCGCAGGAATATACCCTCCACAAGTAGGAACTAAAGCGTTCGACTTCCGGTTTTACGAACAGACTTAAACGAACTGAAAAACAGTCCTATCCGGATTTAGCAAGCACCTATTTCCTATTCTCTCTATTCCTTCGGCCGATAAGTCAATCCGAACGACGGGAGGGGCGGAAAAAACCGAAAATAGCAGGCACCTATTTGAAACCGGTCGGCACTTAGTCAATCATAGTCGGCACTTAGTTTTTCGTAGGTCGGACTTGCCAATTGATAGGTCGGATGTATCAATTGATAGGTCGGATGTATCAATTGATAGGTCGGACTTATCAATTGATAGGTCGGACTTATCAATCAGCAGGTCGGACTTGCGAACAGCTGAAGCCGTCTTATGCTAAAATAGAGGGGAGGTAAATCGAAGTTGTCGGCACTTAAATCAAAACACGAACGACGTAGTTTTACTTATTTGCTTTACTTCGTATTATAAAAACGGCTAAATGGTGGCCAACAGGGGTTTTTGTCGCCACAAAAGGCAGGGCGACGACCGTAGCGGGCAGGGCGCGACGCGTTCCGGGCAGATTTGCTACCTTTGCCGCCGAAAGGCGGCGGCCGAAAGGGCTGTTGCCGAAAGCAGAAGGCAAATGGTACATAGCGTCTCGGACATAGCGCGGCTCATCAATGCGCAAGGATTTCTCCCCTTCTTCCAGGGAGAGATTGCGGGCTTCTCGCTGGAGGAGGTGACGCCCCCGGAACTCTGGTTCCCCGAGGGCGACCCGCAGGACAACGGCGTGTGGGACTGGAAGAGCGACATAATCCTCGAGGCAGACTGTGCGTACGCCCGCTTGTACATGAAAAAGATGTGCTTCGTAAGTATGGCGTTTTATCCGGACCTCGTAAACGTGCGCCGCGCGGAGTTTCGGCTGAATGAAGCCGAGCTGGCGTTGCTCAAGCTCCTGCGGGAACGTGGCACGTTGCTTTCGCGGGAATGGAAGCGGCTGGGGGGCTACGCCAAACCGCGCGCCGGGCGGAGCAATCCCGTGGACCGGCTATTGGCGGTCGAGGAACGCGGCGTCAAAGGGCGACGAAGCTCGGAGAAGGGAAGTTTCGACGCCGCCGTGACGCGGCTGCAAATGGGCGGCTACGTGGTGAGCGCCGCTTTCGAGTACGGATACCGCGCTGACGGCCGACGCTACGGCTGGGGCGTGGCGCGATACGTGGCGGCGGAAGACTTCTTCGGGCCGGAATGCTTAGAGACGGGGCGCACGCCGCAGCAATCGTACGACAGGCTTCTTACGCACCTGCGCACCCTTCTCCCCGCCGCTACGGAGACGCAACTGCGACACATTATCTTATAGATAGGCACAAAAAAGCGGCTACTGCGACCGCCCACCTCCGCGCTGCGTCCCGATAAGTCCGGAACGCTTGCGCCGAGGCGGGCGGTTGCCGTAGCCGCAGGCTTTCTCTGCCCGAATAGGTGCCGCCGGATGCCGACTTACTTGTGCCTGTTAGCGCGGCGTCGGCGGATGTCGGCCTTCATCTTGGCGCTGCCGCTGCCGTGAGCGCCCGTAATGTAGGCTTTCTTCTTGGCCTTCGTCTTTTGCTTGGGTTTATCCGGCTCCGGCCGCAACTTCTCGCCGTGGAAGACGATGCCCGTAGTCATGGCGCGCAGGATTTCCTCGCGGCCGGCCTTTCTCTTCGTTGCCATGTGCGGTGTTTAATGATGGAAAAGCCTGACGCCGGTGAACGCCATAGCCATGCCGTATTTGTCGCAGGTGGTAATGACGTGGTCGTCGCGGACGCTGCCGCCGGCCTGCGCCACGTACTCCACTCCGCTGCGGTGAGCGCGCTCTATGTTGTCACCAAAGGGGAAGAAGGCGTCGCTGCCGAGGCTTACGCCGCGGTTGCGAGCCACCCACTCGGCCTTCTCGGCACGCGTGAGGGGAGCCGGCTGCTCCGTGAACCACTTCTGCCATTCGCCGTCGCGCAGGACGTCGTCGCAGTCGTCACTTATATACAAATCTATCGTATTGTCGCGGTCGGCGCGGCGGATTCCGTCCACCCAAGGCAGACTCATGACGCGCGGATGTTGCCTTAGCCACCAAATATCTGCCTTCTGTCCGGCCAGACGCGTGCAGTGGATGCGGCTTTGCTGGCCGGCGCCGATACCAATGGCTTGGCCGTCCTTAGCGAAGCAGACGCTGTTGCTCTGCGTGTACTTCAGCGTGATGAGCGCAAGCTTCAAGTCGCGCAGCGCCTCGGGGGGGATGACCTTGTTCTGCGTCGGGCGGTTGGCGAAGAGGGCGTCGTCGGCCAGGTTCACCGTGTTGCGCCCTTGCTCAAAGGTGATGCCGAAGACTTGCTTCCTTTCGATGGGCGCGGGGCGGTACGCAGGGTCTATCTGCAGCACGTTGTACGTCCCGCGGCGCTTCTCGCGGAGCTGGGCGAGGGCTTCGGGCGTATATCCGGGCGCTATGACGCCGTCTGATACTTCCCGTTTGAGTAGCCGCGCCGTGGCCTCGTCGCACACGTCGGAGAGCGCGGCGAAGTCGCCGTAGCTGGACATGCGGTCGGCGCCCCGAGCGCGGGCGTAAGCCGTGGCAATGGGCGAGAGCTCGAAGCTGACGTCGTCCACCCAGTAGATGTGGCGCAGCGTCTCGGAGAGCGGCAGGCCGATAGCGGCGCCGGCGGGCGATACGTGCTTGAAGCTCGTCGCCGCAGGCACGCCCGTGGCGGCTTTCAGTTCGCTGACGAGTTGCCACCCGTTCAGGGCGTCAAGGAAGTTAATGTAGCCGGGCCGTCCGTTCAACACGCGGACGGGCAACTCCCCTTCCTCCATGTATAGGCGGGCGGGCTTTTGGTTGGGGTTGCACCCATACTTTAGTGCGAGTTCGTTCATGCTGTTTAGTTTCTATTTAGCCCCAAGCACCGGCCGCGTGGTGCGTCGCAAGTGCCGACTCCGGGCGTTTGCGGCGGCTATGTGGCTGTCTGTCGGGGCTTGGCAAATTTACAACATAAATCCGGAACGGCAGGGACGGGACGCAAAAAGGGCGAACGCCCATATATAATATGGTGTCCGCCCTTTGCTTGTTTTCAGCTCGCCGACAGGGCGCGGCGGGCTGTATCCGGTTGCGTTTTACTTCTTCTTAGCCGTTGCCGGGTCACCCAGCTCTACGGTGAAGCTCTTGTTGGTGCCCGCTTGTGTCTTGGCACGAATCCACAGCACGCGGTCGGAGGACATGTTGGCCTTCTTAACGGCGTCGTAGAAGTCTTCAACGGCGTCCAGGTCTTTGTCGTTCACGCGCATCAGTATGATGCCTTTCGTCACGCCGGCGTCCTGCATCTTTCCGCTTCGGATGGCGGTCACTACGAGGCCGTGGTCAAGCGCCAGTTCGCGCTTCTCGCTCTGCGTGAGGGCGCGCAGGCCGATGCCGAGTTGCTCGTCGTCGATGGCCTCCAAGGCGCTCGTCGTCCCCTGCTGGTTGCGCAGCGTCAGCTGGGCGGTGCGCTCGTGCTTGTCCCGCAGATACGTGACGGTAACCTTGTCGCCCGGCCGCTTGTTGGCGATAATCTCTTGCAGCTCGCCGAACTTCTTCACCTTCTTGCCGTCAACGGCCGTGATGACGTCACCTTCTTTCAAACCGGCGTCTTGTGCCGCACCGTCGCTGGATACTTCGGCGATGTAGATGCCTTCCGTCGTCCCGAGGTCAACGTCTTTTCCTTTCTCCTTTTGGACGTCGATGTACGTACCTACGTCCTGTCCGCTGATACCTATGAGGGCGCGCTGCACGGTGCCGTACTTCTTCAGGTCTTCGACGACTTTGTTCATGATTGACGTGGGGATAGCAAACCCGTAGCCGGCATAGCTGCCCGTCTGGGAGTATATCATGTTGTTAATGCCTACGAGCTGGCCGCGCGTATTAACCAGTGCGCCGCCCGAGTTTCCGGGGTTGATGGCCGCATCCGTCTGTATGCTCGATTCTACGGCGTTGCCGCCCGTCGTGCGCGCCTTGGCGCTGACGATGCCTGCCGTGACGGTGGACGTGAGTGAGAAGGGGTTACCAATAGCCAGCACCCATTCGCCCACCTTCAAGTCGTCGGAGTTGCCAACCTCGATGGGCTGCAAATCCTTCGCCTCTATCTTAATGAGCGCCAAGTCGGAGTTTTTATCCGTACCGATGATGCGCGCCTTAAACTCGCGGTTGTCGTTCAGCTTCACGGTCAGCTCCGTCGCGCCTTCCACGACGTGGTTGTTCGTGACGATGTAGCCGTCGCTCGTTAGGATTACGCCGGAGCCGGCACCCTTCCTGTCGGGCATCTTCTGCCTATACTGGCGCTGTTGTCCCTGCCCTTGGCCGCGGCCAAAGAAGTCGCCGAAAAAGTCCTCGAACGGGTCAACGTAGTTGTACGTCTGCTCGCCGCCGGCAATGGTCACCTTGATATATACCACCGAGTTGACGGCCTTCTCGGCCGCATAGGTCAGGTCCACGGGCTGCCCCGGCGCCACTACCTGCGTGGCGGGCGTCGCGTTCTGCCGCGCGCACGACGTCACGGGGAAGGTGAGCGCAAACAGTGCGACGGCTGCAAAAAGCTTCTTGTTCATATCTTTTCTCTTAATAGGTTTATGCGTTTCCAGGCGGCAGTGCCGCGGCGAAAGAGCTTGCAAACTCCGTGCCGCAAGGCAACGCGGCGCCGCTGAAACCCTTTCAGTTCGCGAAATTGGCTCAATCCGCCTGAATACGCCCCGTTTTCACATAAAAAAACGCCCTGTGGAATATTCTTTTAACACAGCACGGCGGCGCGTTAACCTTACGAAAGCAAAGCGCCCGCCGCTTTTCAATATTTTCACGCCCCCGCCCCGCCGTGCAACGCCTCCGGAGGAAAATATCCCGCTTCCATTATTCGTTTGACGTTCGACAAACTATTGTGCGACGTACGTCAAACAATTGTGCGACGTACGTCAAACGAAAAACAGATGCCTGCTAAAACGAAGAGAGACGGCTTCGTGGCGGTGTACGTCGGGGCAAAGACCTTAAAAAACGATTTAACGGCCGCGCAGGAAGGCTCGGCGGCGGCGGCGCGGCGCCTTGGGCACAAGAAAAGCGGGCAGGCGGCCGCACCACCGGGTGGCATTGGCCTCCTGCCCGCTTTAATCAGGCTCTTGCGGGGCGGTTTTACCCCGGATACATCAGTTGGGGAACGTCGGTCGCGTGAAGCTGGGCACGGCGACGGTCAGGATGTTGTGTATCATCGTGTCGTCGACCTCTTTCAGGCCGAGCGCCTCCATGTCCTCTTGGAACTCGTCGTACATGTCGCGCGTCATCAGATACCAGTTCCCGTCGTAAAGGCGTAGCGCCACGGTGCGCAGCCATCCGGTCTTTTCAAAGTAGGGGAAGAGGTTGTAACCCGTCAGGCGCGAAGTCTTACGAATGAAGTTCAGAATGAAAGGAACGCTGTTCACGTAGCGGCCGGTGTGGTCGGTCGTGATATACTTGTTCGTAGTCCACGTGGACGAGGGGTACTGCGCCTGGAAGACGGCGAGCTTGGAGTTCTTGTTGCTGTTCTGCGCTGAAGCCAGCAGCTCGTACTTGTCAACGCCGTCTTGCTTTTCAATGACGCTGCCTGCCTCGTTGTCCGTCTCGCGCAGCGCCTCGTAGAGGTCGGGACCAAAGTCCGTGAGGCCGAGCTGAGCCACGGCGTACTGGTGCAGGGCGATGAACGGGCGCAGGTTGTAGTAGTTGTTGAACGAGAAAGCATGATACTTATCCTCGCTGACGGAGGTGTAGAGGCTGTCGACCATTTCGAGGCACAGGTTGTGCAGGTTGGTGTTCCACGAGTAGTCAGAGGCGTGCTCGTAGGCCGACTGGCGGTTGTTGGTGAGCGTCGTGTACGTCTGGTGGTCGGCCTGGGAGACCATGGAAGCCGCTTCGTTGTAGAGGTTCTCGCCGTCGCTCGGCATGGCACCGTGACTATAATCGGTATAGCCCATATGTACGCAGTTATAGACGGAGTTCATGTTGTTAGAAACCTCACCTAAGCTGCCCCAGCAGAAATAAGGGTGCATTTGGTGCTGATGTCCCCACTCGTGGCTAAGACCCCAAATAGCGTCATAGTCGTTATAGACGAGCGTACGGCAGTTGAGCACGCGACTCTCTTGGTTGTGGTGGAAGCTGACGCCCATGCCGCCTTGGAACATGTAGTACGTGTAGTTCGTATAGGCCATGGTGCGCAGGTTCGGGACGAGGTTGTACTTGTTAAAGCCCAGCAGCTCGTGCTCCCAGTAGATGAGCGTGTCGAGTACGTTCATGTACTGGCGATAACCTATGCTTGTGCCGTCCGTCGCCTTGCAGTAGTCGTGCAAGCCTTGGGACGTCCAAACGGAGTGTACCTTCGTGCCGAAGACGTCCATACAGGTGTTCTTGGCGTTGGCCGTCAGCTGGTGCATCTGCTCGTTCGTCTTGTCCG
>CAZXJS010000024.1:25868-38063 GCA_964641085.1 uncultured Prevotellamassilia sp. | reverse complement strand
TTAAACAATAAGTTCCGGTTCTCTTACCAATGCAAAGATACGAAATCCCCCGATATCCACCAAGCTTTCCCCCGTTTTTTTCGCCAAAAAATTTTAGCCCTTCGCGGCACGGTTTTGTCAACAGGTTTGGCCGCACGGATAGGCTATAAGAGAGGAGGTAAAACCCAATTATCCGGAAAATCCGGTTATCCGGTGCATGGTGTTTTCTATGTTCACAGTGTCCTGAGGGGATAGAGCGATTTTAATAAGCACTATTATTATATATATATAATGTGTATAGAGATAAGCTCGTGTAGCGAGAGGCCGTGCACCGGATAACCGGATTTTCCGGATAAAGGTGAGCGGCGGCCTCTTCGGACAGCAGTATGTGGCGCGGCACTCGCCGGTTGGGGCGTGTAGTAGAGGGGCGTTTGCTCTGTATCTCGTCGGGGGCAGGTGCGCTCTGTGCGCCAGTACTTGCCTTCTGCGGTGTGACAGGCGGCACTTGTCAGCCGGCAGGCGGCACTTGTCAGCCGGCAGGTGCGCTCTGTGAAAGCGCCCCCTCATGTGCGTGCGTACGGAAATGAAATTACTCCTCCTATGGCAGCAGAAGATGTTTGTCCGTCAAACGCTATATGAAGGCACCAGAGCATCAGCGCTGCTTTATAGTTTATAGTTTGTTTGATAGTTTATAACTTTCCCTCTTTGTTTTTTGTTTTAACTTTTAAGGTACGGGGGCGAAAGTTATAAACAATAACACTGCAACTCATGTTTAAAACACCTCTAAGCGCTGCAATTACGGCAAATATGATAAATTTAGAAGTGCTGCGTATGCCGGCGAAGAAAACGGTAAAAACGAGGCGTCTGACCTGTGGAAAACTTTTTGCGTATTTTTTCGCCCAAAAACTTGCATTCAACTTTTCGCCGTATTATCTTTGCACTTGGGTCGAGGGGATTCTCCTCGTTCTACAGAACTTTGGATGCGAAGAGACCTCGGGAAGGTCTTAACCTTAATACCCTAACTTCTGCAAGTACCACCTACAACAATGAACCGCGCACCCGGATAGGTTCTGGAGCGAGGGGCATTTCTGAAGACCCAATAAACAAACTAAATCATGTTACAATCACAAAAACCGAGCACGGCGGTCAATCCGTGCCAGGAGGTACGAGCAGAAAAGGCTCAAGTGTTTAACCGTTTAGTCGATGGCGAGCCGCCACGTTTGGAGGAGGTGATGGCCGTCCGTGTCGTCTCGCCGTTCGACCGTCAGGAGAAGTGCTACGCGGGAGCGCCCGTCCCTGTGCGAAACTGGCGGGAGGTGCTTGCCGTCTTCAGCCGTCCCGAGGTAGCCGAGAACGTCCGAGCTGTGCGTGCGGCGTACGCAGACTTCCTGGACTGCCAAGCCCGGGAAGCCGAGGCACGAGCTGCCGGCGACACGGCCGGGGCGGAGCTATGGCACAAAACGGGCAAGGAGGCAGACGAAATCCGAGGGAAGAAGAAACGGCAGCTGCCGCTGATTATCTTCGGAGGTACTACGGACGGAGGTGCGCGCAAGGATGAGAACATCCGGCAGAGTGCTTTCTACGCCTTAGACGTTGACCACCTGTCCGAGGCGCCGCGTGAGGTATGGCGTCGCGCGCTGCCCTTTGCTGAAAAGGCGGGCGTCGTCCTGGCGTACGTATCCCCCTCGGGCGCGGGCTTGAAGGTCGTTTATAAGCGTCAGCTCTCGGACATCGCGGCCGACCAGCGGCGCGTCTATCGCGAGCTGGGCTTCGCGTCCTTGCCGCAGGGCTGTTTTGACGAGGCCGTGAAAGACCCGTCGCGCGGCTCGTTTGTCAGCACGAAGGAGGATATCTTATACTTCGACGCCACCCCGGCCGCTTCGCCTACGTCGCCCTTACAGCCGAGCCCCGCAGTGCTTACCGCGCAGGCAGAAACGCCGAAAGCGCCGGGGGCTGCCGCGGCGAAGGACTACCCCACGGAGTTTGATGGCGTTCCCTTGACGGCTATCGCGCGCGCGTACATGAAAAAGAAGTTCGGGCATGAGGTGCCGCCCGAGCACCAGCGCAACACGGAGTTGCACACGGCGGCTTGCACGCTGAAGTGGGTGACTGATTTTGACCCCGCGTGGCTGGCGCAGATACTTCCCGCCAACGGTCTGCCGCAGAGCGAAGTGTTGCAACTTTGCCGCCGTGCCTGCGACTTGGAGGTCAAGACGCCGGGCATGCCGCGGGAGCTTCGCGCCGTTATTGACGCGCTGAAGCCCACCTTGGCGTCCACCCCCGAAACAGCGGAATGGTATGAGGAGGTACGTCGCCCCGTCCTGCCGCCGGGATGGGAGGAGGTGATACAGAGCTGTCCGGAGGAATTTCGCGACACGGCTACCTTGGCTTCAGCCCCCTGTTGGGCCACCTTAGGGACGGGCATTCGCGCTTATTCCCACCGCTCGCACCCCGACGATGTAGGCGAACTGCAGCATCCGACCGTCTTCTTTATCGGCGAGGCACCCATGGCGGGAAATAAAAGTATGCTCAAGCATGTTTTTGATTTAATAACGGAACCGCTCGCCCAACAAGACTATGAGAATGCGCTCAAGGAGGAGGAGTGGCGTAAAGAGTTTGAGGTCAAGCAGAACGCTAAGCAGCTTCCCCCCCGCCCCGAGACGGTGCGGCGCCTCATCTCTGCCACAACCAGCAGGACGCAATTCTATCGGCGGCAGTACGCAGCGGGGGGTAAACACTTGCTCAAATACTCGACAGAACTTTCAGAGGTCACGGGCTTCCGGAAGAGAGGTGATTGGGCTGACCCCACGTCAGACGATAAGAAAGCCTTTGACAACGACCGCATCGGGTCGGACTTCGCGCAGAAGGACGCCTTCAACATGCCGCAAAAAGCCCTCTACAACATTTTCTACTTGACAACGCCGGGGGAGCGAAAAAAATACTTCGCCGGGAAAGAGGAGGACGGCACCATATCGCGCTACATCTTTGCCTCGCTGCCCTACCGCATTGGCGCTCCCGAGCAGCATTGTAAGAAGCTCACGGCGGAGGGTGTGGAAAATTTGCACAAGCAGCAGCAGTCACTCACGGGCATTGGCGGCGCGGAGGGAACGAAGTTCTACGACCTTACCTTCCTCGACAAAGAGCGCGCGAAGTGGACGGCGAAGATGAACGCCATTGCTGAGCGCACGCAGGACGCCGCGCTGGGAACGTACCTAAGACGTGCTGCCGTAATAGGCTTCCGCGTCGCAATGCTCGCTGCCGCAATGTGGGACGCCGAGGGGAACTGGACGCCGCTGATGAAAAAGCGCATCAAGCAGATGTTCCACTTCGTGGCGCAAATGGCTCTACGGGGGCAGATGGAGCGTTACGCTGACCCGGTGCGCAAACAGCATGAAGGCGGCTTAGCCTCCCCTCGCCTGCCCTATGCCCGGCTCTTCTCCGTCCTGCCGCAGGAGTTCACGCGGGAAGACCTGAAGCAAAAGGCTCGGCAGCGGGGCTATGCGCGCGACGTACGAAAGATACTTAATGACTGGCGGCGTGGGGGTTTTTGGGAACAGACGGAAGCAGGGGAATTCATGAAGGTTAAACCGTCTCCGGCTGCGTAAACATGGGATGAGAGGGGGAGGTGTGCACGTCCGCACGTCCGCACGTCCGCACGGCTTTCCTCTTCTCCCTCACACCCGCAGCAGAAGGCTGTCTCACAGAATGGTATTATTATATAGAATGTTCCCCACCCATGTTTCTTTCTTTTCGCCTCGCCCACCACCATATGGGTTCGCCGCTCGGGGCGCGAATAGTGTATAAGAAGGAGAAGGAGGAGCGAGACCCACGCGCCGGCCTTGCTTCCCCTCCCTATTCCGTTTTTTAAAGTCGGGCTTCGCGACCTTAGAGGCCGACGGCTTTCCCTGCGCCCTCCTTATTCCTTGCTGAACTTCATGCCCAGCTGCATGCCGTCGCTGGAGCCGAGCAGGGAGCTGAGGGTGGAAATGGTCGTGCTCATGGAGGAGGCTACCTTCGTCGCGGCGTTCAGGACGGTGCTTAGCTTGTCGGCGTCAAGGGCGAGTTGAAGCGTGGAGCCGCTGAGCGAGGCGTTGGCTTTCACCTGGCTGAGGCCGGTCTTGGTGAAGGTGACCGTGGAGCCGCTGACTTTATACGTGCCCTCGATGGTGCGGCCGGAGACGTTGGCCGTGAAGGTGCCGTCGTCGGTGAACGTGAGTTTTACCTTGCCCTTGGTGAAGCCGGCGGCTGTGAGCGTGGACGAGAGTTGCTTCTCTACCTTGCTTTCCAAGGCTGTACCGGCCAGCTTGCCGGCGATGTTGGAGCTTTCAAAGACTACGGCAGGCTCCGTATAGTCCCACGTGCCGACGAGGCTGGACTTGCTGACTTTGGACGTGCCGAGCAGGTTGCTGACCAGGCCGCCCAAGAGGCTGGAGGCGGTGCTTGAAGATGTGCTTGACGATGTGCTTGACGAGGAACTTCCTGCGACGGCGGAGGAGGCTTTCTTGAAGAGGTCGCCGAGGCTTTGCGCAGGCAGGGCGGCGGGAATGGCAAGCAGCACGAGGGCTGCGAGAAGTGCTTTTTTCATTGTGGTTTTAGTTTGGTCTTTATGGTTTCCTTCTAAAGGGACGCCGCGACCCGGGGAAAGATTAGTCGGGGGTGCGTTAAAGTTGTTTAACCGCTCCCGCGTCCGCCCGGCTATTCCGTTTCCGTCCGTTCCGAGTTCATGCCTTAGCGCACGAGTATCTTCTCTGTGCCGACAGCTGTTTGGCGGATATAGATGCCGGGCTTGGAGGTGTCGGTAGCCGGGCGACCATCGAGCGTGTAGAGGCGGTCTGGGGTCGGAGTAAGCTTGTCGGAGGCTGCTTCTATGCCCGTAGTGCCGCTGCTTAAAGCAAAGCTGACGAGGCCGTCTGCCTGCGTGATGCTGTATAGCTTTACCTCGTCGTCGCCCGTGAACCAGCGGCTCCACGTGCTGTACGTATCGTTCAGGCTATTGAACGAAGAGACGTCGTACCGGCCGCCTCCGTTGCCGAAGAGGTCGTTTCGGTAGCCCAGGAGGTTCCCCGACGTGAGGCTCGTCCCTTCTTTATGCCCGTCGGCGGGGATGTACGTGAAGCGGGGGTGCGACGTCGTATTGTTCAGCGTATTGCTGCGCCAGGACGAGGCGTTGTAGTCCACGTGCAAGAGGAGCAAGCCCGTGCCGAACATAGCGGGATACCACGTTCCGGCTTGGCGGTTTTCCAAGAGCAGAAACTCGCCCGTGTTTGCGGGGTTCGTGATGAGGTAGCACGTCGGGGTGTCGTCCGCTTCAGCCGTAGTGGGGGCTAAGGTGTACGTCGCGGTGGTGTCAGCCTCGGTGAGGTCCACTATTTTCTGCCAGCCGAGCATGGCGCGCTCATAGACGTTGTAGCCTATGGGACGGTAGCCGTTGTAGGCATATTGGCCGTAGTCCATGATGCTCCAGTAGTCCATGTTCTTTATGGTGTCGCCGTTCTCGTCGGTCACCTTGCCCGCCGTGTTGTAGAAGTCGGGCAGGCCTAAGGCGTGGCCGAACTCGTGCACGCAGATGCCCATGCCCTCCAAGCGCTGCCCCGTGACGGTGTAGGTGTACATGCCGTTCGTTTGCTCCACGCTGTAGTCGTTCACCAGTTCGTTGCCGATGAAATAGGACTTCACGGTGAGGCTTCCGGCCGAGAAGCTGGAGCTTGGGGCTTGGAAGTGAGGCCAGAGGTAGTCCGTAGCTCCCGTTCCGAACGTGTCGTGCTCGCCGAAACCGGCGTAATAGATAATGACCAGCGGGACACTGCCGTCCACGACGTAGGGGCTGAAGTCAACGCCGCGATTAACGGCCGTATCGAGGCACTCTTGCACGAGGTAGCGGCAGGCGTAGTCTTGGCTGGGGGAGTTGCCGCCATAGAGGGCATAGCCAAAGGCAGCTTCCATGGAGTCGACCACTTCGAAAGTGGGGCTGAAGAGGCCTCCGGACTGCGCACGGAAATAGTCGCGCACGCTGCCGCGGCAATACTCCTCGTCGCTATATCCCGCCTCGTTGAAGAAACGTGAGACCTTCTCCCGCGTGGTCGATGACCGGAAGGCAAGGTCGGGGAAGCCTACCATGATGACGGGTATCCGGGGCGAACCGATGTTCTGCACCGTCCCGGCAGCCGCTTCGCCGTAGGGGGTATAGGGATTGGTGGAGGTGGCTATGCCTGCGCGAGTCTTGCGGGCGCGTATCTCGGTTTCTAACGCTTCGGGGTTCAGGCTGTTAGCGGCTACGAAGGTTGCTTCCGCCGCCGTGCGTTTTTCGCTTTCGTGCGCTATGACGCCGGAAGCTTGCAAGCCGTTCGTTCCGCGTATGGCGTAGCAGAGGTCGTGGTTTGCATCGGGCAGCAACACGCGGCCGTCCGAGGTGAGGAAGTAGCCAAACGTCCCGTCGCCGCACAGCCGCACGTTGATTGCCGTGCCGTCACTTTGGCGGTAAGTCTGCACGCGGCTGAGGGGGCGTACACCCCAAACGGGCAGGAAAAGGCCGAGAAGGAGAAGGCCGAGGAGTAAGTTTCGCTTCATAGTATTTGCTTTGTTGTTTCAGATAGGTTGTGTAGGCGCCGCTACGTCTTACTTATATAATAAGGGGTCAAGGCAAGGCGATACGGTCGCCCACGCGGGGGCGGCTACTTCCGCTCTGCTGACGATTGGCTTTGAGCAAGGCCTTGAGGCTGACGCCGTAACGCTGGCTGACGTCGTACAGGGACTCTCCAGCTGCGAGCCGATGCGTCGTACCCCGCAGGTTCTTTGCCGCATGGCGTGCTTTCTTTTGCAGATAGACGATGTCACCCTTCGCGAGGCGCGACTGCCGGTCAGCTTCGTTGTAGCGCCGCAATTTAGCTTCGTCCGCATTCATGGCATGGGCTATCGTGCCGTAGGTGTCTCCCTCGCGTGCCACGACGTAATAGCGCCCGTTGCATCGCCCTACGTACAGCTGCGGGGCCGTCGGTTTCCGATTCGCCGCGCCCGGCTTCTCTTTCGTATGCCTCCCCGCATGGTGCTTTTTTTCAGACGATTGCTTCGCCGGGCGGTCGTATTGGTCAAGGTGGTAAAGCTCAATGATGCTGATTAGCTTGCGGGCATACTCCGGGTTCGTGGCATAACCGGCCGCCTTCAGGCCATAAGCCCAGCCTTTGTAGTCCGTAGGGTCAAGCTGGAAGAGATTGGCGTAGCGCGGGCGAGAGGTGAGGAAGAGCGAGTGGTCTTCGTAAGACTCTCGGGCACTGGCATATTTGCGGAAACGCTCGCCGGGCCGGTCGTCGTCCCTCGTGACGTAAGCTCCCGTCCACGTACCGCCCGTTTTTATGCCGAAGTGGTTGTTGGCCTTCGTGGCCAGCGTGCTCGTCCCGGCTCCGCTTTCCAGCAGGCCTTGAGCCAACGTGATGCTGGCGGGAATGCCGTGAAGCATCATTTGCTCGACGGCGAAATCCTTGTATTTATCGATGTATTGCTGGTAGAGTGACGGTTGTGCCTCGGCAGCGGTAAGTGCTACGGCGGCGAAGAAGATAAGGAGCAGGCGCTTCATGGGTCGTGGGGCTATATGCCGCAAAAATACGTATTTCCCGGCGTAAGCGCGCCGCCCTTTGTTTTTTAACACTAAGCCCGCCTTGCCGGCTATGGTTCAGCGGCTGCCGGGGGGCTATAAGGCGTCGGCATTGAACTGAAAGGGGAGCAACGCTGACATGGAGCTGAAGGCCAGTATTTCCCGCGTGCCGTAGAGCAATACGCGGAAGGGGCGTCCGTGCCGGTGCTCAATCTCGGAGAGTACCTGCCTACAGGCACCGCAAGGGGTGACGGGTGCTTCGGTAAAGGTGCCGTCAGCCCCTCGAGCCGCTATGGCCAGCGCCGCTATGGCCGCAGAGGGATGTTGCGCCGTAGCGTAGAACACCGTGGTGCGTTCGGCACACAGCCCCGTAGTGAACGAGGCGTTTTCCTGGTTGCTACCGCTGAACAGCTCGCCGCCCTCCATCCTTACGGCCGCCCCCACGCTGAAATGGGAGTAGGGCGAGAAGCTCGTGCGCGTGGCGGCTTTGGCCAGCTCCACCAAGCGGCGGTCTTCCGCCGAAAGCTCGGCCTCCTGAAGGCTCTCGTAGCGCGTCAGCAATGATTTCTTTTCCATATCGTCAGCTTTTTTCGTGCCTCTGCGCCCCGTTTCCCGTAAGGTTCAACCGGCGGAGCCGACGGGACGCTACGTGACTGTGCAAACATACGATTTCCCGCCCAAAACGCCGCCCGCCGAGTAGCCAAAAAGCCAACCCGGCCTTCCAAAAACGTCCCCGAAGTGCTAAAAAAACGTGTTTGCTGACACTTTGCTAACCTTTTCACGTCCCCATCGGCACGAACCTTGTACTTTTGCTGCCGAAAAGAAACCAACAAAGGCTAACCGCGCCAACGCGAGACGGCGCAATAAATAAAGCAAGATGATTATGAACAAGGAAAACAAAATTCGCGACTTGAAGTACCGCATCAAGCGCTACCAAGCCATGGGCAACGGCGTCATGTGCCAAAGCCTGAACCGAGAGCTCCTGCGTGTCATGACCGGCAACGCCACGACGCGCTGAGCAAAAACTGAAAACAAACGGCAGCACGCACCTGCCACTCATTAAATACACCGGGCGACCCGCTATCTTGGCAGGCCGCCCGTTTTCTTTTGCTTCATTTAGCCTTTATTGCAGTCTCATGCTTCTCCAGCTATCGGACAACGTCGCGGCGGGGACGACCGTCGGCGTCTGGCTGTGCTTGTTGACTACGACGGACTGCTGCGCTACTTGCTCGCTGACGTAGTCGCAAAGGTCGCCAAGGGTGACGTTCCCCTTCGTGTCTTGCAATTTCTTTAAGAGGAAGTACGTAAACAGCCCATGCCCCTTCTCGTTATAAGGATAGGCCGTCTGGTCGCCCGTAGCCGCCGTGAATACGACCATATTGCCCGTGGGCACATCGTCCCTCACCTTCAAAGCTACGCCACGGGCGGAGGCCAACATGCCGTCGCCGCGTTGTGCGCCGGAGAAGCAAGCGTCCATGAGTACGACGACCTGCCGAGCGCCCAGCGCGTTCAGCGTTTGGTAGAGTTCCTTCGTCGAGAGGCAAGCTTTCGTCTGTGAGCCGTCAGCATCGACGGGCAGAAGATACGCGCTGTGGTCTGTCTCGTTGGGCACGCCGTGGCCGGCATAATAGAAAACCACGTTGTCGGCTATATGGTCGACAATGGCCTGCCGCTCCAAGTCCGTCAGCTGCGCCATCAAAGAGGCGGGAGCTAATAATAGGGCTGTAAATAGTAGGTGCTTCGCTTTCATCGTTTCTTTCTGGTAGATTTCTGGTTTCGCTTGCCTTGTCACGCTCGTGGCAGCAAGTCTGCTTGTCTGCGCTTGCCGTTTGGCGCACGGAAGGCGTAAGCCTCTTCCATTCACCCCAAAAGTACGTCTAATTTCCCAAACCGGAAGGTGCGGGGGCTAACTTTTTAGCTTTTACGGCTCATCATGGCTCGTTCTCCCGGCGTTTGCATCCGTCAGCTGTGGCCACGCGGCGGCCGGAAGAGGCTATGGAGGGGACGAACATTCGGGCTTGCCACAATAAACGGCGCGGGGGCGCGTTATAGAAAAGGATATGAGCAACTGGAAATACGCCTTGTGCCTCGCCCTGTGCCTCGCGGCACTGCCGGCAGGGGCGCAACGCACCAAGATATTCGGACAGGTAAAGGACGAGCGGGGCGAACCCGTAGAGCTGGCCAACGTGCGCGTGGCCGGCACTGCCGTGATGACTACCACGGGGCTACACGGCAACTATACGCTCTACTGCGAGCGGCGCGACTCCGTGCTGGTCATTTATTCCATGATAGGCTACAACAGCCGGCGCCGCTTGCTGCTCAACCCCCGCGACTCCGTGCGCCTTGACGTCGTGATGACCAGCATCGACGATACTTTCGGCGAGGCTGTCGTACGGGGACAGCACCGCGAAACGACGACCGAACAGCACATCGCCCTGCCTGACCAAGCCACCATGCCTTCCACCACGGGCAACGGCGTGGAGGAAATCATCGCGACGCAGGCCGGCGTTTCTACGCACAACGAGCTCTCCTCGCAGTACAACGTGCGCGGCGGTTCGTTCGACGAAAACGTCGTTTACCTGAACGGCGTGGAGGTTTACCGCCCCATGCTCGTGCGCAGCGGGCAACAAGAAGGCCTCAGCGTGATTAACCCGGACATGGTAGAGGCCGTAAGCTTCTCGAGCGGCGGTTTCGAAGCGCGCTATGGCGACAAGATGTCCAGCGTCCTTGACATAACCTACAAACGGCCGGAGAAGACCGAGGGTCGTGCCTACGCCAGCCTGCTCGGTGCGGGCCTATACTTCGGCACGGGAAACCGGCACGTCAGCTTCATGACTTCCGTGCGCTACAAGACGTCGCGCTACCTCCTTGGCTCCATGGATACGAACGGCGAGTACAAGCCAAACTTCCTCGACTACCAAGCCGTATTCTCCTGGCGCCCCAACCGCCGCTGGAGCCTCGACCTGCTGGGCAATATCTCCGACAACCACTACAACTTCAAACCCCAAGACCGCGAGACGAGCTTCGGAACGCTTGAAGACGCCAAGACGTTTAAGGTTTACTTCGACGGACAGGAGAAAGACAAGTTCCGAACCTACTTCGGAGCGGCTTCGCTGACCCGCCACTTTAACGCCGAGACCTACCTCGCCCTGCAATTCTCCACCTTCGCCACGCAAGAGCGCGAGAACTACGACATACAAGGCCAGTACTGGCTCAACGAAGCTACCACCCAGGAGGAACTCGGCGTCGGCACCTACATGGAGCACGCGCGAAACTACCTGAAAGCCAACGTCTATAACGTAGGCCTCCGCTTCCGCACCAAATTCCCCCGCAACAACGCCGACAACAACCACACGCTCCAGGCGGGCTTCAACTTCATGGCCGAGAAAATCCGCGAGAACGCCGTGGAGTGGGAGATGCGCGACTCCATGGGTTACAGTCTCCCTTATTCGCCCGAACAGCTCCGACTTATCTACAGCCTGCGCGCCCGCAACGAGGTGACACAGCGCCGTATCGAGGCCTTCCTGCAGGACTCCTGGCGCATACATACCCGCGCCGGACTCTTCAACTTGACCTACGGACTGCGCCTCTCCCACTTGGACTGGAACGGCGAGACTTTGCTCTCGCCCCGTGCCAGCGTAGGCTTCCTCCCCGAGCGCAACGCGAACTGGACCTTGCGCTTCGCCACCGGCTTCTACTATCAAACGCCCTTTTACAAAGAACTGCGAGACACCACACTTATCAACGGCGTGGCTACGGTAAAGCTGAACAAAGACATCAAGTCACAACGCTCCATCCACTTCGTCCTGGGCGCCGACTACACCTTCCGCATGCTCGACCGCCCCTTTAAGTTCACCGTCGAGGCCTATTACAAAGCGCTCTCCAACCTGAACCCTTACAGCGTGGACAACGTTCGCGTGGTCTATTACGGACGCAACGTCGCCAGCGGCTACGCTACGGGCATCGACTTCAAACTTTTCGGCGAGTTCGTCCCCGGCGTGGACAGCTGGCTCACCTTCTCGCTCATGCAGACCAAGGAGAAGATAGACGGACAGTGGTATCCGCGCCCCACAGACCAGCGCTACAACGTCTCACTTTACTTCACGGACTATTTCCCCGGCTCCACGCGCTGGCGAGCCGCCCTAAAGCTGGCCTTTGCTGACGGCTTGCCCTTCGGGCCTCCCCACACCGACCGCTCAAAGCAGGACTTCCGCGCACCGGCCTATAAGCGCGTGGACCTCGGCCTTTCCTACCGACTCCTCAACAACGAAGACCGCCACATCACCTCCGGCTTGGGACGCGCACTGAAGAACGTATGGCTCGGCTTAGACTGTTTCAACCTGCTCGGGATAAACAACGTCAATTCCTACTACTGGGTGACGGACATCACAAGTCAACAATACGCCGTCCCCAACTACCTGACAGGTCGCCGCATCTCCGCACGCATCAGCGTGGACTTCTGACGGCGCGCTGAACCGAACTTATCTACCACTTCAGGCGCCGCCCACGTTCACAGGTCGGACTTGCCCGCCGGCAGGTCAGTCCTGTCAGCTCGCAGGTCGGACGTATTTTAAAATAGTCGGCACCTATTTTGAAATAGTCGGCACCTATTTTGAAATAGTCGGCAC
>CAZXJS010000024.1:0-25768 GCA_964641085.1 uncultured Prevotellamassilia sp. | reverse complement strand
AAATAGTCGGCACCTATTTTGAAATAGTCGGCACCTATTTTGAAATAGTCGGCACTTAGTTTAAAATAGCTCGGACATAGCGACAAACAGGTGCGACTTCCGAAAAAACAGACGGCACCTTGGCTTTTCAAACGGGGAGGCTTATCTTTGCTCCGAGTGACTACCGAAGGCCGCGGAGACAGGCGCGACCTAAGGGAAACCATAAAGAGAGAATTGTGGCCTGCATACTTCACATAGAAACCTCTACAGAGCGCTGTTCCGTGGCCTTGTCGGCCGACGGGGCATGCCTACACCACGACGCGACTCAGGAAGGCCCCTCGCACGCCCGAGTGCTGGCTCCCTTCGTGGACGCAGCCCTCTCCTTCGCCGAAAGCCACGCCATTCCCCTCGACGCCGTGGCGGTAAGCATCGGGCCGGGCTCTTACACGGGGTTGCGCATCGGGCTTTCCACGGCGAAGGGCGTCTGCTACGGGCGCCGCGTGCCGCTGCTGACCGTGCCCACGCTGAAACTACTCTGCGTTCGCCCCTTGTTGCGGGAACTTATCCCCGAGGGTGCCCTGCTCTGCCCCATGATAGATGCCCGCCGCATGGAGGTATATGCGGCGCTTTACGACAGAGCCCTACGCGAAGTGCGCCCACCCGAAGCGGACGTCGTGGACGAGCATACCTACGACACGTTCCTGGCGGAGCACGACGTATTTTTCCTCGGCAACGGCGCAGAGAAGTGCGGCGAAGTGATACAACATCCGCACGCACATTTTCTGAAAGACGAGGTGCCGGACGCGAAGTATATGCTGCCGCTTGCCGAGCGGGCATTTCTGCGCGGCGAATATGCCGACGTGGCCTATACGGTGCCCTTCTACCTGAAAGCCTTTACGCCGGGAACGCCCAAGCAAATGCTGTGAAGCGCCGACGTGGGCTATCTGACTATAATATGGAACAAAAAGACTGACATGCACTACAACACAACGGAAGAGCGGCTGCGGATGCCCGAATACGGGCGGTTGGTACAGCAAATGGCGGAGCACGCCGTCAGCATCCCCGACCGAACGCGACGCCAAGCCTATGCTCGGGAGATTGTCCGCATCATGGCGCACCTGAACCCCAAGATGCGCGGCGTGCCCGACTACGAGCACAAGCTCTGGGACCACCTGGCGTACATTGCCGACTACAAGCTGGACATTGACTACCCCGTAGAGATTAATCGCCGCGACACGGAGAGCCGCCCCCCGCGCCTGCCCTACCCCCAAGGCAACATACGCTACCACCACTACGGCCGCCTGCTGGAGCAAGCCATTCAAAAGGCAGCCGAGATGCCTGAAGGACCGGCTCGGCAGTGCCTGACGGCGCTCATCATTAATCGCATGAAGCGAAACCTCGGTACATGGCGAGGCGCATCGGCGGCCGACGCCAAAGTGGCGCGCGACTTGGAGAGCTACACCGAAGGGAAGATTCGCTTATAAGTTCTACGCAGAAGCAACATCGTGCCATGAGTTCATTCAAGATAGAAGGCGGCCACCTGCTCCACGGCGAGATACACCCGCAAGGGGCAAAGAACGAAGCACTCGAAGTGATTGCCGCTACGCTACTGACGGACAGCCCGGTACGTCTGAAGAACGTACCCAACATTCGCGACGTAGCAAACCTCATAGGGCTACTGCAACACATGGGGTGCGAGGTAACGCAAAACGGCACGGGCGACTACACCTTCTGCGCCGCACAGATAAACTTAGACTACCTGCAAAGCCCGGACTTCCTGGGACGCTGCGCGCGCTTGCGGGGCTCCGTCTTGCTGCTCGGCCCACTCCTGGCACGCTTCGGCAAGGCGGTCATTGCCAAGCCGGGAGGCGACAAGATAGGGCGGCGACGCCTGGATACCCACCTCTACGGCTTCAAAAAGCTGGGCGCACACTTCGCCTACGACGACCGAGCCGGGACGTTCGAAATCTCACGCACGCAGCTGAAGGGGTGCCACATGCTGCTGGACGAGGCCAGCGTGACGGGGACGGCGAATATCATCATGGCTTCCGTGCTGGCTGAAGGCACCGTAACCATATATAACGCGGCGTGCGAGCCTTACATCCAACAGCTCTGCCACCTGCTGAACCGCATGGGCGCGCAAATCAGCGGCATAGCTTCGAACCTCCTGACCATAGTCGGCGTGAAGGAATTGCACGGTGCCGAGCATCGCATCCTACCGGACATGATAGAAATCGGCTCCTTCATCGGCATGGCGGCCATAGCCGGAGACGGCGTCACCATCAAGGACGTGGCCTACCGGAACTTAGGCGTCATACCCGACAGCTTCCGGCGGCTGGGCATCACCGTGGAGCGGCGGGGCGACGACCTCTACATACCGCGCCATGAGCACTACGAAATAGAGACGTTCATAGACGGCTCGTTCCTCACCGTGGCGGACGCGCCGTGGCCGGGGCTGACTCCCGACCTGCTGAGCGTGCTTATCGTAGTGGCCACCCAAGCTAAGGGTTCGGTGCTCTTCCATCAGAAAATGTTCGAGAGCCGCCTCTTCTTCGTGGACAAACTCATCGACATGGGCGCCCAGATTATCCTCTGCGACCCGCACCGCGCCGTCGTCGTCGGGCTTGACCACACGATGAAGCTAAGAGGTCGCCGAATGACCAGCCCGGATATCCGCGCAGGCATCGCCCTGCTGATTGCAGCGCTCTCAGCCGAAGGCACAAGCATCATAGATAACATTGAACAAATAGACAGGGGGTACGAACGCATAGAAGAAAGATTGCGACCGCTCGGCGCCAGCATCGAACGCATGGACTAAAGCGGCTCAAGCTTTTAGACTGTTACTATACTATTCTACGCTGATTTCCCTGATTACCAAGAAACAACGCAACGTGATACGTCCGGAAGATGTGTTCCCTATCGGGAAAATTTCCAAGGTGCATGGCGCACGCGGCGAGGCGGAAGTGCACTTTAGTACAGACGTATTCGAATACGGCGACGCGCCTTACGTCATGCTGATGTGCGACGGGCTGCTCGTCCCCTACTTTTGGGAAGATTATCGCTACAAGAACGATAGCACGGCGCTTGTCCGATTCTTCGACACAAACACTTTGCCGTCCTTGGCGCGCCTCGTAGGTTGCCCGGTGTTTTATCCCCGCGACCACTACCACGACGCGGACGGAGCCATCTGCTCCCAAGGGCTTCGCGGCTACCACGTGGCAGACGCTAAGGGAAAGGACATAGGCGAGGTGACCGACGTGGACGACTCTTCGCCCAACGTGCTGCTCAACGTGCGCACCCCGCAAGGTGCAGACATCCTGCTGCCTTTCCACGACGACCTGCTGCTTGCCCAAGACGACGAGCTGCGGCGTCTGACGCTGGAAATACCCGACGGACTATTGGAACTATGACCTCCCCCAACCTTTGAGATACATGCTAAGGCGAAAGATTTGCATACTCGGCTCCACCGGCAGCATCGGGACGCAGGCGCTCGACGTGATACGTCAGCACAGCGACCGCTTTGAAGCCCACACGCTGACGGCAGGTCGCAACGCCGAGCGGCTCATTGCCCAAGCACGGGAGTTCAAGCCCGACACCGTGGTCATTGCGGACGAGGCAAAGTATGGCGAAGTAAGCGAAGCACTTGCCAACCAAGACACAAAGGTCTTTGCCGGCGACGAGGCCATCTGCCAAGTAGTAGAAAACGGCGAGGTGGACATGGTGTTGACAGCCATGGTCGGCTTCGCCGGGCTTCGCCCCACGGTGCGCGCCATGAAAGCCCGCAAAGTCATTGCGCTGGCCAACAAGGAGACGCTTGTCGTGGCCGGAGATATCATTACCCGCCTTTCGCAGGAATGCCGCGTGCCGATACTGCCCGTTGACAGCGAGCACTCGGCTATCTTCCAAGCCTTAAACGGAGAAGGCCGCAACCGAATAGAGAAAATCCTGCTCACCGCAAGTGGCGGCCCCTTCCGAAACCTTTCTAAGGAAGAGATAGCCCGCGTCACGGCCGACTCAGCCTTGCGCCACCCCAACTGGCAAATGGGCGCAAAGATTACAATCGACTCGGCCTCCATGATGAACAAGGGCTTCGAAATGATAGAAGCCAAATGGCTCTACGGCGTAAAGCCGGAGGACATAGAAATCGTGGTACACCCGGAAAGCATCGTCCACAGCGCCGTACAGTTCGAAGACGGCGCGGTAATAGCCCAGCTCGGAACGCCGGATATGCGGCTGCCCATCCAGTATGCCCTCTCCTACCCGGAACGTCTGCCTTTAAACAGCGAACGCCTGGACCTCTTCAAGGTAGGCACGCTCCACTTCGAGCCGGCCAACCGCGAGAAGTTCCCTTGCATCCAACTGGCCTACGACGCTACGGAGCAAGGCGGCAACATCCCCTGCGCGATGAACGCAGCGAACGAGGTAGCCAACCAAGCCTTCCGCGACGGGAAAATAGGCTTCCTCGACATACCCCGCATTATCAGCCAAACCATGCGACAGGCGGACTTCCTGCCCCACCCCACCCTCGAAGACTACTTTGAAACGGACCGACAGGCCAGGCACATTGCCACGACCTTGCTTTAAACCGCTCTACACCTTTTTAACAACCTGACACGTGGAAGTATTCCTAATCCGAGCCTTGCAGCTCATACTCTGCTTCTCCATCTTAATCTTGCTTCACGAAGGCGGACACTTCCTGGCCGCCAAGCTGTTCAAGATACGCGTAGAGAAGTTCTGCCTTTTCTTCGACCCCTGGTTCAGCATCTTCAAGTTTAAGCCCAAGCACAGCGACACCACCTACGCCTTAGGCTGGTTGCCGCTGGGCGGCTACGTCAAGATAGCCGGTATGATAGACGAATCCATGGACACCGAGCAGATGAAACAGCCCGTTCAGCCATGGGAATTTCGCGCTAAGCCGGCTTGGCAACGGCTCATCGTCATGCTGGCCGGCGTCTTCGTCAACTTCGTCCTTGCCTTGTTCATCTACGCCATGGTGCTCTTCGTATGGGGCGACAGCTACCTCCCCATACGAAATATGACGAACGGCTTTTATTACAACGAGCAGGCCGTGGAGCTTGGCTTTCGGCAAGGAGACATCCCCCTACGCACAGAGGAGCGCACCTTCGACCGCTACGACGACAACGTGTTCCGCAGCATCAGCGAGGCGCACCAAATCACCGTACTGCGTCAGGGAAAAGAAGTCACCTTCGACCTGCCCGGAAAGATAAACCTGCTCGACATGCTTTCCAAGCAGCCACCCTTCTTGGCACCGCTCGCCGTCAACGTCATCGACAGCGTAGTAGCCGGTACGCCGGCTGCGAAAGCCGGTATCAAGGCAGGCGATAAGATTACCGCCGTCAACGGAAAGCCCATAAGCACGTGGAACGAATACCAGACGCAGCTAAGCATCGTCAAAGACCAGCTGGACGTCAACCCTGCCGACAGCCTGCGCCTCCGAAACGTCTCCCTCGCCGTTCAACGTGCCGGGGGCGCCACGGACACCCTTAGCCTGAACCTCGGTAGCGACCTCATGCTCGGCGTGGTGTGGAACCCCTACGAAGGCTATAAGCTGAAAGACGTCCACTACGGCTTCTTCGCCTCGCTCCCCGCCGGTATTGCCAAAGGCTGGGACAAAATGGCGGGCTACGTGGACGACCTGAAATACCTCTTCACCAAAAAAGGAGCACAGAGCGTAGGTAGCTTCGGCGCCATCGGCTCTCTCTTCCCCACAACGTGGAACTGGGAACGCTTCTGGGAGCTTACCGCTTTCATCTCCCTGATGTTGGCTTTCATGAACGTGCTGCCCATCCCGGCACTCGACGGCGGCCACGCCTTTTTCCTCATCTGCGAAGTCATAACCGGCCACAAGCCTTCCGACAAATTCATGACGCGCGCCGAAACCGTGGGCATAACCCTGCTTCTCCTGCTCATGGCCTTCGCTATCTTTAACGACTTCATGCGCTACGTATTCTGACGCAAGCGCTTCAACCTTTTAACCAAACCTATTCCACCATGACAAGAAAAAAGCTTCTGACGGCTCTGCTGCTGGTGCTCCCTCTTTTCTGCGCAGCGCAGGCCGTGAACAAACCCTTCGTAGTCCCGGAACTCAAGACCTGGGTCGCCGCCGGGGACACACTGACCCTCAGCGGGCGTGTCGTACCCAAGACGGGCAAGGCCGCAGCTGCGGCTCAGGCCCTAACGAGCGACAGCCGCCAGCTTCTTGCCAACCCCCTCGACCTCGCCAAAGGCAAAGCCAAGGCGGGAGACATCGTCCTTGAACTCTCTGCCGACAAGAGCTTAGGCGAAGAAGGCTACCAACTAAGCGTTGGCGACAACGTCAAACTCACCGCCTACTCGCCCAAAGGTCTATACTGGGGTACGCGCACCCTGCTCCAACTCTTGGAACAGCAGGAGAGCCTCTCCCTGCCTAAGGGCACGGCAACCGACGTCCCGGAGTACAAACTGCGCGGCTTTATGCTCGACTGCGGACGTAAGTTCATCCCCATGGATTATCTGCGCAATCTCGTGAAAGTCATGGGTTACTACAAGATGAACACGCTCCAGCTACACCTAAACGATAACGGCTTCAAACAATATTTCGCCGACGACTGGGCAAAGACCCCCGCCGCCTTCCGCTTAGAGAGTGAATACTTCCCGGGGCTAACGGCCAAGGACGGACATTATACAAAACAGGAGTTCATTGAGCTTCAAGAACTCGCAGAGCAGTACGGCGTAGAAATCATCCCCGAGATAGACGTCCCGGCTCACTCCTTAGCCTTCTCCCACTACCGCCCCTCGCTGGGCAGCAAGCAGTACGGCATGGACCACCTTGACATAGGCAACCCGGCTACTTACCAGTTCGTCGACAGCCTCTTCGCGGAATATCTTAGCGGTAAGCAACCCGTCTTCCGCGGCCCGCGCGTCAACATCGGTACGGACGAATATTCCAACGCCAACAAGGAAATCGTTGAGCAGTTCCGCGCCTTCACCGACCACTACCTCCGCCTGGTTCAATCCTACGGCAAACAAGCTATGTGCTGGGGCGCGCTAACGCATGCCAAAGGCTCGACGCCCGTTACTTCCGACGGCGTCATCATGAACTGCTGGTACAACGGCTACGCCGACCCGAAGGACATGAAGGCCTTGGGCTACCAACTTGTCAGCATCCCCGACGGCTACGTTTACATCGTTCCGGCCGCAGGTTACTACTACGACTACCTCAACTGCCAGTTCCTTTATGACCACTGGACGCCCGCCGTCATTGGCGGCACGACGTTCGAGGAGAACGACCCGGCCATAGAAGGCGGCATGTTCGCCGTATGGAACGACCACGCAGGCAACGGCATCAGCGTCTCCGACATCCACCACCGCGTCTTCCCCGCACTCCAAACCCTCGCCGTCAAGTGCTGGACCGGGAAAGAGACATCCCTGCCCTACGCCGACTTCAACCGGCAGCGCCTGCACCTGAGCGAAGGCCCCGGCGTCAATGAGCTGGGCACACTGGGACATGGCTCCCAACAACAGGACAGCCTCTGCATCCCCCGACTGACTGCCGGACAGCCGGTCGGAGCGCCCGCGGAACAGGTGGGCTACAACTACAGCGTTAGCTTTGACGTCGACTGCCAAAAAGAAGCCAAAGGCACCGTACTCCTACGCAGCGACCGCGCAACCTTCTACCTGTCCGACCCCAAGGAAGGCAAGCTCGGCTTCGAGCGCGACGGCTACCTCAACACCTTCAACTATCGGCTGCCGGAGACCGGCCACGTCACCCTGCGTATCGACGGCGACAACACGCAGACCGCCCTCTACGTTGACGGCCAGCGCAAACAGGTGCTGGAAAAGAAAACGCTCTACGTCATGCCGCGCCAGACCTTTAACCATCAGGACACGCCGTGGCCTACCACCGTCTATGACCCCACGCAGCGCATGTACTACCTCTCAACCCTCGTCTTCCCGCTCAGCGAAGCCGGAAACTTCCAAAGCGCCGTCACCAATCTCCGCGTAGTGAAGCGCTAATCCTCGCTACGTGCCTTTTGCCCGCCACGACGGCTGCTTTACTACCCAAAACAAAAAACCAAGGGGAAAGCCTTTCAAAGCTTTCCCCTTTTTAATTGCGGAGAGGATAGGATTCGAACCTACGAACCAGTTTTGCCGGTTACACGCTTTCCAGGCGTGCCTCTTCAACCACTCGAGCACCTCTCCTAATATGGCTGATGAGCTATATGTTTCCTTTTGGAAAACGGTGCAAAAGTAGTGCTTCCCCGGCAAAGCGCCAAACGTTTCACTTATTTTTTGGTAAGCCGCGTTTGCGGGCTATCGCAACGGATGTATTGGCAGTTTCGGCAGCTGCTACAGCTTACAAATCAAGGATAATTTACTCGAAGAGTATTTTATAATCGCGCTGTGCCGCCTCCTGTGCCCATGGCTCGGGGATGAAGCGCCACTGATTGAGAGCTTCGGCTTGCAAGACGCCTTGGCTGCGCAGTTCCTCCAGCATGTAATGGCGCAAGACGCGCTCGGAGCGCCACACGATGCGGCTTGTCAGGCTGTCGCGCGGTATGCCCGCGCCATAGGTCAGTAAGTTGCCGCCGCCACCTGCCCGGTAGGAGTTCACGGCTACGAGGTAGGTGCTGTCAGGCGAGAACGTGCGGCCGTCAGCAAGCGACGAGATAACGACCTTCTCGCCGCGCGGCTTCGTAAGGTCGACGGTGTAGAGCAGGCCTGCCGCTGAGTCGAAGTTGTAGCTTGAAACCTCCAGCCGTTGCCAGCGTTCCGGCGCGTTAAGTCGGTCGCGGTCGAAGCGGAGCATGTGGTCTGCGGGCGTCGTCATGATGTTCGTCCAGCCCGCGTAGCTATACTCCAAGTAATCCTTCACTTCTTGCCCCGTAAGTCTCATGATACAGAGCGTGTTTTCGTATTTGTAAAGATTAAAAAGGTCGCTCACGCGGACGCTCCCCGCGGGTATCTCCGTATCGAGGCTTAGCGGCGCGGCAAAACTGATGTCGGCATGCGTAAGTCGGAGTTGCAACCGGTGGATATAGTCCACGAAGGGCGAAGGTCCGAAGAAGGCGGGGCGCGAAGAGAGCGGCGTCAGATTCGTAGCGATTACCTCGTCGGCAAAGCGCTGCACCATATCCTGTTCCCGCCAGAAGGTGTCGAGGAAAGCGACATCCGGTTGCCTTTGGCAGATGTCCACGAGATTGGCTGCCAGGTGTTTGTTCACTACTCGGCCGTGCCGTTTGGCTACGCGCAACGTAGCCTGTGCCACACGGCGCGCATTGGCTCCCGGGTTTAGGATAACGACGGTGTCGCCCGCCGTGTTGACCACGTGGCGCAACGCTTCGCGATGGTCGTGGCCGAAGAAGATGAGGTCGAAGCCGGGTACGCTTCGCGCCACCTGCAACGTGGCGTTCTCCGCGCCTTGTGCCGTGTCTTGCTCCGTTCCCATTCCGCTGTGGAACAGACCTATGACGACGTCAGCCTGCCGCCGCATTTCGGGCATGTACTTCCGCGCGGTAGCAGCCATGTCCTCGAACGCCAAGCCCTGCCACAGCGTCTCGGGAAGCCAGTCGGGGATGTGCGGGGTGAGCAGCCCGAGGACGGCAAAACGCACCCCGTCTCTCTTTATAATGGTGTAGGGTTTCAGATAAGGTTTGCCCGTCGCCGTGCTGACCACATTGGCACCCAGGAGCGGCATGTCGAGTTGTGCAGCCCAGCGGTCGTAAACGCTGTGCCCCGTCTCCACGTCGTGGTTGCCGATGCAGGCGGCGTCATAGCGCATGTAGTTGAGCGCGGCGGCGCAGACGTGCGTGTCTGTCGTGTCGATGTAATTATAGAAATAAGCCGTGGGCTGACCTTGAAGTATATCTCCCGCGTCCAGCAGCACGACGTGCTCACGGCCATAGCGTGCGCGTTGTTCCTCAACGTAGCCGCAAATGCGGGCAAGGCTTCCCTCGCCTTCCGTACGGTTGATATAGTCGCGCGGGAAGTAATTGCCGTGCACGTCCGTCGTGGCTATGATTTGAAACGTCAACCGTCGCGTCTGGCCGGGGGAAGCCAGGGCGAAACACGTGCCGAGAAGAAGAAAGAAAAACCTCATTCCCAATTTGTTTCCCTTATTTATATAAGCGAAAGTCTCATTCCGTTTTAACGGCGTACGTAGTCTGCGAAATCAAACGGCACGGCGTTGCGCTCGTCCGCCTCGTGGTGCTCGCGGGCTACCTCCCGCCATGCGTCGCGGTCGAACTGCGGGAAGAAAACGTCGGCCTGTGGTGGTGTAGCCAGCACCTCCGTCAGACACAGACGCCCGGCCAAAGGCAGCGCCTCGGCATAGACGCTCGCTCCGCCTATGATAAAAACGTCCGCTTCAGGCGCTTCGCTTGCCAGGGCGGCTGTGAGCGAGGAATAGACGTCTGCACCCGTTGCTTGGTAAACGGTGTTGCGCGTCAGCACCACGTTGCGACGCCCGGGCAGCGCCCCTTTGGGCAGCGACTCGAACGTACGGCGCCCCATGACGATGGTGTGCCCCATGGTGAGCGCCTTGAAACGCCGCAAGTCTGCCCCAAGGTGATAGAGCAACCGGTTTTGGTAACCTATGGCACCGTTCCGAGCGACGGCGCAAATTATAGAAATCATGACAAGCTTTATATAATAGGTCAGGAGTAGGCTTCAGACGGACACCTCCGCCTTGATGTGCGGCCAGGGGTCGTAACCCTCCAATTCAAAGTCTTCGTAGCGGAACGAGAATATGTCCTTAACGTCGGGGTTCAGCTTCATGCGCGGCAGGGGGCGCGGCGTGCGTTGCAGCTGAAGCTTTGCCTGCTCCAGGTGGTTTAGGTAGAGGTGCGTGTCGCCCGTAGTATGCACGAAGTCGCCCGCCTCCAGTCCGCACACCTGCGCCATCATCTGCAAGAGCAGGGCGTAGGAAGCTATGTTAAACGGGAGGCCGAGGAACGTGTCCGCGCTGCGCTGGTAGAGCTGGAGGGAGAGGCGTCCCTGCGCCACGTAAAACTGGAACAGCGTGTGGCAGGGCGGCAGAGCCATATCCCGCACTTCGGCCACGTTCCAAGCGCTCACTATGATACGGCGGGAGTCGGGGTGATGCCGGATAAGCTCTACGGCCTGCGCTATCTGGTCTATCGTGCCGCCTTTATAGTCGGGCCAGGAGCGCCATTGGTGACCATAGACGGGACCCAGTTCGCCGTCCTCGCCGGCCCATTCGTTCCAGATGCGTACCCCGTGTTCCTGAAGCCAATGTACGTTCGTATCACCTCGGAGAAACCAAAGCAGTTCGTAGATGATAGACTTCAGGTGTAACTTCTTCGTGGTGAGCAAGGGGAAGCCGTCGGAGAGGTCAAACCGCATCTGGTGGCCGAAGATGCTCTTCGTTCCCGTTCCCGTGCGGTCGCCCTTAACTACGCCGTTGTCAAGGATTTCCCGTAGTAAGTTAAGGTATTGCTTCATTGCTTTATTTTTTGATACGTGCGAGCTACTCACCGCCGCTCCGCCCGCAAAACGCCACAAACTTAACCAAAATAACGGGAAAGCGCTACGTCCGGCTCGCGCTATCGCCCCACGCCGCCCGACGTGCGCCTTACCGGCCGGGGAAACGGCCGGATTAAGCAAACGCCCGCAGAGAGAAAAATCCTGCGGACGTTTGGCGTATCGGGGAGCTGGATTACACGCGGCGGGAAACCGGCTACCTCGGCAGGTCTAACCCACCCTGCCAAACACGTGCCTTCTCCTGCATGGCTGCGTCCCTCTCCCGTTTTATAGCGCAAGGCGCAAGCCGATTCCCTTCATCCTATAGTCCGGCGTGGCGCCGCTGCGGCGCGATACACGGCAGTTCTTGGCTTTGTCCAGCCATCCGCCGCCGCGACAAACGCGGAAAGTGCCGGAGGGAGGGCCGGTAGGGTCAGTCAGCGGGGACTCGCCATAACTTCCGTACCAATCTTGGCACCATTCGTACACGTTTCCGCTCATGTCGTACAGACCTATTTCGTTGGGAAGCCGACTTGCCACGTCAAGGGTAGAATCGCAGAGATAGCAAGCTACGTCATCCGGCGTGTCAGCTCCGGCATATTTGTAGCCCCGGCTGTTCTTTCCGCCCCTTGCGGCGTATTCCCACTCCGCTTCCGTGGGAAGGCGAAAAGCTTGTCCCGTCAGCGCGTTCAGCGCAGTAAGGAACGTTTGGCAGTCCTCCCAGCTGACTTGCTCCACGGGCCGGTTATCGCCCTTGAGATAGGACGGGTTGTCTGCCATCACGGCTTCCCACAGCGCTTGCGTCACTTCCGTCTGCCCCATATAGTACGTGGAAAGCGTCACGAGGTGCGCAGGCTTCTCGTTGTTCAGGGCGTCGTCGCCTTGCTCCGGCGTGGCGCCCATCGTGAACGTGCCGCCTTCCACTTTGACCATGTTGAAGCTCACGCCGTTCGCCGTAAACGTCTTCACGGCGGCGCCGTCCGCTCCGGCTCCGCCTTCGTCATCGTCAGCATCGCAACTAAAAGGCAACAGGCCGCACAGGGCCACAAACAGAAGGCGGCTGATACGTGAAATTTCCCGTTTCATTACAAATAGGTTGTTTCGTTGATACGGTGTCAAAAAGATAGCGGGAAAGGGCTAAGCCTCCGCGCTTTATTGTCCTGCCTGCCACATGGCCAAGTACGGAGTAGTAGCCGTCACAACAGGATAAAGGAAGGATACGAAGCAAAAGTAGGCTCTTCCGCCCACTCTGCCAAGAAGAAATGCCCGGAAATTGCCGCCGGAAGCGGAATTTCAGGCGAGGCAGTAAGGGAGACGGCTTCAGAAGTCGGACTTATTCGGTAACGGCCAACACTTTTCCTTTTGTAGGTCGGACTTCGTTGAAAATAGTCGGCACTTAGTTTTTGTCCAGCCACGGCTGGACAATTGTACACCCGTGGCTGGACAATTGTACACCCACGGCTGGACAATTGTACATCCACGGCTGGACAAAAATCAGGTCGGACTTACGAATGGATAGGTCGGACGTACACAAAAAAAAGTCCGACTTAGGAACGAAAAAAGTCGGACGTGTGGGCAGCCAACAAGCGGCTATGTGCAAGCATGATGTATGTGCTGGCCGGCAAAGGCGGTCACTTGCGCAGCAGGATGCAGAAGGTGGTGCCTCGGCCGGGTTCGCTGTCTTTTACGTAGATGCGGCCGCCGTGGTACTCTTCCACGATGCGCTTGGCGAGGGAGAGGCCGAGCCCCCAGCCGCGTTTCTTCGTGGTGTAACCGGGTTTGAAAACGTCGCGGAAGTTCTTGCGGGGTATTCCCTTTCCCGTATCGGAGACTTCGATGGCGATGTGGCGGTTTCGCGGGGCTACGAAGATGGTTATGCTGCCTGCGCCGGCCATGGCGTCGATGGCATTCTTACAGAGGTTCTCGATGACCCACTCGAAGAGGGGGGCGTTGAGGCGTACGAGGACGACGTCGGAGGGGAAGTCTGTAGTGAGCGACACCTTGTCGGACGTGCGGCGGCCGATGTACTCCACCACTTTCATGATGACGGCACAAAGATTGGTCTCCTCCAAGACGGGGACGGAGCCAATCTTAGAAAAGCGCTCGGCAATGAGTTGCAGGCGGCGGATGTCCTTATCCATTTCGGGCAGGAGGGGGTCTTCGGGGTAAGACTCCTTGAGTATTTCGCTGCCGGCCATGAGTGAGGAGATGGGCGTGCCGAGCTGGTGAGCCGTTTCGCGGGAGAGTCCGACCCAAACCTTGTTCTGTTCGGCGCGCTTTGAGGAGAGCAAGGCGAGGATGGCGACGACGATGAAGAGGGCTACGACGCCGAGCTGCACGTAGGGGTACTGAGAAAGGCGGCGAAGCATGAGCGAGGGTTCATAGCCGACGTAGATGTTGCCTTGTGGCTTCTGCTCGTCGCCAAGTTGCAGGCGCAGGGTGCGACCTTCGGCTTTCATGTCGCGGGCTCGGGTGGCCAGCTGTGCGGTCAAGCACCTCCGCGTCGGCGTGTCGGCTCCGGCGAGCACGGCGTCGAGGCTGTCCTGCGGCAGTCCCACGTTGCGGGCGGCGAGGATGGTTCCGCGCTCGTCGGTGACGATGACGGGGATGGTATGGTTCCCGTTGATGACTTTCAGGACGAGGCTGAGGTCCGTTGTCTCGTCAGCGCGTTGCAGGGCACGCATGGCCTCGGCCCATACCTCCATGCTGCGCTCCTCCTCCTGTGCCATATCGCTCACCAGCACGTTGCTGACGACGAGCGAAGCGGTAGCAATGACTACTGCCGCCACGACGAGACCCGTCTTCACATACTGCATGTTTGAGAAAAGCTTCATGGCCAAATCTTGTAGGGGGAAAGAAACGGCGAGGTACGGTCTGCGCTGTCAGGCGGGGCTTTGCTCCCGGTTTATCTCGGCGATGTAAGCTAACAGCTCGTTGCGCCCCGTGGCGTCCTTACTGCTGGTGACGAAGTGCCGGGGGAGGGGGTCCCACTCTTCGGAGAGCGTGTCGAGGTAACGGTCTATACTCGCGCGAAGAGCCGTTGTGGTCAGTTTGTCGGCCTTGGTGAAGACGAGGGCAAAGGGCACGCCGTTTTCGCCCAGCCGGTGGATAAACTCCAGGTCGATGCGCTGCGGCTCGAGGCGGGAGTCGACGAGCACGAAGAGGCACGTGAGCTGCTGCCGCCGCAGGATATAGCCGCGTATGACGTCGCTGAGCTGCCCGCGTTCCGTCTTGCTGCGTCGCGCGTAGCCATAGCCGGGCAGGTCGACCAAGAGCCAAGCACCTCCGTCTATGCTATAATGGTTTATGAGCACCGTCTTGCCGGGCGTGGCGGAGGTGAGCGCCAGGGCACGGCGACGGGTGAGCATGTTGATAAGGCTGCTCTTGCCCACATTGCTTCGGCCGATGAAGGCATACTCCGGAGCGGTCGTCCGGGGGCACTTCTCGACGCCCGGACTACTGATGAGGAACGAGGCCTCCTTGATGTCTGTTGTCATGTGAAAGATAAAAAAGATTGAGGCGCACCTGCGCGGCACTTACTGCTCCTTGCCCACGTTGAAGAGGCAGGTGAACTTTACCACAACGGCGCCATTGTTCGAGCGGGAAAAGACGTCCTTCTTTGCGTTGCCATAAAGGTCGGAGAGGCCGTAGTAATAGCGCCCTTCGAGGGTATAGTGCAATCCCTTCTTCGTGGTGAGTTCCAGTCCGGCGCCGCCCGTGATGCCGTAGTCGAACTTATGCTCGACGTCCATGGCGTACTGTGCGAACAGGCCGTTGGGGCGGTCAGGGTCGCCGTTGGCGTTGAGCGTCCAGGTGCTTCCCTGCTTGGATTTCTCGCTGATAGCGAAACCCAGTTGCGGCCCGACGAGGAAGAAGCCCATGAGGCCGCGCTCGTTGCCCCAAGCTAAGCGCGCAAGGAGCGGCATTTGCAGGTAGTTGACGTTACGCCGATACGTGTCGGGCAGTTCTTCGCCGGCGCTGTTCAGGATATTTTCGCGCCAGCCCAACTGGGCAAAGTTCAGCTCCACTTGGAGCGAGCACAACGTCTTGAAATAAAGTTCGGAGGTGAAGCGTGCCGTGGCGCCGAGCGTAGGCCCGAGGTGCCAGGCCTGCTTTATGGTGGGGTCAAAGCCGACCTTGTTCATGACAAATCCGGCGTTCACCCCGACAGCTATGCCGTGGCGCGCTTCGCCAAGCTGCGCCCGAGCGGCAAGGGCGGCTAAACAACAAAGAAAGAAGGAGAGCTTGCGATAAAAAGGCATGGCGTGGCGGTTATTTCGCAGTAATCATGTCGATGGAGCCGTCGGGCTTATAGTGGATAAGGAAGAGGCTGGTGTTGACGAAGCCTCCGTCGCGCTCGGTCTGTTCAAAGCGGATGCGGCTCTGGAGTTGTTGCCCGCCGGTAGCCTGTGCGCCGAAATCCTTGCCGTAGGTTAAGATGCCGCCCAGCACGTGCTGCCCGACGTCGTAGCCCAAGAGCGCCATGCGAGGCGTCGCGTCGCCCATAGCTTCGCCAAATTGAGCGCGATAGTCGGCTTCGAAGCGCTGCGTGGCGGCGTCGCGACGATTATAAAAGGAACCGGTGAAAACGAAAGCGTCGGCCGCGTGCATACGTTCGCCGTATGTCCCCTCCAAGCCCAGCCACGAACCGTAGCCTACGACCTGCGTCGCGTAGTTCGGGTAGTACTTCTTAAATCCCTCTAACTTAACAAGGACCTTGTTCAGACTTACGGCTCGGGAGTCGTCGGGCAGGATGAGCGTGGTGCCGTGTGGGTTGCAGGCAGAACGCATCTGCTCGAGCGGAGCGTCCACGTGAAACTCCGTAACGGCACAGCCTACGGCCGTAAGACGCTTCTTCAAGTACTGGGCAAAGGACTCTTCGCTCCCCTGCCCCATGTGCATAATAGCAACGCTGGTGTTAGTAGCTGTCTTTAGCATTTTCAGGAGCAATGCGGCCTGTTGCTCCTGCTCAAACTTGACCGGCGTATTGACAAGATAGACGTAGGGGTTCGTGTTCACCTCCTTCACCTTAGAATAAAAGGGAACGACCATGCGTATGCCGTTGGCGCGGGCGAAGGAAGCTACCTCGGCAAAGTGTGCGGGGTACACGGGGCCCAGTATAACTTGCACACCGTCCTGCTTCACCTTTTGCAAAATGCCGGAAAGGGACGTATCCGTAGCTTTCTCGTCATAACCATACAGCGTGACGGAGGCGCCGGAGGCTTTCAGCTTTTCAGCGGCCATGAGGACGCCGCGGTAAAACTCCAAGCTACGACCGCCCTCTATTCCCGTGGCAGAGAGGGGCAGCAAGAGCGCCGCTCCGACATTGTCCGTGGCAGATGCGGCTTGAGGGACGGGGGTTGAAGGCCGGCTCTTCGGCGCCGGAATGGTCAACGTGGCACCGGCTTTCAGCGTCTCGGCAGATACGCCGGGATTGGCACGCAGGAGCTCGTCCATACTTACGCCATAGACTTTGGAAATGTGGTAAAGCGTCTCGCCGCCGGCCACCACGTGCTGGCGAACCGCCGATGACTGCCCCATAAAGGGCAAAGGGCAGAGAACAAAAGCCAGGAGCAGAAGCACCGAGCGCAGGGAAGAAAATATAGGTCTCATCGTTTGCCGTATTGTTGCAACGCGTTTTCTAAGAGAGCAAATGTACACATTTTTGCAAGAAGGAAGGGTGCTTGTCCGAGCAATTAAGTATTTTTGCCGGAAGTAATACGAAACAGTATTTAAGTCGGAGTCATAGCAAAAGCTCATTTATCATCCACCCGGAGCGTAGCGGCGGAAGCTACCCCGCAGATAAACCTACACAAATGAAGAAAAGATTTGAGGAGTCCGAACTTATCATCAACCCGGACGGAAGTATCTTCCACTTACACCTGAAACCCGAGCAGTTGGCCGACAACGTTATCCTCGTAGGTGACCCCGGCCGCGTACCCCTCGTGGCTTCCTTCTTTGACGATACGGAGTGCGACGTGAGCAACCGCGAATTTCGCACCATCACCGGGACGTACCACGGGCGGCGACTGACCGTAGTATCCACAGGCATCGGCTGCGACAATATAGATATTGTGTTGAACGAACTGGATGCCTGCGCCAACATCGACTTCGGCTCTCGCACAGTAAAAGACCGGCTCAGAAGCCTAAACATCGTACGCATAGGAACTTGCGGCGGGCTACAAAAATACACTCCCGAAGGAACGTTCATTGCCAGCGTGAAGAGCATTGGCTTTGACGGCCTGCTAAACTTCTACGCCGGGCGTGACGCCGTGTGCGACTTAGACTTGGAAGCCGACTTCCTAAGGCACATGCAGTGGGAAGGGAACGTGGGCATAGCTCATCCCTACGTAATAGACGCTGACGCCGAGCTGGTGGAGCGCATAGCGGGGCAGGATATGGTCAGAGGCATCACCGTGGCTTGCGGCGGCTTCTTCGGTCCGCAAGGGCGCGAGCTCCGCATTCCCCTGGCCGACCCCAAACAGAACGAGAAGATTATGAGCTACGAATACCACGGGCTACGCATCACCAACTTCGAGATGGAAAGCAGCGCCGTGGCAGGTCTCTCCCGCCTCATGGGGCACAAAGCCATGACGTGCTGCATGGTGATTGCCAACCGCGTGGCCGGCCGCGCTACACCAAATTATAAGAACAACATCGAAGTCCTGATACGCACTGTGCTCGACCGAATATGAAGCAAGCGGCTTCCTTCGAACGACAATACTAAACAATATTCTATTATGGCTAACAATTTTTGTCCCAACTGCGGCGGGAGAATCCTCCCGGGTCAAACTCACTGCCCCAATTGCGGTGCAAGCCTGCAACAGACGCCCCCTTCGAACGGCATACCCCAACCCCCAGGCGGCAATGGTTATCCTCCCTATACGCCATACAACCTAAAGCCACAGAATAACGGACGGGGGAACAACAACCTCGTAATCATTTTGCTTAGCGTACTCATTGCCGTAGTGCTCATCGGAGTTGTGGTTTTCTTCGTCGTATCTAACAATGAAAAGAAAGAGGCTGAGAAACAGCGTCAGGAACAAGTGGCAGCACAGAAGGACAAGGAAATTGCCCAACTGAAGAATACGACAGACTCGCTGAAAGCTGAAAGCCAAAAGAAGCCGGCTACCCAAACAAAGGTCGTCGTCGTGAAGCAACGCGGTGTACCCGCCTCGCAGGCCACCCAATGCGTCATCACCGGAACCGGCGTCAGGATGCGCTTAGGTCCCGGCAAGCAATACAATTATCCCGTCAACCGGAGCGGACATGCCTACACCGTGCCCAAAGGAACGGCCCTGCCTTTCCTCGGAGAATCGGGAAACTGGAACAACGTGCTCTTCGAGGGCGGTTCTTACTGGGTATCGAAAGATTTCAGCTACCTGAGATAAACCGGCAGGGCAACCATAAAAGCTAAGGACGATGAAAATCATTAAAGCACTCACCTGCCTCGTGGCAGGCGGGTTAGCGCTGTCGGCATGCGGCAATGGCAAAGACGCTAAAGGCGACGATGCTTCAGCCGGTGTGGCTGCGGTGAACGACCAAGGGGAATTGGTAAACGCAGACTCAACGAAGGACTACGTAAAAGGCTTGCCCTTCTCCCCGGACTCCATCAGAGAACACGTCGTCTTGGACTACGGCCGCCGCGTAATCCGTTCAAATCCGGACAAGACGATACACCCCGCCCAAGTAAAGGACAAACGCAACTGCTTCATCGTGATGTCCAAGAAGGACTTCTACCTATACGTCTATGAAGTACAGGGAGCGGATACCGTCATGGTGGCGCGATACGACTGCGCCTTCTCCGTGAACAAGGGAGACAAGGAGCGCGAAGGCGACGGGAAGACGCCCAGCTGCGACATGGGTCACCCCTTCTACATCCAAGACATGCAAAACGCCCACGACTGGAAGCACGACTTCGGCGACGGACGTGGCAGCATACGCAGCTACGGTGACTACTTCCTGCGCTTGAAGCTCGACGGACATCGCCTAAGCAACAATCGAAGCATCGGCATTCACGGCAGCACAAACAACCGCGAAAGCGTACCGGGACGCGCCAGCGAGGGATGCATCCGACTAAAAGACGAGGACATCGTAGATTTGGCTAAGAACTACGCCTTCAAGGGAATGAAAGTCGTGATTAAGGACGAACACGTCGACGACTACCCGTTCGAAATTCGGGCTATGCAAAAACAACACGTCAGCCGTCTGCGCCACTTCGCCACCACGTTGGATGAAGCCGCCATAAATCACGCACAGCCCGAACAAGGTCGCAAACAAGGCGAACCCAGCCGCTTCGCAACGAAGGAGCAACCGCAAGCAAAAGCCGGCGAAGAAGAAGGCGAAGGCAAAGGCGTGCCCATAGAACAAATCAAGAACCGCAAAGCTGGAACCGGCACCCATGCAGAAGGCGAGGGTACCGGCAAACCTTACGTCATCAACTAAGAACACGCCCGATGAAAACCCGCACATTTCTCCTACCACTCTTTTTCTCGGCTTATGCTGCAACGGCTCAGCAAGTATCCTCCGGAAGCAAGTTACAGCCCTTCCCTTTTACTGACGTGCACGAGGAAGTAGTAATGGACTACGGCAAGCGCACCATCCGAATAACGCCTGACACGACCTTAAGCTTCGGCACGAAGAACAAGAAGAATTGCTTCATCGTCATCTCGAAGAAGGATTACTACCTCTACGTTTATGAAGCTGCCGGACGCGACACCACGCTTGTAGCGCGGTATGATTGCTGCTTCGGACTAAGCAAGGGAGACAAGACGCGCAAAGGCGACATGCGCACGCCGAACGGCACGTCGTACATATTTAAGATGCCTTCCGCTTCAAACTGGCGCCACGACTTTGGCGACGGCCGCGGCTCCATTTTAGCTTACGGAGCCTGGTTCTTGGGACTGAAGAAGAACGGACAGGCCTATCGCGGCATAGGCATACACGGAAGTACAAACAACGCCAAGAGCGTACCGGGCCGAGCCAGCGAGGGATGCATCCGACTACGGGACGCGGACATCGCAGACCTGCACGCCAAGTACGCCTTCATAGGCATGAAGGTCGTGATTAAAAGCGAAAAGACCGACGACCTGCCTTTCGAGATACGCGCCATGCGCCGCCAAGGCATAACCCGACGCCGCCACCTCGACAAGAGCTCCACCTTAACCAACGAGCAAATAGCCAAAGCACCTTATCGCACCGACCGCGTCCGCGGTTCACGCAAATAAGTCTTTACTACCTTTACCCTGTTCCATGGCACTAAACTACATCTGGATTGCCCTTTTTACCATAGGCTTTGTATTCGGTGTTATCAAGCTCATCTTGGGCGACGCCACCGCCATGCCTGCCATGATGGACTCTACGTTCAAGATGGCAAACGAGGCTTTTGAAATGACCCTTGGACTTACGGGCACGCTCACCTTATGGATGGGCATTCTGAAGGTAGGTGAAGACAGCGGGTTGGTACGTAAGTTGGCGCGTTTCCTTAGTCCCGTGCTGACCAAGCTCTTTCCCGAAATACCCAAGGACGACCCGGCGCTGGGCTCCATATTTATGAACTACGCCGCCAATATGCTCGGC
This sequence comes from uncultured Prevotellamassilia sp., assembly GCA_964641085.1. Lineage (GTDB taxonomy): Bacteria > Bacteroidota > Bacteroidia > Bacteroidales > Bacteroidaceae > Alloprevotella. The sequence continues at coordinate 4,729 of CAZXJS010000024.1, read as the reverse complement.
CTGGACAACGCCGCTACGCCCATGGGTCTCAAAGCTATGCAGGAGCTGCAACGCCTGAACAAAAAGAAAGATACGGCCAGCAACTCCATGATTATGTTCTTGGTGCTCAACACGTCCGGGCTGACCATCATTCCCGTCTCCATAATGGCTTACCGCTCCAAGTACGCGGCGGCCGACCCCACTGACGTGTTTATCCCCTTGCTCCTGACCACCTTCGCCTCCACGTTAGTCGGCCTTCTTGCCGTGTCGTTCCGCCAGCGCATCAACCTGTTCAACAAGGCCATACTCATAGCCGCCGGCGTCGTGGCCGCCCTTGTCGCTGCCCTCTTCACGGCCATCTACGGCATGGACCCGGCTCATATCAAGAGCTTCTGCCAAGTAATGACGGCTTGCATACTCCTCGGCGCCATTATGATATTCTTATGGTCAGGCGTATTCAAGAAGCTTAATGTCTATAACTCCTTCATTGAAGGTGCTAAAGGCGGTTTTCATGTAGCGGTAAACATCATTCCCTACTGCGTAGCCATTCTCGTAGCCGTCGGCGTGTTTCGGGAGTCGGGCGCGCTACTCATGATTCAAAACACGCTCGAGTCCGGAATACGTGCGCTGGGCATTGATGCCGAGTTTATCAAAGCTCTGCCCGTAGCACTCATGAAGCCCCTAAGCGGACCGGGCGCTCGCGGCATGATGCTACACTGCTTCGATACCTACGGTGTGGATTCCTTCGTCGGGCACCTCGCCAGTGTGCTACAAGGTAGCACCGACACAACGTTCTACATCCTCGCCGTCTATTTCGGCAGCGTAGGCATTAAGAAATACCGTTACAGCGTAGGTTGCGGCCTGCTTGCCGACCTCGCAGGCATGGTGGCAGCCGTCTTTATCAGCTATTTCTTCTTCTTCTGAACTTAAACTCGTCATATAATGAAAAGCGTGTTAGGCCTACTGCTGACTATAATGCTCATAACGGCATGTAGCGGGAACAAACCGACTGAAGCCGAAGCCGTGGCGCAGGCTGTGGACTCCATGGAAAAGGACACCACGTCCCAAGACACCCTCGCACAGGAAGAAGCAGCTCCACCCATCGCCGCCGACGGCCTCTTCGACGACTTTGCCTACAACTTCATGCGGAATAAAAAGTTTCAGAAGGAACGTATCCGCTTCCCCCTCCCTTGGCTTGACGGCACAGAAGAGAAGCAGCTCACCGCAGCTACGTGGAAGTTCGACCCTCTCTACAGCAAACGAGACGTTTATACTATTCTATTCGACAATGCAAAGTCCATGGCAAACGCTTCAGACACTGCGCTAAAGCGTGTCACCGTGGAAATGATTAGTTTGAAGAAAGGTACGGTGAAGCAATACGGCTTTGAAAAGCTGCGCGGCGCTTGGATGCTCACGAACCTACGCACCCAGCCTATTGCAGAAAACGTCAACAGCGACTTCCTCGCCTTCTATGCGCGCTTCGCTGCCGACAACAAATTCCAGCAACGCTGCGTGCGTTCCCCCTTCAGCCTTTCTGTCGTGGATGAAGATACCGAAGAGCGTATTACGGGCACGGCCGACGCCGCACAATGGTTCGTCTATTCCCCTGAATTCCCCTCGCAGGAAATTACGAACGTGGACTACGGGCAAACCTACAAGAAAGGTACCGGCCGAGTGCTCGTAGTCAGTAGCACAGACGGCTCCATGAACAGCGCCATTACCTTCACGAAACACAAAGGCAAATGGCAAGTCACTAAGTTGGAGAACAACTAAGCCGACACTTTTTCCATAGAACCTATTCCCGAAGAACTTCTTCCCAAGCCCATGATGTTCGAAACCAACTACTCCCTAAAGCACCATAACACGTTCGGTATCGACGCCCGCTGCCAGCGGTACGTGGAATATGCCGGTGTGGAAGAGTTGCAGTCCGCCCTTGCCCGGCTGCAAGCCGCCGGCGAGACACGCCTCCTCCACATTGGCGGCGGTAGCAACCTACTCTTCACGACCGATTTCCCCGGCACCATTGTCCACTCCGCCATTCGCGGAATGCAGGTGACGCGCGAAGCCGACGGCCAAGCCTGGGTTCGCGTCGGGGCAGGCGAAGACTGGGACATGTTCGTAAGCCGTTGCACCGCCACGGGGCTTTACGGTTTGGAAAACCTGTCGCTCATCCCCGGCGAGGTGGGCGCCAGCGCCGTACAAAACGTGGGAGCTTACGGCGTTGAGGCCTGCCAATTCATAGATACGGTCGAGACCGTCAGCCTGCGCGACGGCGAAGCGCGCACCTTCGCCGTGGAAGAATGCCACTACGCCTACCGCAGCAGCATCTTCAAGCAAGCGCTGCGTGGTCAGTACGCCGTAACCCACGTCACCTTCCGCCTAAGCCGTACGTTCCGCCCCAATTTAGACTATGCCGCCGTGGCGCGCGAACTCTCCGCCCGCAACGTCGCGCCGGAGACGCTTACCGCCATGCAGTTGCGCCAAATAATCTGCGAGGTGCGACGCGCCAAACTGCCCGACCCCGCTAAGACGGGCAGCGCCGGCTCCTTCTTCATGAACCCCGTCATCAGCCCCGCACAGTGGGAACGCCTCCAAGCGGAATGGCCCGGCGCGCCCCACTACGTCGTAGCCGACGGAGTGAAAGTGCCGGCCGGATGGCTCATAGAGCAAGCGGGGTGGAAAGGGCGCCGACTGGGCGCAGCAGGCGTCTGGCCCAAGCAAGCCCTCGTCCTCGTCAACTTGGGCGGAGCTACGGGTAGCGACATCCTGCAGCTTTGCAACGCCATACGCCACGACGTCAAGCGGAAATTCGGCATAGACCTCACGCCGGAAGTCAATTTCATCTGACGCCCCCTGCCCCGCCGACGAGCCTCACCGCCTCTCGTGGGCATACAACATAGTAAAGCAGCAAGCCTCATGCGTCTTACTTTTTTAGGAACCGGCACCAGCAGCGGCGTCCCCATACTGGGATGCAACTGCCCCGTTTGCACCTCGACGGACCCCCGAGACAACCGCCTGCGTTGCTCTGCCCTCGTCGAGACAGAGGCCGGCACGCGCGTGCTCATAGACTGCGGCCCCGACTTCCGCCAACAAATGCTCTCACGCCCCTTTCTCCCCTTCGACGGCGTGCTACTTACCCACTACCATTACGACCATATCGGCGGATTAGACGACCTCCGCCCCTACTGCATCGGCAACACCGTACAATTATACCTGGACAAGAAGACCGCACGCTACGTCCACTATCGGCTACCTTACTGTTTCCAGAAACAGCCCAAAACCTTCGTGCCCAGCTTCGGCCTGAACATCGTTGCGCCCCGCGTCCCGTTCCAGATAAAAGAGCTTACCGTGCTGCCCCTCACCGTCATGCACGGCAAAAGCCCCATCTTAGGCTACCGCATCGGCCGCTTAGCCTACCTTACCGATATGAAAACGCTACCTGCCGGCGAGGAAACGCTGTTGCAAGACCTTGACGTACTCGTCGTCGACGCACTCCACCGCGACGGAAACCATCCCACGCATCAAAACATGCGCGACGCCCTCGCTTTCGTCCGGCGCGTGAAGCCGCGCCGCGCCTTCTTCATCCACATGAGCCACAATGCCGGCCTCCATGCCGAAAGCGAGAAGCTCCTCCCCCCACACGTTCGCTTCGCCTACGACGGCCTGACCATTCACGTCGGCTGAACCCGCCCCCCGCCGCCTTTTTTAGCCTTTGCCCCGCGCCTCCTTGCCGTTCTGCCCCCCTTTTGTTACTTTTGCAGCCAATATTTCGGCGCAAACATGGATTTCATCAGTTTCGGGTCAGGCAGTAGCGGCAACTGCTACTACCTTCGCGAGGAAGACTTCGGCATCGTCATCGACGTCGGCATAAGCCTGCGCACCCTGAAACGCGCCTTCCACGACCACGGCCTGCCCATGAGCCAACTACGCGCCATTCTCATCACGCACGACCATACCGACCACGTCAAAGCCGTAGGCATGCTTTCGGGGGAGTTTCACCTGCCCGTCTATGCCGAACCCGTCGTGCACAAAAGCATAAGCGCGAACCACTTCGTACGCAGTAAGATTGAGCCGGCTCTGCGTAAGCCCTTCTCAGCAGGCCAAGAGATGCAGCTCGGCCCCTTCCACATCCAAGCATTCCCCGTCCCCCACGACTCAGCCGCCAACAGCGGCTTCTTTATCGAGACCCCAAGCACCAACTTCTGCCTCATGACCGATATGGGCTCCATCACCGACCAGATGAAGACCTACATCGCCCGCGCCGAAAACCTCGTGATAGAAACCAACTACGACGAAACGATGCTCGAGGCAGGCCATTACCCGCCCTTCCTCAAGGCGCGCATCCGCAGCGACAAGGGACACAGCAGCAACGCGCAGACGGCCCAAGCCCTCAGCGAGAACCTGACGCCAAAGACCAAGCACCTCTTTCTCTGTCACCTCTCAGCCGAGAACAACCACCCCGAGCTGGCTCGCAAAAAGGTAGAAGCCGCACTTTCCGCCCTACCCCATCCGCCCCGGCTCCACGTGCTGCGCCGCAGCGTCCCTTCAGACGTTTTCAACCTTTAGAAAAGGCTTCGCAAAAGGAAAATGCGGAGCTTTTTTTAAAAAACCGGCGAAAAAGTTTGCCGGTTTCCCCGAAACACCTACTTTTGCACTCGCATCCAACGCGGGACGGGCGCTTAGCTCAGCTGGTTTAGAGCGTCTGCCTTACAAGCAGAGGGTCGGGGGTTCGAATCCCTCAGCGCCCACT
>CAZXJS010000023.1:0-44427 GCA_964641085.1 uncultured Prevotellamassilia sp. | reverse complement strand
GAAGTCGTCCTGCGTCTGTGAGCGCACGGCAGACTCCATTCCGGCGTGGTAGGCGGCTGCCTTTATGCCGTTAGCTTTCAGGGCGTCGGCCAGGTTTTCCACCGTCTTGCGACTCAGGCAGTAGATAATGCCGCTCTTGCCCGTATTCTGCTTGATAAACTTTACGATGTCTTTAACGGTCTCCTCCTCGGCCTTCTTCTGTCGCACCTCGTAGTAGAGGTTGGGGCGGTTGAAGGAGCTTTTGAACTCTGCGGCGTCGGGTATGCCGAGGTTCTTTTTGATGTCTAAGCGCACCTTGTCCGTAGCCGTGGCGGTCAGGGCGATGATGGGTGCTACGCCGATTTCTTCTATGATGGGGCGTATGCGTCGGTACTCGGGACGGAAGTCGTGCCCCCATTCCGAGATGCAGTGCGCTTCGTCTATGGCATAGAAGGAGATGTGTACGTGCTTCAGGAAGTCTGCGTTCTCTTTCTTCGTCAGCGATTCGGGCGCCACGTAGAGCAGCTTGGTTCGTCCTTCCACGATGTCCTTCTTCACGCCGTCTATGGCGCTTTTGGTCAGCGAGGAGTTGATGAAATGGGCCACGCCGTCCTCTTCGCAGGTAGCGCGAATGGCGTCCACCTGGTTTTTCATTAAGGCAATGAGGGGCGAGACGACGATGGCCGTTCCTTCCATCAGGAGCGAGGGCAGCTGGTAGCACAAGGATTTGCCGCCACCCGTAGGCATCAGGACGAAGACGTCCTTGCCTGCGAGCAGCTCGTTGATGATGGCCTCTTGGTTGTCTTTAAACCTGTCGAAGCCGAAGTATTTCTTCAGGGCCTGCCGGAGATGGGTTTCCGCTTCCATGGGTTTCGTTTATAGGGTGTGGCAGATGCCTGCCTCGTGGCGGGCAAATGTTCACAAAGATAACATCTATCTTAAAGAAACCCGACCGTTTTGCTAAAAAAGTATTTTTTTGTTAGGGCAAACAAGCTTTTTGCGTTCTTTCTCCCTGCGGGGTAAACTTTCTAAGGAGGTCTGCGCGTCAGGCTTCGCCGGGCAGGCGGTTGTTCTTCTGAAACTCGGCCTCGGCATAGGCGCGGGTGACGCGGAACGTCTTTTTGCGGGAGGAGGGCAGCTCAAACATGGCGTCGGTCATGATGCTCTCCATGATAGAGCGCAGGCCGCGAGCACCCAGCTTGAAGGTCATGGCTTTATCTACTACGAAGTCCAGTGCCTCGTCGTCGAAGCTGAGCGTCACCCCGTCCATTTTGAAGAGCTTGCGGTACTGCCGGATGAGGGAGTTCTTCGGTTCGCGCAGGATACGCAGCAGGGCGTCGCGGTTCAGGGGGTTCAGATACGTCAGCACAGGCAGGCGGCCTATGATTTCGGGTATCAAACCGAAGCTCTTCAAGTCCATCGGCTCCACGTACTGCATCAGGTTATCGGGGTCGATGTGGTGCGTGTTGCGTACGGAGTTGTAGCCCACGGTGTGCGTGTTCATGCGTTGCGCTATCTTCTTCTCTATACCGTCGAAGGCTCCGCCACAGATGAAGAGGATGTTCTGCGTGTTGACGTGTACGTATTCCTGGTCGGGATGCTTGCGTCCGCCGCGGGGAGGTACGTTGACCACGCTGCCTTCGAGGAGTTTCAGCAAGCCTTGTTGCACGCCTTCACCGCTCACGTCGCGTGTAATGCTGGGGTTGTCTTGCTTACGGGCTATCTTGTCTATCTCGTCAATGAAGACGATGCCGCGTTCGGCACGTGCCACGTTGAAGTCGGCTTCTTGCAACAGGCGGGAGAGTATGCTTTCCACGTCCTCGCCCACGTAACCGGCTTCGGTGAATACCGTGGCATCTACGATGGTGAAGGGTACGTCGAGCAGGCGGGCTATGGTGCGCGCCATGAGCGTCTTGCCCGTACCGGTGCGGCCCACCATGATGATGTTCGACTTCTCTATCTCTACGTCGTCTTTCCGTTCCTCGGTGTCGGCCTCCTGTGCGAGGCGTTTGTAGTGGTTATAGACGGCCACGGAGAGGGTTCGTTTTGCCGTATCCTGCCCTATGACGTACTGGTCCAAGTATGCCTTTATCTCCTTGGGCTTGGGCACCTTGTCCATTTCTATGCGGGGGGGCGGCTCTTGGTTTTTCGGCTCTTCGATTTCGTCCTCCACGACGCCCGCCTCCACCAAGAAGCGATGGGCACTCTCGGCGCAGTCGCTGCAGATGAAGCCGTTGCGTCCGGACAGCAGTATGGGAACCTCGCTTTCCGCGCGTCCGCAGATGGAGCAGTGGTTTATCTTCGTTGGCATCCGTCCGGGGGCTTATTGTTTCTTTTGCAGGATGGTGTCTATCATGCCGTAGTCCTTGGCTTCGTTGGCCGTCATCCAGTAGTCGCGGTCGCTGTCGGCCCACACCTTGTCGAAGGGCTGGTGGCTGTGGTCGGCAATGATGGTGTAAAGTTCTTTCTTCAGCTTTTGTATCTCGCGGGCGGTTATCTCGATGTCGCTGGCCTGTCCTTGTGCGCCGCCCATGGGTTGGTGTATCATGACGCGGCTGTGGGGCAGGGCCGAGCGTTTGCCTTCCTTGCCTGCCACGAGGAGTACGGCGGCCATAGAAGCGGCCATACCCGTGCAGATGGTAGCTACGTCGGAGCCTATGAACTGCATCGTGTCGTAGATACCCAGTCCGGCATAGACGCTGCCGCCGGGGCTGTTGATGTAGATGCTGATGTCTTTGCCGGGGTCTGCGCTGTCCAGGTAGAGCAGCTGGGCTTGCAGCGTGTTGGCCGTGTAGTCGTCAATCTGCGTGCCCAGGAAGATGATGCGGTCCATCATGAGGCGCGAGAATACGTCCATCTGCGTCACGTTGAGCTGTCGCTCCTCCAGGATGTAGGGGTTCAGGTACTGGTTCTCCGCGCGGATAACGCTGTCTATCGTCGTGCCACTGATGCCGCGGCTGAGGGCGAATTTCTCAAAGTCGGTTCTTCTCATGTCGTCTTGCTTATAAGGTTTGGGGATTACTACTTATAGCAACAACTGTGCCAAACGCTCCCTAATCCCTACGCCGAGCGCTTACTCGGCCGCTGCTTGCAGCATTTTCTGAAAGTCGGGCAGGCTGATGCTTTTGCGGTTCAGCTTTACGACGTTTTTCAGCGACGCGCCCAGCTTGCTATCTACTACGCGATCCACGAGGCGGTCCACCTGGTCTTGCTTCTTCAGCATGTCGGCGACGTAGCGGTCGATGTACTCCTCGGGGACGTTCTGCATGCCATATTGGGCAAACTGATAGCGCACGGTGTCGGCGGCAAGCGCTTTCACGTCGCTCTCTTCTACGCGTATCTGCTGTGCTTCGGCCAATTGGCGGCGGATAAGGTGCCACTTCAGTTCCTTCAGGCTCGGCTCGAAGTTGTCGTCAACGTATTTCTCGTCCTTATCCTTATTGTTTTGCAGCATGATGCGCTTCAGTAGGTCGTTGGGGAACTCTACGTCGCCTGCTTTTTGCTCGGCATAGGTGCGGACGTCCCGGTAGAATTTGAAATCGGCATCGGCCTCATAGCGGCGTTGCAATCCCTCGCGTATCTTGCTGCGGAACTCTTCTTCGCTCTTCACGGCGTCTTTGCCCAGAACGCGGTCGAAGAACTCCTGATTCAGCTCGGCGGGTACGAAGCGGCTCACCTGCTCCACTTGGTAGCTGAAGTCGCCCGTGTGCTCCGCTACTTTCTCCTTGTCTATATGCAATAGGGCAGCCACTTCCGTATCGCTCCCTTTATAAGCCTCCGTAGGCCGGAAAGTGATGACGTCTCCCTTTTTGGCACCATCGAAGAGCTTCTGCTGCGCCTCGTCTTTGAAGTAGTCGGGCATAAGCATGGCCTTCTCTATGCTGAGGCCGCCTTCTTTGGGCTTTCCCGCCTCATCCAACTCCGTGAGCTGTCCGCGCAGGATGTCGCCCTCGCGATAGGCTTCCACGTCCTCGTCGTGACCGGCTTGGCGCGTCAGCTGTTCTATCTCGCTGTTCACCTCGGCGTCGTCCACCTGTATGTCGTAATAATCTATGGTGTCCCCGTCCGTCAGCGCTACCTTTATCTCCGGCTCCAGGGCTACGTCAAACTGAAACGTGAAGCTGTTCTCGTGCTCGATGTCCTGCGGCTCCTGCCCTTCGTGTGCCAGGGGTTCGCCCATTACGCGGAGCTTCTCGGTCTGTATGTAGTCGTTAAGCTTCTCGGAGAGCAGGCGATTCACCTCTTGCAGCTTGGCCTGCGTGCCGTAGAGATGGCGAGCCATGCTCATGGGTACATGCCCCGGGCGGAAGCCTTTGATATTCGCCGTCTCGCAGAATTTCCTTAGCGTTTTCTTCACTCCCGGCGCGTAATCTGCCTCGGTCATCGTCACCGTGATGACGGCGCTGACGGCCGATGTCTTTTCCATTGCAACGTTCATCTTCTCTTCTTGTATGTTATCGTTTATATTTTTCTTGCTTCGGTCTTGCCATAAAGCGAACGCAAAGTTAGCATCTGCCCGCTGAACGGCCAAGGGTACTGCGCGAAAAAAGAGAGGCGCGAAGAGTCTCAAGCTCTCCCCGCCCCTCTCGCTGATAAAGGTTCTGTTTCTGCGAAAATCTGCGGTATCATTTTGCCGCGCTGATAAAGTTCTGCGTTAATCTGCGTCATCTGCGCGACCTATTCCGCGCGACATTACTCCGAGTGCCCCGAGTGCTCCGAGTGCTCCGAGTGCTCCGAGAGTTCCGAGTGCTCCGAGTGCTCCGAATGCTCCTCCTAAGCGCCGGCTCTCTCGAACTTCACTACGCCGTTGCCGGGCGTCAGCTGCTTTCTCCAGTAGGTCGGTCTGGTCCATCTCACCATCACCCTCTTGATGTTGTCCGAGGAGAAGGCGTCTGCCGTAGCCGAGCCTGCGCTCTGCAGGGTAGTGTGGAACGAGCCGAGCTTGCCGAACGATACGCTCTTGCCCTCCAGCAAGGCGTTGAGGATCTGTATTCTGGCCTCCTCGATTACGGCATGCACATCGGCTGCCGTGACGGTTGTGGAATGGGCTACTCTCTCGCAAAGGTCGTCGAAGGCGAGCTGCTTCGCGGGTAGTTGCTGTGCATAATACTGCACCTCTTTTGAAATAGGATTCTTCCTGGGTACTACATTGTACTGTAACATAAGTTTTTAAGTTTTAAAAGGTTAAACAATAAGTTCTTCTTTGGATATCCGCTGCAAAGATACGAAAAAGTTTTGATAAAAGCAAGTCCATTATGTAGCTATAAATCATAGCTTACCGGATACCGGACTTGCGGAATTTTCTTTACACATGGGCTTCAAGCCGAGGCGGGGTTGGGCTGTTTTGCATATTTACCATACCCCGTGCTCAGCAGGTAGCCTGCCTTTTTCCAGTCGCTGGCAATCTTGGCGCCGTTTCTTTCGAAGCCCTGTTGCCTGGCTACGGCTGCTATTTGAGAGGTTGTAAAGGTTTGCGGCATAGCGTTATAGAGAGCTTCGTAGGGGAGTCTTTGCACGGTTTTGAATGAAGCCGTATGCTGGGCTTGTACGTCAGCTGCAAAGCGTATCATGAGGCCGTGTAGCATGTGGTGGGCGACGTAGTGGAAGAACTGTTTGATGTAGCCCTGCTGCTCGGCTGTCCAGTTGCCCTCGGCATTCCAGCAGGCTGCAATGATCATGGCGGCTCTGAAACCGACTACGGCGCTTCTTTTCCTAAACGTATCCAGCGCATAATCGCCTGTCTTTTTGGCTATGGCGCCCATTTTCTTTACCCATGCCTCGCGTTCCAGGTCGAGGAAGCCGAGGTCGTAGAGCTTCGTGCCGCCATTGCCAATAGCCTGAAGCGTTTCAAGCAGCGTGTTTAGCTTCTCCTCCGCATCCTTTGACAGTTGCTTGCAGACGGGTTCATCGGCTCCCAGCTCGTAAGGGATTCCCGTTATGAGATAGCGCGTGATGGTGCCGTCCTCCGTGTTGGCCAGGTACTTCCTCAGCTCGCCGGGAGTCGCCAAATACAGTATATTGTAAAACAGCCTGACAGAAAGGTTGAAGCTGTCCGCCTGCGCGTGGTCCTGGCCGCTGTAATCGTTGTCAAAGGCCTTCTTGTCGTCTGACGTAGCATCGGCCCAGTCCCCCCTTTTGCGATAGCCCGTAGCCTCGGATAGCTCGGACGTCCATTTCAGCATATGGTGGTCTCCCGCTGCGGCTTGGCGTTTATACAGCTCGGTCTTACTAATCGTAGGGGGTAGCAGCCTTCTAACGATTTCCGGCCTTTTCGGTTTCTCCTTATTCACATTGCTCTTGCGCGCGCATTCCTCCTGCCACTCATGCTCTTTTTTCAGCATCGCCTCGTCCTGCCGTCTAAGCGGTTCCGTAATGATCTCTTTCAGTTCGGTGATGACGCTCTTTCCGCCGGCCTGCGGCGCCTCGACGAGGGCTAATATGGTCGGCGTCTGTAGCTTCCCTCTGTCGTCAGCATGCGTTTTTGAGCTGTAAGCCCTAATGCCCGTGCCCAATGTTCCCAAACACGGTAGTGCGCTTAGCGTTGCGGCGTCTCTATATCCTTCGGGACAGCTATTTATCAACTCTTCCAAACCCGGCGGCAAAAGCGGGCGAGGGGCGGACTCGTCCCACTCCGGCTGCTCCGGCTCAGGCTTCAATGCTTCTATGGCTTCCTTCACGGATAGCGGCATAGGCTGACAGTCATTCGGCTGACTGCAAGCGTATTCACAAATGCGTATGACTTCATCTACGGGCAAGGCACACTCGGGCAGGATGGCCCTCAGCTTGTCCGGGTCGAAACCTACTATATACTTGAGCGCTCCGGCCGCCGAAAGAAGCTGCTCATGCCTCGACCCTACGGGCGGAACTTCGTTACCAAATTGGTTTTTTAGCCATTGCCCGGCGACAGCAGCGCCATCAAAGCCCCCCGCGTCGTAGGGTAAGACGAGGGGTAGTTCTTCAGCTGCACTGTCGGCTTCGGCTTCAATGGAGGGAGCAGGGACTGCCGAAAGCGTGTCAGCTGCGTCCATTTTCCCGTCAAAAAAAAGGATATCGCTCGATCTCGAGACGAACGTTAGCCTTGATAGATCCTTACAGGCCGGATCTACCACACCATACGCGGCAAGACCTAATATGTCAGCGGCCTGCTGCTGATCTGCCCAAATATCGCCGCATCTCCTCTTAATCACCAGTTTTAAGCCATTGCCGGAAGGGGATACGAAGACGAACTTCACACCGGCTTCCGCAGCTTTTCCCCTGCATAGCTTCCAAACTTCTGCGGGAGGCAACGTGCAGTGGTCCAGGTCTATAACGGCGAAACCGCTCGGCCTCGCATGGGCGTTACTTCTGCTTTCGCCACCAAACGTCGCCCCGAAGCAGAACGCGCCCAGCTGCTTTTTTAGCTGGCTTTTTTGCTCATTAATCGTTTTTGCATCCAGCTCGACCGTATGCTTAACGTCCGCTTGCTCAGGACTGAGCGTTTTCAAATAATTCAGATCGGCGTCGTAGCGGCTTTGCTTTTCATGAATGCCCGCTATGAGCTGCTCCGTCTTCGGCTGGGCGAAGGCAGCCAGCACCTCGGCCCAGTTCGTCACGTCTTGTGTCTCATTCCTGAGCGCACTACCCCTGCTAAAATGGCACGGATCATTCATCACCTCCTCAAGCGAGGGCTGCGCCTCCTCAGAGAGCGCATCGTAAACCTTCGAAGCCTCGGCGGCTTCTACTTTCATGACGCCCTTTCCTTCAGCGTCTTTGTTTCCGCCTTCAAAACCGGCGGCTGGTTGTTGTTTAAACATACAAAATAAGTTTTTACCTGTTTCCCCTTCACTTAATCAACTGGAAAACAGCGATTTGAAAAAAATAGATGTAATTTTCCCCGCGCTTTTCAGCGCGGAAGAGCTTTGAAGGCGCTTTTTACCTTCAATTGCTGCTGCAAAGGTAAAAAGAAAAAACGAAATGTGCAAGAGTTTTTTCAAAAAAAATATAAAAATGTGTTTGTTATACAGGCATAAGTAAACTATTTATGCAAAAACCTCGCGCGCACGCGCGATTATTAGATTTAAAAAAAATAATTATATATAATAACGCGCGCGCGAGGCGCATAAAAACAACACACGAAAGAAAAAAAACAAAAAAAACTTTTCGCAGCTCCAACCCCGGCGAGCCGGCAGAAGAGACTTCTTCAGCCCCGCAGAAAGCATCTGCCGGACGACAAGTCCGACCTGTCAGCTCACAGATCCGACCTGTCAGCCCACAGGTCAGCTCTACGCGCAGAAGTTCCGAAGTTCCACACTTCCGGTACGCTCTCCCTCCGCTTCCACATATACCTATATGATTCGAATAACACATTAATTATATATAGAGACGGAGAGAGACGACGAAACACAGCGTACCGGAACTTCGGAACTTCGGAACTTTTACCTCCCCCGAAACGCTAAAAACGTTAAAAACGGCCTTTACCGGGGGATGAGCTTCAAAAAAACGAGAGTCGGGGAAGAGACGATGCAAAGGGAAAATCGTAAATTTGCCCCGTTTTAAGCCCTTAGGCGAGACGGCTGAGCTGTATCGGCCTTCAACACACACAAGAAACGAAACAAACAGGAAAGCAAAAGAAATGATAGACCAAGACCGGATTATTAAAGTCGATATAGAGCGCGAGATGAAGCAGTCGTATATCGACTACAGCATGTCAGTCATCGTAGCTCGCGCCTTACCCGACGTGCGCGATGGTTTCAAGCCCGTACAGCGCCGCATACTCTACGGCATGATGGGCCTCGGCAATACCCACGACAAGCCCTACAAGAAGTCAGCCCGTATCGTCGGCGAAGTGATGGGTAAATACCATCCCCATGGCGACAGTTCTATCTACGGCGGCCTCTGCCGTATGGCGCAAGATTGGAGCCTGCGCTATCCGCTTATCGACGGGCAAGGAAACTTCGGCTCTATGGACGGCGACTCACCGGCTGCCATGCGATACACCGAAGCCCGCCTCTCGCTACTGGGCGAGATGATGATGCAGGATATTGACAAGGAGACGGTGGACATGACGAACAACTTTGACGATACGCTCAAGGAACCCTCCGTCCTACCCACCCGCATCCCGAACTTCCTCGTCAACGGCGCCACAGGTATTGCCGTAGGTATGGCCACGAACGTACCGACGCACAACCTGGGCGAAGTGATCGACGGTGCCGTGGCCTACATTGACAATCCGGAGATAACCATCGAGGAGCTGATGCAATACGTCAAAGCCCCCGACTTCCCCACAGGCGCCAGCATCATGGGCATGCAAGGCGTGCGAGCAGCTTACGAGACAGGTCGCGGACGCATCGTGCTAAGAGCCAAGACGGAGATAGAGAACGGCCCCGGGCATGACACCATCGTCGTCAGCGAGATACCCTACGGCGTCAACAAAGCCGAGCTGATCAAGGACATAGCCGCCCTGGTCAATGAGAAGAAGATAGACGGCATATCCAACGTCAACGACGAGAGCGACCGCGAAGGCATGCGCATCGTCATCGACGTGAAGCGCGACGCCAACGCCGGAGTCGTCCTGAACAAGCTCTATAAGCTCACCGCCCTGCAAAGCAGCTTCGCCGTCAACTGCATCGGCCTCGTACACGGGCGCCCCAAGGTCTTGACGCTGAAAGATTGCATCCAAGTCTTTGTAGATCATCGCCACGACGTCGTTATCCGTCGCACACGCTACGACCTGCGCAAAGCCGAGGAGCGCGCCCATATCTTGGAGGGACTCATCATAGCCAGCGACAATATCGACGAGGTAGTACGCCTCATCCGCCGCAGCAAGACACCCGCCGAGGCACAGACAGCCCTGATGCAGCGCTTCAGTCTGGACGAACCTCAGGCCAAAGCCATCGTAGATATGCGCCTCGCCCAGCTCACCGGCCTGCAACAGGAGAAGCTACACGCCGAATACGAAGAGCTGGAGAAGAAGATAGCCTACCTGAACCTCATCCTCTCTGACGACGCCGAATGCCGCAAGGTGATGAAGGACGAGCTGCTGGAGGTAAAAGAGAAATACGCCGACCCCCGCCGCACGGAAATCAAGCTCAGCACGGAAGAGTTTAACCCCGAGGACTTCTACGCCAACGACGAGGTAGTCATCACGCTAAGCCATCTGGGCTACATCAAGCGCACCCCGCTAAGCGAATTTCGCCAACAAGCCCGAGGCGGCATAGGCAGCCGGGGAGGCTCCACGCGCGACGGTGATTTCGTAGAGTATATCTACATGGCCATGATGCATGACACGATGCTCTTCTTCACCGCCCGGGGACGCTGCTACTGGCTCAGAACCTTCGAACTCCCCGAAGGAGCCAAGAACGGGAAAGGACGAGCCATACAAAACATGCTCAACATAGAGCCGGGCGACAGCATAACCGCCTGCCTATACATCAAGAAGCTCTCCGACCCCGACTTCTGCCGCTCGCACTACGTCGTTTGCTGCACACGTAAAGGGACGGTGAAGAAAACCTCCCTCGCCGAATACAGCCATCCGCGAGCCACCGGTGTCAACGCCATCAAGCTGCGTGAAGACGATCGCGTAGTAAGCGCCGTGCTGACTAACGGAAGCGACGAGCTGGTCATAGCCGACCGCAACGGACGCGCCATACGTTTCAACGAGAGCACAGTAAGACCTATGGGTCGCGTCTCAGGCGGTGTACGCGGCATTACGCTCGACGACGAGGACGACGAGGTAGTAGGCATGATATGCATCAACGACCCGGAACGCGAGACGGTCATGGTGGTCAGCGAACGAGGCTACGGCAAGAAGAGCGCCATCGGCGACTATCGCATGACAAACCGCGGCGGGAAAGGCGTCAAGACGATGCTGATAACGGCAAAGACCGGACGCCTGACGGCCATCAAGAGCGTGACGGACGACGACGACCTGATGATTATCAACAAAAGCGGCACCGCCCTGCGCCTGAAGACCAAAGACATCAACGTCATAGGCCGCGCCACACAGGGCGTGAAGCTCATCGACCTGAAGAAACGCGGCGACACCATCTCCAGCGTCTGCAAAGCACCCGGCGCAGATGACGATCTCGCAGAGGACCAAGAATCTCGCGGAATAGATCGCGCGGATGACGCGGATGAACGCGGAGAATAATATATCTGCGGGATCAGCGAGATCAGCGAGGAATAGGTCGCGCAGATAAGGCCACGAAGAAGGTCGCGCGGATTAACGCAGATTTTCGCAGAGAATAATAATAATATATCTGCGGGATTAGCGAGATCAGCGAGGAATAGGTCGCGCGGATGACGCGGATGAACGCGGAAGCTTTTATCTGCGCGAAGACGAGACAACCGAAACGGAGACCAACGAACAATAAAACTAACAACATATAAGCTATGAAACGGATAATAAGCTCCATCGCCCTGCTGGCCATGACAACGTGCGGCATGGCGCAGAACAACGCCCTCTACAAGGCCCAATCGGCCATGGAGAAAAAGGACTACAAGACGGCGCTGCAAATCCTCGAAACAGGATTGAACAATCCCAAGACCACGAAGCTGGCCGAGTTCGAGCGAAAGATAGGCGAATGCAACGCCCTGCTCTTCCAACCCGAACTGGACCTCGCCGCCAAAGGAATGCCCTTCGACACGGCAAGCTTCTACAACTACCTGGAAGGAGCCGTCAACGCCTTTACCCGGAGCTACGAGGAAGACATGAAGCCCGACCCCAAAGGAAAGGCAAAGCCACAGTTTGAAGCCCTCAACCGACTGAACATCATGCAGATGCTCAACTACTACAACTACGCAGCCGTATTCAAGTTCCAAAGCGGCGACGTCCGGGGCGCGCGAGACTACTTCATCAAATACTATGACATGCCGCGCAACGTCGTCTTCGCCCCCTCAACGACCGACAGCATCTATATGCTCAGCCGTCCGCAATACAACCAGGCGGCAATGAACATCACGCAGCTCAGCTTCCAGCTCAAAGACTACCCCACCACCATCAAATACGCCGACATCGCCCTGCAAGACACGATAAGCCTGCACGACCTCTACCAGCTCAAGATGGTGTCGCAGTACCAGATGGGAGACACCGTGGCCTACATGCAGACGCTCAAAGACGCCGTAGCTCGCACGGGCGACGAGATGTTCCTGCAAGACCTGACGACGGACTATATGCAACGCCACGACCGCGACGGAGCCTTGGCCTTAGCCGACGAACTCATAGCCAAAGACCCGAAGAACAAGAACGCCTACTACCTGAAAGGACGCATCAACTTCTACATGACGCCCTATAACTACGAAGAGGCGCGTGCCAACTTCCAAAAGGCTATCGACATTGACCCCGACTTCGCCCAAGCCAACGCGGACATGGGCAACTGCTACTTCAACGAAGTGGTGGACAAGATGAACAACGGCACCATTCAAATACCTTACGGACAGGGGCAAGACGTGGTGAAGAAGAAGATGGCCGTCCTGCAAAAGGAAGTCTTCCCCTACTACAACAAAGCGCTCCCCTACTACGAGAAAGCCAAGGAAGCCGCGCCCGACAAACCGCAGTGGTGGTGCCAGGGGCTGTACTCCGTCTATAAGCAGCTCTACATGGACGACAAGGCGAACGCCCTGAAAGCCGAGTTCCCCGACTACTGCAACGACTAAACACCGTCTGTCAACGAACCAACCAACAACCATGGGGCGCCCACTTACACAAGCTGAGCGCCCCATAATCCGCCAAACAAGCCCCCGAGGGCGTAGAATGACCATGCCTAAGAAGCTCCTCCTACTGCTCTGCCTCGCGATGTTCCTGCCCCTCACACCCGCCTTAGCCCAAAAAGCGCTGCGAAACGTAAGGGAGCTGCTGAAAGGAGGCAAGGCCGCCGAGGCCCTGACGCAGATTGCCAAACTGGAAAAAGACAGCGTGATAAGCCAAGAGCCGCGCCTATACAACTACGGCGTCGAGGCCAACATCGCCCTGAACGATGCGCAGAACGAGAAAGCCTTCCTGAAGCAGGCCTACGACACGGCGCAGTTTTTCAGTTCCACCTACGGCATCTGCCTCTACGCCCTACGAACCGACAGCGCCGAGCAACGCCTCCTCACCTCCCGAGGAAAGAAGCCTAAATACCAAAAAGCCGACGCCGAATACCTGCACAAATACTACAAGAACCTAAGCGCAGGCGGCAGATACTTCTACCGAAAAAAGAACTACGCCGAGGCCGCCAAATACCTGCGCCTGGCGCTGGACATCCCGACGCTGAAACTCTGGGGAGGCAACACGGAAGAGACGCAGAAGCCGCAATACGTAGAGAGCGCAGCCCTACTCCTCCGCGCAGCGTTTCAACAGAAGGACTATCCCCTCGTCGTGAAATACAAAGACGTAGCCCTGCGTGACACCACCCCCTCCCGCCCCGTTATCTTAGAGACGCTGGCTCGCACCTACGAGGCTCAGGGCGACACCGCTAACTACCTGCTCACCATACGCGACGGGCTGCAGGCATTCCCCAAGACGCCCTATTTCTTCACCGAGATGGCCGACTACTACGCCGAACACGGCAACTATACGGCCACCCTGCAACTGGCCGACTCCCTGCTGCGCACCGATTCCACCAATCTCTACTTCCTTTCCGCCAAAAGCCTGGCGCTGATGAACCTGGGACGCGACGAGGAGTCCATAGCTACGTCGCAACGCATACTGGCCATAGACTCCACAATCTCCGAGGTATATTACTACACGGGAGCCGCCTATTGCAACCTGGCCGACGCCGTGCAGCTCCCGACGACTATCAACTCACGAGCCTATAAGAAAGCTGACGCACAACGCACGGGATACTACAAAGCCGCCTGCCCCTACTTGGAAAAGTACAGGCAACTCGCCCCCGCAGCAAAGGAGAAATGGGCACCCCTGCTCTACAACGTCTATCTGGCCATGAACCAAGGCGACAAGTTCGAGGAAATACAGCGCATCATGGGCGAGGCATTCCCCGCGAAGCCTTAGGCATTATATATAATATATGAGTAGCGAAGCAAACCTCTTTTCCCGGCACTGGGAGACGCCGCACGGCACGGTACCTTTCAACCAAGTCACCGTAGCAGGACTGGAGACAGCCATAGAAGAAGGCATGAAGCGCGAAGCTCAAGCAGTGGACGCCATAGCCGGCAACCCCGCCGCGCCAACCTTCGAAAACACCATCGTACCCTTAGATAGCGGCGACGAAGTGCTGACCCGTGCCACGACAGTCCTATACAACCTCTCGTCAGCCGAGACAAACGATGAGCTGGACGCCCTCTTGCAACGCCTGGCACCGCGCTTAGCCGCACACAGCGCAGCCATTTACATGAACGAAACGCTCTTCGCCCGCGTCAAGGCCATCTACGACCAACGCGGCACGCTGAGCGGAGAAGACCGCATGCTCCTGGATAGCACCTACCAAGCTTTCGAGCGGAGCGGCGCCACGTTAGAAGGCAACAACCGCGAACGCTTCAAGGACATCATGCAGGAGCTGTCCCGCCTCACCGTGACTTTCAGCCAACACGTACTGGCAGAGACCAACGCCTACCGCCTACACCTGACTGACGAGGAAGCGCTCAGCGGTTTGCCCCGGTCACAACGCGACCAAGCAGCTTTAGCAGCCCGAGAGAAAGGCCTGGAAGGATGGGTCTTCACCCTGCACGCGCCCAGCTACAGCCCCTTCATGACCTACGCCGACCGACGCGACCTGAGAAGGCAAATGTACATGGCTTACAACACCCGAGCCACCCACGACAACGCAGCGAACAACTTCGACGTCGTTCGCCGCATCGTAAACCTCCGACGTGAGCTGGCACAG
Source organism: uncultured Prevotellamassilia sp. (assembly GCA_964641085.1). Classification (GTDB taxonomy): domain Bacteria; phylum Bacteroidota; class Bacteroidia; order Bacteroidales; family Bacteroidaceae; genus Alloprevotella. The sequence goes on along the minus strand of CAZXJS010000023.1, from coordinate 29,647 downwards.
CTTTTACACTACGACACCTACGCCGACTATGCCCTGCAACGACGTATGGCAGAAAAGCCGCAGAACGTCCGCAACCTGCTGCAAGAGCTACTTACCCACTACAAGCCCCGAGCTGAGGAGGAAGTGGCCGCCGTAGAAGCTCTGGCACGTCAGACCGAAGGAAGCACCTTTCAGCTGCAACCTTGGGACTGGGCGTACTACAGCCACAAGCTTCAGGTGCAACGCTTCGGCATCGACGCCGAAATGCTTCGCCCCTACTTTGAGCTGTCGCGCGTAAAGGCGGGCGTATTCGGCTTAGCCACCAAGCTCTACGGCATCACGTTCCGGCAAAACAGCAGCATCCCCGTATATCATCCTGACGTTGACGCCTACGACGTTTTAGACCGCGACGGAAGCTTCCTCGCCGTGCTCTACTGCGACTTCCACCCACGACCCGGCAAGCAAGGCGGAGCATGGATGACTAACTACAAGGAGCAATGGCACGACGCCGAGGGAGACTCACGCCCCCACGTCTCGCTGGTCATGAACCTTACGAAGCCCACGCCCGACAAGCCCGCACTGCTCACTCTGAGCGAGGTAGAGACGTTTCTCCATGAGTTCGGCCACGCCCTCCACGGCATGTTCGCCGCTACACACTACCGCAGCCTCAGCGGGACAAACGTATTCTGGGACTTCGTAGAGCTGCCGTCCCAGTTCATGGAAGGATACGCCGTAGAGCCGGATTTCCTGAACACCTTCGCCCGACACTACGAGACGGGAGCGCCCATACCCGCCGACCTGTTGCAACGCGTGACGGACAGCCGCAACTTCAACGTGGCTTACGGTTGCATACGTCAGGTCAGCTTCGGCTTGCTCGATATGGCCTACTACACACTCGCCACGCCCTTCGACACAGACGTGCGCAGCTTCGAACAGGCCGCCTGGAAAGAAGCTCTGTTACTTCCCCAGCCCGAAGAAACCTGCATGACGACGCAGTTCACGCACATCATGTCAGGCGGCTACGCTGCGGGCTACTACAGCTACAAATGGGCCGAGGTGCTGGCCGCCGACGCCTTCGCCCTATTCAAGGAACGTGGCCTCTTCGACACTGCTACAGCCCAAAGCTTCCGCGACAATATTCTCTCCCGAGGCGGCACAGAGCCCCCCATGACCCTCTACAAGCGTTTCCGCGGTCGCAAACCCGACATCCAAGCCCTCATGCGCCGGGATGGCATCTTAAGCAAAGCACATAATGGATAGCACAACGCCCCGACAAACCGAAGCGGCCGAGAAAGCCCGTAAGCTCGACCTCCGATACCTCCGCATGGCTCGTATATGGGCCGAGAACTCCTACTGCCGTCGCCGCCAAGTGGGCGCACTCATCGTGAAGGACAAGATGATTATCAGCGATGGCTACAACGGCACGCCGTCGGGCTTCGAAAACGTTTGCGAGGACGAGAACGGCCTCACCAAGCCTTACGTGCTCCATGCCGAGGCCAACGCCATATCCAAGATAGCCCGTTCAGGGAACAACAGCGACGGCGCAACGCTCTACGTCACCGATGCCCCGTGCATCGAATGCGCCAAACTCATTATCCAAGCCGGCATACGGCGCGTCATCTACGCCAAGCAATACCGTTTGACCGACGGCATAGAGCTCCTGCGCCGGGCAGGCATTGACGTTGCCTTTATGCCCCTTGACTAACCCCCACGTAAGCATGAAAGCAGACACGAACAACCGCTTCGTTCCCCTCCTGGTAGCCCTTGGCATCGTCGCAGGCATCCTCCTCGGCAGCTTCTTCGCCTCCTACTTCTCCGGACGAAGGCTCAGCATCGTCAGCTCAAGCAATAAGATAAACGACCTGTTTCACCTCATCGACGACCAGTATGTTGACACCGTTGACATGGCCGCGCTCGTGGAGAAGTCGCTCCCTGAAATACTCAAGCAGCTTGACCCCCACTCCACATACATCAGCGCCAAAGACGTAGAAGCCAGCATGCAGGAGCTGAAGGGCAGCTTCTCGGGCATAGGCATCCGCTTCACCATCTACCGCGATACCGTCCGCGTCGTGCGCGTCATCAAGGGCGGCCCCTCGGAGAGCGTCGGCCTGCAAGCGGGTGACAAGATTGTAGCCGTAGATGGCAAGCCTTACGTAGGCAGCGTCGTGACTAACGACGAGACGCTCAAACGCCTCAAAGGACCGCAGAACACTACGGTGCGCCTCACCGTGGAGCGTGCAGGACGTGCCGAGCCCCTCGCGTTCTCCATCGTGCGCGGTGATGTGCCCGTACGAAGCATTTCTGCCGCCTACATGGTCAACGATACGATAGGCTACATACGCATCAACAGTTTCGGAAATACCACCTATCCCGAATTCCTTGCCGCACTGGCTACGCTTAACCGCGAAGGGTTCACCAGCCTCATGCTTGACCTGCGCGGCAACTTGGGCGGATACATGGAGCCTGCCGTCCAGATAGCCAACGAGTTCCTGCCGAAGGGCCGCCTCATCGTTTACACGGAAGGCCGCAAGTCTCCGCGGCAGGATTACCGCAGCGACGGACGCGGCACCTACCAAGAGCTACCCCTCGTCGTCTTGGTAGATGAAACCAGCGCCTCGGCCAGCGAGATTCTCTCGGGTGCTATTCAGGACAACGACCGCGGAACCATCGTCGGTCGCCGAACGTTCGGCAAGGGGCTCGTTCAAGTGCCCATTGAGTTCTCTGACGGCAGCATGCTCCGCCTTACAAAAGCGCGCTACTACACGCCGTCGGGTCGCTGCGTACAGAAGCCCTATACGCCGGGCGACGAAGCTGACTACGAGGCCGACCTGCTGCTGCGCGCCGCCCATGGAGAGTATTACAACGCCGACAGCATCAAGTCGAGCGGCGAGCAATACAAGACCAGCGGCGGGCGCATCGTCTATGGCGGCGGAGGCATCACGCCCGATGTCTTCGTACCGGAAGACACGGCAGGTCTGACGTCTTATTTCAAAGAGGCGTATCTTAACGGCCTGCTTTTCCAATACGCTTATGTCCTGACGGATACCTACCGCAACCAGCTGGGACGGTTCGATGGCGACATCAGCAAGATTGCCCAGTACCTGAACCGCCTCGACGTCGTTAATAAGTTTGCCGCCTACGCCGAAGCCAACGGCCAGCGCCGACGCCCGCTTCTCTTGGAGCGTTCTGCCTCGCTCATACGCCGCAACCTCACGGCAAACGTCCTCGACGACCTGCTCGACACCGAAGCCTCGCTCACCTATACCAACGCCTCCGACCCCACCTTCCTCGCTGCCGCCCGCGTGTTGCGCAAGGGCGAAGCGTTTCCCAAAGCTGTGAAGCCCTCGGCACCGCAACCCACAGCTCAGATCCCGGCGGGGCGCACTTATTCCCCCTACGTCCTTTCCTGCCTCTTCCCTACTGAAATATCCACCCCGGCTCCGGACTATTTTCCCCTGCTCCGTAGCCAAATACTTGCGATATGCCCCGGTTCACAAAGCCGCAGCTACGCCAAGAGCTGAAGCTACGGGGGCGTAGCTACCGGCCGACGCAGCTTGCGGCTTGGTCGCGCCAACTCATGGCCGCCGTGGAGGCACATCCCCGCTTTGCCGCTGCCCGTAGCGCCCTGCTCTACTGGCCTTTGCCCGACGAGCCGGATACGCGCCCCCTACTCCATCGCTACGCTCGGCAGAAGGCGCTCTATCTGCCCGTCGTCGTGGGGCAGGATATGGAGATTCGGCAATATACCGCCGACGCCGCGCTTCATCGGGGCGCTTTCGGCATCATGGAACCCCTTTCCGAGGCTGACGTCCCGCCCCAATCTGTCGACGTGGACTTTGTCCTCGTTCCCGGAACAGCCTTCGACGCTGAAAGGCACCGCCTCGGCCGCGGCGCAGGCTACTACGACCGCTTCCTGCCCCGCCTGCCCCACGCCTTCAAGCTCGGCATTTGTTTCCCCTTTCGTTTGCAGTCCGCCGTCCCCCATGAGTCGCACGACATCCCCATGGACGCCGTGCTCACCCTCACCCCATCAGCCATCGAAAGCCACCCTTTGCTTTTCGAAAGGCAAGATTAAACTCCCACTTTCCCCTTTCCACCCCGCCCTTCGGCTAAGCGCGCTGAAGGGCGCTTTTTATACATTATTAAAACGTCAGCCCCAAGCGACGCCTCCTTTTTTGCTACATTTGCAAACCGACTATAAAAAGCATCCATGGACAAGAAGCAACAGGACGAGAACAAGCGCTACTTCCAAGAGCTTTGCCACAAATACATCAAGCGCGAAGGGCTGGAAGGCCTACTTTCCTACTTAGACAGAAGCGACTTCTACGACGCTCCGTCGTCCACGGCGTTCCACCTGAACGAACCCGGCGGCTTGTGCCAGCACTCTATCAACGTCTGCGAGACGGCCTTGAAGCTGAACTCGGCCATTGTGAAGCCCGCCGTCGCCGAAAAGCGCGGCAACCTCACGAAGGAATTGTCCACAGAAAGCATCGCCATCGCCACACTCTTCCACGACCTGTGCAAGATAAACTTCTACAAGCCGTCAGAGCGGTGGAAGAAGGATGAGAACGGCCGCTGGGTGTCCATTCCCGGCTACAAGGTGGAAGACAGCTTCCCCTTAGGGCATGGCGAGAAGTCGCTGATGCGCGTCAGCTTCTACCTGAAGCTGGAGGAAGACGAGATGCTCGCCATCCGCTGGCACATGGGCATGTTCGACATGGCCGAGTCGGGCTCCAGCATGATGTACTCGTTTCGGACCGCCCTTGAGAAATATCCCTTGGTCGCTTTGGTGCATAGCGCCGACTTCCTGTCGTCGAACCTCTTAGAGAAAACCACGCCCGTCAAATAGGTGCGCGGTGGCATCGGCCGCCTGCGCTTTTTTTTGTGCCCTACCTCTTCAGTCCCGTCAGCGCTCTAAACCGCTATCCCCACTTTTCCCCCGTTCATCACCCACCTGCATAACCCTCCACCCTTTTGATAGACCGCCAAACCATAGAACGCATCCGCGAAGCCGCCGACATCGTCGAGGTGGTGCGGGAGTTCGTCTCGCTGCGCAAAGCCGGCGTCAACTACAAAGGCCTCTGCCCGTTCCACAACGAGAAGACGCCCAGCTTCGTCGTATCTCCCGCGAAGGGGATATGCCACTGCTTCAGCTGTGGCAAGGGCGGCGACGCCATACATTTCCTCATGGAAATAGAGCAACTGTCCTATCCCGAAGCCATCAAGTGGCTGGGGCGGAAATACGGCATCGAGGTGCGCGAAAAAGAGCTGACGGCCGACGAGCGCCAAGCGGCAAGCCTGCGCGAGAGCATGTTCGTCGTCAACGAGTGGGCGCGCGACTACTTCGAAGACCAGCTGCACCACAGCGCCGACGGGGTGGCCATCGGCATGGCTTACCTGCGAAAGCGCGGTCTGCGAGACGACATCATACGCAAGTTCCAAATAGGCTACTCCCCCGAACAGCGCGACGCCTTAGCCCGAGCTGCGCTGGCAAAGGGTTACAAGCGCGAATTCTTAGTTAAGACCGGACTGTGTTTTGAAACGGAGGATCACCGCCTTTTCGACCGCTACCACGGCCGCATCATTTTCCCGGTACACAGCGTGTCGGGGAAAGTAGTCGCTTTCGGCGGGCGAATACTGGGCAACCAAAAGAACGTAGGGAAATACGTAAACTCTCCCGAGTCGGAAATCTACAGCAAGAGCCGCGAACTCTACGGCCTCTATCTGGCCAAGAAAGCCATCGTCCGGCAAGGGCGTTGCTTCATGGTGGAGGGCTACATGGACGTCATCGCGATGCACCAAAGCGGCGTGGAGAACGTAGTAGCTTCCAGCGGCACCTCCCTCACCGAGGGGCAGATACGCCTGCTCCACCGCTTCACGGAGAACATCACGGTGCTCTACGACGGCGACGCCGCAGGCATCCACGCCAGCCTGCGCGGCATCGACATGCTGCTCGCCGAGGGGCTGAACGTCAAAGTGCTGCTCCTGCCCGACGGCGACGACCCCGACAGCTTCGCCGGCAAGCACAACCCCGAGGAATTTCGGAAATACCTTGACGACCACCAGACGGACTTCATCACGTTCAAGACGAACCTTCTGCTCGAAGGCGCCGGCTCTGACCCCATCAAGCGGGCAGCCCTCGTCACAGACATCGTGCGCAGCATCTCCGTCATCCCCGACGGCATCGTGCGCCAGACCTACGCACACGAGTGCGCCAGACTCATGGACATGGACGAGCGACTCATCCTCTCCGAGGTCTCCAAGCTGCGACGCGAAGCCACTACCCGCCCCGCTACGGAGCGCACTAATGCTTCCACCGCCCAACCCGCAGTCGCACTCGCCGCACCGGTAGCAACACAGACGGCCAAGAGCGACCTGCTACACCGCGAAGAGCGCCTGCTCGCCCAACAAATCATACGCTACGGCGACCTCGCGATAGAACAGCCCGGAGAGGACGGCACGACGGTTACGACAACCGTTGCAGAATACATAGCTAACGACTTGGCACAGGACAACCTCGCCTTTCAAGACCCCCTCTACGCCCGGATACTCGCCGAGGCGTTGCAGCACGCAGGCGAAGCCGACTTCAAAGCCCTGCCCTACTTCCTGAACCACCCCGACGCAGCCATCAGCCAGCTTGCCGCAGACCTGGGTACACGCATCGAACAGCTCAGCAGCAACCAGCAACTGCAATATGGCAAGGAGGCAGACCACCTGCCCGAGGTCATTCCCCACCTGCTCACCGACTTCAAATACGCCGTGGTAGCCCGCGAGCGCAAACAGGTACAGGAGCAGATACGCCGACTGACGGCTACGGGCGACTACGCCGCCCTTCTGCCCCTCATGGAGCGTTTCCGAGAGTTGAACCGCATCTTTGCCGCCGTCAGCCGGGCAGCGGGCAACAAGGTGGTGCCCGCCAAGTGACGACAGCATCCTGCGTCAAAGCGATAAAATTGACGAACGCCCCAGGTCCCCGAAAGCGGGACTTGAGGCGTTTCTTTTTCTACGAAGCGGCGTCAGTCTGCGTAGTCGCCGTCGTAGCGTATGCCGTCGCGTCCCTGTGCGCTGACAGCCACCTCCGCCAGCCCGTTGTCATAGACCGTCAGCCGGTAGCGGTAAGCGTCCTCGTTCGAGCGGGTGTCAAAGGTTATGACTGTCTTGCCCCCTTTCTTTCGCGCAGAAGAATAATTCCTGACCTTGGACGTGAAATTCAAATTCTCGCCGCCCGTATAGGCCTTGTAATAGACCTCGCCTATGTAGGGCAGATAGGAATCTACCGTGTCGCCCCTCAAAGCTACGTAGAACTCAGCGCCGACGTAGCGTCCCGGCCCGCGGCGAGGATACATCTGCGTGACGTCGATGCGGAAATGCCGGTCAGCCAGCTGCATCTGCATCTGCTCCGTCGCAGCCTCGGCGGCCTGTTGCTTTTCTTCAGACGACACACGCGCCGTGCCGCAACCGGCCAGCAACACAGCAAGCAGGGGTATTAATACGTTGAACCTAAGCATGAAGACATAACCGTTATGAAGCACAAAAATACGTATTTCCGCAGAGCCACGCCCCGCTGCGCCCCCGAAAAAAGCACCTCCCCCCACCCTTTTCCCCCTACGCCAAGACGCATAGTCGGCATTTGCCAGCCGACAAGTCTGACCTGTCAGCCGACAAGTCTGACCTGTCAGCCGACAAGTCCGAGCTGTCAGCCGACAAGTCCGAGCTGTCAGCGGATAAGTCCGAGCTATTTCACGGCAAGTCCGACCTGCACCTCAACGAGCCGCCTATATTGCGCGATGGCATTGTCAAAGAAACGAACAACTTTTTCAAAAGATGATGTCGGCGTGTCACACAAAAAGATTTGCGTTATCAAAAATAAAGTAGTTACTTTGCAATAGTAAGCACAAAGGAAGGGACAAATCATGAAAACCACATCAAGCAAGGCGCAAACGCGAAGCGTTTTTATTAACGTGCCCAATGCAGATTGGCCTCTCTTTCGTGAACTCATACGTAAGTTTGGCTGGGTGGCCGAAACGCGCGAGCAGATGCTTGAACGCTTCGCCAATACCCGTCCGACCGACGCTGACATCAGCGAAGCGTAATCACAAAATCGTTTAACAGGTTGTGCGCGCCATGCGCCCGACCTTTTTTATTTTTCGCAAGAAAAACTTTAAAAAATTAGCACTTTCTAATTCCGTTTTCTATTTTTGCCACGACGAAGCCTGTCCATAGGGACGGGCGGGTCAGACATCGATGGAAATCCCCCGCCCGGGAAAACCGTTCGTAAGGTCGGACGGGGGGAAAGGACGTTTTTGAACGTCGCTCGTTGTGCAGTCAAACTTCGCAACTTTGATTCCAAGTACAGCGGTGATGCAACAAAGCGTCTACGTGGGTGTATTATACACAGCACGGCCTATCCCTTAGCTTCTGCGGAGGGACTATGCCGGCAGAGACTGTGTTTATAATATGTCTTGACGTGGGCAGGCTTACGTTGCTTATCCTTACTTGGGGGCAATGCGAAGGCCTGACTGCAGGGATGAGCGGGGTAAAACTAATTCCCACGTCTTTTTTACTTTCCGGACTTCACACGATTTTTCACACGCCGAAATTGGGGAATTGATAGGCACAAAAACAACTATGTGTCATGAAGAAACTCATGTCATTCGCAGTAGTGGCCCTGTTGGGCACTTCCCTTTTCACCAGTTGCTCAACGGGCGACTTCGCAAGCATTTACGCCGGCTACACGCAGCCCGTGGCCGCCACGTCTAACCCCGTCGGCAAAAAGGTAGGCACGTCAAGCCGCAGCAACATCCTGGGCTGGATCACCACAGGCGACGGCGGCATCGACAAGGCTGCCAAAGAAGGTGGCATAAAGAAGATTAGCCACGTTGACCAAAAGACGACCTCCGTGCTCTGCCTCTTCACGAACAAGAAGACGGTAGTTTACGGCGAATAAAAACTGCGACAGGGAGCAAAGAGGGAAACCTACACTTCCCTTTTTGCCCCCTTTCCCAAGCTCGTACGCATGAAACGGCTATTGGTGCTGGCGTGGCTGCTGGCAGGCCTCACGCTGGCTTACGCAGGTTCTATCACGAAGCGATACCTTACCTTCCAGAACCCCGACGGCATGCTCTATTTCTTTACCCCGACGCAGATGCCGGGGTGCGAAGGGAACGTGACGCGGCAGAAGATGACCTTCGACATCACTTACCTCACGGACAGCCCGGACTCCGTATCGCTGACGACGACCATCTACCTGCGGGAAATGACACACTACGACTCGCTGCACATCCACAGCGGCGGGGAGACGCTCACCGCGGCTTTGGAGCAGCTCTACTGCGAACCCCATCGGGGCGGCTACGTCCTGCGAACCCGCGCCTACATCACGTGGCCGCAGCTCCAGGCACTGTACGCCGCGGAAGTGCCTTACACCGTGGACTTCGGCCCAGGCGCACGCTACGCCTTCACTCAAAAGAAATGGGAGAAGGAACGCAGCGTCGTGAAAAGCATTTTTAACATCATACTATTCAATAGCGAAAAGCAATGAAACGACACTTGACATTCCTACTGCTACTCTTGTGCGCCGCCGCCCAAGCTCAGGACATGGCCAACAGTCTGATAGAAAACGCCATCAAGCGGGGCGTAATACTCTTCAGACAGGACTACCAGCTCCTGAACGAAGACGACGAGCCCATCGGCAACAAGGCGGGGCAAGACTGCTACGGACGCACCTACACCTGCGGCGTGTGCGTAGGCGAGAGCAGCTTCCTCGTCATCAAAGACTGCGTGGCGCCTTGGACGAACGAATCCATCGTGAAGAGTGAGAAGCGACACCCCGAAATATCGTACAGCGGCTTCCTCACCCTAAACACAATAGATTTTGAACAGTTCGACCTCGACCCGGAAAGCGCCGAAGAAGTCATCCCGAACCACCTCTACCGCATTGAAGGCTCCGAAGTGGAGGGCTTCGACGTGGACGCCGAGAGCGGGCGGAAGAAAGGCTACGCCGTATGGTTGAAGGCAGAGAACAGCTTCAGCCTGACGAGTGTCCCCGCCGGCCTCTCACTCGCCATCACACCTTTCAACATCAACACAAGCACGGGAAGCTACGTTTACGAAGTGGAAAAACAGCCCGAGGGAAACGTAGTGGGTGGCGTGTTCATCACGCCCCGCGTTGATAAGATAGGAAAAATCAGCCTCTACGTGAACGGCCTCTTCGAGAAGCGGGGAGGCGTTTGGAAGTTTATCTCGCTGGGCACGGAAGAGCCTAACGAGTGAAACAGAGCGGCAAAGCCATGACGCCATAAGCCGCAAGAAGCGGCGACAACACAGCGAGGCTTTCCCAACAGGCCGACATCCCGTTTTGCTGAAGATCTTTTTCGGGATAGGCCTTGGGAAAGCCCGCTTTCTTCGTACCCGCCCATCAGGGGAGAAGGCGAGCGGCAGCACGCGTCGGAGGCGAGGGGGCGTTAAAAAGGCTCAAACATAAAGAGCGGGCAGGCTTTTCTTTGTAACTTTGCTGCCTAAAAGCGTACCTTGGCGTTGAGAACGACCTTCATACTCCTGCTCTCCGCGCTTGCCGCGCTGTGCCTGGCGAGCGTGGGAGCAGGGAAAACTGTGGCCGAACCCCGGCTCGGGACAATGGCGGTAGCGGACACGGTACGCGACGTGCCACGTGACAGCCTGCCCCCCTCGACGGAGGACTCGGCACGGCAAGCCCGGATGGACAGCCTGTTCCGCAGCCACGGCGTAATCAACGTCGATACGCTACGCCTGCCGGGTGCCAAGGGCGACACGACGCGCGTAGAGAAGAAGCAAGCGCTGGATGGCCCCGTGGACTACACCGCTACGGACTCCGTAATATATGACGCAGAGACGAAACTGATCTACCTCTACGGCAAGGCGAACGTGAAGTACCAGAACATGACGCTCGACGCCGGGAAGATGTCTGTCAACATGGACAGCAGCCTCGTCCACGCCGACGCCGTAACCGACAGCTTAGGCACAAAGAGCCAGAAGCCCACATTCCACCAGAACTCGGACGAGTACGTGAGCGACCAGATGGCCTATAACTTCAAAACAAATAAGGGCTACATCTCCGACGTAAGCACGACGCAAGGCAACGGGTTCGTCACGGCTGAACACTCAAAGCGCGACAGCGCAGGCACGCTCTACCTGGAGCACGCCACCTACACGACGTGCGACGCCAAGCACCCCCACTTCTACCTGCGCCTCTCCCGCGCCAAAGTGCTACCCGGCAAGGAGACGGTCTTCGGGCCGGCCTACCTCGTCGTAGAAGACGTGCCGCTGCCCCTCGGCATCCCCTACGGCTTCTTCCCCTTCTCAAAGAAATACTCCAGCGGCTTCGTCATGCCAAGCTACGGCGACGAGACAAACCGCGGCTTCTACCTGCGCGACGGCGGCTACTACTTCGCACTCTCCGACTACATGGACCTGAAGCTCCTCGGCGAGATATACACCAAAGGCTCCTGGGGACTAAGCCTGGAGACGAACTATCGCAAACGATACAAGTACAACGGCAACTTCTACTTCAGCTACATCGACACGCAGGAGGGCGACAAGAACATGCCCGACTACCAGGAGACGAAGAGCCTCAAGCTGCAGTGGACGCACGCTAAGGCTTCAGTAGGCAACACATCGTTCTCGGCACGCGTCAACTTCGCCTCAGAAAACTACGAGCGCAAGAACCTGGAGAGCATGTACAACCCCGTCTCCTACACCCAGTCCACGCGCGCCAGCTCCGTCTCCTTCTCCCACACCTTCCCCAACCTGGACTTGACCGTCTCCGCCTCGGCCAACCTCACGCAGAACATGCGCGACTCCAGCATCGCCATGACGCTGCCCGACCTCACCGTAAGCCTCTCCCGCCGCTACCCCTTCCGCCGCAAGCACCAAGTGGGCAAAGAGCGCTGGTACGAGAAAATCGGCTTCTCCTACACCGGGCAGCTCTCTAACAGCATAACGACTAAGGAAGACCGGTTGCTCCACTCTAACCTAATCAAAGATTGGCGTAACGGCGTACAGCACCGCATCCCGATAGACGCAACGTTCCAGCTCCTAAAGTACATCAACATCAGCCCCAGCCTGACGTTTCGCGACATCATGTACACGAACCGCATCCTGCGCTCGTGGGACGCCGAGGCGCAACGGGAAATAGCTGACACGACCTACGGCTTCTACAACCTCTACGACTGGAACGTTGCCGTCTCTGCAAACACGACGCTCTACGGCTTCTACAAGCCTTGGAAAAAGCTGTTCGGCAGCAAGATTATCGCCATTCGCCACGTCTTCAAGCCCTCCGTCAGCTTCACCTACGCGCCGGACTTTACCTCCTCGCGCTACGGCTACGTAAAGACCTACGAGAAGCAGGACCAGTACGGAAACACGTCCACCGTGGAGTACTCGCCCTACGCTCGCGGCATCTACGGTTATCCCTCGGGCACGAAGCAGGGGCTCGTCACCTTCTCCGTCTCCAACAACCTGGAGATGAAGGTTAAGAGCGACCGAGACTCTACGGGAGAGAAGAAAATCAGCCTTATCGACGAGCTGTCTGCCTCCATGAGCTACAACCTGGCAGCCAAGACGCGCCCGTGGAGCGACCTGACGACGCGGCTGCGCCTCAAGCTCTCGAAAAACTACACCTTCTCCCTTGCCGCCGTCTTCGCCACGTACGCCTACGCCTTCAACCAAAGCGGAAGCGTCGTCACCTCCGACCGCACGGAGTGGAGCTACGGACGCTTCGGCCGTTTCCAGGGCATGAGCCAAAACCTCTCCTACACGTTCAACAACAAGACGTGGGACAAGCTGAAGAACCTCTTCGGCGGGAGAAAGGCGCGCCGAACAAGCACCGGCACCTCCGGGACAGACGACGACAGCGAAGAGACAAGCGAGCTGGAAGACGCCAACGTGGACCCTGCGCTTCGGAACCTGAAAAACAAAGGGAAGAACAAAAAGGTCAAAGCACGGGTGGACCCCGACGGCTACCTCGCCTTCTCCATTCCCTGGTCGCTAACCGTCAGCTACGGCGTGACAATGTACGAAGACCGCTCCAAGCCTATCAACGTCCACCGCATGCGCTATCCCTACGGCTTCACGCAGACGCTCAACGCCTCCGGCTACGTGCGCATTTCCGAGGGCTGGAACATCAGCTTCACCTCAGGCTACGACTTCGAGGAGCACAAAATTTCCATGACTACGGCCTCGCTCTCCCGCGACCTGCACTGCTTCGAAATGTCCTGCAACGTCGTTCTGAAGCCCTACTCCTCGTTCAACTTCACGTTCCGAGCCCGAGCCAGCGAACTCGCCGACGCGCTGAAGTGGGACAAGCGCAGCAGCTACTCCTCAAACATCGAATGGTACTGACGCTTACCCCCCCGTACCTCCCCTATGCCGACAAATACTTATAACCTATACTACTCCATGACCCAGAAAATCATTCCCCTCGCAGGCCTCGCCTTGGCGCTGTGCCTGGCCTCCTGCGACGACAACGAGAACGAGTACCACGCTACGACGCCCTCGAAGGGACAGCTCGTTTGCTACGCCGACCAAACGGCAGACTCCCTCAGCGTACTCTCTTATGACAGCTGGACACTCTCGGCAAGCGACACGTGGTTCCGAGCTACACCCACAGAAGTCAACGTGCCCAACGGCTACGTCGCCAACACGCCCGTCTCCATCTCCCTAAGCGCCAACACGACGGGTACTAACCGCTGGGGAACGCTCACCCTGACGTGCTACGACAACAATAAGCTCGTCTTGCCCGTATATCAGTACGCCTGGCTCAACGTTATCACGCCGGAAGCCGCCATCACGGGCGACACCGAGGCCACCTTCAGCAACTGGACGGCGACCTTCAGCGCCGAGCTGACCTACAACCAAACGGTATATAGCTTGAAGTTCCAGACCTTCGCCGACAGCGCCACGCTGACTACCAACGCCGACTGGGCAGTGCCCGCAGAAACGTCCTTCCCCACCAAGGGCACGCGCACCGTGGGGCTCAACCTGACGCCTAACGAGACTTCAGCAGCCCGCACCGCCACGCTGACGCTCACCTCCGGCGGCATAAGCACACCGATCACTATCACGCAGCAGGCTAAACCCGCAGAATAACCCAACCATAGCCCCATGAAGACCATACACTCCCACCTGCGCCACAGCAACGCGCCCGCCGCCCTGCGCCGCGGCGCTTCGTTACTGCTCCTGCTCGCCCTGTGCCTTGCCACGGCGCACGCACAATCCGACCGCCGCACGTTCTCCGTGCCCATCTCGGACGACAGCACCGCCGTGCTCGAGGTATATCTCCCCCCTACTGACTCCGCCAGCGGCCGTGCCGTCGTATGCCTGCCCGGAGGCTCCTACGCCGCCCTCTCCATGGACACCGAGGGCCGACAGTGGGCGCCCTTCTTCCTTGAACGCGGCATAGCCTTCAGCGTGCTCCGCTACCGCCTGCCCGCAGGCGACTGGCGCCTCCCCCTGACCGACGCCTTCACCGCCATCAACACGCTGCGCGCCTACGCCCCCTACTGGAACATCAACCCCGAAGACGTAGGCATCATGGGCTTCAGTGCAGGCGGCCACTTGGCCTCCGTAGAGGTGACCCACGCCGACTCCGCCACGCTTCCCGACTTCCAAATCCTCATCTACCCCGTCATAACCATGCAGGCTGACGGCACGCACGCCACCTCGGCCGCGAACTTCCTGGGCAAGAGTAAGGACGACGCTTCCCTCGTGGACTATTTCTCCAGCGATAAGCAGGTGAAGGTCGGCAAGACGCCGCCCGCCTTCATTGCCCTTTGCGGAGACGACGCCGCCGTAAAGCCCGTGGAGAACGGCCTGGCCTACTATGCCGCCATCCAAAAGGCAGGCGGCAAGGCAGAGCTTCACGTCTATCCCAACGGCGGCCACGGCTGGGGCTTTCGCCCGTCATTTCCCCACCACGCCGAGCTACTGAACGACCTCTCCAACTGGCTGCGACAGCTGGGGCGGGAATAGACGGCCAAGCCGCAAAGCCCGATTTTTACGACTACGAAAGCACTCACTCCGAGTGCTTTTCGTATATTTGCCCCGACAGAAGACAGAGACGCCCCTTTTCTATAAACCCACAAAACACCTTCAGTTTATGAAAATCCGAACCACCCTTGCCCTACTCCTGCTCCCCGCCGTCATGATGGCGACCGACGGCTACCACGTATCTCGGGCGTCCGACTTCCTCCTTGCCTTAGGCAGTGACCGTACGGTTTACGTAGATGCTGACTTTGCGCTAAACGATGCCCTTGCCGATATGCAAAGCGGCCTGCCGAGGCTAAGCGACGACGAGCTCCCCTCGACGCCCGGCGTGTACCTCCAAGAGACGCACGACGGCTACGAACTGCTGCTCTACGGCCTGAAAAACCTCAGCATCACCAGCGGGCTGGACGGCGGCGCGCTGATAACGGCCAAGCCGCGCTATGCCAACGTCATCAGGATGCGAAAGTGCCAAAACATCAGCCTGAAAAACCTCACCTTAGGCCATGAGCCCGAACGGGGAAGCTGCATAGGCGGCGTCGTGAAGCTGGAAATGTGCCGGAACATTAGCTTAGACCATTGCGACCTTTACGGCTGCGGCATTATGGGCATCGAAGCCGAGAACAGCTCCGACCTGACGTGCAACAAAACGATTATTCGCGATTGCACGGAACGGATGATGTCGCTTTCGGGCTGCAACGGCGCCCGCTTCACGGAGTGCCTTTTCCATAGCTGCCCGGACGGCCTCGGGCTCTCGCAGAACAACTTGGGCATCGTCTTTGACCGCTGCGCCATAGGCCAGTTAGAAGGCGACGGTAGCGTGGTAGATATGGGCGACTCCGAGGTAAGCTTCATCCGTTGCCAATACCTCGAGGTTGGCGGGGGTGCAACCGGCTCCATCGTGCCCGGCCTCGACATCGCAGACGAATTAGCCTTTAACATTGCCGACGACGCGGGGCCGGAGTTCCGAGATAGCGAAAAAATACCCGACGGCACGCTCTGGTACATGGGCGGCGACGCTTACCAAGCCAATGTTAATGGGCAAGACCTCTCCTTTACGTCGTGGAACCTCCACGAAGGCGGCGGCTGGATGGAACTTAAATACAACTCACCCGGCGGCAATTACTTCATAGAAAACACTTCCGGCGGAAATGCCGTGGCCGAGCCAATAATAGTTGAGGGCGGTCCCGTCATCGTCTTCTACAATGCGCAGAACGAGGCACGCGAAGTCATGATACCCCTGAACACCGGCTTGGAAAAGACGTTGAAAAACGACCTCTACATCGTCTTAGAAGGCTGCTATGCCGACAAGCAAGGCCGCCCCGCCTACATCGGGAACGACAGCATACAGCTGCCGGGCGGGACGCTCCGCCCCTTGGTCTTTGAGTCGGAATACGACACGCCTACGAACGTCATAACTTACGAAAAGAAGCACTACCGCTTCACCATCACGCGCGACGGGCTCACCCTCACCCCCGTAGCCCCCGCGCCGCGCGACGCCTCCACCTTTACGCCCGTGAAGGGAGCCAAGCCCCTCACCTTATATTATAAGAGCAACTTCTCAGAAGGCTTCGCCGGCCGTTGGGCGTGGACGGCCTATACCTTCGTACAGCGCCAACAGCTCGAATGGTTCTCTAAGGAAGCCCTGCGCTACATGCGCAACGAGCTATATGCCCGCCACGGCTACCTCTTCTCCGGCGGCGAGCTGAAGACGTATTTTGAGAGCCGGCCGTGGTATGAGCCCAACCCCGACGGCGACAACAACCGCGTACACCTCTCGCAAACCGAAATGCTAAACGCGGAAATCATCCGAGCCTACGAGCAGGAGCGCTAACTGATTTTAGTCAAAGGTGATATGGAAATGCTTAGAATCATCTTAGTCCTTACCCTCACGGCGCTGACCACCGGCTGCAAGGTAGCACCCGTTGACGGCCCCGGGATGGAGCGAGACACCACGGAGCTGACCGACCCCGCAGCGCCTTCCGCAGAAACGACGCCCACGACGGAAGCTTACAGCGCTCGCATCAACGCCGACGGCCACGTGGAGCTGACGTGGAACGACGAGGAGTTTGCAAAGATAGCCGCCGCCTACGGCGGGGAGTGGGTGCCGCCGCAGTCCAACCTCGTCGCGGGGCTTGACGGAAGCGTCGTGCAACTCTACAAAGCCGGCTCGCCAAGCGACCCCGGCTCACTCTTCCTCATCTTGCGCTCCGCCGACGGGCACGTGGGGATTTACAGCATCCTGGACCTCGTCCTTAACGGCCACCTCTTCAGCAGCGGCGCGCTGGAAGGCATTACGGGCGCCACAGACGTCAGGGAAAGCACCACGCAGCCCCGCCACATGGTGGCCGTGAAGAAAGACGGAAAGGAGCTTATACTTCCCGACAGCCGACAGTTCCGAGGCCGGTACACATTGCGAGGCACTAAAGCCGAAATCTACCTCACCGCCGACTGGAACCTTTACCTTAACCAGAAAGGGCAAACCGAGGCGGACGAATACACCACAACCGGCCATTTCCGCATAGTAGGCACACGCGACACGGCGCGCTACGCGCAGAACCGCTTCGCGGCCTATCTGCCCGAAGGGGAGTTGCAGTTCAGCCTGAAGCAGACGGCCGACGGCATCGTATTCAACTTCACGCGCGTACCCCAAGACAGTCCGCTGCCCGTGGGCAAAGACATCTCGGCCACCCGCGAATAGACGACAGCCCGCAGCATCTTCAAACACCGCGCGGCGACCTACACACCAGACGCTGCGGCCTGCACGCCCTTCGCGGCGACCAGCGCTGGATTTGCAGCGACCGGCGCGAGATTTGCGGCACACTACGCCCCACCACAGCGGCCACTCTGCCCTCTACGTCCGACTTAATTCACTTTTAAGTCGGACTTTTTTGTTTTTAGGTCAGACGTAGCCATTTCTAAGTCGGACTTAATTATTGTTCAGCCGTGGGTTTACAATTGTAAAGCCACGGGTTAACAATTGTAATCCCACGGGTTTACAATTGTAAAGCCACGGGTTAACAATTGTAATCCCACGGGTGTACAAAAAACAGCTCCGACTTAAAAACGACTAAGTCCGAGGTATTACTAACTAAGTCGGAGATAATACTAACTAAGACCGAGAGATTTTAAACTAAGTCCGAGGTAAAAACGGGAAAAAGACCGCCCGGGGCGTACAAGTACGGCAATCACAGACGAGCCCGGGAGGAAAATCACGGAGAGAAATAGACACAAACAGTTGCAGCTTTGGCTTTTACTCCTTAATTTTGCAAAAACACCTGTTCAATGGATATACAGACCATTAAACGACTAACTGCCGAATACTTCAAGACACAACCGGTCTTGAAGGCCTGGCTTTTTGGCTCTTATTCCAGAGGTGAGCAACGGGAAGATTCAGATATTGACATCTTAATACTTCCGGACAAATCGCAGCACTTCAGTTTGTTCACACTCAACGGCATTTATTATGATCTGAAAGACTTGCTCGGACGCGAAGTTGACCTTATAACGGATGGAGGACTAATGCCCTTTGCCCGGGAGGAAGCCGACTGTGAGAAAATCCTGATTTATGAGAGAACAGCTTAAAGACCCCAAGCGTCCGGACGACATTATAATCTACAGAACGCGACTATCACCAATTTCATAGAGGAACAGGGTTTCCAAGCTTCGATCCTATTGATTTTCAGCAAGACTTGTAAGTAGGTAAGTGGGTTATTATTGCGCGGCGCTTTGATGGAAAATTAATTTCTCTTTATATTTGCAACGACAAGCAAAACGTTTGTTTTCACAGCCTTCGGACAACGAAGGAGAGGAACGCCATACGAGCGACAATTCGTAACACTAAGACTTACGACATGAGAGCTGTTGTCATAGAGAAATGCTGCGCGGCGGCGGACTTGCGGGTTAGTGAGTTGCCCGTCCCGGCGGTAGTGCCGGGCTGGGTGCTTGTACGCGTCCACGCGGCCGGCCTGAACCATTCCGAAGCCATCCTGCGCCAATATGAGGCGGACGAGGCGTATATCCATACGCCCATCGTCCCCGGGATAGAATGTGCGGGCGAGGTGGCCGACCCTTCGGACACGGACCTAAAGCTTGGCGACCGCGTCGTCGCACTCATGGGCGGCATGGGGCGCTCCTTCGACGGGAGCTACGCAGAATATGCGCTGTTGCCCCGCTCCCACGTCTTCAAGGTGACGACCGACCTGAGCTGGACGGCGCTGGCCGCCATCCCGGAAACCTATTTCACGGCCTACGGTTCGCTTACCGAGGGCTTGAGGCTGCAAAAGGGCGACACGCTACTGGTGCGCGGCGCCACAAGCACCGTGGGGCAGGCTGCCATCCAGCTTGGGAAAGCTCTGGGAGCTAACGTCGTAGGCATATGCCGAAGGGAGGCTTCGTTTGAGAAGCTTCGGGAAATCGGCGCTGACTATTGCGCCGTGGACGGAGGCACACTTGACGAAACGCTTCCCCACAGCAAGACGGGAGAGGCGGTGCGTCCGAACAAACTCCTGGAGCTTATCGGCCCCAAAACCTTGCGCGACAGTCTGCGCACCATCAGCCGACCCGGAATCGTGTGCGACACGGGCATACTGGGCAACGTCTTCACGCTAAAGGAGCTTGAGCCTATCAAAGACATACCCAACGGCGCGTTTCTGACGAGCTTCTACAGCAATTATCCCACGCAGCAAATCATAGACGAGATATTCCGCCTCATCCGCGGACACCACTTGAAGCCACTATACAGCAAGGTTTTCAAGTTAAGCGACATCGTGCAGGCACATACGCTACTCGAAAAAGGCGGTGCGGGCGGAAAGATGATACTCGACATGGATTGAGCCACCCCTATTTATTAACCCTATAAAACCAACTACCATGTTAAGAAATCTGTTTGCAGTGAAACAGCAGGAGCAGGCCGGTTCGGCCTGCGGCGCCCCTGAGAAGCCGTCAGCTTGTGGAGCAGGCGAGAAGCCGTCAGCTTGCGGAGCGCCGGAGAAGCCTTCAGCTTGCGGAGCCGGAGAGAAGCCGTCAGCCTGCGGAGCCGGAGAGAAGCCGTCGGCCTGCGGAGCTGCCTCGAAGTAAGCGGGGAAGATGGACTATTTCTCTTTCCAATGGCACATCACGGAGGCTTGCGACCAACGCTGCAAGCACTGCTACATATATGCCTTGGGCTCGCACGCCAAGTTCCGCCAGATGCCGGTCGGCGACATGCGCCGCGTCTTAGCGAACATGGAGGCCTTCGGACGTAAAGCCCGGCGCAAGCCCTACCTCTACGTGACGGGCGGCGACCCCATACTGCATCCGCAGTTTTGGGAGCTTGCCGCCATGCTTAAGGAGAGAGAAATACCCTTCACCGTCTTAGGCAATCCCTTTCACCTGACGGCAGACGTTTGTCGGCGGCTGAAGGAGAGCGGATGCCGACAATATCAGCTTTCGCTCGACGGGCTGGAAGCTACGCACGACCGCATACGCAGGCCGGGCAGCTTCCGCGAAACGCTCGCGGCGATACCCGTCCTGCAAAAAGCGGGCATTGCCGCAGCCATCATGACGACAGTGAGCCGGTGGAACTTTAAGGAAGTTCCGCCACTCATTGACGTCGTCGTGGAGCATCGGGCCGACGTCTTTGCCTTTGCGCGCTATTGCCCCGACAAAGATAGCCGCGAAGCGTGCTGCTCGCCGGAGGAATACCACGAACTGATGACGCTGTGCTGGCAGAAGTTTCAGCAATACCGGGACGCGGAGACCTACTTCAGCTTGAAAGACCACCTATGGACGCTCTTCAAGTATGAACACGGGCTGTTTGACCCGAATACATATCCCGACGACGACATCGTTTACGACGGTTGCAACTGCGGCAACGGGCACTTCACGATTCTCAGCGACGGAGCGTGCTATGCCTGTCGGCGCATGGAGAGCCGGGTGGGCAACGCGCTGCGCGACGACCTCTACGCGCTATTCACGGGGTCGGAGATGGACAAATACCGCCTCTACGAGAACTTTGAAAAGTGCGGGCGATGCGCGCTGCTGCGCTTCTGCCGCGGTTGCCCGGCCGTGGCGGCCGGATTTCACGGCTCAATGTACGCGCCCGACCCGGAGTGCTGGAAAGCCGTGTGAAGCCTGCGGAGGGTGAAGAAGACCATACGAGAGGCGAAAAACGTTAGGAAGGAAAGTATGGAAATCACAAAAGAGCTTTGCTTACAGAAACTTTACTGGATAGGCATACTGCACGTAGCTACCGTGGACGAATGGGGGCAGCCGCAAGTGCGCTGCGTCAGCGCTATCCACTTCGAGCCGGATGCCCTCTACTTCTATACCGCCCGGGGAAAGAGCTTCGCCCACCAGCTGGAGAAGAGCGGCTACGTGCAGATGGAGGGACTAACCAAATACAAGGAGATGATACGTCTGTCCGGCAAGGTCACAAAGCCCGCCGACCAAGAGGCATGGAAAGACAAGATTTTCGAGGAGCAACCCTACCTTGTCAACGTTTATCCTCGCGACACACGGGAAATAGGCGTTATTTATTGTGTGCGGGATGCGACGATAGAATATTTTAATCTTGGCGTACACCCCATACATCGCTACTATTTCACCATGGGCAAGGCCACGTGGCGGCCAAAGGGCTACGAGATAAGCGAGGACTGCATCGGGTGCGGCACGTGCCTTGATGCCTGTCCCGAAGGAGCCATTGATGAAGGCGAGCCTTACGCCATACGGCAGGAAAACTGCCTGCAATGCGGCAATTGCTTCGAACACTGCCCCGTAGAAGCCATCCACGCGCGTTAGGCAGCGTCTTAAGCGGCACGTA
Organism: uncultured Prevotellamassilia sp.; assembly: GCA_964641085.1. GTDB lineage: Bacteria > Bacteroidota > Bacteroidia > Bacteroidales > Bacteroidaceae > Alloprevotella. The sequence goes on along the minus strand of CAZXJS010000023.1, from coordinate 7,851 downwards.
ACAAAGCACAAAGCGGCGGCAGGGTAAAAATAGCACGCTGCAACTTTCAGCGACGAAAGAAACGAAGCCGTTTCTTCCGTTTTCGCTGCCCACGGCTTATTTTTGCAACGTGCTTGGTGCGGAACGAACCGCCTGAGCACAAGCGTTCATCTTCCGTGTAGGGAGCGAACGCTGACCGGCAGACACAAAAGAGGAGGTTAACAATGTCTATAACGAAAACACGGCAGAAGCTGGTGGAGATGGCTCGTGAGCTCTTTGCCCGCAAAGGGCTTGAGGCCACCACAATGAACGATATTGCCGTGGCCTCCGGACGCGGCCGCCGCACGCTCTACACCTACTTTCGCAACAAAGAGGAAATCTACACCGCCGTAATAGAAAGCGAACTGGAACGCCTCTCCGACAAGCAAGACGAAGTGGCCGCCATGGACATAGAGCCGGAAGAGAAAATCCTGCTACTCATCTACACGCACCTGAACATGATTCGCGAGACGGTAGCGCGCAATGGTTCCCTGCGGGCAGAATTCTTCCGAAACATCTGGCTGGTGGAAAAGGTACGGAAGACGTACGACACGGAAGAGCGCCACATCATTCGCCGCATCCTGCAAGAGGGAGTGGACAGGCACCGTTTTAAGATAGACGACATAGGCCTCATGACAGACATCATCCACTATACGACGCGCGGCCTGGAGGTTCCCTATATCTACGACCGCCTCGGCATCGGGCTTACGGAAGAGGAGTCGAAACCTATCGTCATGGGCATCATACGCCGCGCATTGGGCGAGGCAACCACCACCCCACAAAACACGAGCCGGCAATAACCGGCCAACCCGAGCACCTAAGAAAACTCAACTATAAAATCAAAAAATGGATATGGGACTATTACAAGGCAAGACGGCCATCGTCACGGGTGCCGCCCGCGGCATCGGCAAGGCCATAGCGCTCCGCTTCGCCGAAGAAGGAGCAAACATCGCGTTCACCGACTTGAAGATAGACGAGCAGGGCGAACAGACGCGCCGTGAGATAGAAGCCAAAGGCGTGAAGTGCCTAGCCTACGCCAGCAACGCGGCCAACTTCGACGAGACGCAAGCCGTCGTGGCAAAGATACGGGAGGACTTCGGGCAGATAGACATCTTGGTGAACAACGCCGGCATTACCAAGGACGGCCTGCTCATCCGCATGACGGAGGCCCAATGGGACGCCGTGCTTAGCGTGAACCTCAAAAGCGCCTTCAACTTCTGCCACGCCTGCGTACCCGTCATGATGCGGCAACGCGGCGGCGCCATCATCAATATGGCGTCCGTTGTCGGCGTACATGGCAACGCCGGGCAGGCCAACTACGCCGCCTCGAAGGCAGGCCTCATCGCACTGGCCAAGACCATCGCACAGGAGTACGGCCCCAAGGGCGTGCGCGCCAACGCTATCGCCCCGGGCTTCATAGAAACGGCCATGACGGAGCAACTGCCCGAGAACGTACGTAAGGAGTGGATGACGAAAATACCGCTCCGCCGTGGCGGAAAGGTGGACGACATAGCCAACGTGGCCACGTTCCTCGCCTCAGACCTTTCTTCCTACGTCTCGGGGCAGGTTATCCAAGTGGATGGCGGCATGAATATGTAAACAACGGACGTTACACACCCCAAGAAGCCAAGGGAGCTCTCTCCCCTGGCTTCTTCAATAATAATATGCAAGTACTCTACGAGGACAACCATATCCTCATCGTGAACAAAGCGCCGGGCGAAATTGTCCAAGGCGACAAAACGGGCGACGCCACGCTGGCCGACACGGCAAAAGCCTACATTAAGGAAACTTGCGCCAAGCCGGGCAACGTATATCTCGGCATCCCGCATCGATTGGATCGTCCCGTGAGTGGCGTCTGTGTCTTTGCTCGCACGAGCAAGGCCTTGGCGCGGCTGAATGGGATGTTTCGCAACGGAGAGGTGCGGAAGACGTACCATGCCATCGTAGCTACTCGGCCGCCGGAAGCGGAAGGAACGTTGGTGGACTGGCTGACGCGCAACGAGAAGCAGAACAAGAGTTATTGCCACGCCCACGCGATGCCGGGAGCGAAGCGTGCCGTCCTAGACTACCGCCTCATCGGCCAATCGGAGCGTTATTTTCTCCTTGAAGTGAACCTCCACACGGGGCGTCACCACCAAATCCGCTGCCAACTGGCTCACATCGGCTGCCCGGTCAAGGGCGACCTGAAATACGGCGCACCCCGTTCCAACCCAGACGGTTCCATCTGCCTACATGCGCGGCGTGTGGAGTTCTTACACCCCGTCAGTCACAAACCGATTTGCGTGACGGCGCCCTACCCCGCCCTACCCTTGTGGCAAGTGTTTTCTTGAGACGTACGGCGGGCGGATAGGAATCAGTAAGCCGATAACCGCTCGAAACGCGGCACGACGAAGCGGCCGCGGTGCAACTCCACGAGCCCCCGCTCGGCAAGTGCGTGCAACGCACGGGAAACCTGCAGACGTGTAACGCCGAGTTCGTGAGCCAAGGTCGTCATGTGTACGATGAGTTCCTTACGTCCGGCGGGATGAAGCACGCGACGCGCAAGGAAAAGCACGATTCGTCGCTCCAAGAGCTCGGGGCGTCCGCGCCAACGCAGGCGTTCCAAACGATAGTGTGAGAAGCATATCGTGTTAAGATAGTTCAGGCGGAACGTAGGATAGAGCAGCATGACGTCACGTACGGCAGCCTTGTCAATTTCCAACACCCGGCATTCGCCGTCTGCCACGTAGCTGCGCTCAAAAGTTCGGTTTAGGCCAAAAAGTGCGCGGGGTTCGATGACGAAAGGCGCATGGCACCACTCTCGTAGCACGTAGCTGCGCTCGTCGCTTGCACACTCGGCCACGACGTCTCCCCCCACTATGCCCACCAAGCCTTGGCAGGTATTTCCCTGCGTGGCAAGACGAGCGCCGGGCTTTGTAGTGTGGAAATTGAAGCGTACGTGTTCCGCCATCAGTAACACGTCGTCTCGCGAAAGGCCTTGCAGTAGCGGCAGGCGCAGGACGTCCTCCCAAAACTTCTTCTCGCTCTTTTCCATGGCTCCTTTTCAGATAGGCACGTGGACAAAAAAGTGCGGCATCACTCTGCTTTTACATCAAGGCCGGCCGACTGCCACGTGCGTAGCGTGTCTCCGTCGTCGTAGATGAGATAAGCTTTCAGCTCGGCGTGCCGCGCCAGGAGTTGCCGTGCCTGTTCCAAGCCAAGCACCATAAAGGCCGTGGCGTAAGCATCGGCTGTGGCGCAGTCGGACGCCAGTACGGTGGCCGAGAGCAAACTGTGCTGCACAGGGCGGCCCGTTCGGGGGTCAATAGTATGGGCATATCGACGACCATCGCGTACGTAGTAGTTTCTATAGTTTCCCGACGTGGCCATGGCGGCGTCGGTGAGTTGCAAAACGCCTTGCAACGTATCGCCCGCCGCGTCGGCGTCGTCTGTAGGTCGTTGTATGCCGATGCTCCAAGGCTTGCCCTCTGCGTTATGTCCGCTCACGACGACCTCGCCGCCTATCTCCACCATGAATTGCTTTACCCCCTTACTCCGTAGCAGACGCGCTACGCAATCTACGCCGTAGCCCTTCGCGATGGCGCCGCAGTCGAGCATGACGCGAGGGTCGGCCTTACGAACGGATAAGCCGCTGAGCGTCACTTTCTCGTAGCCCACAAAATGGCGCAGGCTATCTATCTCTGATTGGTTGACGACGTGCCCCTGCTTAAACCCGAAGCCCCAAGCGTTGACAAGGGGGGCCACAGTGATGTCAAAGGCGCCGCCGGTGGCCGTCGAGACTTGCTGTGCCTTACGGAAGACTTCGGCGAAGAGGCTGTCGGCCTCATCCGTCTGCCCGGCGTTGATGCGCGAAAGTGTGGACGTCTTGTTGAAGAGGGAAAGGGAGTTATCTACCTGTAGCAACGTTCGCTCGATGTCAGCTTGCAGGTTGCCGTGGTACTTATATTTAATATGGTATGCCGTGCCAAATATAGTGCCATCGTTCTCCTGCCAGGTAGGGCGCACGGCATAGACGGTGCCCACTACGAGCAGGACGAGCAGCAACAAGCCCCACTTGCCGCGCCAGAAACGTCCGATAGGGAAAAGCCCTCGGACGTCGGTGGGCTGTGGGGCTCGCTTGTTTTTGTCTGTCATAAAGTTATTGGTGGAGAAGAGGAAATAAAAAAAGGAGGGAAACGCCGTATCGTCAAATATCTACGACCACGTTGAACGTACCGCCGAGGGCGTGTCCGTCGCTCTTGCCGTAGCCGGGGACGTACCAAGCATGCCCCAGGTCGGACTGCCGTTCGTGAAACCTGACGCGGTAGCGGACGGTCCAGCCCAAGTGGAAGATGCGCCAGATGCGAGCTTCTACGCCGGCCACTACCTCGCCCCAATGCATCGTTCCGCGTAGGCCACTGAAGGAGAAGGGCTGTGTAGTGCCATATACGGGGTCGGTCAGCGCAGGGCCGTCCAAGTCGTATTTAAAAGTGGTGAAGCCATAGCGCACTCCGCCAAAGATGCGGTTGCCTGACGCGTTATCCTTCAGGAAGTTATAGTCACAGCCCAGCCGGACGTAGGGCGCGTTCACCTTGTAGTGCAGGTTGGTCTCGTCCTGCGTATGGTTGCTCGTCCCCAAACCTATTTCCACGACGGGAAAGAACTTCTCGCGCAAATTAGCACGGAGGAAGGCTTCCCATTGCCCGTAAGGCGTAGCCAGTGCCATGACGGCTCCGCAAACGTCGAACCCTACGCTGAAGCCCCGGACGAGGGGAGTCGGCTTCACGCTGTCAGCCGCCGTCCGAGGCGCACGAATGACGCTGACGACCGAGTCGCGCGCTACGGCGTGCAGCGTATCGGGGCGCTCCGCGCTATCCTGCGCAGACAGTCCCGAGCTACTCAGAAACAGTAGCGCGCAGGAAAATGCGAAGGTTCTCAAGGTCTTCATAATCTACGAGGGGACGAACGACAGCTACGCTGTCTATCGTGAGGGGCATGACGCCCAGCGCGTGAGACGTCCAGCGTACGGCGGTGATTTGATGAAAGATGGATGCGGGGCAGTCTAAATTCTCAAAATGTGGCTGGTTGGTATGCTCCACGAAGAGCGTGTCCAAACCGCGCTGCCCGGCAGCGTTCGAGAAGTGGAACAACAGCGTGTCTGCCGCCCCGGTATAGCGAAGGGGCAAGGAGATGCTACTGACGCCCGAGGCACGGTTGAGCAGTACGGAGTCTGTTCCCGCGGCGGTTACTGTAAGGGTATCCGTTAGGGTCAGCACCTGGCGTTGCTCGGCGGAGTAGAGGTTGCACGTCAGCTCCACAATATTGTCAAGAGGGCAGTCGATGTTAGCACATGACGTGACGCCCATGGCCAACATCCCCGTCAGGCAACTACAAATTAGGCCGACAAGGCCGCGCCGGCTACCGCGCTTGCGAAACTCAGAGCTCTTTTTCAATCTGGTAGTCATTGCGCCCCGAGGCGTTGCGGGAAATCAGCTCGCCGAGGAAACCGGCCACGAAGAGCTGCGTACCCAAAATCATCAGGGTCAGTGCTATGTAGAAATAAGGAGAATTTGTCACGAGCGGCGCCGCCTGTCCTTGACAAATGGCTACGAGCTTCACGCCGCCAACGATGAGCACGGCAATGAAACCAAAGATGAACATCAGCGAACCAAGGAAGCCAAAGACGTGCATCGGCTTCAGCCCGAAGCTATTGAGGAACCACAGCGAGAGTAAGTCAAGGTAGCCATTGAAGAAACGATTCAGCCCACCGAACTTCGTCTTGCCGTATTTTCGCGCTTGGTGGTGAACGACTTTCTCGCCTATCTTGCTGAAGCCTGCGTTCTTGGCCAAGTAAGGTATGTAGCGATGCATCTCTCCATATACTTCTATATTCTTCACCACCTCCTTGCGATACGCCTTCAGCCCACAGTTGAAGTCGTGCAGGTTGTGTATGCCGCTCACTTTGCGCGCCGTGGCGTTGAAGAGCTTGGTGGGCAGCGTCTTCGAGAGGGGATCGTAGCGTTTCTTCTTATAGCCGGAGACCAGGTCGTAGCCGTCTTCCGTTATCATGCGGTAAAGCTCCGGTATCTCGTCGGGCGAGTCCTGCAAGTCGGCGTCCATGGTGATGACCACGTCGCCCTCTGCCCGCCGGAAACCGCAGTAGAGCGCCGGGCTCTTACCGTAGTTGCGGCGAAACTTTATACCATGCACGTGCGGGTCCTTTTGGGCCAGCTCCTCTATTACGTTCCACGAGGTGTCCGTGCTTCCGTCATTTACAAAGATTATTTCATACGTGAACTGGTGCTCCCGCATCACGCGGCAGATCCATTCGTACAAATCGGGCAGGCTCTCTGCCTCGTTGTAGAGGGGTACTACAATAGAAATATCCATATCTGTGGGTTGCGAAATCCGTTTCAACGGCGCACACCGCTCAAGGGGCGGCGCCAAGTCAGCAGCGCGATAAGGAGGGAGACGACGGGTGCCGTCAAGAAGGTGAGCGAGATGACGGAACTGGCATGTGTAGCCGGCGTCAGACTCTGGAAAGCGCCAAGGAAATCTTCCAAGCTCGTAGCGCCCGTCTCCGCTCCAAGCTGTTGGAAGCCCGCGCTATGCTCCAACTGCTGCACGACGTCGGCCATTTCCGGCCTGCCGAGCAACTCCACGCATGAGGCATAGAACTGCCCGCCGTCAAGATAAGCGAAATAGACATAGACGCCCCCCGCCACCCACACGCTGGCATAAAGCCCCATCATCAATACATGCAGATACGCCGTGCCGAACGTGAAGCCCTGCCCCGGAGCGCACACCGTCTGCCGAAAGCGGATGGTGAGCAAGGCAGCGAGGAAAGGGGACAACACAACCAACATCTCCCCAATGCTACTCAACCACGGAAGGCGCACGCCGTAAAACAGCGCCGCCACAGCCGCCACGCTCCACAGCCCCAGCAACAGTCCGCTCTGCATTGCGAACGCATTGTTCTGGCGTATTGTCGGGGTTTTTGCTTCCATTGTCCCGTTACTTGCCTTTAGTTACAAAAGTAGCGCAACCCACGTGAAGCGCAAAACAAATGCTCCCTTTTTCAGTACACTTGCTATTCTAATAGCTTGCTTACAGAGCCGTCTGACTAAAAAAGACAGGTTCTCGACGGCAATCAAAAACACTACCGTCGTGACCTATGTTTTGGAGTAATTAGAATTATCGTTACAAAAAACATATGAGTTTGTTATTTTAGAACTCCACCACTTGTGGCTTTATTGCCGCGTCATGCGAAGCGAAGGAGACGATACAGTTGGGGTTCAGACTCTGCTCTCGAATCCACTCCAGTGACTTCCTTTGCAACTTCTTGTCGAGACTGATGCCTGAGGTAATCATCTCCTTCCACGACTTTGTGGCATAGCCGCCGTCGGCATAAAGCAAAACGAACTTGCCGTCGGAGTTGGTAATCTTTAGTGCGCACAAACCCTCGCTATGTCCGGGGATATTTATCATTTTTACACTGCCGTCGCCAAGGACATCGTAGGAATGGTGGACTGGGCCTTCGCTGCCGTTCCAATCAAAAGTCTTGAGGGCAACGCCATCCCACCACTTCTTCTGGAAACGTATCTTCGATTGGAAGTTGTTGGCACTCGCGCCTTCCATTTCCGTCTTCGATACGAGGATGTGCTTCGCGTCCTTCACTTGGTTGAGCCCGTTGGCATGGTCGCAATCAAGGTGGCTCAGAAGTACGTAGTCGAGGTCGCTTGGTCTTACACCCATTTCCTCAAGCTGCTCGTTGGCGGCCTCACCATTGGCTATCTTTCCCTGATTTGCCATATAGAGGATGCGGGAGCCGAGAGAACGTATCTGAGCCTTCTT
>CAZXJS010000022.1:0-45243 GCA_964641085.1 uncultured Prevotellamassilia sp. | reverse complement strand
TTTGGCTTCGCCCAAAGTAGGCTGCGCCTCGGAAAAGGGAAGAAAAAAGGGTTTTCCTTCCCTTTTCACTCGGCTTGCGCTCCCTTTGGCTTCGCCCAAAGTAGGCTGCGCCTCGGAAAAGGGAAGAAAAAAGGGTTTTTCTTCCCTTTTCACTCGGCTTGCGCTACTTTTGTAACCCATGAGAAGGCTTTGTAGGACAATGCTGTTGCTCTGCGTGCTGCTGGGTTCGTTGCACGCCCGGGCGCAAGCTCCCGGCAACGCGCCGGCGGGCGCGGACGAGGCGGCGGCGAGCACGGACACGCTCGTGGTGAGCCTGCTGACCTGTGCACCGGGGACGGAGAGCTATGCGCTCTACGGCCACACGGCGCTACGCATCGTGCATCCCGCGACGGGCGAAGACTGGGTGTTCAACTACGGCATCTTCTCGTTCTCGCAACCCCACTTCGCGTGGCGCTTCATGCTTGGGCAGACGGACTACACCGTTGCGGCGCAACGCTTCCCGGACTTCGCGGCCGACTATGCGGCGGCGGGACGCAGCATCACGGAGCAACGCCTCGCGCTGCGGCCGGAGGAGGTGCGGCGGCTCGCTGCAGCCGTCGTCCGAAACGTGACGACGGAGGGCTGGACATACCGCTACAACTTCTTGACGGACAACTGCACGTCGCGCGTCGTACGTATGATACAGGAGAGCCTCTCGGGGCGCCTCGTGCTGCCCGAGCGGACGCCGACGACCTACCGCAGCATCATCGACGCGGCGGCGGCGCCGTCGCCGTGGCTGCGCTTCGGGCAGGATCTGATACTCGGCGCGGCGGTGGATACGGCCGTCGGGGCGCAGGGCAGCCTGGTCTTTCCGCTGCTGGCGATGGACATCCTGCGCGGGGCTACGGTCGTTGAGGCCGACGGCTCGCGTCGCCCGCTCGTAACGGCGGAACACGTGGTGGTGCAAGCTGTGCCGCAGGAGGCGCGCCCCTTCCCGCTAAGCCCCATGGCTGCGGCGCTCTTCGTACTACTCGCGGCGCTGGGTGTGAGCCTTCCCGACTTTCGGGGCGCGCGGCACGGCGCGGGAGGCTTAGGTTGCCGGGGCGCACGCCTCTTCGACTACACGGCGATGCTGGTGCAGGGCGGCGCAGGGTGCATCGTCACGCTGCTGCTGTTCTTCTCGCAACAGCCGGCGGTGGACAGCAACCGGCTCTTCGTGCTGCTCAACCCGCTACCCCTCGTGTGGCTGCCCGTGAAAGCCCGGCGCGAAAGGCAAGGTCTGGCAGATGCTTACGTGCCCACGGTGCAGCTGTTGCTCGTCGTGCTCTGCCTCGTAGCAAGTTTTTTTCAGAAATTTCCGCCCGAGATATACGTTTTGGCACTGGCTTTGCTGATAAGGAGCATCAGTGCGCGCCATGCCCGCCAAAAGACGCGCCACGCTGCCGAAGCGCAGCACCGAAGCGCGAATACAGAAAATAAAGCAACAAGATAAATGGAAGTAATCAAATTCCTGCAAAAGCTCTTCGGCGACAAGTCGCAGCGCGACATGAAGCTGATACAGCCCTACGTGAAAAAGATTAAGGAGGCGGAGCCCGCCATCCACGCCCTGGACAACGACGCGCTGCGCGCCAAGACGCAGGAGCTGCGCGACTACGTGCGCCACTACGCCGACGACATAAAGGAGAAAATCTCCGCCCTGAAAGCGCAGATAGAGGACACGCCCATAGAAGACCGCGCCGACCTCTTTGAGCAAATAGACAAGTTGCAGAAGGAGGAGATTGACAAGTACGAAGTGGCGCTTGACGAGGTGATGCCGCAGGCCTTCGCCATCGTGAAGGAGACGGCTCGGCGCTTCACGGAAAACGAGACGCTGGAGGTGACGGCCAACGACTTCGACCGCGAGCTTGCCGCGACGCACGACTTCGTCACGATAGAGGGCGATAAGGCTATCTACCAGAACCACTGGATGGCCGGCGGGAACGAGGTGACGTGGAACATGATACACTACGACGTGCAGCTCTTCGGCGGCGTCGTTCTGCACCAAGGCAAGATTGCGGAGATGGCCACGGGCGAAGGCAAAACGCTGGTGGCCACGCTGCCCGTCTTCCTGAACGCTATGACGGGCAACGGCGTGCACGTCGTCACCGTGAACGACTACCTGGCCAAGCGCGACGCGGAGTGGAACGGGCCCATCTACATGTTCCACGGCTTCAGCGTGGACTGCATAGACAAGCACGAACCCAACAGCGAGGGGCGACGCCGCGCCTACCTGGCCGACATCACCTTCGGCACGAACAACGAGTTCGGCTTCGACTACCTGCGCGACAACATGGCCTCGTCGCCCGCCGACCTCGTGCAACGCGGCCACAACTACGCCATTGTGGACGAGGTGGACTCCGTGCTTATTGACGACGCGCGCACGCCGCTCATCATCTCCGGCCCCGTGGCCAAGGGGGAGGACCAGATGTACGAGCAATACCAGCCGCTGGTGGAGAAACTCGTCGGCGTGCAGCGGCAGCTGGCCACCAAATACCTGGCCGAGGCCAAGACGCTCATCGCCTCCGGAGACAAGCAGAAACAGGAGGCCGGCATGCTCTCCCTCTTCCGCAGCCACAAGGCGCTGCCCAAGAACAAGCCGCTGATAAAATTCCTCTCCGAACCCGGTATAAAGGCCGGAATGCTCCGCACCGAGGAGTTCTACATGGAGAACAACAACAAGCGGATGCCCGAAGCCGTAGAGCCGCTCTACTTCGTGGTGGACGAGAAGCTCAACTCCGTGGACCTGACGGACAAGGGCAACGCCTGGCTCGCCAAGGAAGTGGGCGACGAGAAGCTCTTCGTCCTGCCCGACATCACCTCGGAGCTGTCGGCTCTGGAAGCCGACACCACGCTCGACGACGAGGAACGACTGAAGCGAAAAGACCAAGCCCTGGCCGACTACGCCGTACAAAGCGACCGCGTACATACGATTCTGCAGTTGCTGAAGGCGTACTCCATGTTCAATATTAACGAGGAGTACATCGTACAGGACGGGCAGGTGAAGATAGTGGACGAGCAGACGGGACGCATCATGGAGGGACGCCGCTGGAGCGACGGCCTGCACCAAGCCGTGGAAGCCAAAGAGCACGTAAAGGTGGAAGCCGCAACGCAAACCTACGCCACCATCACGCTGCAGAACTACTTCCGCATGTACCACAAGTTGGCCGGCATGACGGGTACCGCCTCTACGGAGGCCGGCGAGTTCTGGAACATCTACAAGCTGGACGTTGTGGAGATCCCGACGAACCGCCCCGTCATCCGCGACGACCAAAACGACCGCGTATATCGCACGCAGCGCGAGAAATATGCGGCGGTGATAGCCGAGATAGAAAAGATGCGGCTGGAGGGTCGCCCTACGCTGGTCGGCACGACGAGCGTGGACATCTCGGAACTCCTGGGCCGTATGCTCGACATGCGCCATATCCCGCACCAGATACTGAATGCCAAGCTGCACCAGCAGGAGGCACAGGTTGTAGCCGAGGCGGGCAAGAGCGCACCCGGAACCGTTTACGTAGCACCTGACGGCAAGGTATTCCTGGAACGCCGTGCAGCCGCAGCCTATACCCGCGACGAGCTGGGCAAGACGGAGGCAGACCTCACGACGGAGCAGCGCGCACTGGGCGCCGTGACCATAGCGACGAACATGGCCGGCCGCGGTACGGACATCAAGCTCACGGATGAAGTGCGCGCCGCAGGCGGCCTGGCCATCATAGGCACCGAGCGCCACGAAAGCCGCCGCGTGGACCGCCAGCTCCGCGGACGCGCCGGACGTCAGGGCGACCCCGGCTCGTCAGTATTCTTCGTCTCGCTGGAAGACAAGCTCATGCGCCTCTTCGCCTCGGAACGCATAGCAAAGGTCATGGACCGCCTCGGCTTCAAGGACGGCGAGATGATAGAGGCTAAGATGATAAACAACGCCATAGAGCGTGCGCAGAAGAAGGTGGAAGAAAACAACTTCGGCATCCGTAAGCGCCTGTTGGAGTACGACGACGTGACGAACAAGCAGCGCACCGTCATCTACGAAAAGCGCCGCCACGCCCTCTTAGGCGAACGCATCGGGATGGACATCTCCAACATGATATGGGACAGGGTGATCCACATCATCAGCAACGAGGACTACGCCGGCTGCAAAGAGCGCTTCCTCGAGATATTCGCCATGGAAGTGCCGTTCACGGAGCAGGAGTTTGACGACAAACGACGCGAAGACCTCTACGAGCAGTCGTTCCAAGCTGCCATACAAAACTTCAAACGCCGCACCGACCGCCTGGCCGACGTAGCCACGCCGGTAATAAATAAGGTGTACGAGGAGCAAGGCGATATGTACGAGAACATCCTCATTCCCATCACGGACGGACGCCTCATGTACAACATACGAACAAACCTCAAGGAGGCTTACGAGACTCATTCGAAGGCCGTCGTGCGCGACTTTGAGAAGGCCATTCTGCTGCACAACATAGACAACGCGTGGAAGGAGAACCTGCGCGGTCTGGACGACCTGAAGCGGAGCGTGCAGAACTCCTCTTATGAGCAAAAAGACCCGCTGCTCATCTTCAAGCTGGAAAGCGTGAAGCTCTTTGACGACATGGTGGACGAGATAAACAACTCGACGACGGCCACGCTCATGCGCTGCCAGATACCCGTGCAGGCGCCCGAAGAAGTGCGCCAAGCCGCGCCCGAACAGCACACACGGCCGCAATACACGGAGAACCGCGGCAGCAGCGACCCCCTGGCCGACCCCAATCAGCAGGCCGCCGCGCAGCAAGACACGCGCTCGCAGGAGCATCGCCGCCCGCAACCCATCGTACGCCCGAAACAGCCGGGGCGCAACGACCCCTGCCCCTGCGGTAGCGGAAAGAAGTTTAAGAACTGTCACGGTCGCGGCCTCGTCTGAGACCCGCCACCTCCTATGCGACGCCGCGCGGAAACCACAAACCGCGCGGCGCCGCGTGCGTTTCAGCCAGCCCCAATTTTCACTCGGCTTGCGCTACCTTTGGCTTTGCCCAACGTAGGCTGCGCCTCGGAAAAGGGAAGAAAAAAGCCTTTTCCTTCCCTTTTCACTCGGCTTGCACTACTTTTGGCTTTGCCCAACGTAGGCTGCGCCTCGGAAAAGGGAAGAAAAAAGGGTTTTCCTTCCCTTTTCACTCGGCTTGCACTACTTTTGCCTGCCACAAGACGAGGCACAGCCGGCATGTATCTTGCTTTAGACATAGGTAATACACGAAGCAAAGCGGCCGTGTACGACGGGACGACGCGGATGACGCGGCGCCTGTGCCCCACGGACGAGGCCTTACGCCACTTCGTAGTCCAAGCCAGCAAGGCCTACCCCTTGACACGTTGCGCAGTAGCCTTGACAGGCCTGCTGACGCCGGGGCGTAAGACGTTGCTGGACTATATGCCCGTGCCCGTGCTGCAAGTAAACGGACTGACCAACGTCCCGCTTCACGTAAGCTACACCACACCCTCGACGCTGGGCGCCGACCGCCTGGCAGCCGCAGTGGGGGCTCATGCACGCTTTCCGGAGTACGACCTGCTCGTGGTGGACGCCGGGACGTGCATCACGTATGACTACGTGACAGCCGGCGGCGACTACCAAGGCGGCAACATCTCGCCCGGCGTGAGCATGCGCCTCGCAGCTATGCACGAACACACGGCACGCCTGCCGCTCGTAAAGGACGGCCGCTCCGGCCGCATCGGACACACCACGGAAGAAGCCCTACGCTTCGGCGCACGCTTCGGCGCACGGATGGAGCTGCACGGCTACCTTGAGGAGTGGCTCGGCAGGCGGGGGCGGAAAAAGCACTTTGCCGTAATAACCGGCGGAGAAAATCTGATGGGACACCTATCCACCTCGCTGCGCAGCCGCGTGGAGATCTGTCCCGACCTCGTCATGGACGGATTGGCCGCCATCCTGACCTACCAAGACTCCAAACGACACCCATGAAGCACCTACGCACCTGGCTCCTCGCGAGCCTCTGCGCCGCAGGCACCGCCGCCGCGCAGACCAACGGCAGCAACTCGCCCTATTCCCGCTACGGCTTCGGCCTGCTCAACGACCGCACCGGCCCACGTGCCGCAGCCATGGGCGGCACCTCCTATGCCTCGCGCGGCGGTCGCATCCTAAACCTGAAGAACCCGGCCTCCTTCTCCGCCGTAGACTCCTTGACCTTCCTTTTCGACATAGGCCTCTCTCTGCAGAACGGCAACTTCAACGAGAACGGGCGGAAAGTCAACGCACGCAATACGGAGGTGGACTACGTAGCCGGCTCCTTCCGCGCTACAAAACGCTTGGGCGTGGCCATAGGTATGATACCCTATTCCACCATAGGCTACAAGATGAGCACAGACACCACCCTGAGCACCGCGACGGGCGAAGTGACGGAGACCGACAGTTACCAAGGCGACGGCGGCCTGCACGAGGTGTTCTTAGGGCTGGGCTGGGAACCCCTGCGCGGCCTCTCGATAGGCGTCAGCGCGGGTTACCTCTGGGGAGACCTCACCCACACCATCACGGCGAGCTACTCCGACGCCACATACAACACGCGGCGGCGGCAATACGAGGCCGACATACGAACATACAAGCTGGACTTCGGCCTGCAATACGAGCAACGACTGGGAAAGCGCGACCGCCTGGCGCTGGGTCTGACCTACGGCCTGGGACACGACGTGAACCGGCGCGGCTATTACTACGACCAAGTGCTCACCTCCTCCTCAACCTACGTGGGCGACACCCTGACGTGCGAGAACGCCTACCAACTGCCCCACACCTTCGGCGCAGGCCTCATGTGGAGTCACGACGAGCGGTTGCACGTAGGCTTTGACTACACCTACCAACGCTGGGGCGACGTGAAAACGCCCGTCGTAGGGACGGGCAGCGACGGTAACTACATCTACGAGGCCGTGAAGGGGCAGTACAAGGACATGCACAAATTCTCCCTCGGCGCCGAATTCACACCGAACCCCAGCGGCTTGAAATGGCGCGACCACGTGAGCTACCGCCTCGGCATGAGCTACACCTCGCCCTACACCCGCGTGAACGGAGCCGACGGCCCGCGCGACTACCTGCTGACCGCCGGCGTCGCGCTGCCCCTCGTCAGCCTGCACAGCGAACGCAGCTGCATGCTGAACGTAGCCTTCCAGTGGGAACACGTACAGCCAAAATACTCCACCCAAGTAAAGGAGAACTACCTGCGCCTGTGTCTCGGCATAAGCTTCAACGAGCCGTGGTTCCGCAGATGGAAGGCCAACTGAACCCCACCCCCTTGCTTCATACCCTGCGACACACGTGCCTCTTCGGCCTGCTACTGCTGACCGCGACGCTCCTGGGCGGTTGCCAAGCCGACACGCCGCCCATGGGTAGCCTCTCGCAGCCCCGCGACTCGGCACCGCTCATGACCACCTACGGCCTCTCGAAGCTCATCTCCGACTCCGGCTACATGCGCTACCGCTTCATCGCCGAAGAGTGGAGACTCTACGACCGGACGAAGCCACCCCGCTGGGAATTCCCCAAAGGCCTCTTCGTAGAACGCTACAACAACCGGTTTGAAGCCGACTTCTACGCACAGGCGGACACGGCCTGGCTCTACAACCAACGGACACTACGCATGAAGGGACGCGTTTACGTAGAGGACCGCGCCGCCGGCACACGCCTCTGGACGGAGGAGCTCTTCTGGGACTTCAAAGGCGGGACGCTACACTCCAACCGCCACACGACACTCCGCGAGCCGCAGCGCGAGATAGAAGGCGACCGCTTCACAGCCAAGATGTCCGGGCAACAACCTACGCAGTACCACATCTGGCAAAGCAAGGGCTACATGCCAAAGCCCGCCGAGCACAAACCCGGCACGGAGCAGCCCGCCTCCCCGCCCACCACCGGCGACACAACCGCCACACATTAAACCGCGCCTCCACTCCACGCACCAACCAAAGGCCACGCCGCGCCGACGCCGCGCAACTTTTTGCCGGCACGCGGCCGTCGTGTCCGGATTTATGCCTAACTTTGCGCGGTTTATACCGAAACACAAGAATTAAAACCAAAACAAAATAGCACAACACCCATGGCAGCATTACAAAAAATCAGAAGCAAGGGCGCATGGCTGATAGCCATTATCGGCCTCGGCCTCTTTGCTTTCGTAGCCGAGCCCCTCTTCGAAGCAGGTCGGACACTCATCGGCCTGGACAACCAGACGCTCGGCAGCGTATGCGGCAAATCGCTCGACTTGGAAGAGTTCCAGAACCAAGTCAGCGTACTGACGGAACTTGCAAAGATTTCAAAAGCGCGTCAAGGGCAAGGCTCGCTCACCGACGCCGAGCAAGACCAAATCCGAAACCAGGTGTGGCAGCAGTTCGAGCAGCAAACCATCATCGAGAAAGAGGCTGAAGACTTTGGCCTCGAGGTGACGGACGAAGACATGAAGCAAGCCATCCGCAACGGCTCGGCGCAGTGTCTTCAGCAGCTTGCACAAGTGCCCTTCGAGGCGAACGGCCAGATTGTGGGCTACCCCTTCGGCAACCCCGAGACCGGGCAGCTCAACACCCAAGGCCTTTACGACTTCGACCAGAACTACGAGAAATATTACTCCGAAGCCGCGAAGCAAGGCATCGCCGAGACCGTAGACCGCGCCCACAAGATATGGGAATATACCAAGAAGCAGCTGCGGCAGGAACTCCTGACCCAAAAATACGGTTCGCTCCTCGCCCAGTCGTTCCTATCCAACCCCGTCTCCGCCCAGATGGACTTCAACGACATCAACACCAGCTACACAGCTGACGTCGTTGCCATCCCCTACACCACCATAGCCGACAAGGACATTAAGGTGACGGACGACGACATCAAAGCCATCTATGAGCAACTGAAGGACAGCTACGTGGTCAACCCCATGAGCGGCCAGCTGATGCCCATAGCCCGCAACGACGTGAAGAGCGCCGCCCTACAAGTGCTCGACGTCGCCGTAGAGCCCAGTCAAGCCGACCGCGACGCCCTGATGAAAGAGGCGCAAGCACTGCAGCAGCAGCTGGAAAACTCCACCGATCCCGCCGGCGTCGTCAACGGCAGCGGCACAACCTTCAAGTACGTCGACCTGCCTATGAGCAAGGATTTCTTCAAGAGCATCAGCGACGTCGCCGAAGCCCTCGACAGCGTACCCGAAGGCAACGTGAAGCCCGCTTACTTTAATACGCGCGACAACACGGCCACGACCTTCAAAGTCATCGCCAAGGTGCAAGCCCCCGACTCCGTACAGTATCGCATGCTGGGCGCCTACGGCAAAGACAAGAAGGCACGCGACGCCAGCGCCGACAGCATCATGAAAGCACTGCAGGCAGGCGCCAAGTTCGAAGACCTGGCTAAAAAATATCCCGCCCAAGACAGCACGTGGATTGCCTCATCCATGTACGAGAGCCACGACATTGACGCCGAGAACCTCAAGTTCCTCAAAGAACTCATCACCGCCGAACCCGGCCTGAAAGTATTCAGCACCGACCAAGGCGCCGTAGTCATCGACGTGCTTGCCCGCCGCGGCATGGAGACCAAGTACAACGTAGCCGTAGCCAAGCTCCCCCTCTCCTTCTCCTCCAAGACGTACAACGACGCCCTGAACAAGCTCAACAAGTTCATGGGTTCAAACCACAACCTTGCCGACCTGAAGAAGAACGCCCTCAAGGCAGGCTACCGCCTCCAAGAAGTGCCCAACTACGGCTCCGACAACCTCAGCATCCAGTACGGCATAGGCGGCGAACAAGCCATGGAAGCCGTTCGCTGGGTCTTTGAAGACGCCAAAGAAGGCCAAGTCAGCCAAATCTACGAGTGCGGCCACAACTCAGACCACCTGCTCGTCATCGGCGTAGAAAACATCAGCAAGAAGAAATACCTCAGCTGGGACAACCCACAGCTCAAGGAATACCTGACACAGCTGGCTCGCCGGCAGAAGAAAGCCGAGAAGCTGCTCGCCCAGACCAAGAACGTCAACAGCATCGCCGCCGCAAAAGCCCAGAAAGGCGCCATAAACGAGCAACTCACCGACCTGAAATTCCTTGGCCAAGTAGCCATGAAGCAGCTCGGCGTCTCTGAGAACCGCCTCGCAGGCGCCATCGCCCGCGTCGGCGCAGGCAAGTTCACCGGCGCCGTACAGGGCAACGCTGCCATCTACTTCGCCTTCGTACAGAGCAAGACGGCCGGCACGGAGAAGTTCGACGCCAACACCTTCATGGAGCAAGAGAGCCAGCAGAACATGCAAATGGCCATGCAGTCGCTCATCACCGCCCTGACCGACAAAGCCGGCATCCGCGACAACCGCTATAAAGTCCTGGCTCGCCGCGCCTGACGACGCCCCGACCGAGCTAAGCGCTCGCACCCACACCGCGCGCCGCACCCCAAACGGGATGCGGCGCGCTTCTTTTTATCTCACCGCCAGTAGGCCGCAGACACGCGCCGACAGGCCTTAGGCATGCGCAGACAGACCTTAGGTATGCGCAGACAGCCTTAGCTATGCGACGACAGGCCTTAGGTATGCGCAGACAGATCGCAGATGCCAGCTGACAGTCCTTAGGTATGTACAGGCAGTCCTCAGACACGCGCTGGTAGTTTTCAAACATGCATCAACAGCCTACAGAAGCCCGAGAATAGCCCTCACCTCCTCCGATTCGATCGCCAACACCGAGGTCCCTGCAGCCCCTCGCTACCGCGCTGTGCGGGCTTTTTATGTAAAACCTCAGCCGTGCGCGGCCAAACAAGTGGGTAGCATTACGAGAAAGCGGAGGGATTGTAAAATTTCCTTAAAAGTACTATTGACATCTTGGTCTATGACGAGTTCTTCTTATTTTTGCAATCGGACTATACGTCCTTGTGGTATTATCTTTACTGTAAGACGAGTTCTTTCATGATGATGCACGGGACATCCTACGCCGTGCCAAGTATGGCGGAGTCACAATATGACAAAGCAATACGAAGCGGGCATTGGGTGGGAAGTGTAGTCCAGACATAGAAGGCGTTTACTCGACGCTGTGTTTGAGACGAGTCGAATCTTGCAACATATCGAATTGTTGTCTCGAATATAGTCAACGGTAGATGTCCCGGGTGTGATTATATCCATCCCGTGGAGACCTTGTAAGCAGGCTTGTACGTTTGCAGGTATGAGAGTTTATACAGGTCTCTTTACGGTTCAGTTATATTCATATCGGCGTGGGCTCTGACGTTGTCTGTTCGACAACAATAGGCAATGCAAGAGCCTCGACTCGTGGAATGGACAACAGTACGATTCCACGCTTTTTTGTGTCCTAACCGGATCTTTTAAGAACAGATTGGTAATCAATATGAATATGGCAAACAAACATTAATATGACATTCAAGGAGGTGGCAAGCCCCTTCCCTGCGTCGAGCTTACCCACCCCCGAAGCCCTCCCCGAAGTCTGAAAGCCGGTTTTGGCAAAGGACTCAAAAACAGGGGTGTCCACCAGAAATGCGCCTATAAGAACAGAGACATTTGCGGGTAAATCGAAGTTGGAGAAGCGTCGGCATTGGTACCCCTCCTTGTGCAAGACGCGAAATTAGAGCATAAACGAATTAACATAACAGCCAAATGAAAACAAAAAGATTATTTACGAATTTGCTATCCATCATTATGATAGCAGTAATTGGGTTGAAATTAGTGTCATGTAGTAAAGATGATGATGTCTCATCAGGAAACAATTATACTATAGACCCGGTAACTCAAGTATTGTCTTCAAAATTATTCAATACGAGTTGGGTCTATCAGTATTCTGATTTTTACAACAAAGACAATGGAAAATACCGTCGTACGAGTACTGAATTTGCTAACAAATTTACATATACGTTTTCCAATAAGACTTATTCCACTAATAAGTACCTGTTAATCGTAAATGGGAACACTTCAGCTGCTTGTTGGTGGTGTATTGATAGTAACGGGTTGGATCTTTCGTCAACTGATTATTGTTATAGGTTTGCAAATATGTCAGCAGGCGCTGTCGGTGGATGGAGCGCATGTGGCGGTTCGGTCTCTGATGCTAAAATAACACTCACAAACTCAGAATTAGTTGTAAAAGAGTACTATTCTGACGGGGTAAATTATGTTAAGCATGTCTTCAAGTCAAGTGGAAGCACTGGTGAAGGAACAAGCGGAGACTCAAGTGGAAGCTCGACTTCAAATGCAAAACCAGACATCGGTTTTTATGACTTTTCTGCAACCAAGACATCATTGACAGTCCAATACAAGATTTACAATAGCACAGAGGCGGGTGTCACGTCTGCCAAGATCTATCATGGCACAAGTAGCAATCCTTCCAAGAGTAGCACCGCGACAGTCAGTGGCGCTCTCATAACAAGCAAGATTACAGGTTTGAAATCTGGGACAACATACTATGTGAAGTGTGTGGCTACAGGGAAAGGTGGGGTCACAACCACTTCAACGACAAAATGTATAACAAACTACTAAACTAGTATTCCTTTTAATCTTTCCGAAGGTTTATTGTAGCAAATGCAATCAATCATGGAGCTATGGCACCGTGCATGCACACCATCGTAGCAATTACTGTAATGGCACTGGTTTTTATGAGTATGAATATTAGATAATTTTTAATTTTAGAGTTGCGCGCGACACGAAACATAGTGCTGTTTGACACAATGAAAAAAATTGTTATTATATTATTGTTATCATTGGCTGGCATTTCAAATCTATATGCGGAAACAATTCGCATGAAAGTCGGAGATACAAAAACGTTATCTCCATCTGTCTTGCCAACAAAGGTACTTGCGGGACAGCCAGCATGGACTTCCTCACGACCTAGTGATGTTAAGATTGTTTCAACAACCATGTACTCTTGCACGATAGAAGCCGCTAACTCTTTTAGCGGATATGCTATCATACATTGCTTGTATTACTACAGAGAATTAGACCCAACTACAGGAAAATATATATATCAACGCTCCGGTTACGTTGACTACCATGTGTTTGTTGAAGAAACGGAGATTAAAAGTATAGAAATCAGCCCTACCAGTATTGAACTAAATTATGGCGAAACATACAGAATGAACGTTACAATTTTGCCATCTAACGCAAATCAAGATGTTACTTGGTCATCGTCCAATTCTTCTGTAGCATTTGTTAATTCCAGTAATATTCTTGGAGCTAATGGGTACGGCACTGCTGTGGTAACAGCAACTGCAAGTAACGGTCTTGAGGCATCTTGCTCTGTAACAGTAAAGAAAAAGGAGGATAGTAGTGGCAACAATAGTGGCGACAACGGTGGTAATGATTCGCAAAACAATAACAAATATGATGAGGTAGACTATTATTACCAAATTTCAAAGAAGAGGATGGATGCTCTTCGAAAAAGAACCATACAACAAAGTAACAAAACCATTTGATTATGATTAAAATGTTTTATGCCGTTATAATGGCTTTTGTTTGTTTGTCATTTTTCTCATGTAGTGACGAAGGACTTGGTGTTGGTAGCAATACTTCGAAGTATCTATTTACTCAACCTTATATGGAATGGAGTAGCTCCAAATCTCAAATATCCTCAATAATGACTGATAGAGGCGTTTTATTGAATGAAGACGACAACACGCTATACTACGACATGTCCAAAGGCGAAACTATAGCCTATGGGTTTAAAAATGACAAGTTGAATACCATCGTTGTTATTCCGGAAGCAACCTTGTCTAGGGATGAGATCTTGTTAGCCTTTAAAGGTTACACATTATTAAGCCAGTATGACAACCTTGTTTATTTAGATGATAGTTCAAACACAATCGCTGAAATAGAAAATAGTAATGGATTTTATACCATAAGCTGGAGCCAATACGGGCTTGAAATGGCAAATGCTGTAAACTTAGGTTTAAGTGTAAAATGGGCAGACGTCAATTTAGATATAGGATATGATGATGTTGCTGCATTGACTCCCGAAAACATCCAAGACAACGTTACAAAGTTTTGGAATGGATTAATTGGCTGGGGAGATCCTACTGGGGCGAAGAAAAGTACAGTTGAAAGCGACTATCCCAATAATAGTTCAATAAGCGGGACAATATATGATGTCGCTAAAGCAAAATGGGGAGGTAAATGGAGAATTGCCACCCAAAGTGAATTCCAAGAACTAATCTCTGCCTGCGTATGGACTTGGGAAGAAAGGAATGGTTCTTATGGATATAAAGTCACTGGTCCAAACGGGAATAGTATATTTCTTCCGACAACAGGATACAGAAGAGGTTATTCATGGTTTGATAGCGATAAAGGATATTATTGGACAGGTACTATGCGATCAGAGACAAGTCCGTATCCATACGTCCTAAATTTTGATAAAGCACATAAGGGTCTTAATACAACATCAGTTTCTGGTTTGGCATATCCATTCAAAAATTTTGGCTGTGCAATAAGACCTGTACAGGCAGAATAACTCTTTTCTAAATGTTGCAAGTTCTATTAAGAAATGCAACTTATACGTTGTAGTTCGGGCAGAGAGGTAAACAAAACGGAAAAAGACTATCATGGTTGTCTTTTCCCGTTGGCCAAAAGTTTCGGGAGGGGTGCTTGGCGTGTCGTAGGCGATTTTGTAGTTTTGTTGCTCGCAAAAGGGGGAGCAGGCGGTGCGCGCGGCAAGCGTTGCGCGCTGAACACCCCCAGACAGAAAGCCACATTACCACTTCATGGAACAAAAGACTTACAGCTACGATGAGGCCTTTCAGGCCACGCTGAACTATTTCGGGGGCGACGAGCTGGCCGCCCGCGTGTGGGTGAACAAATACGCGCTGAAGGACTCCTTCGGCCATCTCTACGAGCAGACTCCCCGCGACATGCACCACCGCCTGGCCGCGGAGCTGGCCCGCATTGAGCGGAAGTATCCCAACCCCCTCTCGGAGGACGAGATATTCGGCCTCTTGGATCATTTTCGCTACGTAGTGCCTGCTGGTTCGCCCATGTCGGGCATAGGCAATCCTTATCAGATAGTGAGCCTGAGCAACTGCTTCGTCATCGGCATAGAGGGCGATGCCGATTCTTACGGCGCCATCATGAAGGAAGACGAGGAGCAGGTGCAGCTGATGAAGCGTCGCGGCGGCGTGGGGCATGACCTCTCGCGGCTGCGACCCACGGGAACGCCGGTGAAGAACTCCGCGCTGACGTCCACGGGCATCGTGCCGTTCATGGAGCGGTTTAGCAACTCCACGCGCGAGGTGGCTCAGGACGGGCGGCGCGGCGCCCTGATGCTGACCGTCTCCATACGTCACCCGGACGCCGAGGCCTTCATCGATGCGAAGATGACGGAAGGCAAGGTGACGGGCGCCAACGTCAGCGTGCGCATTGACGACGCCTTCATGCAGGCCGCCACTGAGGGGCGCAACTACCGCCAGCAATACCCCATAGACGCCGAGAAGCCACTCGTGACGAAGGACATCGAGGCCGAGAAGCTGTGGAAGAAAATTGTACACAACGCTTGGAAGAGTGCCGAGCCGGGCGTCCTCTTCTGGGACACCATCCTGCGCGAGAGCATCCCCGATTGCTACGCCGACTTAGGCTTCCGCACCGTCTCCACGAACCCCTGCGGCGAGATACCCCTGTGCCCGTACGACAGCTGCCGCCTCTTGGCGCTGAACCTCTACTCCTACGTGAAGCAGCCCTTCACCCCCGAGGCCACGTTCGACTACGACCTCTTCCGCCGCCACGTGCAGCAGGCGCAGCGCCTGATGGACGACATCATCGACCTGGAGCAAGAGAAGATAAACCTAATCCTTGAGAAGATAGCCTCCGACCCGCAGACCGACGAGGTGAAGTACACGGAGCGCCATCTCTGGGAAAAGATACAGCGCAAGACGGGGCTGGGTCGGCGCACCGGCGTCGGCATCACGGCCGAGGGCGATATGCTGGCCGCCTTGGGGCTGCGCTACGGCACGCAGGAAGCCACCGATCGTGCCGTCGACATACAGCGCACGCTGGCCTTGTCCGCCTACCGCTCCAGCGTCACCATGGCCCGGGAGCGCGGGCACTTCGAGATCTACGACGCCCGGCGCGAGGCGCAGAACCCCTTCATCCTGCGCCTCAAGGAGGCCGACCCCGCCCTCTACGCGGACATGGTGAAATACGGCCGGCGCAACATTGCGTGCCTCACCATTGCGCCGACGGGAACCACCTCTCTCATGACGCAGACCACGAGCGGCATTGAGCCCGTCTTTCTGCCCGTATATAAGCGGCGGCGTAAGGTGAACCCCAACGACCCCGACACGCACGTAGATTACGTTGACGAGACGGGAGATTCCTTCGAGGAATACACCGTGTACCACCACAAATTCCTCACGTGGATGCAGGTGAACGGCATCGACCCCACGCAACGCTTCACGCAGGAGGAGATAGACCGCCTCGTGGAGCAGTCGCCCTACTACAAGGCGACGGCCAACGACGTGGACTGGCTGATGAAGGTCAAGATGCAGGGCGCCATACAGAAATGGGTGGACCACAGCATCAGCGTCACCGTGAACCTGCCGCACAACGTAGATGAGGAACTCGTCAACCGCCTCTACGTTGAAGCTTGGCGCAGCGGCTGCAAGGGCTGCACCATCTATCGCGACGGCTCACGCTCCGGCGTCATGATCAGCGTGGAGAAGAAGGAGAAGAAAGCGCCCAAGCCCACCCTGCCCGCTACGCTGATGCCCCCCGTCGTGGAGCATCGGCCCACCGTTTTGGACTGCGACGTGGTGCGTTTCCAAAACAACAAAGAGAAGTGGGTCGCCTTCGTCGGCCTCTTGGACGGCGCACCCTACGAGATCTTCACCGGTCTGCAGGATGACGACGAAGGCATCGTCCTGCCCAAGAGCGTCACGAAGGGGCACATCATAAAAGCCGAGAATCCCGACGGCACGCACCGCTACGACTTCCAGTTTGAGAACAAGCGCGGCTACAAGACCACCGTAGAGGGACTTAGCGAGAAATTCAACAAAGAGTTCTGGAACTACGCCAAGCTCATCTCCGGCGTGCTGCGCTACCGCATGCCCATAGAGAACGTCATCAAGCTGGTAAGCTCCATGCAGATGGAGAGCGAGAACATCAACACGTGGAAAGCCGGCGTGGAGCGCGCGCTGAAGAAGTACGTGAAAGACGGGACAAAGGCTGAAGGCCTCGTTTGCCCCAACTGCGGCCACGAGAGCTTGGTCTATCAAGAGGGTTGCCTCATCTGCAAAAACTGCGGCGCCTCGCGCTGCGGATAGTGCCTATCCTGCGGCGGTAAAGACGAAGACCCGCCCCGGACACCGCCAAGCTGCGGTTTCCGGAGCGGGTCTTTCTGTGTACGTAAAAGACGACGGGCGACGGGCGCGTCAGTCGCGCAGGCAGCGGTCCAGCGCTTGCGCTATGGCCTCGGCGTCAAGATGCTGGCCTATGAAGACCAACTTCTGCATGCGGTCGCCATACGTCTCGTCCCAGTCGCGGCGCAACGTGGCGTCGCGCGCCATTAGACTCTGCAGCTCGTCCTGCGGCATCGTGGCGTACCACTGCCCCGCGTTGCGCAGGCCAACCTGGCGGCCGGCCTGCTCGAATACGTAGCAAGTCTGCGGCTCGTCGCGGAACCAGCAGATGCCCTTGGCACGAATGACGCCTTGCGGCCAGAAGCGCGCCACGAACTCGTCGAAACGTGCCAGGTCGAAGGGGCGGCGGCGGCTATAGACGTAAGTGCCTATTCCGTATTCCTCCACCTCGCCGCCCTCGTGGTGGTGGTGATGGTGGTGGTGATGGCCCCCGACCTCGTGTTCATGGTCGTCGTCGTCATGGTCGTGGTCTTCTTCGTCGTGATAGTGTTCCCCGGCCTCGTGGTCGTTTTCAATGGCGTCAATCCAGGCGGCAGATGTTGCCACGCGGTCGAAGTCGAAGAGCTGCGTGTTGAGGAGTAAGTCTAAATCAACGTCGCAGTAGTTGCAGTCCACGATGCGCGCCTTCGGCTGGATGGCGCGTAGCACTTGGCGAGTGCGCTCCAGCTCCTGCGGTGTGACGTCGGCGGTCTTGTTGAGCAGGATGAGGTTGCAGAACTCAATTTGCTGCACTACGAGGTTTTCCAAGTCGTCCTCCGCGATGTTCGGTCGGCGCAGGTCGAGCCCGCCTTGGAACTCGTCCCGCAGGCGCAGGGCGTCCACGACGGTGGCGATACAGTCCAGGCGCGGCACGCCGGCCTTGCAATACTCCGGCGCCAGGGTAGGCATGGAGCAAATGGTCTGTGCGATGGGCGCCGGCTCACATATCCCGCTGGCCTCGATGACTATGTAGTCAAAGCGGCGCAGAGCGACAAGGTCGGAGAGTTGCTTGACGAGGTCCATCTTCAGCGTGCAGCAGATACAGCCGTTCTGCAAGGGCACAAGGCTGTCGTCCTGCTGATCCACAACGCCGCCCTGCTCGATGAGACGGGCGTCGATGTTCACCTCGCCAATATCGTTGACGATGACGGCGAACTTAATGCCGCGCTCGTTGGCGAGGATGCGGTTCAGGAGCGTCGTCTTGCCGCTGCCGAGGTAGCCGGTCAGCAGCAGGACGGGAATTTCGTTGGGGGTAAGGGATGTGTTTGTTTCCATGATTCCTGTGTTTATAGGTTGTGCGCCCTCAGGCAGAAGCCGAAGGCTGATCCAAAATGCTTTTCAGTAGGTCGATGGCCTCCTGCACGCCGTGCACGCCGCTGAAGAGCATGCGTCGGCGTGTGCCGGGCTTGCCGGGTGTGGCCGCCTCTTCACGCAGCGCCGTGGTGCGATAGTGCTCCGTGGCATAGCGCAGGAGACGGTCGAAGGTAGCGCTGCGGTAGAAAGGAGAATCCGTGTTACGGACGAAGTAGAGCACCATGCGCCCCTGTTTCAGGGAGAGGCGCTCCGCCCCGGCGCGACGGCCGAGCTGCCGCAGCGGCACGATGCGCAGCAACTCCTCGCCCTCGAGCGGTAAAGCGCCGAAGCGATCCTCCATGCGCCGGCGGAAGGCCGCCATCTGCGCCGCCGTCGTGATGCCGTCCAACTCGCGATACAGCGCCATGCGCTCACCGGCACCGGGAACGTACGTCTCGGGGAAAAAGGCGTGCAGGTCGCACTCTATGTTGCACTCGGCCACGAACACCTCGCCGCCCAGGTCATTCCGAGTCGCCGGGGCGGGCTGTGCCGTTGGTTCAGCAGCCGCGGCAGGCGCCTCGTTGCGTATTTCGGTGACCGCCTCGTTCAGTATCTTCACGTAAGCCTCGTAGCCCAAGTCGGCAATGAAGCCGCTCTGCTCTGCGCCGAGCAGGTTGCCCGCGCCGCGGATGTCGAGGTCCTGCATGGCAATGTGTATGCCTGCACCCAGGTCAGAAAACTCCTCCACGGCCTGCAATCGGCGGCGCGCATCGGCGTTCAGCGCGGCGAGGGGCGGTGCCAGAAGATAACAAAACGCCTTCCGCTCCGAGCGGCCCACGCGGCCCCGCATCTGGTGCAAGTCCGACAGGCCGAAGTGGTTCGCCCCGTCTATGATAATGGTGTTCGCGTTGGGGATGTCGATGCCGTTCTCCACGATGGTTGTCGAGATCAGCACGTCATAATCGTAGTCCACGAAGCCCTGGACGATTTGTTCCAGCTCGGCAGGCGCCATCTGGCCATGGCCCACGGCGACGCGGGCGTCAGGGACGTATTTGTTCACCAAGTCCTTCAGCCGCTGCAACGCGCTGATGCGGTGCGTCACGATGAAGACCTGCCCGTTGCGGCTCATCTCAAAATTAATGGCGTCGGCTATCACCTCGTGGCTGAACGTGTGAACCTCAGTCACTATCGGCCGGCGGTTAGGCGGCGGCGTTGAGATGACACTAAAGTCGCGCGCACCCATAAGTGAGAACTGCAAAGTGCGGGGAATGGGCGTAGCGGAGAGCGTGAGCGTATCGACGTTCGTCTTCATCTGCCGTAGCTTCTCCTTCACCGAGACGCCGAACTTCTGTTCCTCGTCCACGATGAGCAGTCCGAGGTCTTTAAACTTCACTCCCTTACCGATAAGCTTGTGCGTGCCGACGATGACGTCAATCTTGCCGGCCGCGAGGTCCTGCGTTATAGCCTTCACCTGGCGCGGGCTACGTGCACGGCTCAGATATTCTACGCGCACGGGGAAATCGGCGAGGCGCCGCTGGAACGTCTTGAAGTGTTGCAGCGCAAGTATGGTCGTCGGGACGAGGACGGCGACCTGCTTCCCGTCCACCGCGGCCTTAAGCGCGGCGCGCACGGCAATCTCCGTCTTTCCGAAGCCCACGTCGCCGCACACGAGCCGATCCATGGGCTTCGGGCTTTCCATGTCAGCCTTCACCTCCTGCGTGACGCGAAGCTGGTCCGGCGTATCCTCGTAGGCAAAGCCCGCCTCCAGCTCCTGCTGCATATACGTGTCCGGAGAGAAGGCAAACCCTTTCTCCTCCTGCCGCTGCGAGTAGAGGCGGATGAGGTCTCGCGCGATGTCCTTCAGCTTACGCTTCGTGCGATCCTTAAGCTTTTCCCAAGCCCCCGTTCCCAGCCGACTGAGCCGCGGCGCTTCTCCCTCGCGCCCCTTATATTTCGACAACTTATGTAGGGAATGGATGGAGACAAGTACCACGTCGTCGTTCTGGAACGTCAACTTAATCATCTCCTGCTGCGTCCCGTCAGGCGCCGGAACGCGCACAAGCCCCGCGAAGCGCCCAACGCCGTGATCCAGGTGGACGATATAGTCGCCCGGGTGGAACTCCATAATCTCCTTGAGCGTAAGTGCCATTTTGCCGTCGCGGGCATGTTCGCTCTTAAGGTTATACTTGTGGTAGCGGTCAAAGATCTCATGATCCGTAAAGAAGCAGGCTTGAAGATCTTCGTCGGAGAAGCCCGCGTGCAGGGTGCGCTCCACTCCCTTTAAGTCCAGGTTGGCACCGCGCTCGTCGAAGATGGTGCGTATTCGCTCTATCTGCTTCTTCGAGTCGGCCGTGATATAGATGGTGAAACCGCGTTCGCGAAAAGTGCGGAAGGACTTTTCAGCGAGGTCAAAGTTCTTATGGTAAATGGGTTGGGGCGTAGTGTGAAAAAGAAGGCGTGCCCGCGTCTGCACAGAGGCTTTAGCGCCAAACTCTACGCGCTGAAGCTCCTGCAAGGCCGCCACGAGTACGTCGCCGGGCGTGAGGAGCGCGGCCTTGTCCAGTTCGGCAGGCGCCACGTCCGCTCCCGTCGCGGCGCGCACGTCGTCCCCCCCATCGAAGACGGCCCACTCAGGCTGCCCGCCGCCCTTACCACCATCAGCCTGCGCCGCTTGCGCCTGGCGGGCAAAGCCTTCGTCGTAAGTATTCCGTAAGACGTCGGCCACATAAGGCATATCCTTCACGAAAAGCACCGTCTCGGGCGGCAGATAGTCCGTGAAAGGCACCAAGGCGCCGGCCTCCGCGCCCAGCTCCGGCACGATGCTGACGGCCTCCAACTTGTCGCGCGAGAGCTGCGTCTGCACTTCGAACGTCCGTATCGTATCTATTTCGTCGCCGAAGAAATCAATGCGGTAAGGCCATTCTGAAGCGTACCCATATACGTCCAGTATGCTGCCACGTACGGCGAACTCGCCGGGTTCATAGACGTAGTCGCGACGGCGGAAGCCCAAGTCGAGCAGGCGTCGCTCCAGTTGCGTCATATCGTGGGTCTCGCCGGTGCGCAGCTCCACGGTATGCGCCGCCAAGTCCGTAGGGGGCGCCACGCGCTCCGAGAGTGCCTCCGGATAGGTCACCACGAAGAGCAAGCGGGAGGGCGAAGGCGATAACGCACCCAGCACCTGTGTGCGGAGCACCTCGTTGCCGGCATCGCGCTGCCCGTATTTCACGGCGCGGCGATAGGAGCTGGGCAGGAACAGCACGTCATTCTCGCCGAGCAGCTGCGTCAAGTCGTGGTAGAAATAGCCCGCTTCCTCCTCTTCGTTGAGAATGAAGAGCAGCGGTCGCCCTTTGAGCCGCCGCCGCGCCAGAGAGGCGAAGGCCATGGCGGCGGCAGAGCCGTGCAGTCCGCTGACGTGGGTCAGCCGCGGGCTGCGCTCGCTTATTATCTTCGTCAAAGCCGCCACTTGGGGGTGGGCGGCATAGAGCGGGAGCAGGGCAGGGAGTTGCAGATTGGGCATGAGCTTTTGCGGGGAGGTTGTGTCGCTGCGGGGCAAGGATTTCCGGCTGTCTTGTAACGACCTATTTCATGGCGAGCAAGGCGTCGAGGTTCGCGGCCAGTTCCTGCATGGAGCCGAAGAGGGCATCGGCGCCGGCACACAGAAGCTGCTCGTCGGCAAGGGGGCCGGTGTTCACCGCAACGGTGAAGATGCCGGCGCTGCGGGCGGCCCGGACGCCGAGGGGCGCGTTCTCCACAACGAGGGCTTCGTTCGCCGCCACGCCGGCACGCTTCAAGCCGAGCAGATACGGGTCGGGGAGCGGCTTGCCGTGCTTGCAGTCGTGGCTGGAAACGATGTGTCCGGGCTGAAAGATGCCGGGAAAGTTCGTTTGCAGGCGTTCAAGCAACGAAGCCTGGCCGCTACCGGTCACCACAACGGCGGTGCGCCCGGCTGCCACCACTTTGCGCAAGGCCGACTCCGCACCGGGCATTTTCTTCGCCTCAGGTAGCCGGTTGAACAGACGGCATTTCTCCGCGTAGATGCGCTCTACCTCCTCTGCCGTGGCGGGGCGTCGCCAGTCGCGTCGGGCAAAGAGGTTAATAGTTGAAGCGCCGGTTCGCCCCTCGTTCATGTAAACGTCCTCCGCCGTGACGTGCAGGCCGAAGGTCTCGCCCGCCTGCACCCAGCAACGGGCATGTCCGGGCATAGAGTCGAAGAGGACGCCGTCCATGTCGAAGAGGACGGCGCGCACGTGGCTTGGGGGCGTATGGAGGATAGGCATATAACTATACGTTAGGGGCGGCGCCCGGCTTGCGGTGCATACGCCAAAAACCTCCCGCCTTGAAAAAGAGAGGAGGTTCGGGCTGTAGGCGTCTGTCGGCCGTTTGCAGCGCCCGGAGGCTGATGTTTGCCCGCCTCGGCGCCACTTTTGCTGTGGCGCAAGGGAGGGCGCGCGGGCTACGTGGGGAGCTTACCGCGCTTCGTCGGCAAGGCGCTTGCGCAGCGCTTCTCCCTCGGCCTCGTAGCCGGGTTTGCCCAGCAGGGCGAACATGTTTTTCTTATAGCTCTCCACGCCGGGCTGGTTGAAGGGGTTCACGCCGAGCACGTTGCCGCTGATGCCGCAGGCTATCTCGAAGAAGTAGAGCAACCCTCCGAGGTAATACTCCGTCAGTTCCGGCATATTGATGCGCACGTTGGGCACGCCGCCATCTACGTGTGCCACCTGCGTCCCCAGCTCTGCCATCTTGTTCACCTCGTCCACTCGCTTACCTTCCAGGAAGTTCAGGCCGTCGAGGTTCTCCTCGTCATGGGGGAACAGCACCGTTTCAGCAGGTTGCTCCACGGAGACGACGGTTTCGAAGATGGTACGTTCGCCTTGTTGTATCCATTGCCCCATGGAGTGGAGGTCGGTAGTCAGGTCCACGGCGGCCGGGAAGATGCCCTTTCCGTCCTTGCCTTCACTCTCGCCGTAGAGCTGTTTCCACCACTCGCCCACGTAGTGCAGCTTGGGCTGGAAGTTGGCGAGTATCTCTATTTTCTTTCCCTGTTGGTAGAGGAGGTTGCGCACTGCGGCATACTGCTCGGCGGGGTTCTCGGCGTAGGGGGCTTCTGCCGCCCGTTTCTCCATGTCGCGGGCGCCTTGTATGAGGGCCTTGATGTCGAAGCCGGCGCAAGCTACCGGCAGTAGTCCGACGGGAGTGAGGACGCTGAAACGTCCGCCCACGTTGTCGGGGATGACGTAGCTCTTGTAGCCCTCCTTGTCTGCCGTGAGGCGGGCGGCGCCCCGCTTGGCGTCGGTGATGGCTACGATGACGCGGCGCGCCTCTTCTTTTCCACGCTGCGCCTCGCAAAGGCTGCGCAGCAGACGGAAGGCGAGCGCCGTCTCCGTCGTCGTGCCGCTCTTCGATATGTTGATGATGCCGAAGCGTTTGCCTTTGAGGTAGGCTAAGAGTTCGGCGAGGTAGTCCTCCGAGATGTTGTTGCCAGCAAACAGTATGCGGGGCGTCAGCTCGAGGAAGCTATTCTTTAGGGCTTCGATAACGGCGCGGGCGCCGAGGTAAGAACCGCCGATGCCGGCTACGACGATGACGTCGCAGCGGTCGCGCAGCGTGGCGGCCGTCGCGCATATGTCGTCGAGCAGCGCCGTCGGGGTTTGCGAGGGCAGGTGCAACCAGCCCAGGAAGTCACTTCCCGGGCACGTCGCGTCCTCAAGGGCTTGGTGCGCGGCCTTCACCCGGCTTTCCATCTGCGCTACGGCGCCTTCGGGGAGGAAGGACGTCGCTTTCTGTGTCTCAAGCGATATTTTCTTCATTGGAGAAAGGTTTTCATTTCCAGCCGCGAAGTTAAGAAAAGCACCACGTAGCGCAAAACGCGCCCCATTATTTCCGCCGCAGGCCGCAGGTGTCGCTTCCCTTCTGCGTGTTTCCGGGGGAAAAGGCTACTTTTGCGGTCGTTTCCTTCGGGATACACCTTATTAATATATACGTACACACGTGGGCGCGGGCTTCGTTCCCCGCCGCGTGCCCCCAACTCATTGCTATGCCTATCCACTACCTGAAGAGCCTCGACGAGCCGGGCGCCCGCCTCTTCGCCTCGCTGACGGAGGCCGAGCTGCGGCGCCGCGCTGCTCACACCCCCACCTTCCCGTCGGACATCCTCACGCGAGGCACACAGCAATGCAGATAGCACTTGTGTCTTTGTTCATAAACACACAAAGAAACAGTATCCGTTGCACTTGCTGTTGGACTCTACAAGACTTGTGGTGGTGAGTTGAATTCAGTAGAAAAGTAGGGGGGGGATAGATCGTATCAAATTATATTTGTACTTTTGTAGCATAACTCACTTATTCGACTTTTAGCTGTAGGCTCGGCATCTGCTGACTATCAGTAGTAAGGAGAATAGGGTTGTCAGGAGACGACGGCCACAAGTGAGAACATATATGATGGAATTGGCGTTTATCTGACGCTACGTTCTTGACCATTTGGAACTTCGCAAACTTCAATTATCGTCAAGGAGCGTCGCAACGATAGATGCCCATGGGTATGTATATACTGACTTCTGGATAGAACCTGCTTCTATATGGCAAGGTACAGTCCAAGGAGGCTCGGAATACATACAGCGTGGGTCTCTCGAGTTGCTCGTTCTGACGATAATGGGCAATGCGAAGGCCTCAAATGGTGGAACGGGTGACTGGATACTGGCTCCACGCTTTTTCTTTTATATATCAAGCAAGACAACATCTCAACCCGCCATCTGCCGGAGCCCATTTGGTAAAAAACCGTATATCTCATGTGTTATACAAAGAGAATGATGAAAAGAAAGAGCGTCGTTTTGCGCCTTTTCTTGGTAGCCATCTTGTTGGGTGCATTCAGTGTACATGCAAGCGCCGAAAGCATTTCACTATTCAAGAAACTTCCACAAACGGAAGATTTTGAAATCAGCGACTCGGAAGGTAAAACCTATCATGCCGACCTTGGCGTAATGGTCGATGACCAGTTTGAAGTGTTTGGCATACCCCTTTGGAACGAAGGCGATTCCAAGTATGTGTTGTATCACGAGTTTGGATCCGTGTCGACCAGCAAGGGTGATTTCACGAATTACTTATATATCGAACTGTCGGCAGAAGACATTGCGGTCCTTCAAGAGATTTACCCGGATATTCCCACAGAGCCTCGGCTTTCATTTTGGGAACGCGTGGGAGGCAAACTCGTTGTCATATTGGTAATCGGTGCTTTGTGCGGCTTCTACTTCATGACTGAAAATCGCAAGGAGAAGAAACGGTTGGAAACGACGTGAGCAGCAACGGGGCGAGCACTACAGAGTAATTATTCAAGGACCTACGGCTTAAAAAACAAAGAAATATGGAATTTCATTATAAAGAGCAGGGACAACCTCCCTATTTGGACAAGTTGTTTTGCAAATCGCGTCTCTTAGAGGAAATCAAGATTGATGATGAGAAAATCTATGTCGCTACCTCTGACGGCAATGAGCTGTCTGCACCACGGAGCGAATGCTCTATCTACTATCAAGAGGATAAAAGCGGGATGGAAGTATTGGTCAAAAGCGGAAATAACCAGATAGAGTTCTGGGAGAATGGCAACATGGAGAACGACGAGGAATGGAAGAAAATCAAGGCATTCATACAAGAGCACCAGTCCACGACCTTCGATTTTGTTACCCATAAGCCTAAATGGTGGCAACAATTGTCACAAATGTATTTCATACTCCCCAAATCCCGTCGTCTGAATGAGATTCGCTATGACGGTACAAATCTGTATGTATCCACATTGAGTGGTAAGGAACTGTCTGCACCTCTCTCTGAGTGTACCATTCATCATGAGTATGACGGATATAAAAGGATTATTGTCATCATCAAGAGTGGTGATACCAAGTTGCGTTTCCAAGAAATAGGCTATACACTCAGTGATGTGGAGTGGGCCGTCATCAAACATTTCGTTCTTTATACCTGTCGCTCAACGATGACGACTGCTACTAAAGTTGTTTCAGCTGCGACGAAGGTATTAGAATTGTTCAAGGATTAGCAGCTGGGCAATAAACAATGAGAATGCCTGCTGCCAGCCAGATTTTATCATGGATGGAAGTGGGCATTCTCTTTTAATATCAAAACGATATGGCAAGTGATATTAACCACACGCAGAAAGCAACCATGCCTTCTGCACAAAGTTATACAATCTTCGGCCGTGAGGTGAGCGGAAACGTGATTCGCTTGGCTGCAATAGTGGCGGCCGTGTGTTACATAATTCCTACGTCAGATGTTTGGAGCAAACCGCCGGCAGCCTTGGTGACAAAATCAAGCAGCATAACGGGTATGATATGTCGCGTTCTGAACATGGTCGTAGAGGCACTGTTGGCAGTTCCTCTGTGGCTGAGCGTCTTGCTCGCTGCCGCTGCAACGATAGTTTTGCTCGCTACTTTGGCAGAGAAAATCAATGCCCTTGACAGCAAAAACCGAAACGCTCTGTACATTCTATGTGCCATTGTGGCGGTGGCAGCGGTGGCGATGCTGGCAATCTCACTCACTGGCGACAGCGATTCCGAAAATGTCGATGAGGGCATGGAGATAGTTACAGCCGTGTTGCTCTTGCTACTGGCAGTTCCTGCCGTCATCGCTCTTGCCGCATTAGAGATTTATATAGGCATTCGCTTCAACAGATACGACACGAAACCGTACAAGAATCTTGGCCTGTGCCTCATCATTTATCCTATTGCCGCATGCTCATTGATGTTTATCGGCCTTGCTTTTGACGGCTATTCGGTTGGAGCGAAAATCATAGATTTCTTTGAAGCGGTCAATGACTGCATTTTGATTTATTTTCTCTATGCGGCCTTGATGAGAACAGTGAGAAAGAAAGACCCCGTTAAGGCTGTTATCAGTTATGGTCTTATCATTTATGGATTCTTGGTCATGCTGTTCGCCATCGATGCGGCTTTCAATCCGGCGGTGGCCAATCCACCAGCCAAAGAGAAAGAAAGTGTAACGACTACCTATACCGAAGATGATATTGACGATTTCCTTGATGACCTTTTCGACGACGACTGACAAGTTAGGAAGTTAGAGTTAGAGGTTAGCAGTTTGGAGATAGGAGTTGCTTTCCCCAGAGCCTCCGTCGCCTTATTCAATATTTCATTTTTCATCATACGGCGGACGGCTTGTTTGCACTCGTTAGAACATGCCCATGCTGGGCGAACAACAAAAAAGAGGCTGTGTCAACGTGGGTTTACGTCGCAGCCTCTTTTTATTTCTATTATCTTTCGCTATTAGCTGGTAAACAGCCTGATAG
This sequence comes from uncultured Prevotellamassilia sp., assembly GCA_964641085.1. Taxonomy (GTDB): domain Bacteria; phylum Bacteroidota; class Bacteroidia; order Bacteroidales; family Bacteroidaceae; genus Alloprevotella. Next base: position 17,351 of record CAZXJS010000022.1, on the reverse strand, counting down.
AAGCATCTATAGTGTTTATATCTATGCAAAGATAAAAATTTTTAGCTAATCACATTTCCAAACCGTAGTAGGCGTTGACTTCCACCACAGGCCGCAGGTGTCGCTTCCCTTCTGCGTGTTTCCGGGGGAAAAGGCTACTTTTGCGGTCGTTTCCTTCGGGATACACCTTATTAATATATACGTACACACGTGGGCGCGGGCTTCGTTCCCCGCCGCGTGCCCCCAACTCATTGCTATGCCTATCCACTACCTGAAGAGCCTCGACGAGCCGGGCGCCCGCCTCTTCGCCTCGCTGACGGAGGCCGAGCTGCGGCGCCGCGTAGAGCCTGCGGCCGGCATCTTCATAGCCGAAAGCCCTAAGGTCATTCGCGTGGCGCTCGACGCGGGCTTGGAACCCGTTGCGCTGCTCTGCGAGGAACGTCATCTACGGGGCGACGCGGCCGACATCGTGGCGCGCTGCCCCGACGTGCCGGTCTATACGGGTTCGCGCGAGCTTCTCTCGCGCCTGACGGGCTACGTGCTGACGCGTGGCGTGCTGTGCGCCATGCGCCGTCCCGCACCGTCGTCGCCCGAAGCCGTGTGTCGGGACGCTAAGCGCGTGGCGGTGCTCTGCGGCGTGGTCGAGGCCACCAACGTAGGCGCCCTCTTTCGCAGCGCGGCGGCCTTGGGCATCGACGCCGTGCTGCTCACGCCGGGCACGTGCGACGCGCTGAACCGCCGTGCGGTACGTGTCTCCATGGGCAGCGTCTTCCTCGTGCCGTGGGCTTGGCTTCCGGGCTCGCCTGAAACGCTTCGGCCGCTGGGATTCAAGGTGGCTGCACTGGCGCTGACGCCCGAGGCCGTGTCGCTGGACGCCGACGCGCTGAAGCGCGAACCGCGCCTAGCACTGGTTCTGGGCAACGAAGGCGAAGGCCTGCCTCGCGAGGTGATAGCCGCCGCCGACTACGTCGTCACCATTCCCATGCGCCACGGCGTGGACTCGCTGAACGTGGCTGCGGCCGCTGCCGTGGCCTTCTGGGAGCTGCGGCGACGCCCCTGAGCGGCGAAAAGAAAGGCAAGATGCTTTTAGCAAGCCGACAGCTCGGACTTGTCAGAATTTATCCTTAATTTAGCGCCTGCTAAAAGACTATTACATCATGGCAAAGAAAGAAAACACCGAGCAAACCGAGGGTTCCGACAAGCTGAAGGCTCTGCAGGCTGCGTTGGGAAAGATAGAGAAAGATTTTGGCAAAGGCTCCATCATGCGCTTAGGCGACGAAAAGGTGGAGAACGTGGAGGTAATCCCCACCGGCAGCATTGCGCTGAACGCTGCGTTGGGCGTAGGCGGTTACCCCCGCGGACGCATCATCGAGATCTTCGGCGCCGAGAGTTCGGGCAAGACGACGCTCTCGCTGCACGCCATAGCCGAGGCGCAGAAGCTCGGCGGTATTGCCGCCTTCATCGATGCCGAACACGCCTTCGACCGTTTCTATGCCGAGAAGCTCGGCGTCAATGTTGACGACCTCCTTATCTCTCAGCCCGATACGGGCGAACAGGCACTTGCCATAGCCGACCAGCTCATCCGCTCTGCCGCCATCGACATCGTCGTCATTGACTCCGTAGCCGCCCTGACGCCGAAGAAAGAGATTGAGGGCGAAATGGGCGACAGCGTGCTCGGACTGCAAGCTCGGCTCATGAGCCAAGCGCTGCGCAAGCTCACGGCCTCCATCAGCAAGACGAACACGACGTGCATCTTCATCAACCAGCTGCGCGAGAAGATAGGCGTCGTCTTTGGCAACCCCGAGACGACGCCCGGCGGCAACGCCCTGAAGTTCTACTCCTCCGTACGCCTCGACGTTCGCAAGACGTCGCCCATCAAGGACGGCGACCGCGCCGTGGGCAACGGTACACGCGTGAAGATCGTGAAGAACAAAGTGGCGCCCCCCTTCCGCCGTGCGGAGTTTGAGATCACCTTTGGCGAAGGCATCAGCCACGTTGGCGAGGTGGCCGACCTGGGTGTGAAGTACGACATCATACATAAGAGCGGTTCGTGGTTCAGCTATGGCGAGACGCGCCTCTGCCAAGGCCGCGAAGCCCTGAAGCAGACGCTGCGCGATAACCCCGAGCTGTGTGATGAAATCGAGCAGAAGATTTACGCGGCCTTAAAGGATCACCCCGAAGTCTGACACGCCGCCGCGAGGCGCACATATCCCAACGACAGACAGGGACTAACGCCCGCTCTGCCGCCGCAGTGAGCAAACTTCTACGCGGGAGACACAGCGGCAGGCGGGGCGGCAGGAGAAAGATGGGTTTTCAAGATTTTGACGTGAAAGATACGCCTGCGCAGCGCCGCTATGAGCACCGGCAGGACATGACTATCTGGAAAATGCCGCGCAGCAAGAAGGTGGCACCGGCGCCGCGCGAAGTCGTGAGGCGCGCCATGGTGCTCTTCATCTTCACGCTGTTGCTCGTGCTCGGCGTGGTGATCATCTTCAACAGCGACATACAGTTCAGCACGGACGATGCAGACCGTGCCGCATCGTACATGAAGCAGCATCTCCGCTCCCTGGAGCAGCAACAGACGCTGCGGCAGGGCGACGATTAAGACGCATAAGGACGTGCCGCTTAGCGGCGGAAGCATAAGTAAAAACCCCGAGACTGACAGGGCAAGACAGCCCGCCGGTCTCGGGGATTTTGCATTTCCGGGTCGCCGGGGCGGCTTTCAGAACCGCAGGGGGAACTTCTCGCCGTGGCGCCGCACGTAGCGCGTCCAGAAGCGGCGGCGCGCAGCGCGCACCCAGCGACGGCAACGAGCCGCGTCGGCGCCGCGGGCGGCAGCATAGGCGTCGGCCAGAACGTCGAAGAATTCCGGTTGTCCCCACAGGCGCGCGAAGTTTTCGCAGCCCCGCCGCACGCTGACCCGGCCGCGCCGCAGCCGGTTCGTGTCGACCAGCGAGAAGTGCCAGGCGCCGTCGGCCCCACGGTCGAAGAGGATGTTCCCGGGTGAATAATCCTTGTGGAGCAGGCCGGCCTCGTGGAGGCGCGCCGTCAGGCGGGCGAAGTGCTCAGCAATGTCGCGCACCTCGGGGGTCACGTCGGCCGTCCCGAACTCGTAGAAGCGCCGCTTATAGGGGCATTGCAGGCTGACGTAGTAGCTCTCCAGGAGCAGGCCGTGGCGGCGGTGCTCCACGTAGGCCACGCTCTCCGGCGTCTCTACGCCGGCCGCGCGGATGAGGAAGGCGTTGCGGTAGGCACGGCGCGCCTTGGGCTGCCGCAGAAACTTATAGACTAACCGCTGCGCAAGTGCGGGCGCATGGAAGCGCTTCACGTTGAGTTCGAAGCCGCCGTAGCGGCAGACGCGCAGCACGTTGCGCCGCTCGCGCAGGGAGCGCCCCCGGGCAAAGTGGGTTTCCAGCTCCTCCAGGAAGGGGCGCAACGCCTCGTATTTGGGATTAAGAACGATCTGCTTCATGTTTTTGAATGTCCCGCACCTTTGGCCGTCGCCGACAGGCCGAGTATCCTGCGGAGGCGGGCGGAAGTGCGGCACAGGACGACGCCGTAGCTGCAAAAATACGCAGTTTACGGGAAAAAGGCCAGACTGCGTGCGCCTTTTCCCCCTTTATGCGTACTTTTGTGCAACGTGCCGACGCATAGACCCGCCCTGCAATCGTCCCGAGCGGTGAAGTCGTCGCATAACCTCCTAACTCCCTTCTCCATGCGCATCGCCTTCGACGCCAAACGCCTCTTCTGCAACAACACGGGCTTAGGCAACTACAGCCGCACGCTCCTCCGCGCCCTGGCCACCCACTACCCTACGGAGGAGTACGTCCTCTACACACCCGAGATCCGCCTGAAGGCGGACGCCGCCCCCTTTCTGGATTTGCCGTGCGCTCGCACCGTGCTGCCCGGGGGCGCCGTGCGGGGCGCACTGTGGCGCAGCCGCGTCATGGGCCGCTTGGCGCGACAGGCGGGCTGCGACGTCTTCCACGGCCTAAGCCACGAGCTGCCCCACGGTCTCGGCGGGAAGGCGCTGCCCGCCGCCGTCACCATGCACGACGTGGCGTGGCGTACCTTCCCCGCCATGTACAAGCCCTGGGACCGAGCGATCTACGACCTGAAGGCTCGGCGCGCCTGCCGCGAGGCGGCAGCCGTGGTGTGCATCTCGAAGGCTACGGCACACGACGTGGCCCGCTTCTACCACGTAGCGCCGGAGCGGCTGCACGTGGTTTATCAACCCGTGCGGGAGCTGTTCTACGAGCCGCTCCCCGAAGCCGAGGCCGCAGCGCGCCGCAAGCGCCTGGACGGCGTGCCCCGGGAGTATCTGCTCTACGTGGGGACGGTGAACAGCCGCAAGAACCTGCTCGGCGCCGTGCAGGCGCTGGAACTGCTGCCCGAGAGCGTGCGCCTGCCCCTCGTCGTCGTAGGCGGCGGGGGGACGTACAAAGCCCGCGTGCAGGCTTACGCCGCGGCGCACGGGCTGGAGGCGCTGGTTCGCTTCCTGCCCCACGTGGCCGATGCGCGCGACCTGCAGGCGCTCTACGGCGGGGCGACGGTATTCGTCTATCCCTCGTTCTACGAAGGCTTCGGCCTGCCCGTCGTGGAGGCTGCCTTGTGCGGCACGCCCGTCGTGACGTCCTCCGTCTCGTCGCTGCCCGAGGCCGCCGGCCCTTACGCGGAACTGGCCGATCCGACCGACGCGGGCAGCCTGAGCGACGCCTTGCTCCGCCTCCTGGACGACGCCGCGCGCCGCCGCGACATGGGGCAAAAGGCGCAACAATGGGCCGCCGAGACCTTCAACCCCGCACGTTTTGCCACACAAATGATGGACATCTACCGCGACATCGCCGCCCGCCATTGAGGGACGCGACGAGGCGCAGCACGAGAAGAACGAGAAAGCAACGCGCCGCCAGCGCGCAGCAAAGCAACCCGGAGTTTTCGCCCCGGTTTTTTTCGTGCCCCAAGGCATTAGGCTTCCGGCCAAGGCGCTTCCATCAGCAGTTAAGCGCGGCTTTTCCCCTCGAACGTCGAAGAAAAAGGCAGTAGCCCCTTCGGCAACCTCCCTCCCTCCCTCCCGATTAAGCATTGACACGTCCGACCTATCAGCTGATACATCCGACCTGTCAGCTGATACATCCGACCTGCCAGCTGACACATCCGACCTGTCAGCTGACACATCCGACCTGCGGTAGATTAGAGCCGACCTACGAGAAATTAGAACCGCGAAGTAAGGCGGATTCCAAAGAACGACGGGAGCTATGCGTGAAAGTTGAACTAACTAAGCCCCCCAAAAAAATAATTCTCAAAAGTTTCTTTGTTTAGAGAATAACACATACCTTAGCAAGCACAACAAAAATACCCAATTTTTGGTGATTATGACAGAAAAGAAAGCTTACCAAAAACCTCTCCCTCTCCTGTCGGATCTCATAGTCATCATCATAGTCAATCAAAACAAAAGACCAAGAGAAAAATTGAACTTTGAAACACCTAAGAGATGCTTCTTCAGATTTTTTTCGTAACGTTGCATTTGCTGTTGGACTCTTCAAAAAAAAGAGAACGCGGAGAAAAACTAAACTTTCAGAGGCCAAAGCGATGCTTCTTCAGCATAATTTCGTACAATTGCACTTTCCGTTGGGATCTACTACATTATTAACATTTTAAAATCAAACAATTATGAAAAAACGAAATCTTCTACTTGTCATGGTATTTCTCTTTGTCTCAATAGCAGTAAATGCTCAGAGATATTCTGACATCATCGACATCAACACATTGATTTCCGCAATGGTCAATGACAGTTATCCAGGTTCTTCTTTATCAAAGAAAGGATATAAGCACCTAAAACAAAATCAGATAGAAGGTTTGGGCTCCCACAATGGCGTTGAGATATATTACAAAAACTGCACTGTTGACCGTGAAGGAATGCCGACTTCATTTTCTAAAGGCAACTCGTCAATAGTTATGATAGTCTCTGTGGGATTTGGCACAGTCATAAGCCTTCAAGTCTTCAATCGTGGTGCTTACGATAACATCTGCATGGAACTTGTTAATATGGGCTACCAATTGTATAATGACGGAATAAACGGCGACCAGTCATACAGAAAGGGAGATATGATAATAGACATCTCCCGCGCAGGTAAATCATACCAGTTTACTATTAATAGTCCAAGATAACATTAAGCACGAAGCATTTTTGAACGCTTTAAGTTTTGTCACCTAAAACTACAAACGTTTCGGGGCTTGTCCTAACGGTCAGGTCCCTTTTTTGCGTATTCGCTTAGACACACTCAAAAGAAAGAGTATCCGTTGCACTTGCTGTTAGACTCTATAGAGTGCGTAGAAAAAAGGCGGGGGGAGCGGCGGCGTTGAGGCGGAAGATGTTTAACTTTGCGACATAAACAGGCTAATACCCCTATGGACGAACAACTAAGGCAGATCGGCGAGCGCCTGCGCGGGTTGCGCGAGGTGCTGGATATTCCGGCGGCGGAGGTGGCGGAGCTCTGCGGCATCACGGCGGCGCAGTATGAACGCATGGAGAGCGGCGAGGCGGACGTCTCCGTGGCCAACTTGCAAAAGATTAGCCGAAAATACGGCATTGCGCTGGACGTGCTGCTCTTCGGCGAGGAGCCGCACATGAGCCGCTACTACCTGACGCGGCGCGGCGAGGGGCTTCACGTCTCGCGCAACGCGGCGTACCGCTACGAGAGCTTGGCGGCAGGGTTTCGCGGGCGGCGGGCGGAGCCTTTCATGGTCACCGTGGACCCGAAGCCGGGCGACACGTTCCAAGACTTGAACACGCACGACGGACAGGAGTTTGAGATGGTGATGGAGGGGCGGATGGAGGTAGCCGTGGGCAAGCATCGCTTCACGCTGGAGGCCGGCGACAGCATCTACTTCGACTCCACCCAGCCGCACGCCATGCGCGCACTGGACGGCAAGCCGGCAAAATTCTTCGCCATCATACTCTGACGGGGCGCAACCCGCTACGACGCCTTGGCGCGCTGTGACAGCGCATAGACAGCGGGCGGAGGCGCGGGGCAAAAACGTACTTTATGATTGAGAGATTTCTGACGCAGACGCAGTTCAGCTCGGAAGAAGACTTCCGCGAACATCTGCATTTCATCGTACCCGAGAACTTCAACTTTGCCTACGACGTGATGGACGCGTGGGCGGCCGAGGCGCCGGAGAAAGTGGCGCTCATCTGGACGAACGAGCAGGGCGCCTGCGTACGCCTGACGTTTGCCGACCTGAAGGAGCAGACGGATCGCACGGCAGCCTACCTGCAGGAGCTGGGCATCGGGCGGGGCGACATGGTGATGCTGATACTGAAGCGCAGGCTGCAGTTCTGGCTGTGCATGCTGGGGCTGCACAAGATTGGGGCAGTGGCTATTCCGGCGACACACATGCTCACGACGCCGGACATCGTCTATCGCAACCAACGCGCCTCGGTGAAGGCCATCGTCTGCGTGGGCGAGCCGTACGTTCTGGAGCAGGTGGCGGGAGCCATGAGCGAGAGTCCGACGGTGGAGACGCTGGTGAGCGTAGGGCCTGAGGTGCCTGCGGGCTTCCACGACTGGGCGGCAGAGTGGCCCGAGGCGCCGGCCTTCAAGCGGCCGGCCTTCGTCAACACGAACAGCGACACGATGCTGATGTACTTCACCAGCGGAACGAGCGGCGAGCCCAAGATGGCGGCGCACAACTACCTCTACGCCCTGGGACACCTGACGACGGGCGTCTTCTGGCACAACCTGGGGCCGGACTCCATACACCTGACGGTGGCAGATACGGGCTGGGGAAAGGCCGTCTGGGGAAAGCTCTACGGCCAATGGTTCGCCGGCGCCTGCGTCTTCGTCTTCGACCACGAGAAGTTTACGGCGGAGAAGCTCCTCAAGAAGATGGAGGAATATAAGATCACGTCGTTCTGCGCGCCGCCGACGGTGTATCGCTTCCTGATACAGGAAGACTTCAGCCGGTACGACCTAAGCTCGCTGCGCTATTGCTGCACGGCGGGCGAGGCGCTGAACGCCGCAGTGTACGACCGCTTCTACGAGCTGACCGGCCTGCGCCTGCGCGAGGGCTTCGGGCAGACGGAGACGACGATGACACTGGGCACGTTTCCCTGGACGGAACCGCGCCCGGGCAGCATGGGCAAGCCCAATCCGCAGTATGACATCGACCTGCTCCGCCCGGACGGCACGCCCTGCGAAGACGGCGAACGCGGCCAGATCGTGGTGCGGACGCAAGAGAAGCTACCCTTAGGACTCTTCAAAGGCTACTACCGCGACGAGGCGCTGACGCACCGCGTCTGGCACGACGGCGTGTACTACACGGGCGACCTGGCCTGGCGCGACGAAGACGGCTACTACTGGTTCGTAGGCCGCGCAGACGACGTCATAAAGTCGAGCGGCTACCGCATAGGCCCCTTCGAGGTGGAGAGCGCACTGATGAAACACCCCGCCGTCGTGGAATGCGCCATAACGGGCGTGCCCGACCCCATACGGGGCATGGTGGTGAAAGCCACAGTCGTGCTGGGAAAAGAATGGAAAGACAAAGCTGACGAAGCGCTGGTGAAGGAGCTTCAGAACTTCGTAAAGCATGAGACGGCACCCTACAAATATCCGCGCGTAGTGGAGTTCGTGGACGAACTGCCCAAGACCATCAGCGGAAAGATACGGCGCGTAGAGATACGCGAGAAAGACAGCGGGAAAGACCGCGCTGACGCATGAGCCAAACTCCCCCCACCCCATCCCGCACCGAGACAGAGAGCCGCATAGGCTTCATCGACACGCATACACACATCTACGCTGCGGAGTTCGACGCCGACCGCGACGCCGTAGTAAGCCGCGCCCGCGCAGCGGGAGCCGAAGCGCTGCTGCTGCCGTGCGAAGACGCCGCAAGCATCCCCCGCATGCTACGCCTCGCGGCCGACTACCCCGGCTTTTGCTACCCCATGATGGGCCTGCAACCCGAAGAGCTGCCGGCCAACCCTTGGCCCCTGGTGGAGGAGATGGGACGCCTGCTGCACGAGGCGGGCAATCCGTACGTTGCCGTGGGCGAGGTGGGGCTGGACTACTACTGGGACGACTCGCGCAAGGCAGAGCAAACCGCCGTGCTACGCGAAGAGGTAGGCTGGGCCTGCGAGCTGGGCTTGCCGCTGTCCATCCACTGTCGCTCGGCGCAGGCGGACCTGCTGCAAGTGTTGCGGCCGCGCGCAGGAGAACTCCACGGCGGCGTCTTCCACTGCTTCAGCGGTACGGCCGACGAGGCGCGCGAGTTGCTGGAATCGCCGAACTTCTACTTAGGCATAGGCGGCATCGTGACCTTCCGCAGCAGCACGCTGCCCGCCGTGCTACGCGAGGCGGTACCCCTCAGCCGCCTCGTCGTAGAAACCGACGCGCCCTACTTAGCGCCCACGCCGCACCGCGGCAAGCGCAACGAGCCGGCCTATATCCCCCACATCCTCGACAAGCTGGCCGAGATATACGACACCACTCCCGCCGACGTGGCTCGCATAACGACGACCAACGCCCGCCACCTCTTCCGGCTGTGAGGGGGGGGGCCGCACAAAGAGATGTACCTTCCTCGTTAGGGAATCCATGTAGGATAACTATAGTGAAGTCTGGCAACAGATTCTTGCAGCTTAGATGTTCTTTTGATGTAGATAAGTGACACAAAAGTACCCCAAAACTGCTTTTTGTTACTTTTGTCTTGTTTTATCTTTTGTTTTTAATAAGAAACGTCTTTATTTGCACCTAATATTTTAAAACAAAGAATATGCGTACCCCAAAAAGAAAAAACATTTTATCACTCACTTCCGACAAAGCTTTGGACTTCTTAATGAAGTCCGAACAGTATCATAGTTTTGAATTACCGGAGTATTTCAACTTTGATGAGGTGCTAAACTTCGTACGTAAGAGTATCGGCGGCCAAAGATATAAAGATTGTTTGACAGAAGTTAATCCTAATGATTTACCAAATGTAAATCTTGACATTCTTCTCAATAAGGATGGCCGCTATGCTGTTCGACCACTGATTCTTGCAAATCCATTTCTTTACTATTTTTTAGCACGAGAGGTGTGCTGCTCCTCTGGTTGGGCAGCAATTCAAAAATGCTTTAAAGCTTATACTGTACCTCATCTCAACTCTTGTGCCTTACCAATCATCCCTGAAAGCGTTGAACCATTCCATAAATCGACTACCATCTTAAATTGGTGGAATGAGTTTGAACAACGCTCTCTGGAACTTTCCTTGGAATACCGTTATATGTTTGTGACCGACATAACAAATTGTTATGGTAGTATCAATCCTCAGTCAATTGAGTGGGCGTTACTTTGTAAAAACACAAAGTTCGAAAATGACGAAAACAACATATTAGCTGAAAACATCCAAATATTCCTTCGTGCTTTTCAACATGGTCATAATATAGGGATACCACAAGGGAGCACCTTATTTGACTTCATTGGAGAGATAGTTCTTGGTTATTCGGACTTATTACTTCATGAAGCATTGCAAAGTAAAAAAATAAAGGATTATGAGATTGTACGTTATCGTGATGACTATCGTGTCTTTTGTAATGACAAGAATACTTTGGAACGAATATCATATATTCTGCAATCAGTTCTTGAAGGTCTGAATTTTCGTATGAATTCACAAAAAACCAAGATAAGTGATACAATAGTTGTTGATTCAATTAAACCTGATAAGCTATTTTATGTTTACAATACACCTGTTTTCAACAAGAAAGGTGTTGATTTCGATAGCTTTGAAAAGCATTTATTGTATTTATTAATGTTTGGTCGGCAGTTCCCCAATGGAGGTCAGTTGAAAACTTTGCTCTCTGACATTGATAAGCGTATGGAAAAATGGTTAAAGCCTTTTGAAAAAGAAGTTGAAGAAATTGACATAGTAAACAATAAAACAGTTAAAAAGAAAGTGACAATTCATCGAAAACTTACTGGTGGAAGTGTGCGTGCGATGTCAGCTATAGCTGCGCAGATAGCTTTAGACAATGTTACTGTAGTCCATTACGCACTTCGTGTTATTAGTCGCATGGTAGATTCACTAAAGGATATGAGAGAAAAGCAGGATATAATCAACAAAGTTTACAAAAAACTTTGCGAACAGCCAAACTCCGATTATAACCAGCTTTGGCTTCAAAACATGACATATACTCAAGATAAGAAAAGAAATAAATCACCATATACTATGCGCCTTTGTCAACTTGTTATGGGTAATGGAATCAATCCCCTATGGAATAATGATTGGATAGATTCTAACCTATCAAAAGATTTACCTTATGAATCCATCGTAAACATGGAAACGTTGAAAAAAGTTACTCCTGTTATTACGTTTAGAGAAACAAGAGCATATAACGAGAGCATCATATATTAAAATTGACATAAAACAAACCTTTAGCAACAATTTATGGAAAAATATTTCGTCTTTACAACCCCTCGTTATGACGAGGAAGAAAAGAAGTATGGAGTACAAAAGGTCTTGCTTACATTTCGGGGAGATCTATCAAAGGATAATTATGTACCTAACATCCGAAACTACTATCCAAACTTTCCTGGGAATTATATGAGACCCAAAAAAGAAAGTGGTAATTTTAGAATCGTGTTGGCATGTAAAGACTATAATGATAAAGATGGCAATTTTTTTCACATACATGTTGCATTGAGAGTTTTCAAAAGAGGTGATTCTGAGTATACAAAGTTCGAGAGATCCAGAACCTCCACTGCTGAGAGAGACACAATCACAGGTCTGTGCAATATAGATTGGAACAAATATATCCAATTAGCATTACAGGAACTTGACAGCCAAAATGTAGTTATGGAAGAGGTGAAGCCCAGTTTAATGAGTAAAGAATATGAATTCATTTAAGCTCTCTTTCCATTAACCACAATCTTTTTGAGTACATTGTATATGAAACTAAAGATTGGGTAGACCAAATATCCAAGAAAGAGGATTCTGAGTTGTCTTTTGAAGAGTTTTCTGAAGCAGCAAAAAAAATATCGGAGTATATTTATAACCATTTAACAGATAAGGAAGGTTGGGGTAATATATCTACCAAAAATAACGTAATACTTATCTATCACAAAGGTGCTAATTGGATTTTGTCCGCACTACTTCCAAAAGAAAACATAAAACTGATTAACGACAGTGAGAGTAAAGAGCCACCCACTGACTTCCGTAGAGGATATCCTTTTGAATATTTGGAGCGACCAGACCAATGGCGTTTAATGGAACAAGATGCCAAAAGTAATTTGGTATTATCAGATGACCAAATTGACGTTGTGTCACAAGATCACCAAGATTACCCTATGTTTATCACAGGAAGGGCTGGTAGTGGGAAGTCCACAATGTTGCAATATCTTTTCGCAGAGATTATTTTGCGATATTTAGTGTGCAAACCTAAAGAAGGAGAAAACGAGTATCTATTACCTCCTGTATATCTATCGTATAGTAAAACACTCATAGATGATGCCGAGAAACTTGCTGTTAGTCTCTTGGATAAGAATGATTCTTATCACAAGGCGATGGAAAACTGCAATTTAGAATACAGAAGAGACATAGCTCCTGTAAAAGATGCGTTCTTTGCCGTCTTTAGAGATTTACTTATTAAATGTGTGCGTGAGCATAGCTCTGAAAAGTTTCAAAAGCTATTTCCTAATAGTAAGTATATTTCATTTCCTACTTTTAAGCGGAAATGGGAAGATAAATTCGGGAAAAACACAGAAGCAAAGAAAAAATATGGCCCAAGTCTATGCTGGCATGTGATTCGGACATATATAAAAGGTTGGAATGCCCAAACAATAATGACACCAGAGATGTATGTTGAAGAATGTAAGTCTCCCAGCGTCAGTTCAGCTACGTATAAAATTATTTTCGACAAAGTATGGGAAAAATGGTATAAACGGCTTTCATCAGAAGAAGGATATTGGGATGACCAAGACATTGTACGGTTTTGCTTAGAAAAAGAGTATGCTGAAGAAATGTTCTCTGCTGTATATTGTGACGAGGCACAAGATTTCACGAGAATAGAACTTGACTTTATTTTGAATATATCATCGTTTTCTCATAGAACGATACACAATGTAGAAGATATAAAGAAGATACCTTTTGTATTTGCTGGAGATGAATTTCAGACATTAAATCCAACTGGATTTAGTTGGGATTCTCTACGAGGGTATTTTGTTGATAGACTGTTCGAACTAACTGGGCTCGGAGATAAAAAAGACATTAGTAAACTTCCTGAGCCAATCGAGTTCCATGAAAATTTCCGTTCAACTCGTCAAATAGTCAAACTTGCCAATAAAATACAGTTAATTCGGGCTACGAGATTCGGTGAGTACTCAAAGCCGCAAATACCTCACTTCTCTGTCGATGGGGCATCTATCTATTGCGTTTCGCCAACAGAAAACATGAGTTTTTGGGAGGCTGTCAAAGGACATCAAGTTCTTATGATTGCTCCAATTGCAGAGGGAGAAAATGTGGAGGACTATATTAATAATTCTCCGCTTAAAGGTAAAATAATATTTCAGAATGGTATACCTCAGAACATTAGAATATATTCTCCAGCCCAAGCCAAGGGATTAGAATTTGCTAATGTGGTGATTTATGGTTTCGGATTAGCAAAGGAGGGCTCTGATTTTCGGACAAAAGAATTACTGAAATGGTTCGACAAGCCAGACAGCAATTCTGAAAGAGACATAGAGTTAAAGTATCAAATCTGTAACGCTTACGTTGCTGTGACTCGTGCAACTTCCAGGTTGTACATACTTGATGAATTTACCCCAAACTCTTTTTGGTCTTTTGCTTTCACCTATATCGACCATGAGAAATTCAAGGAAAATCGTCTATTACAGGAAAAGATGATGCTAAGCTTATCATCTACCAAGAGAAATGAGTGGAAAGAAGTAGGGGAAAGTGACACTTCTTTGATTGGGGGAATACTTGATGGCTCTGACAAAAAGGTCACATTCGATGACCTAACGGTGAAAGATTCAAAAGAAGAGATTGAAAGAATGGAACAAAATGCTGCCAACCAGCATGATGCTTTCTCTTTCCGACAAGTTGCAGTGATGTATGAAGTAAAAGGAAACTCAAAAAAAGCTGCCGAATGCCAAGCAAAGGCGTTGGAAGAGGAAGGTAAATTCTTAGATGCTTCTAAAGAATTCGAGAAAGCAGAAGAATACGGAGAAGCATTGAAGTGCTATTGGACTGCGTTATATGAAAAATATAGCAACGGAATTATTGTATCTATTTCTAAATTAAGAAAATACATCCCAGAAGACACTCGAATCAAATGGTGTGAACGTATAGAGCAAAGCTACCCCATGTTAGCAGGTGATTTAAGACAAATAATAGTCGATGTGTCTCAATGGATTGAAAGCCATCCTGACGAACAATTGGCAGTTTGGCAAAATATTATTAAGGAAGTTGCTAACAGAATAACGTTTACCGATGATAGACATGCTCCAAAGGATTTTGATGTCATCATAGAACATTTGCCTAAGCTACAAGAGCGAGGCATTGCATTAAATTTTTCCGAAATTGCTGAAGCAGCTTATAGAAGCGGATCTAAGAAACAAGCAATATCACTATGGGAAAAATTGGATCGCAAATTACTTCCCAAGGAATACTTTATTGCTCAATATGAAATGTCCCCCTATCCGCAAAAGATAATTTTTGCAGAGGGAACAGGAGAACAAGATTGGGCAAAAAACATCCTCAAAGAATATGAGAAGAATAAAAAAATAGAACTGAGTCAATCGGAAAAGGTTATCATTTGTAAAGCTGTAAGGAATAGCCATTCCTATCTTGATTTTAAAGAAATAGTACCATACATGTTTTCTTTGGCTTCTTCGTTAGAAGAGGTCAATACTCTATTAGCAGAGTTGACACTTGCGGGCATAACAGGCATTAATCAAGAAGCTTTCATAGCTGTAGCTATGGCAAAATTATCTGATTTATCAACATGGGAACGTCCGATCAAGCATTATCTAGATCCCAGTGCTGATTTGCTGTTTAATGCCATTGAATCCATAAAGCAGTTTAATCAAACATCTTATCAAGTTGAAATTGGGAGAGAATTGAAATCTGGCAAGTCTATTAAGGACTTGCTACAACCGTTTAAGATTTATTCTAGAAGCCGAGTTGCACCTTTAGTGTTTATTAATCTTGGCAAACTACTTGAAAATCGTGGTATATATAAAGATACTGTTCCTTACTATGAGCAAGTTCGCGCTTTAAGTGATGATAAATCTTTTGAGACAGAGATGGACATAAGATGGATTGTATGCAAGGAACGCTGGGGAAAGGAAACGGAAAATGACGCGCATATTATTGATGCTTTGGAAAAGAGGAAGGAACTGAATCTGTCAAACAGAGTATTTCCTGAGACACCTGCTCTTAGTAATGAAGAATGGGAAAGGCTTTATGATTTTGCCTTGTCTATAAAGGGAGAATTTAAAGGAAATAGAAGACCACGAATTGGCGAAAAAAATCCCACTTCATCTCTTGAAGATAATAACAAACCTGATGACGTATCTATATCAAGCGACAAAAGTGAAGACAGAAGTAGTGCAAAACAAGAATTTCACTATCAAGACTACATTCTGACCTTCTTACCTTCCAAGTCTATTGTAATGTTAAAATATACAACGGAAGAGGACGAATATAATATGAAAATCAAAGGTGGAGAGTTTCCTGATTCAGGCGAATTTGAGTTGAAAGATGGTAGAATCTATATTTCAGAAACTGGCTATGTGACTCCATTTTTCTTTGCTAAAACAGATCATAGTGTAGTAATCTCTATCAAAGATAATGAAAAGGAAACAGGTATCTCAATTACTTTTGACATTCGATAAAGGCAATATCAATTCCTTAGCTTTTCCATCTTCAATTAACAAATCTGGTTCTATAACGTTTAGTGTGGGTAAGCGTAGTTATGGATGGTCCAAAGGTTGTAATTTGGATGCCAAAGAATAAGAAAAGAGAGAAGTGAAAATGATGCTCATACATTGGAATGTGTGAATAAAAACTCTCAGAATAGCTGAAAGTTGCTTAGTTGACGTATTACAAACGAAGTATTAGAAACTAAGACATATTTGCCGTGTGACTTGGTCTTTTCTCAAATTACATTGACATGGCATACTTTGTTAGTGGCTAACTTAAAATCGCTTACCCATACCAAACGTTATAGAACCACAAATCTCTATACAGGAAGCAGATGACATAGTCCCCGACCATATAGATTTATAACGATGCATTGTTTTAAGAAGAAGGTCAGTACACAACAAATAAAAAGGCATATATGAAGCAAAGGAATGATGAGAAGAGCCAATGCTGTACTGAGATGCCGTTTCTTTTACTCCGCCTACACCCTATTGAGCCACCGCGAGGTAAAAAAGAGGACGGCCGTTGCGTAAGTGGCTAATAGTTCGTACCTTTGCGTGTTAACCTGTCAACAACCTGCCCGCTCGCACTTCGCGGGCGAAAAGCCCGAGGCTCATGACACTCCTGCTCAACCCCAAATTTGAAAACCTGCGCGATTACGTGGCGCATATCGACCAGCATTTTCACCAAGAGGGAAAACTCATACACAAAGGGCGCAACGTCATTAAAGCCCTTACCGTGGGCGAGCTGACGCTCTGCGTGAAGCACTACGGCCACCTGCCTTGGCGCAAGCGCATGGCCGTGAAGCTCTACAAGGCGCCCAAGGCGAAGAAGGCATACGTCAAACCCCTCGAGCTGCGCGAGCGAGGCTTTGAGAGCCCCGAGCCCATCGCTTACGTCTCCTACCGCCGCAGCCTGACCAAGGACTCTACCTATTTCGTCTGCTTGCTCTCGGAGTATAAGCACAGCATGGCCGATGTGCAGGCCTTGGGCGAGGCGGAGCGCGACGAGCTTATCTGCGCCTTTGCCCACTACGTCGCGCGGCTGCACGAGGGCGGCTTCCTCCACCGCGACTTTTCCTCTGACAATATCCTTTATGACAAAATTGAGGGGCGCTACCATTTCGCGCTCATCGACACCAACAGCCTCAAGACGGGCGGCCACGTCAGCGTGGAGCGCGGCTGTGCCAGCCTGGCGCAGCTCGATGGCGACGCAGCCTTCTTCAGCAAGCTCGTCGAGGCGTATGCCCATGAGCGCCACGCCGACCCGCAGCGCTGCGCAGCCTGGCTCGCCGAGGCCAGAAGCCAGCAGTGCGCCTCGGCCTAAGACGAAGCGCCGCGCACCCACGAGTTGCTTCCTCCTATATTATCGGAATAAGATGACAACAAAGGGTCGGATCCCCATGTGGGAAATCCGGCCCTAATTTTTTTATTGGTGTCCGGTAAAAGTTGAAAACCTCCAAATTAGGGATATCCAGT
>CAZXJS010000021.1:0-46168 GCA_964641085.1 uncultured Prevotellamassilia sp. | reverse complement strand
ACGCGCTCTCCGTGGCGCGCGAGATGGAGAAGGCAGGCCGGGACGCCAAGGCCGTAAAGCTGGCGACGGGCTGGGAGCGCGGCGCAGACGGCAAGTGGCGCTACGAGGTGCCGGACGCGGAGTACGTCAACATGGACGACGCGGAGAGAGCGTATAAGTATGTGGAGATAGAGAAGGCGCTTTCTGACAAAGACAAGAGAACGCTCAAAAGATACGCGTCTATGGAGTGGAAGAATATGTCGGACAAGCAGAAGGAAAACTACCGTTCCTTCCTTAAACGTACAGGCTTGGACATTGGCGGCAACAGGGCCGGCGATACGTACCTTCCACCGCGAGATTTGCACCTCGACGACGTCCTCGCCGGAGATAAAGCAGAGCAGCTCTTTAAGGCTTACCCGCAGCTTAGAGACGTCAAGGTGGTATACACGGCCGTTGGTATGGGTAGCATGCTTGGCCTATATAACAGGGAGCAAAATAAGATATTTATTAACTCCAAGCTGGTTAAATCTGCTGAAAAGCGTTCTGTGCTTCTTCACGAGGTGCAGCACGCGATACAAAGTATTGAGGGCTTTGCGCCGGGCGGGAACAAGGAGAGTGTCCTTTCTCGAATGTATGCCGAGCGCAAAGACACGAGGTCTAAAGAATTTCTTGATTTGCAAGACCGCGAAGAGCAGCTTCGTCGTAAATGGAGTGATTTCAGAGAGCGTATAAAAAAACTCTCGGAAGAAACAGGAGAAGATTATGTGCAGTTGACATTGAAAGACCCTGAATATGCTGAACTTGAAGCTGAAGGGGCACGGATTAGAGAAGAGTACAGGCATACCAATATGGAAATGTCGCCCTATGATGCCTATAGGTCGCTTGGCGGCGAGGTGGAGGCGCGCAACGTGCAGAAGCGCCTCGGGATGAGCGCCGAGGAGCGTCGGCGCACGCTGGCAGCGGAGACGGAGGACGTGGCGCGCGAAGACCAGATATTCCTGCGCGGCGAGGAAGGAGCAAGCGAGAGCCGGGCGGAGGAGAAGGAAGATGACATTGAAGCTACAAGCAAGCGCTTCGACGAAGAATTGCAGCAGCAGATAGACGGGAAGCAGGAGGCGGGGCACGTTTATCGGCTCGGACGCCCCGGCGCTATATTGCGCAGCACGGGCTTTCCCGACGTGCCGATAGAACTTAGTGCAAGCCACCTGTCAACGAAAGCCAACGCAGCCCATCATCCGTTTAATATGGCGGAAATGAAAGGCCTCGTGAAGGCTTTACAATCGCCTATTGCGGTATTTAGCTACGGCGATAAGGGGAAGGCTCAGAACGCCATCGTGGAAATACAGCACGAGGGGAAGAACTTCGTCGTCGGCGTTCACTTCAACCAAAAGAGAGGCAACGCAGAGGTTTCGAGTATTCGCGGCTTATACCCCAAGGATAATGCGGAGTGGCTAAACTGGCTGACGCAGGGGAAAGCTTTGTACGTGGACAAAGAAAAAATCCAAACTCTGATAGACCAACAGCGAAGGAATCTCGCTGACGTGGACTACTTGGATTTGGATTCTGCCGCAAAGGTAGTAAAAGAGTTTGAGAACCCGGCGCTCCCGGGCGGAGAAAAAATTGGGCGCGGCAAGAACCTTGCCGACCGGGGCGTGACCGACATTTACCGCACGAGCGGAGAGCGCTCGGCGGAGGCTGCGAAGGCGGAGGCTGCGGCACCTGCGGCGAAGCGTAGCGCGGCGGAGCATCTGAGCGGGCAGTTACACACGCCCCTGCGCATCGTGGAGGACGTCTCGGAGATAACGCATGCCGACGCGGAGGTGCAGCGGAGGCGGCGCGGCGCGAAGGGATGGTACGACACGCGGACGGGCGAGGTGGTCATCGTCCTGCCGAACAACGCGGATGCGGCGGACGTGGCCTCGACGGTGATGCACGAGACGGTGGCGCACAAGGGCTTGCGCGAGCTGGTGGGCGAGGAGCGCTACGGCGAGTTCCTCGACGGGGTGCATGACCACCTCACCGATGATTTGAAGAAAGAGGTTGACGAGCGCGCAACCCGCGCCTTCCTGCACGACGTGGAGGACAACGGCGGCGCGGCGCGAAGCCGGGCGGTAGCGTACTTACCCCGACTTCTTCTTTTAAGCATCATTCTCTCGCACGCAAAGGCGGAGATATTGAGATAGTAGGGGCATATTGTCACATCTCTGACCAGCCATGGTGCGGCGGAAGCTTTACGGCGCGAGGCGGAAAGCGTCAGCGTCGCGTAGGAAGGGGAAGCGGTGGCGGTAGGATTGGAGTTTGCCGAGCGATAGCTCCACTGTTGCGGCTGCGGGCTCCGAACCCAGACGGCATAGAGCGGTTCCGTCCGGTGCAAGGGTGCAACTTCCACCGTTATAGTGCGTGAATCCTTCGCTTCCCGTGCGGTTGACGCTGACCACGTAGCACTGGTTTTCAATGGCTCGTGCCGTGAGTAATGCGTCGTAAGCACTCTCTCGTAAATAGGGCCAACAGGCTACGTGAAGAATCAAGTCGTAATCGTTGCAACAACGCAGGAAAACGGGAAAACGCAAGTCGTAGCACGTAGCAAGCAAGATGCGGAAGCCACCATAAGGCACTATGACGCGCTGTCGGCCTGCCCGGAAGTGGCGCGTCTCGCCCCCGTAGGCAAAGAGGTGCCATTTGTCGTATGAAAACTCGGCCTCGGGCGTGACGAAGTAGAACCTATTATAAAACACGCCGTTCTCCTCGAAGGGCAGGGAGCCCGCTATGGCCGTTCCGAGGCGGCAGGCAGTGTGGCGCATCCACTCGTGGGCGCGGAGGGCGGATTTAGGCTCGCGCATGCCGAAGCCCGTGGCCCACATCTCGGGCAAGACGTATAGCGCCGCGCCGGGGTGGGCGCAGACGAGGCGTTCGGCGACGGAAATGTTGCCCGCTTCGTCGTGCAGTATAGGGGAAGTCTGGAGCAGCGTGACTTTCAGGGGGGATAGGTCGGAGGTGTCCATGCTAAAGTTCTACTTTCAAGTAAGTACGGTCGTCATAGGAACGATTGCCTTCAGCCCAACATTTCGTGCCGCAGAGGGAGCCGATGCAGAGCGGGTCTTCGTGCAGCAGGCCGGCGAGGTGCGTTTCCGTCTCGGGGAGCGTGTCAAAGAGGGCGGGGTAGCCGTCGGAAGCCAGGACGACGTAGCGCGCCGTTCCTACTGACGCTACGCGCACCAAGGCGGGGTCGGCCGGCGTAGCGTCGAGCACGAGATAACGGAAGGGGTTGTAGGGATTTGCATCATTCTGGAAGAAGCACTGCTCCCGCAGCGCCGGCAGGATGAAGGCTCGCCCCGGGTCGTTGCGTCGCACCTCGTCGCTCGTCATGCCTTTTAGCAAGTACCAGCCTACGACGTCGCGACGGATACCGGCGAGCACGGCGTCGACGGCTTTGGGGTGGGTGTAGGTATGTCCGCCCCAACGGGCAAGGCAATCGCCGAAAAACCACACTTCGCGCCGGGCGGCCGAATACACCACGGCGCTGCACGTCAGGCGGTCGGTCGCCTCGGCTGGAAGTCGGGACGTATGATAATAGGAGAAGGTGGCGCGGCGCAGGGCTTCCGTGAAGTGGGTCAGCGCTTGCGGCATGGTGCTTTCAGCCGGCAGGTTGCGCAGGGCGGCGAGCACGGTATGCATGGCGGCGCGTCCGGTGGAAAGGCCGGGGTGGGGGTAGCGCGACTTTGACGTGCTTCCATCCACAACGGCGGCAAAGTCCTGCGTCACGAGGTAGCCGTCTTCACACGCTGCGCCGGGCTTCTTCCCCTCCGAAAAGGCTTCCACGATTTTCATGCCCTAATCCTTTTCCACCACTTCGCCGAAGAGCGTCGCGGCGGTGGAGCCGGTTATCTTTACGCGCAACGTCTCGCCCGCGTGGTGCGTACCCCGGTCGAAGATAACCACTTTGTTCTGTTCCGTGCGGCCGTAAAGCTGCTCTCGCGAGCGTTTGGAGGTGCCTTCCACGAGGATGTCGAACGTTAAGCCCTCGCAGCGTTTGTTCGAAGCGGCACTCAGCTCGTTTTGCAGGGCGATGAGTTCGTTCAGGCGGCGCACCTTCACGTCTTCAGGCACGTCGTCGGGCAAGTGGCGGGCTGCGTAGGTGCCCGGGCGTTCGCTATACTTAAACATAAAGGCACTGTCGTAAGCGCACTCCCGCATGAGCGAGAGGCTCTGCCGATGGTCCTCCTCCGTCTCGCCACAATAGCCGGCGAAGATGTCGGTTGAGAGGCCGCAGTCGGGGACTATCCGTCGTATGGCGGCGACCCGGTCCAGATACCACGCCCGGGTGTATTTGCGGTTCATACGTTTCAAGACAGCATCCGAGCCGCTTTGCACGGGAAGGTGGATGTGGCGGCAGACGTTCGGCTCTTCCGCTATGACGCGTAGCGTCTCGTCGGACATGTCTTTGGGGTGCGAGGTGGTGAAGCGGACGCGCATCCCCGGCACGGCGCGTGCCACGGTGCGGAGCAGGGTGGGGAACGTCACTACGCCGCCTTCAGCCTCCGCCGAGGGGCAGCGATAGCTGTTCACGTTCTGCCCCAACAGGGTCAGCTCCTTGTAGCCGCGCTGTTGCAGGTCGCGGGCTTCGCGCAAGATGCTTTCCACGTCGCGGCTACGCTCCCTGCCCCGCGTGTAAGGCACGATGCAGTAGTGGCAGAAGTTGTTGCAGCCCCGCATGATGCTGACAAATCCGCTCAGGTGCGGCCCCCAAGAGCGCAGCGGCACGACGTCGCGATAGGTCTCCGTGGTGGAGAGCTCCACGTCCATAGCTTTGTGTCCCAGCTCGGCTTGTGCGGTGAGCTGGGGCAGAGAAAGGTAAGCGTCGGGGCCGGCTACCAAGTCGGCATGTCGCTTCTCGAGGAGCTCAGCCCGTACGCGCTCGGCCATGCAGCCCAGCACGCCGATGATGAAGTGCCGGCCGTGGCGCCGCTGGGCGTCCAGCTCCTCCAGCCGGTGGACTACGCGCTGTTCAGCCCGTTCGCGCACCGAACACGTGTTCAGGAAGACGGCGTCGGCCTGGCTCTGGTCGGCCGTAGGTTCGTAGCCCGCCATGCGCATCACGGAGGCCACGACTTCCGAGTCGGCCACGTTCATCTGGCAACCGTATGTCTCAATGTATAATTTCTTCATAGCATTTCGTAGCGTAAGACGGCGATGCTTCACGCGCCTTGTCGGAAGAAGGTGCCGGCTTCCACGTGTCCCGAAGCCCTTAGTCTACCGCACCCACCGTGCCGCGGTATTCGCGGTAGGGGTGCTCCAAATCCAGATAGTGGAAGCGGTGTTGCTTAATCTCGTCGGGCGGCGGCACGGTCATATAGTCGCCGTAAACCTGCCGCAGGTACACGTCGGGGTGTGCCGGGGCGGGATACAGGCGTCCCTCGAACTCCAGCGGGACGGGCTTCCCGTACGCGCTCTTCGGCACGACGCTCTTGCGCGCCTTGTCGTGCTCCACGACGAGTGGGCTCCCCTCGTAGTCATACTGCTTTTGCAAGCGCTTCATCCGCTCCTGCACGCCCGGCAAAGTGTACAGGCGCCGACACAGCCGCGGTATCCACGACGAGGTGCCGTGCCCGTGGCGGAAGGGGTCGCGATGAAGGAAGTATATCACCTTCTTATAATAGAAATAGCGGGAGAAGTGCACCCATTGCCCCCAGCGACTCTTCGTCATCCCGTCGAGCGGGAAAACGTCCACGTATATTCCGCCCAGGTAGGGCAGATGTCGGCGTTCGATGAGCGTAGTCGAGGCGTCCTGCACCTTAGCGAAGGGCAGGGGGTAGCGCTCCGGGTCAGTCTCGTAAGCCACTACTTCCAGCGGGCGCGGCATCCACTCGGCGGCATGGGCCAGCAGGCGGTCGTAATCCGGGCGCGGCATGGCCACGTCCAAGTCGTCGTCCCACGGGATAAAGCCTTTGTGGCGCACGGCGCCGATGAGTGTGCCACAAGTGATGTAGTACGTCAGCCCATGTTCGCGGCACACGCGGTCAATGCCCTTGAGTATGTCCACAAGGCGCAGCTGCAGCGCTCGCAGGTCGTAGTTCAAAGCGGTTTTGTCGGTCATGCCTCTTCGCAGTCTCTTTCCGTTCGCGTCGCAAAGGTATAAGGAAAAAGCCAAAGGGCAAAGCGCCGCCCGCGAAGGCGCTCCGTTGCAGCGCACCGGGCTGTAGTTTTTTTGTAGGTAGTATCTATTTATTTTTAGGTAGTATCTGAAGAGGATTTAGGTAGTATCTGAAGAGGATTTAGGTAGTATCTGAAGAGGATTTAGGTAGTATCTGAAAAGGATTTAGGTACTACCTAAAAAGGATTTAGATGCTACCTAAAAATGTCTAAAAGGCAACTACGAGGGCGTAAAGGGCGGCACGGACGCCGGAAATGGCGCGTAGGGGGACGAAGTAGGCTGCTTTTCCGGGCAAAAAGCGAACGAAAAGCGCGGCGCAGGCGGATGTGGTTCCGCGCGCGCCGCGCTGTGGTGTGCCGTCGGGAGGGGCGGCAGGGTAGGGCGTCACTGCTTCTTCAGCTCCGCCTCTATCGGGTCGTGATATTGGGCTTGCAGGCGGGTGAGTTCCTTGCGTAGCTGTTTCGTAAGCTTCTCCGTGCCCGGTTGTCCGTAGAGGTTGTGCAGCTCGTGGGGGTCTGTTTGCAGGTCATAGAGTTCCCACTCGTCAATGTCGTTGTAGAAATGGATGAGCTTGTAGCGCTCGGTGCGTACGCCGTAGTGGCGCTTCACGGCGTGCTCGGCGGGGTATTCGTAGTAGTGGTAGTAGATGCTCCGGCGCCAGTTCTTGGGGTGTTTCCCCTCGAGCAGGGGGCGCAGGGAGACGCCGTCCATATCTTCGGGCACGGGAGCGCCGGCCAGGTCAAGGAAGGTGGGCGCGTAGTCTATGTTCTGCACCATTTCCTCTATCTCGCCGCGTGCTTCGAGGCCTTTGGGCAGGCGCATGACGAGGGGCGTGTTCAAGCTCTCCTCATACATGAAGCGCTTGTCGAACCATCCGTGTTCGCCCATGTAGAATCCCTGGTCGCTGGTATAGACTACGAGCGTGGAGTCCAGGAGTCCGAGCTTCTCCAGTTCGTCAAGGACGCGACCGACGTTATCGTCGAGGCTCTTGGTCACCTTGGCGTAGTCGCGCATATAGCGCTGGAATTTATACTCGGCGAGCGCTCGACCCGTAAGTTGGCGCTGGCGGAAATCAACGGCGAGGCTGTCGTAGAAAGCGTCGTACTCTGCGCGGTCGCGGCTGTCCATGCGGCCTATCATGCCGAGGTAGGTCTCCGTGAGCGGCGTTTTCGCGCCGGGGGTATAGATGTGGTTGTCGTAAACCAAGTCCATGTGGCGGCTAATCTCCATCTCCTGCGCCGCAGCGGCGGGGCGTCCCGCATAATCGTCGTAGAACGTCTCGGGAACAGGGAACGTCTTGTCCTCATATTCGCGCAAGTATTTTATTTCCGGCAGCCAGCAGCGGTGGCAGGCTTTGTGGTGAATGAAGAGTGCGAAGGGGCGGCTCTTGTCGCGCTTGTTTTCCAGCCAGTCTATGCTCTTGTCCGTTACGATGTTCGTCACGTAGCCGTGTTCCCGCGTCTGCGTGCCGTCCATGTTGATGAAGTTCGGGTTGTAGTAGTCCCCCTGCGCCGGCAGGATGTTCCAAAAGTCGAAGCCCGTGGGGTCAGAGACGAGGTGCCACTTCCCGATGATGGCCGTCTGGTAGCCCGCCTTTTGCAGGAGCTTTGGCATGGTCTGTTGTGAGCCGTCGAAGATGCCGTGCTCGTTGTTGGTGAAGCCGTTGTTGTGGCTGTGCTTTCCGGTAATCATGCAAGCGCGCGACGGGCCGGAGAGGGAGTTGGCAACGTAGGAATTGACGAAGCGCACGCCGTCCCTGGCGATGCGGTCCAGGTTCGGAGTCTCCACGCCGTTGGTCTTGTCGTAGCACGACATCATCTGCGCCGTGTGGTCGTCCGTCATAATGTAAACGACGTTGTAGCGCTGCGCCGCTGCGGCTAAGGGAGCGAGCGAGAGCAGGGCTACGGCCTGTGTGGTTTTCTTCATGTTTGGGGGTGTTATGGGTTTATGCTTTATTTCCTGTCTTTTGGAAAAAGGTGTGTTCGCCTTACGGCTACGTCCGTAGGCAAAAGTAGGAAAAAAACGGCAGGCGCCCGGCCTTACGCGGCGGAGATTTCAGCGCAGCTCGGAACTATTTCTCGCCGGAGCAGACTTGTTCCCCACGAAGTCCGACCTGTTTTGAAATAGATGCCGAGTATTATATAATAGGTGCCGACTATCAGCTGACAGGTGCCGACTATCAGCTGACAGGTGCCGACTGCCAGCTGACAGCTCCGACCTGCCGGGAAGCACGTCGGCTTTAGGCGCAAAAAAGCCCGGGGCGCCGAGCGGCACTCCGGGGCTTGTGTGTCAGCACTCGCACGGGGCGAGCCCGGGGTTCGGCTTAGAGACTCTCGCCAAAGTCTGCGCGGAACTTTGCGGCGAGCTCTTCCTGCCAATGGCCTATCTCCTTGAGGCGTCCGTAGAAGAAGCGCAAGACGGGGGGCTCCATGACCCACTCCAGTCCGCCGATGAGCTTGCGGTTGTCCCAGAGCCACTTCACGCGGTCGGCACAATATTTTATTTGGCTCAACGTAAAGACGCGGCGGGGCACGCCAAGGCGGAGCAGCTCCATCTCGGCGTAGCGTTCCGTGCCGTCAGGCTCGCGCTGTTCGGAGAGCGTGCCGCGCTCCATACCGCGGATGCCGCCTGCGATGTAGAGGGCAATGCCCACGGCGGCGGCGGGATATTGGTTGTGCGGCATGTCGGGCACGAAAGCCTGGGTGTCGAGGTGCGCTCCCAAGCCGCCGGCCGGTTTCACTACCGGAATGCCGTAGGCGTCCAACTCATTCACGAGGTAAGCAATGAACTCCGGCCCTTGGTTAAGGTATTCCATGTCCAGGCTTTCGTAAAGACCCTGCGCCATGGCCTCAATAGAGCGCACGTCGATGCCACCGTAGGTCAGGAAGCCTTCGTAGAGCGGCACGTATTGCATCATCCGGTCGTGAAGCTTCTGATTGTGCGTGATGATAGCTCCGCCGCGGGCGAAGCCTAACTTGCGTGCGGAGAAGTAGATGATGTCCATCTTGTCGGCCAAGAGATGGTAGATTTCCTGCGTCTCCATGTATTTGCACTGGGGCTCGCGCAGCTTCATGAAGTAGATGTTGTCTTGCAAGAGGGAGGCGTCCATGACGGAAAGCACGCCATACTGGTGGCAGATGTCGCTAACGGCGAGCATGTTCTCCAAACTGAGCGGCTGTCCGCCGATAAGGTTCGTTCCGGCTTCTATGCGGACGAATCCGATGTTCTCAGGCCCCTTTTCCTCAATGGTGGCGCGTAGGCGGTCCAAGTCGAAATTGCCTTTGAACGGGTCTTCGTTCTGCGGCTCCACGCCTTCGGGGCGCACCAGCTCTATAACCTGTGCTCCGAGGCGCGTGATGTGGGCTTTCGTCGTCGTAAAGTGGAAGTTCATAAGGGTGTACATTCCCGGCTTTAGGAACGTCTCGCAGAGGATGTTCTCGCAGGCGCGTCCCTGGTGGGCGGGGAGGACGAGGTCGCAGCCGAAGACGTCCTTCACGGCTTTCTTGAAGCGGAAGAAGCTCTCGCTGCCTGCGTAGGCGTCGTCAGCACGCATCATGGCGGCCGTCTGCAGGTCGCTCAGCGCGTTGACGCCGCTGTCGGTAAGCATATCCATGTAGATGTCCTTGTTGCGAAGCAGGAAGGTGTTGTTGCCCGCAGCTTGGGCGCAACGAAGGCGTTCCTCGACGGGCAGAAGGCTCAGCTTCTGGACGACGCGCACTTTGTGCATTTCTAAAGGAACTTGGTTCTCGGGGCGGTAAAATTTTACGGCCATGTCGGGGGTGTTTTAAGGGGTTATGGGGAGCTCCGGCCGGGAGTTACGTGATACTATCTGCGGAGCGCCCGCAAATGTAGCGCCTTTAGGCCGGAGAAGAATAGACATATTTACGGCAAAAACGGCCTTTATTTCGCAAAAAGCCGCCTTCTCCCATTATTACCGACCCTTTTCTCGGCCTTCCCGCCCTTTTTCCTTACTTTTGCGCCGTTTTGGGGCGAAATAGTTGCCCTTTGTGCCGTCTTAGATACACCATATTATATATGAGTACGCAGAGCCGGGTTGGCATCACGTCCATGGCGCAATACAACGCCTATTTCCATCAGGCTACGTTGCACCCGCTGGTCTCCGTCGGCGACCTCGGCATGGCCGACCTTTCGCTCTTCGCGCCTACGGACTTCGGAATGTACTGCGTCGTGCTGATGGACGTGGACTTCGGCGAGCTGGTGAAGTGCGGCACGGCGATACGCTACGCTGCCGGCACGATGTTTTGGCTCAGGCCCGGGCAGGTGGTTTCTATGAACCTGGACTACAGCGTCAGGCCGCAGGGAAAGATGCTCGTGTTCCACCCGGACATGATTGAACGCTCCGGGCTGGGCCGCGACTTCTACATGTTCGACTTTTTCAACCACGAAGTGAACGACGCGCTGACGCTTACGGCGGCGGAGCGCGGCATTATTCTCAACTGCTTCGCGAATATCCGGGCCGAGCTTTGCGGCGCGCAGGATTACCTCTCAAACCACATGCTACGCCTCGGCATCGGTACGCTCCTTACCTATTGCAAGCGTTTCTTCGAACGGCAGTATGCGGAGCGCGTCCCGCAGACGCGCGGCGGGTTGCGCCCCCGCCTCGAGTTGCTCCTGGAGAACTACCTCTCGAGCGGTTCTTCCGCGCAGCAGGGCCAACCCACGGTGGCCTGGTGCGCCGAGCGGTTCAACCTATCGCCCAATTATTTCGGCGAAGTGGTGAAGCGCGAGCTACACATTACGGCGCAGGAATTCATACAACGGAAAATCGTAGCCGTAGCTGAGCACCTGTTGCGCGACACGTCCATGACCGTCGGCGAGATTGCCGAGGAATTGGGCTTTGCCTATACGACGCACTTCACCCGCATGTTTAAACGCAAGACGGGGACTACGCCGCTGCGCTATCGCCGCTTCTTAACCACCGCCGCACCTACCCTCTAACTACGCACCATCGTTATGCAATCTACCATCCCCATGCTGGGCACCCTCGTCAACACGGTGTGCATCATTGCCGGCACCGTAGTCGGCAGCCTCCTGCACCGAGGCATTAAGGAGAAGTACAAAACCGTGCTCTACGACGGCCTCGGCGTCGCCAGCATTGCCATAGGCCTGAACGCCACGATTACGAACTTCCCCAAGAGCCAGTATCCCGTCCTCTTCATCCTTGCCATCGCCCTGGGCGGCGTTCTGGGCACCGCGCTCGACCTCGACGGACGCTTCAAACGCGCCGTAGCGCGCCGCGCAAAGGACGGACGAAGCCTGGCGCAAGGCCTCTCCACGGCTATCCTGCTCTATTGCGTCGGCCCCCTTTCCATGCTCGGCCCCGTCATTAGTGCGTTGCAGGGCGACAACACGTTCCTCTTCACCAACGCCACGCTGGACGTCGTCACCTCCACGGTCTTCGCCTCTACCTACGGCTGGGGCATGCTCCTCGCCGCCCCCGTGCTGTTTTGCTGGCAGGGACTGTTCTACGTCGTAGCTCTCATCTCCTCCACGGCTATCTCCGAGGGGCTCATGGCCGAGCTGCTCATCGTCGGCGGCCTGCTTATCACGATGTCCGGCCTCGCACTGCTCAACCTGAAAGACTGCAAGACGCTCAACCTGCTCCCCGCGCTGCTCGTCCCCGTCGTGTGGTTCCTCGGCGTCGCCCTGCTGGGTTGAAAAGGGCTTCGCCGGCTTGGCGCCGCGCTTTTACCCCAATTTACGTCCGGCTTATTCCCCGATAGGCCGGACTTTTTTATCTGTCAACGGGAGAGATTTGTTTTTAAGTCCGAGAGATTCATTCGTAGGTCGGACTTAGTTTTTGTACAGCCGTGGGTGTAAAATTGTACAGCCGTGGGTGTAAAATTGTACACCCGTGGCTGTAAAAATGAACACCCACGGCTGTACAAAAAATATCTCGGACTTACGAACAAATAAGTCCGACCTACAAAAAACTAAGTGCCGACTAATTTAAACTAAGTGCCTGCTATTTTGACGTTTCGGCCTTCCCTTTTGCCATCTCTGCCCGGGATTTTCACGTTGCGGACGGCTAAACGGCGCTACGTCTGTGCGAGCGAGGCGGAGGCGGGGCATAAACGCAGAAAGAAGGGCGGGACGACGAAATAGGCGGGAGGCGCGGCGGCGCAAGACCAAAAAAGGAGCGGCGGGGGCGGCGTTTCTGCCAAATAGCGTTACTTTTGTAGCGGTTAAATCCTCTGCATACATGGCTACAGAAGAACTGGAAGAAAAAGACTCCGAGATACGCGAACAAGGCTTTAATGTAGAAGAATTCGTCATGCTACTACTTTCGAAGTGGTACTGGTTCGTGCTGGCCGTGGCCGTCACGTGCAGCTTGGGCGTCTATAAAATACTGAAGACGACGCCTATCTACACGCGCACCACGTCGCTACTCATCAAAGACGACCAGAAAAGCGGGAACAGCACGACGAAGGAGTTCGCCGACTTGGGGCTGATAAACAACAGCTCGAACATAAACAACGAGATACAGACGATAAGCGCCACGGAGCTGATGACGTCGGCCGTTAAACGGCTGGGACTGGAGCTTCAGATGACCGTGCCGCAACGGCTCTACGAGCGCGTGATTTATAACGACGCCCCCGTAATCCTGACGAAGGGGAACGACATGGCGGACGGGCAGCAGTTCACCTTCAAGATGGAGCTGCTGGCGGGCAGGAAGGTGCGGCTGTACGACTTCCAAGGCGCGGGGCTCGACGGGAAGCAGGCGCTGACGCTGCCCTTGGGCGGAACGCTGCGCCTGAACGCCGGAAGCATCCGCATAGACGCTTCGCCGGCCTACAACCCGCAGTGGATAGGCCGCGAAATCATGGTATATAAATATCCGCTAAGCGTCGTGGGTAGCCGCTACGCTGCGCGCCTCAGCGTGGGGCAGACCGACGAGCAATCGACCATCCTGCAACTGACGCTGGTGGACGAAGTGCCCGACAGAGCAAGCGACGTGCTGAAAGCCTTGGTCGAAGCCTACAACGAAGAGTGGATAGAGGATAACAACAAGGTGGCGGAATCCACGTCGGAGTTCATAACGGAGCGCTTGAACACGCTGACGAAGGAGCTGGGCGACGTGGACCGCGACATCTCGGACTACAAGTCGCAGAACCTGCTCCCGGACGTGCAGGCGGCGTCCGGACAATACATGAATCAGTCAAACACGAACTACAACAACCTACTTGCGCTGAACAACGAGCTTAGCATGACGCAATACCTGCTGGAGGCGCTGAACAGCTCGGCAGGTACGGACCAGCTACTGCCCGCCAACACGCTGGCAAATGCCGGAACGGAATCACAAATTGCCGCCTACAACGAGCTAATGCTGAAGCGCAACGCGCTACGTGCGAACAGCAGCGAGCAAAATAAGTACGTGCAAGAATACGACGAGCAGCTACGCGCGCAAAGGACGGCCATAGCGCGCTCCCTGAACAACATGGTGGCGCAGATACGGGCGCAAATAGGGAATGTAGAACAGTCGGAAAAGGAGACGAACCAGAAGATAGCGGCTAACCCCAAGCAAGCGCAGCAGCTCTTGGGCGTAGAGCGCCAGCAAAAGGTGAAGGAGTCGCTCTACATCTACCTGCTCCAGAAAAGGGAAGAGAACGAACTTTCCAAAGCCTACACGGCCTACAACACGCGCGTCATCCAGCAACCTTCCGGCGCGGCGGGCCCCACGTATCCCAACCGGCGGAGCATTATGCTCGTGGCGCTGGCCATTGGCTTGGCACTGCCGGCCGTCATCCTGTTCCTGCGCGAGTTTTTCAACAAGAGCGTACGCGGCCGGAGCGACCTGGAAGGCATGGCCGCGCCCATGCTTGGCGAGATACCGTCGCTGAACCAACGCAGATACTGGTGGCAGAAGCGCAAACGGCAGCCGCGGGAAATCGTTGTAGAGGAAGGCAACCGCAACATGGTGAACGAGGCCTTCCGCAACGTGCGGACGAAGCTGGACTTCCTCTTGCCGGCAGACAAAGCCAGCAAAGTCGTCATGCTGACCAGCTTTAATCCGACGAGCGGCAAGACTTTTATCTCGGCGAACTTGGCTAAGGCCATCTCGTTGAAGAATAAGCGCACCTTGGTCGTAGATATGGATTTGCGGCGTTGCTCCCTGAGCTACATGCTGCCGAAGCGTGCGAAGGAAGGCCTAAGCACCTACCTCGGAGAGCAGACTGACGACTTGGAAAGCCTCATTGTGCGCAACGCATTCGGCGGAAATACCGACGTAATGCCCGCCGGCGTCATACCGCCTAACCCCACGGAGTTGCTACTCACCGAGCGGATAAAAACCTTCTTCGAGTGGGCGCGCACAAACTACGACTACGTCATCTTAGACTGCCCGCCCATCGAAATAGTTGCCGACGCAACGATTATTAAGGACTATGCCGACGCAACGCTCTTCGTCGTGCGCGTGGGCCTCATGGACAGGCGGATGCTTAAAAACGTCGACGAGCTCTACAAGGCGAACAAATACAACCGCATGTCCCTCTTGCTCAACGGCACGCACTACGCTACGAGCCGCTACGGCCATTATGGCTACGGTTATGGCCGCAGCTATGGTTACGGCTACGGATATGGCTACGGCTACGGCCGCCACGGCGAAGGATACTACGGATATTACGGCAAAGAGAAAGACGATAAGTGACAGGAATAACGGCGTAACACAAAGCAACGCCGAGCTACGCGAAAGGCCGCGCCCGAGGGTGCGGCCTTTCGCGTAGCTACCGGTGTGAAAGTCGGACTTTCAGTCTTGCTTCTCCAGCTCCACCTCCTTTACCTTGCGGAAGAGGTCGGACGCAAAGATGAAGCTGTTCAGGCTCTCGTTGTTGGAGCTGACCACCTCGTCCTTCGTTCCCTCCCACTCGGCGTGGCCGCCGTCTATATAGATAATGTGCTCGCCTATGCCCATGACGCTGTTCATGTCGTGCGTGTTGATAATCGTTGTGGTTTGGAACTCCTGCGTTATGGAGTGGATAAGGTCGTCTATGACTAAGGAAGTCTTCGGGTCAAGGCCGCTGTTCGGCTCGTCGCAGAAGAGATAACGCGGGTTCAGGGCTATGGCGCGCGCTATGGCTACGCGCTTCTGCATTCCGCCGCTTATCTCGCCCGGGAACTTCGCTCCGGCATCGAGCAAGCCTACGCGGTCCAGGCAGTAGTCGGCGCGGCGGCGGCGTTCCTTGGCGCTGTCGGTCGAGAACATATCGAGCGGAAACATCACGTTCTCCCTTACGCTCATAGAGTCGAAGAGTGCGGCGCTCTGGAATATCATTCCCATTTCGCGGCGCAGGAGTGTGCGTTCGCGCTTGCGCATCGTGACGAAGTTACGTCCGTCGTAGAGCACCTCGCCTGCGGTGGGCTCCAGCAGGCCTACGATGCATTTCATCAGCACCGTCTTCCCCGAGCCGCTACGTCCGATTATCAAGTTCGTAAGTCCGTTCCGGAACGTCGTAGATATGTCTTTAAGCACGTCTTTGTCTTCGAAAGACTTGCTTAGGTGCCGAAGCTCAATCATGAAAGCAGGTTTGTCAGGAACAAGTCCGAGAAGAGTATGAGCATGGACGAGGAGACGACGGCGTTCGTCGAAGCCTTGCCCACGTTAAGGCTGCCCCCTTCCACGGTATAGCCGAAGAAGGAAGAGACGGACGAGATGATGAAGGCGAAGAATAGGCTCTTTATGACACCCATCCAGAAGAACCACGACACGAAGTCGTGCTGCATGCCCTCAGTCAAGTCCGTCGCCGTAATGATATGGCCTATCCACGCCGTACAATAGGCGCCGATGATGCCGCTCCCCGTGGAGAAAATGACAAGGAAGGGAATCATCGTCACCAGTCCGAGTATTTTCGGCAGGATAAGGAACGAGGCGCTGTTTACGCCCATTATTTCCAGCGCATCTATCTGCTGCGTCGTGCGCATCGTGCCCAGCTCCGACGCAATGTTCGAGCCTACTTTTCCGGAAAGGATGAGGCACATGATGCTTGAGGAGAACTCCAGCAGCATAATTTCCCGCGTCACGTAGCCCGAGACCCACCGCGGCATCCAGGCGCTCTGGATGTTCAGCTTTATCTGTATGCAGATGACGGCGCCGATGAAGAAGGAGATAAGCAGCACGATGCCGATGCTATCTACGCCCAGCTGCGCCATCTCCTTGCGGTATTGCCGCAGAAACATGCGCCACGATTCCGGAACGGAGAACGTCCGCCCCATCAGTTCTACGTAACGACCCAGGGAAGTGAGTAGGCGTTTCATGGTTAGAACTTAGCGGCCACTTGGATGTCGATGTTGTTGTAATACTTGTCCGTAGCCAGCCGTTCGTTCGTGAAGTAATAGTTTAGCTGGAAGAGAAGGTGTTTCCCCAGCCAGTAGTTGGCTGACAGGCCGTAGTTCTGCTTCAGCGAAGCCCACTCCCGGGTGTCGCGGAAGCAATCCCAGCGGCCGTAGAGCTTGAAGTTTTTGAAGAGCGGCGCACCCAGCGTGACGTACCAGGCATCGCTGCGGTCGGAGGCCAGGCGGTTCGTCACCTTGCCGCCTACGGAGGAGAGATACTCTGAACGGAAGACCCAGTCGCTCTCATAATCTACGCCGACGCCCCAACGTATGCGCTTGCAGGACTTCATGCCGACCGTGTCCGTCGCCACGTAGTCCGCGTTGGTATATTTTCCGTTCCAGCCGAAGCCACCTATGCGCAGGTTCTTCACGGGGCTTATCCAGAGGCCGCCTATCAAGTCTTTGTGCTTATCCTGTTCCGCGAAGTTAGTGCCTTGTCCGTTGAAGAGGCCTACTTGGTAGTGCAACCACTTATGCCCGTCGGCGGCGGGGAAGAGGTCTCCCTGAAGCTGCACGCCGATGTCGCGACCGTTGGAAGCCGGTGCGCCGCAGCGGTCGGTGAAGAGGAATTTCGTAGTCAGCTGCGAGTAGCTGCCGGAGCCCACGTCGAGCGGGTGCATCGGGTTTTCGAAACCGAAGGAACGCTTGAACTGGCCCAGCTTAACCCGCAGGAAATCCCATTGTTGCCACTCTATGAAAGCATCTACGATGCGCGGACCTTTCTTTGAGCCCGGCTCGCCGTTAACCTCCATCTGCAGGCGATAGAAGAACTTGTCGAAACAGTAGCCTTGGGCGTTAAGCCGCACAAGCCGCAGGTTGAAGCCGCCGTTCGTCGATTTGTGCGCTTGGTCGCTGTACGTATATTGCGTAATGATGTACCCGCTGAACTTCAGCGTAGGGTCAGCTTTTTGCACAATCTCTTTAAACGTCCGCCCGTGCGAGGGAGCCTTCTCGGCCTCCGTGGGAGCCGGCGCCGCTGCCGTGTCTGCGGGAGCTATGTCCGTATTACCCGTGACGGCATCGGGGGTAGAAAGTGCTGAAACCGTCTCAACCTCTTCTCCGGCCGCGCCAAGGGGGCATAACAGCAGGGCAGCAAGGGCAGCCTGCGCCGCGTATCTCTGTATCTGAGCCATGTCTTTTAGTTAAATGCGTTCGCAAAGGTATGAATTAATCTTAAAACGCCATCCGACCCTCTCGTTTTTAACCAAACGCCCGCCTCGTGCCGCTACGTCCGAGCCGTCAGCTGACAGGTCGGACGTACCGGCTGGCAGGTCGGACTTGTCAGCTCGTAGGTCGGACTTGTCAGCTGATAGGTCGGACTTGTCAGCTCGTAGGTCGGACTTGTCAGCTCGTAGGTCGGACTTGTCAGCTCGTAGGTCGGACTTATAAAATAGTTTGCTTTCCACTTCACTCGCCTTGCACTATCTCTGGCTTTGCCCAAGATAGGCGGCGGCTCGGAAGTGGAAACCTAAACT
Organism: uncultured Prevotellamassilia sp.; assembly: GCA_964641085.1. Taxonomy (GTDB): domain Bacteria; phylum Bacteroidota; class Bacteroidia; order Bacteroidales; family Bacteroidaceae; genus Alloprevotella. The sequence continues at coordinate 28,213 of CAZXJS010000021.1, read as the reverse complement.
TCGTTTGCTTTCCACTTCATTCGCCTTGCACTATCTCTGGCTTTGCCGAAGATAGGCGGCGGCTCGGAAGTGGAAACCTAAACTTCGTTTGTTTTCCACTTCACTCGCCTTGCACTATCTTTGCCCCCATGAAAGGGATTATCGTGGCACTCCTCGTGCCTTTCTTAGGCACGTTGCTGGGCTCGGCCTTCGTATTCTTTATGAAAGAAGCCATGCCTGCGCGGCTGCAAAAGGCGTTGCTGGGCTTTGCCTCCGGCGTCATGGTGGCGGCGTCGGTATGGTCGCTCCTCATTCCCGGAATGGAGATGAACGCCGCGATGGGGCGCTGGGCCGTCGTGCCGGTCTCCGTGGGACTGCTGCTGGGTATGGCCTTCTTGCTGCTGGTCGATACCTTGACGCCTCACCTTCACCTTGACGGGGAGCATAGGGAAGGCCTGCCCGCCCACCTCTCCAAGACGGCCATGCTCAACTTGGCCGTGACCATCCACAACTTCCCCGAAGGCATGGCCGTGGGCGTGGTCATAGCCGGTGCCATGCAGCAGGGGGCGTACATCTCCGCGGCGAGCGCCATGGCCATGTCCTTAGGCATTGCTATCCAGAACGTGCCCGAGGGCGCCATCGTCTCCATGCCGCTGCGGGCGGCCGGAGCCAGCCGTTGGCGCGCCTTTTGGATGGGCACGTTAAGCGGCGCCGTGGAGCCCTTGGGCGGCCTGCTCGTCGTCCTGCTGGCCTCGCTCGTCACGCCGGTACTCCCCGGCCTGCTCGGCTTTGCCGCCGGCGCCATGCTCTACGTTGTCATCGAGGAGCTCATACCTGAAGCCTCCGAAGGGGAACATAGCAACCTCTCCACCTTAGGCTTCGCGGCGGGCTTCGTACTGATGATGGTGCTGGACGTCGTCCTGGGCTGACGGCGGCGCTAACCGATAGCCCGTCACGGAGTTAACCGGCACGCGGGCAGATGTTAAAAACGGCAGAGCGTGATTGTCGCTCCCGTTTTTCTATCTATTTTTGCAAAGGTTTCGTATTAGCCTTAAAGCAACGTTTCTACAACTTCACACAACCTATATGAAAATGCACATTTTACTCCCCTCTCTGCGTAAATGGAGTTTAAGGGTTGGCAGCGGCGTTTTACTCGCCGCCGTCGGCTGTTTGCTTGCTCCCCATGCGCAGGCACAAAGCGTCGTGTTCCCGCAGGAACAGCAGGCAGGCACAGCCCAAGTCAGCGTGGACGGCGAGACGTACACTCTCTCCAACGAATTGCTCTCGGCCTCCTTCGTACGTCAAGCTGACGGCACCCTGCTCTTCGGCGGCTGCGACGCCATGAACCTGAAAGCCGGCACGCCGCTCTTCAAAGTTACCCTGGGCGACGGCACGCAGTTCACCTCCTCAGACATGACCGTCGAAAGCATCGAGGCCAAAGCCCTGACTGCCAACGCCTCTGCCGCAAAAGGCTCCGAACGCTTTGGCGGACAGGAGATAGAAGCCGTGCTGAGGCGCGACAGTTTGGAAGTGACGTGGCGCGCCGTCCTGCGCGACGGTTCCCACTACCTGCGCACCGAAATGGACGTGACGTCAGCGACAGACCAAGCCATGCAAGGCATCACGCCTATGGTATATAATGTTGACGTAGAGGCCGCCGGCTCCGTGCCCGTGAAAGTGGGCAACACTCGGGGCGCCGTGCTCGTCAGCGACAAGATATTCGCCGGCTTGGAGACCCCGATGGGGCTCAACAGCGCACAAGTGACGGACACGGGCTTCGACGTCTTCTCGCCGACGGCCTGGACGCCGGACATGTTCGCCTGGGCGCCCGGCGAAGAGACGCCTGCCGCCATCCTTGCCTTGAACACCATTCAAGACAACGTACCCGTGGCGGCCGAGAGCGTAGTCTGCGCCCGCGGATACGTCAGCTTCCGCACGCAAGGCGAACAGACGCTCACCTTCAAGTATAGCAGCGGCAACCACCGCTTGAACCTCGTCGGCGTGGACGTCACTGACGGCGCGGGAACGGTCGTTGCCAGCGACTACCACGTAGGCTACGCCGGCGGGCAGCTCGTTGACAACGTGTACACGCTCAACATCCCGTCGACGGGCGCCTACGTGCTGCGCTACTTCGTAGAGACACAGAGCGAGACCGTAACCAGCAGCGGAACGGTAGAGTTTAGCGGCAAGATAGGCACACCCGTCGTGCTCTACGACTTAGTTGAGAACGCCGCCCGCGCCCGCGTGGCCAAGGTATTCAAGCCTGCGGACGGCGACGTCTATGACCGCACGAACTGGACGGTCAGCGTGGACGGCTACACGCCGGAGAACGGTTGCGGCGAACCGGAAGACATCATCGACGGGGACGCCAGCACCTACTGGCACTCAAACTACACCGTGGACAGCCTGACTGCCATGCCCCACTGGTTCATGGTGGACATGCAACAGGCACAACCCGTCGCCTCGCTCGGCTTCACCACGCGCCAAGCCGCCGTTAGCACCAACGGGCACATAAAGGACTACGACATACTGGCGGGCAACGACACGACAGACCTGCACATCGTGAAATCAGGTACGCTGCCCTACACGCTGAAAGAGCAGTGGGTAAACCTTGACTCCGTTGTATCCGCCCGTTACGTAAAGGTGAACATCCGCAGCTCCCAGAATGGGCGCGCCTTTGCCGCAGTGGCAGAGTTCAACGTCGCCAAGACGTACAGCGAGAACCAAGTCATGACGTTCTCCGACGGCGATACGGATCAAGACTCTTGGGATACGAGCTACTGGACGCAACTGGCCGAAGACAGCGTGCCGGCTCGCGTGCAGGAACTCGACCATAACTATCCCTACATCTACTACCACGAGAGCGACGTCAAATTCACCACGCCGCGCGGCACGCTGACGACGCAGTTTGCCTATGCCAGCGGCAGCAACCGCCTGCAAATTGTCGGCGTGGATCTGCTTGACGACGAACGCGCCGCCGTAGCCAGCGACTACCACTTTGGCTACACCGGCTCGGCAAGCGCTGACAACAGCTACAAGCTCAGCGTGCCCTACGACGGGCAGTTCAAGCTGCGCTACCTCGTATCCTTCAGCGGCGAGGCCAACACCTCCAGCGGCAACATCAGCCTCACCTACGAAGTAATAGACACCCTACACATGGTAGCGCCGACCGAGGTGCCCATAGTAGGCTACTGGAAGCGCCCAACTACGCTGAAAGCGGGCAAGACGTGGAACATCTCCGCCGTAGTAGGCCTCGTGGCCGAAGGGCAAGCACGCCGCTCATTCTTAGCTTACAGCGAGCGCGAACGGGCCGTGCCCTGGCGCCCCATGACTATATACAATTCGTGGTACGAGTTAAACATAGACCGTAACAACGCGGCCGGAAACCAAGGCAACTACGGCACAACGGGCGACTACTCGGGCAACTACACCAGCGACCAGTGCGTAGACGTTCTCAACCAGTGGAAGACGCAGTTCTACGACAAATATGGGAAAGCACCCGTCGCCTTTGTCTGGGACGACGGCTGGGATGAATACGGCACGTGGACGTTTAACGGCAACTTCCCCGAAGGCTTCGCGCCGGAAGACAGCATTGCTCGCCTCATGAACGCAGGCATCGGCGCTTGGCTCGGTCCCGTGGGCGGCTACGGCGCCAGCGGTACCTACCGACGCAAGTACTGGAGCAACAACGGCGGCATGCAGCTGAGCAACCAAACCTACTATGACTACTTCGTGAAGTGCTGTGAATCCATGATTGCCGACTACGACTTCCGCTTCTTTAAGTTTGACGGCATCAGCGCCCAGTCCAACGCCGTAGGTCCCGACCTGACCGACACCGGGATAGAGAACGCCGAGGCTATCATACAGATAGAAAGCGACGTCCGCAAGTCGCGCCCCGACATCTTCTACAACACGACTGTCGGGACGTGGGCATCCCCCTTCTGGTACCACTACAGCGACGCTACGTGGCGGCAAGAAGGTGACTGGGGCAACATCGGCGTGGGTGACGACCGCGAGAAGTGGATTACCTACCGCGACCGCCTCGTTTACCAAAACTACGTGCAGAATTCCCCGCTCTGCCCCATCAATACGCTCATGACGCACGGACTCATCCTAACCTCGCACGGCGCCGTGTCCAAGACGATGAATTATGACGGCATCCTGCGCGAGATGCGCTGCGCCTTCGGCTGCGGCTCGGCTATGGTGGAGCTTTACGTGGACTATGCACTCATGAACAGCATCAACAACGGACAGCTCTGGAGCGACCTGGCCGACTGCATGGACTGGCAAGAGCGCAACGCCGACGTCCTGCCCGACATCCACTGGGTAGGCGGAAATCCTTGGGACGGCGCGAAGGCCAACATCTACGGCTGGGCTTCCTGGAACGGCAAGAAGACAACGCTCACCCTGCGCAACGGCAACACCGCCGCCCAGACGCTGACCACCACCTTGCGCGAAGTGTTCGACATACCCGCTTACATCTCCACCAACGTCACCCTCTCCAAGTCCTTCACCGACCAAGCCGACCTTAGCGGCCTGACAACCGACCGGGCTATCGACATCGACGAGCAGCTGACGCTCTCGCTGCCCGCCGCCTCCGTCTTCGTATTCGAAGGCGTGGACAACGGGCAGGAGGACTTCCAACCCGTCGTGGACGGCATCGGCTCCGTGCAACAGCCGGCTAAGGCTGGAAAGCCCGTGGTCTATGACCTCACGGGGCGCCGCCTGACCAATCCCCGCAGCGGCTTCAACATCGTGGACGGCAAGAAAGTCCTGCTGCCCTAAAACCCAGGTGGGGACAATTCGTCCAACCCTTTAACACATTAATCAAGACATAATGAAAGACGTATTATTGATAGGAGCGACCGGCTTCGTCGGCTCCGCCATCTTGAACGAGCTGGTCTCGCGCGGCCACAAAGTGACAGCCATTGCCCGCGACACCACGAAGGTTAAAGCCGCCCCCGGCGTCAGCGCCGTGGCAGCCGACGTGACCAACGTGGAGGAAATAGCCGCTCTGGCCAAAGGAAAGGACGCCATCATCTCCGCGTACAACCCCGGATGGGCGAACCCGGACATCAAGCGGCTTATAGAAGTCAATTACCCCAAGATATTGGAAGCTGCAAAGCAAAGCGGAGTTCCCCGTCTGCTCATAGTGGGTGGCGCAGGGACGCTCTTCGTGAAACCCGGCCTCCGCGTGGTGGACTCCGGCGCCATACCGGCTGAAATCATGGACGGCGTACGCCCTCTTGGCGACTTCTACCTCAACACCTTGGCCAAGGAAGACGACATAGACTGGATATTCCTCTCCCCGGCCGGCGTTTTCGATGAGCAAGGCACACGTACCGGCAAGTTCCGCCTCGGTAAGGACGACCTCATCGTAGATGCCGCCACAGGAACCAGCCACATCAGCGTGCAGGACTACGCCGTTGCCATGGTCAACGAACTTGAGACGCCGCAGCACCACAAGGAGCGCTTCACCCTCGGATATTGACACTACCGGCGGCGGTTGCCGGTGCGCTACCACACTATCCTTCCAAAAGAAGTTAGACGCGAGCCGCACCGCCACTCGGAAACACATTTGCAAGACAGACGCGAGCCGCGCCGCAAGGGAAACCCTGCGACGCGGCTCCTTTTAATGCCATCGCCGAAGCCCAGCAACGCCCCGCATAAGCGGCTCCTGCGTCTCTTCCTGACACCTAAGCCACGTCTCCTCCCCTTTATATCATTTTAGCTCCCATCTCCATCCGATATAGGTAGTACCTACACACGATATAGGTAGTACCTACACACGATGTAGGTAGTACCTACATTAAATATAGGTAGTACCTACATTCGGTGTAGGTGGCTTCTATATCCGAGCAAAGGCGGGTTGATTTTCGGTAAAGGCGGGGAGCGGCGCCGAAAACGGCGGGTTTGCGTTTCTGCGGGCTTGCGCTATCTTTGCAAGCGCTTTATGCCGCAACCTATGCCCCTGAAGAAGCTCCTCATCTACCTGTTGTCGCTCCTTGTCCTCGGCGCCTGCGCCGGCGACAAAGCCGCACAGACTGACACCCGCCCCGCAACGAAGCGGAGCGGACGGGCGGCGACGTACGACTGGGAACAGATACAAGACGCGGGGGAGCTAATCATCGCTACGCTCTCCGGGCCGGAGTCTTACTACGACGACAGCGGCACGCCCTTAGGGACGCAATACGCCTTGGCGCAGGCGTTCGCCTCGGAGAACGGGTTACACCTGCAAGTGCGCGTGGGACGGACGGAGCGGGAGCTGGTGCAACTCCTCAACGCGGGCGAGGCGGACGTCGTGGCCTACCTGATGCCGGCTGATTCCGTTCGAGCCGACAGCCTCGTGCCCGCCGGGCCGCGCGACAGCGTGACGGAGACGGCTTGGCACGTCCGAAAGGCGACGCCCGCCTTGGCACGCGCGCTCGACGCTTGGTTCTCGCCCACGAAAGCGCGAGAGATAGCTGAGAAAGAGCAGCTGCGGGAACAAGACTTGCACAAGGTGCGGCGCGTCGTACGCCCCATGTTTCTTGCGCGGGGGAAGCAAGCGTTTTCCGTTTACGACGCCTTCTTTAAGAAGCATGCGCAAGCGGCGGGGTTGGACTGGCGGCTCGTTGCCAGCGTCTGCTACGCTGAGTCGGGCTATGACCCGAACGCTATCTCCAATGCCGGCGCGCGCGGATTAATGCAACTGATGCCCGGCGTGGCGAAAGAACTGGGCGTCACGGACTGCTACGACCCGGAACAGAACATACGCGGCGGCACGCGGCTGCTGCAACGCCTGATGAAGGACTTCGCCGGCATTCCCAATCCGGAAGAACGCACGAAGTTCGCCTTGGCGGCTTACAACGCCGGAGTGGGCCACATTCGCGACGCGCAAGCCCTGACCCGCAAGTATGGGCGCGACGCTACGCGCTGGGCGGACGTGAGCACCTACGTCCTGGCGCTGCAGAAGCCGGAGTTCTACCGCGACGCCGTGGTGAAAAACGGCTACATGGTAGGGCGGGAGACAGTGGCCTTCGTCGGGCGCGTCGTTTCCTACTACCGAACCTACGGCGGGAGCATCTCCGCCACGCCGGGCGCCCCGCAGCAAGCCGCCCCGTCGGAGGAAAGCGGCGAGCTGAAGGAGTCACGCTACCGCAAGGACGTCCCCATCGTGGGGCCGGACGACCCGCTCTTCACGGCGCCCAACGCAGCGGCGACTACGGAAGAGGCGGAGCATGACAAAGCGCAATAAAAAAAGCAAGACCCGAGGCTGGAGGGACGTCCCCCGCTCCGGGTCTTGCGTAGGTGCCTTGGCGCGGCGCGCACGGGCTTAGTAGTTCTCCGCCTTCAGCTCGAAGTAGCTCTGCGGATGGTTGCAGACGGGACAAACGGCGGGCGCCTTTTTGCCCACTACGATGTGTCCGCAATTAGAGCACTGCCAGATGCAATCTCCGTCGCGGCTGAAGACGACGCTGTCGTTGATATTCTTCAGCAGCTTGCGGTAACGCGCTTCGTGCTCCTTCTCAATGGCGCCTACCATTTCGAACTTGCGGGCTATCTCCGTGAAGCCCTCGGCGCGAGCCTCTTCGGCAAAGCGTGCGTACATGTCAGTCCACTCGTAGTTTTCTCCGGCAGCGGCGTCGGCTAGGTTGTCCGTCGTTCCGGGCAGGTCGCCGCCGTGCAGATACTTGAACCAGAGCTTGGCGTGCTCCTTCTCATTTTTTGCAGTCTCTTCAAAGATGTTTGACATCTGCACGTAGCCGTCCTTCTTCGCCTTGGAAGCGTAGAAGAGGTACTTGGTGTGCGCTTGGCTTTCTCCCGCAAAAGCTGTCTGGAGGTTCTGCTCCGTCTTTGTTCCTTTAAGATCTTTCATTGCTATGTTGTTTAGTGATACGGCGGCAAAGGTAGGAATTATCCTTCCACGGCCACGCAGTCCCTTCCCCAAAATAACTTAAAGGGACAAAATATTCGTCACGCCGGGGCAGGTAGTGTGGGAAAATGCCTACCTTTGCCAAAAGAGAAGGCCACCGCAGCCCACCGTACCGTACCGGATGCGCCGCCCGTCTGACCAAAACCGAGACCCCATGCCGAGCTTAGTAACCATTGCCGACCTCTCGCGCGAGAAGTTGCTCTACCTTTTAGCTATGTCGCGCGAGTTTGAGCGCCGCCCTAACCGCAAGTTGCTTGAGGGGCGCATCGTGGCGACGCTCTTCTTTGAACCCTCCACGCGAACGCGCCTGTCCTTCGAGACCGCGGCTCGGCGGCTCGGCGCGGGCGTCATCGGCTTCACCGACCCCAAGGTGACCAGCTCCACCAAGGGCGAAACGCTGCGCGACACTATCCGAATGGTGGGCAACTACGCCGACGTCATCGTCATGCGCCACTACCTGGAAGGCGCCTCGCTCTACGCCAGCGAGATTTCCCCCGTGCCCGTCATCAACGCGGGCGACGGCGCCCACCAACACCCGACGCAAACGCTTCTCGACCTTTACTCCATTCAGAAAACGCAGGGCACGCTGGAGAACTTGGACATCTGCCTCGTTGGCGACCTGAAATACGGGCGCACGGTGCACTCGCTCATCATGGCCATGCGCCACTTCAGCCCTACGTTCCACTTCATAGCGCCCAAGGAGCTTGCCATGCCCGAGGAGTACAAGCTCTACTGCCGGGAGAACGGCATACGCTTCACGGAATCCGAGGACTTCAGCGAAGAAGCCATTCGGGGGACGGACATTCTCTACATGACGCGCGTCCAGCGGGAGCGGTTCACCGACCTCATGGAGTACGAGCGCGTCAAAGACGTTTACATACTCAACCGTCGCATGCTGCTGGGCGCCAAGCCCACACTGCGCGTTCTGCACCCCCTGCCGCGCGTCAACGAGATAGCCCAAGACGTGGACGAAGACCCGCGAGCTTACTATTTCGAACAGGCGCGCAACGGCGTCTTTGCCCGCGAGGCCGTCATCTGCGACGCACTGGGCATCACCTTGCAGGAAGTAGCCTGCTAAACGAACCTCCAAAACCCTATCATGAAGAAGGAATTGCAAGTAGCCGCTTTGGAAAACGGCACAGTCATTGACCACATCCCCAACGGGAAGCTCTTCGAAGTGGTGCGCCTGTTGCGCCTCGACGCCATCCGAGACTCCAGCATTATGGTAGGCTACAACCTGGAGAGCCGCGCCATGGGGCACAAGAGTATTATCAAAGTCTCCGACCACTACTTCACCGACGCCGAGCTAAACCAGCTGTCCATCGTAGCGCCTAACGTGACGCTTTGCATCATTCGCGACTACGGCGTTGTAGAGAAGAAAAAGGTGACTATCCCCGCCGCGCTGCGCGGCATCGTGCGTTGCCCGAACCCCAAGTGCATCACAAACAATGAGCCGATGGCTACGCTCTTCACCGTCTCGCAGGAAGAGCCGCACGTCCTGCGTTGCCACTATTGCGAGAAGGAGGTAACGCTGGAAAACGTAAAGTTCGTCTGAGCCAACGCTACGCGACAACGCTTTATAAGCCCTAAGCAAATTTCTACCAACCTTATAACCATACATGCAACGAGACAACGAAACCTTCCGCCTCATTGAGGAAGAACACCAACGCCAGCTGCGGGGCATAGAACTGATAGCCTCGGAGAATTTCGTCAGCGACGAAGTCATGCAAGCCATGGGCTCTTGGCTAACGAACAAATATGCCGAGGGATACCCCGGCCACCGCTACTACGGCGGCTGCCAAGTGGTGGACCAAACCGAGACGCTCGCCATAGAACGCGCCAAGCAGCTCTTCGGTGCGGAGTATGCCAACGTGCAACCGCACTCCGGCGCCCAAGCTAACGCCGCCGTGCTGCTTACCTGCCTGAAACCCGGCGATACGTTTATGGGGCTGAACCTTGACCACGGCGGGCACCTCTCCCACGGTTCGCCCGTGAACACCAGCGGCATCCTCTACCACCCCGTAGGCTACAACCTGAAACGCGAGACGGGGCGCGTGGATTATGACGAGATGGAACAGCTCGCTCTCCAGCACAAGCCCAAGCTCATCATAGGCGGCGGCTCGGCCTACAGCCGGGAGTGGGACTACGCACGTATGCGGGAGATTGCTGACGAGGTAGGCGCTATCTTTATGGTGGACATGGCACACCCCGCCGGCCTCATAGCCGCCGGCCTGCTGGACAACCCCGTTCGCTATGCCCACATCGTGACCTCCACCACCCACAAGACGCTCCGCGGCCCGCGCGGCGGCCTCATACTCATGGGGAAAGACTTCGAGAACCCCTGGGGGCTGAAGACGAAGAAGGGCGTCACGCGCATGATGTCGTCCCTGCTCAACAGCGCCGTGTTCCCCGGCGAGCAAGGCGGCCCCTTGGAGCACGTCATCGCCGCAAAAGCCGTTGCCTTCAACGAAGCCTTGCAACCCGAGTTCAAGGTTTATCAGCAGCAGGTAAAGAAGAACGCCGCACGCTTGGCCGAGGCGCTCCTCAAACGCGGCTTCGACATCGTCAGCGGCGGCACGGACAACCACTCCATGCTCGTTGACCTGCGCCCGAAGTACCCCGAGCTGACGGGCAAGGTGGCTGAGAACGCCCTCGTTGCCGCCGACATCACGGTGAACAAGAACATGGTGCCCTTCGACACCCGCAGCGCGTTCCAGACCAGCGGTATCCGCCTCGGCACCCCGGCTATCACCACGCGCGGCGCCAAGGAAGACTTCATGGACGAGATTGCCGAAATGATAGAGACCGTGCTCGACGCACCGGAAGACGAGCGCGTCATCGCAAGTGTTCGCGCCCGCGTCAACGAGGTGATGAAGCAGTATCCGCTCTTCGCCTGGTAAAGGTTACGCCGCATTTTCCGGCTTCACAGGTGCCGCCTGCCCTTTCGCAGACGGCACTTGTCGTTTCATAGATGCCGACTGTCCGTTCATAGGTGCCGACTATCCGTTCATAGATGCCGACTATCTGTTCATAGGTGCCGACTGCCGGTTCATAGGTGCCGACTGCCGGTCGATGGGTGGGGGAGAGCGCGCTATGGGCGCTACGCCTTCACGTTTTTCTGAAGCGTGAAGGTCTGCGTACAGTATTGCAGGATTTCGGCACGGTGGGTGACGAAAATCATGGTGCGTTGAGGGTAGTGGGAAATGATGTTGTGGAGCACGCGCTTCTCTGTGGCGGCGTCGAGCGCCGAGGTTGCTTCGTCGAGCAGCAGGAAGGGCGAAGGGTTAAGCAGGGCACGAGCTATGGCAACGCGTTGCGCCTGTCCTTCGGAAAGCCCGTCGCCCAGTTCGCCGCAGGGCGTTTCGAGGCCGGTCGGCAGGGTGCGCACGAAGTCGGCACCTGCCAAAAGTAGCGCCTCAAAGAGTTCCGCGTCGGTGGCATCGGGTTTCCCCATAAGCAGGTTTGAGCGAACGGTGCCGGAGAGTAGCGTGTTTCCTTGTGGGACGTAGGCAAAGTTGCAACGGGTGTCCGCGGATACGTCGTAGGTGTGCCCCCGGGCGTCGGCGAGGCGGATGGTACCTTCTTGGGGCGTGACGAGCGAGAGCAGGAGGCGGATGAGCGTAGTCTTGCCCGAACCCGTCTCGCCAAGGATGGCCGTAATGCTACCGGCGGGGAAGTCGAAATTGAAGTGCTGCAGGATTTTGCGGCCGGTAGGCGTGTAGGCAAAGGTGACGTTGCGCAGGGCAATGCTTCCGGGGCCGGTGAGCGGAAGGTCGGCGTGGTGCTCCTCAAGGGGTATTTCTTCCAGCTCCATGATACGCTCGGTAGCGGTGAAAGCGCTGATAAAAACGGGTATGAAGCGGGTGAGCTGTCGCACGGGGCCTTGAATTTGCGCCACGAGTTGAACGAAGGCTATGAGCGTGCCGTAGGTAATGGTGCCGTGGTAGAGGCTTGCCGTTCCCCAAGCGAAGGTGAGCAGGTAGCCCGCCGCGAAACCGACGTTGGTAAGGGTAGAAGTGACGGTGGAGTATATAGTTTTTTCTACGACGTCGCCTTGTAGCTGCCGCTGGTGCGCGGAGAGTTTTTCGAGGGTGGTCTGCGTGCGTTCCAACGTCTTGATGACGAGCGTGTGCTGCAAGCTTTCCTGGATGACGGCTTGAATGCGGCTTTCGGTGTCGCGGACTTGGTGCGTCAGGCGGCGCATCTTTTTCAGATAGAGCTTGCTGCTCAGGAGGAAGAAGGGTATGACGACGATGATGAGGCAGGCCAGCTCGCTGTCCATGATGAAGAGCAGCGTGAAGGCGCCCACGAACTGGACGAAGGTATTTAGAAAGGCGGGGATGCTCTCGGTAAGGAAGTTGATAATGTCCGTCACGTCGCGCTCGATGCGGTTGAGCAGGTTCCCGGTATGGAACTTCTTCATGTCCTTCCATCGGCTTTCGAGCAGGTGGGCGAAGATTTGCTTCCGCATACGGTTTTGCGCCTTCACGCCGAGCGTGGCGCTAATCCAGCGCGAGGCGATGCTTAAAAGTATTTGCAGCACAACGATGCAGCCGAGCACGAGGAGGGCGAAGCGTAGCGTGTGGGTGATGTTCTGACGTGTGGCTATGTCGACGGCGAACTTGGTGGCCCATACAAAGGCTAAGTCGGTCAAGACGAGGAACAGCCCGACAAGCGTGTTTAGCGTAGCTTGCAGGCGGTAACCCTTCCACGTTTGCCAAAGCCAAGCGAGGAGCTTGCGGTAGGACACCAGGTGCTCCGTGCCTTCGGGTTTATGGCGGCGAGGGCGATGGGGTTTTGCGGCAGAGAGGTGGATGGGCATGTTTCCTTAGTTGAAGCGTTGGTCTGCGCCCCACGACATCTTGTCGCGCAGGGTGTCGAAGAAACGTAAGTGCTTCACTTTTATAACTCCGATGCTATACTCAGCGCGACGGAGACGCAGCGTATCTCCTTCGCTGAGCGTCTCGCTGCGACCGTCGATGGCGAGGAGATATTTGTGGGAGCGGGTGTGGACGTGGAGCGTGATGGTGACGTCGTCGTTAAGGATAACGGGGCGCACGCTGAGGGAGTGGGGTGCTACGGCAGAGATGCAGAACGACTGGGAATCAGGCGAGATAATCGGGCCGCCGGTGCTTAGAGAATAGCCTGTGGAGCCCGTCGGCGTACAGACAATCAAGCCGTCGGCTACGTAGTTGGCCAGCAGGTCGCCGTCAATTTCCGTCGTCACGTTGATAAGGGCCGAGTTATCGTGCTTCAACACGGCCACCTCGTTCAGTGCATAGGGATAGATGCCGAGCGGTGTGCCGCTCTTCTCCACGCGCAACAGGCTGCGTTGCTCTACGACGTAATGGCCGGCCATGAGGCATTCAACGGCCTGGTCTATGCCGTCAGGCAAAACGTCGGCCAGGAAACCCAAGTGCCCCGTATTTACGCCCAAGATAGGGACGCCCTTCGAGCCGACACAAGCGGCAGTGCGCAGGAAGGTGCCGTCGCCGCCCATAGAGATGGCAAAGTCGGGCTTCCAGCTTTCAGCTTCGGAACAAGTGCACGTTTGATAAGCATGCACGTCCACGTTGGGCAACGACTGCAGGAAACGGGCAAAACCCGCTTCTATTCGTAAGTCGGCGCCTGCCGCTTGCAGCTTCTGCAGGACGTGGGATACGCTGAGGCTTTTCTTAATCTGGTGGGAGTTTCCAAAGAGTAGAACGCGGCGGAGTGGGGTGGGGGACATATATAATAATGTGTAAGCAGACGCGACCTTAAAGAGCCGGCACCAACCTAAATATTCTTAAAAACACTTCATGTTCTCGCCTGATTGGAGTACTTTTGCTTTACAGCGTCTGAAATCAAAGCAAAAGTAAGTTTTTCCTCTGACAAGCGTATAAAGACAGATGACAAAGTTGAGTGTAAACATTAATAAGGTAGCTACGTTGCGCAACGCCCGAGGGGGCAACCGTCCCAACGTGCTTTCCGTTGCAAGAGACTGCGAGACGTTCGGCGCACAGGGTATCACGGTACACCCGCGCCCCGACGAAAGGCACATACGCTACCAAGACGTGCGCGACCTGCGACCTGTGCTGTCCACGGAGTTCAACATCGAAGGCTATCCTTCCGAAGCCTTCTGCGAGCTGGTAGAAGCGGTCGTTCCGACGCAAGTTACGCTGGTGCCCGACGCTCCTGACCAGCTCACGTCGAACCATGGATGGGACACGCACGCCCACCTGGATTTCCTCTCCGCCGTTACGGAGCGTTTCCACGCTAAGGACATTCGCGTATCCATCTTCATCAGTGCGGAGGACGAAATGGCGGAATATGCCCGCCGAGCCGGGGCAGACAGAGTGGAGCTGTACACGGAGCCTTACGCCGCCGGATATGCCCTAAACCGCGAGGAAGCCGTGGCACCCTTCGTCCGCACAGCCCGCCGCGCGCGTCAGCTGGGACTGGGCCTCAACGCGGGGCACGACCTGAGCTTGGAAAACCTGGCTTATCTGAAGCAGCAAATCCCTTGGCTTGACGAAGTGAGCATAGGGCACGCCCTTATCTGCGACGCGCTGTACATGGGGCTGAAGGAAACGATAAGGAAATACCGGCAATGCTTGGAAGCCTAACTCGCTAAAACCTAAAGGAAACTAAACGTTCGCAATCATGATACACATCTTTTTAGCTACCGGCTTCGAAGAAGTTGAGGCGCTTACCCCCTTGGACATCCTGCGCCGGCTCAACCTTGAAGCACAACTGGTCAGTTGCACGGGCGACGCTATCGTCAGCAGTTGCCACGGCGTCAGCGTGAAAACGGATGCGCTCTTTGAAGAGGCCACGCTGCAGCCTACCGACGCGCTGGTACTGCCCGGCGGAATGCCCGGCGCCGAGAATCTGCTCCACCATGAGGCACTCGTTAAGGCCCTGGTGAAGCACCACAAGGAAGGCGGCCTGACTTGCGCCATTTGTGCCGCACCCATGGTGCTGGGCGAGAACGGCATCCTCAAAGGCGTAAAAGCTACGTGCTACCCGGGCTTCGAGACGCATCTCCACGGAGCGGACTACACGGCACGCCTCGTTCAGGAGGATGAAAATATCATTACCGGTCGCGGACCGGGCGCAGCCATGGAGTTTGGCTTTACGATTGCAGCCCGCTACGTACCGGCGGAGGTCGTGAAGCAACTACGTAAAGGCATGATTTATGAGCCTTAGTGGCCGTAACCTGCTTTCGCAAGACATTAAGTATCTGAAAGGCGTCGGACCGCGACGAGCCGACGTCTTGGCAAAAGAGTTGCGCATCTTCACGGTGCGCGACTTGCTTTATACGTTCCCCTTTAGATATATAGACCGTAGTTGCATACACCGGATTCGCGACCTGCAAGCTGACATGCCTTACGTCCAGCTAAAAGGCCAAATTGCCGACATGGGCGAAGAGGGGACGGGGCGCAAAAAGCGCGTCAGAGCCGTTTTCACAGACGGCACGGGGTTTGTGGAGTTGGTATGGTTCGGCGGCCTGCGGTATGTGCTGGAGAATTACAAAGTTGGGCGCACATACCTGCTTTTAGGGAAGCCCGGCGTCTTTAACGGCCGCTTCTCTTTCTCACATCCGGAGCTGGACAAGATAGGCGAAGAAGATGTCCCGCCGCAACTCGGTCTGCAGCCCGTTTACCACACAACGGAAGCCATGAAGCGATGCGGTATGACCTCGCACACCCTGCAGCAACTGGTACAGACGGCCTTCGCTATGGTGGGCACGGAAGCGCTGGCAGAGACGCTGCCGCCCTATTTCATAGCCAAGCATCATCTGCTTCCGCTTACCACTGCACTTCGCTCGGCTCACTATCCTGCTACGGCAGAAGCCCTGCCGCCGGCGCTTCACCGCCTCAAGTTTGAGGAGCTTTTCTACTTGCAACTTGACATCTTGCGCTACGCTAAAGACCGGAAAGAAAGCCGTCACGGCTTCATCTTCAGCCACATTGGCGACAACTTCATGCGCTTTTACAACGAGCGGCTGCCCTTCCGGCTTACAGCCGCCCAGCAACGTGTCGTGAAGGAAATACGCAAAGACGTGCGTACTGGCAGACAGATGAACAGACTGTTGCAAGGCGATGTGGGTAGCGGCAAAACGGTTGTGGCGCTGCTGGCTTGCCTTATGGCGCTGGACAACGGTTTCCAAGCCTGCCTCATGGCGCCAACGGAAATCCTGGCGGAGCAACACTACGCTACGCTCCGCGAGATGCTGGGCGAGCTGCCCATTACGGTGGAGCTGCTAACCGGGAACGTGAAGGGTAAGCGCCGACAGAAGACCTTAGCCAGCACAGCCGACGGCAGCGTGAAAATCCTCGTCGGGACGCACGCCCTGATAGAGCCTACTGTGCGTTTCCTCAACCTCGGCCTTGTTATTATAGACGAGCAACACCGCTTCGGCGTGAAGCAGCGCGCTAAACTTTGGCAAAAGAACGTGCAACCGCCGCACGTGCTCGTCATGACAGCTACGCCGATACCCCGCACACTCGCCATGACCGTTTACGGTGACCTTGACGTCTCCGTCATCGACGAGCTGCCGCCCGGACGTAAGCCCATAAAGACGCTCCATTTCTACAACAATCGCCTCGCTAAGCTCTTCGACGGCGTGCGTTACCAGCTCCACCTCGGCCGCCAAGTGTACTTCGTTTTTCCGCTGATAGAGAAGAGCGAGAAGATGGATTTGCAGGACTTGGAGAAAGGCTATAATAATATTCTTGCCGCTTTCCCAAACATACCTGTCGCCAAGGTGCACGGTCGCATGAAGCCCGACGAGAAGGAAGCCGCCATGCACCGGTTTGCCACAGGCGAAGCGCGCATACTTGTCTCCACCACGGTTATCGAGGTCGGCGTCAACGTGCCTAACGCGAGCGTCATGGTAATAATTAATGCCGAACGTTTCGGGCTGGCGCAGCTCCACCAGTTGCGTGGCCGCGTGGGACGTGGAGCGGACCAGTCCTATTGCGTACTGGTCACCAAGTTGGAACTATCCGAGGACACTCGCCGCCGCATACGTATCATGCTGGAAAGCACCGACGGATTTGAGATTGCCGAGGAAGACCTCAAGCTGCGCGGCCCCGGCGACTTGGAAGGCACGCAGCAAAGCGGCATCCCCTTCGACCTCAAAGTGGCCAGTCTGGCACGAGACGGACTCCTCCTGGAACAGGCACGCCATGCCGCAGCCGAAGTCTTGGAGCAAGACCCCCGCCAAGAACTCCCGCAAAACGAAATTATTTGGCGGCAGCTACGGGTGCTAAAAAAGGAGATGACGAACTACTCAGCCATCTCCTAAATGCTTCGTCTTAGCTAAGTCGTACCGGGTTGTGGCTTCACACCCTTTTAGCAACTGTACCAGCCCAGCTAACTACCTTACCCCCTTATCCCCTTATCTTGCGGTTTTAATATTTCCGAGTTAGGGTCAGGGCAAGAGAGGCGCACGTCATTAGTACACCAAGCATACAAACACCGCTCCAGCCCAGTGCCCCAAAGGCGGCTCCTGCGAGAAAAGTCCCGACAGAACCACAGATAAAGAGGCTGCCCATAAACACAGTGTTCACTCGGCTGACGGCGTTCTGCACACGAGAAAACATGTACGTTTGGTTCGTCACGTTGCAAGCTTGAACGCCCGCGTCTATGAGCACGACACCCGTCACCATACCCACATAGCTGCCTTGAAAAGCCCAAAGGCACAACCATGCTGCCAACACAGCTCCGCCTCCATAGAGATTCAGGCCTCGCGTACCTATCTTATGAACTAAGCTACCCACGCCGGAGGCGACCAGCGCGCCAGCAATGCCGCAGAGGCCGAACATCCCCACAACATCAGCCCCGGCATGGAACGGCGCGTCGGCCATGTGAAACGATATCGTACTCCAAAAGGCTTGAAACGTACCGAAGACTAACCCGGAGCGTACAGCGCATAGCGCCACGTCGTGCTCGTGACGTACGAGCCCGATGATGGAACGAAGCAGGTTGCCGTAGCTTCCGTGGTACGTAGGCGCCACGTTGGGCATTCGCCAAAGTACGAAAAGCGTGCAGCACAACATCAGCGCCATAGCCACACAAAACATTGTGCGCCAGCCCCAACGCTCGCCAATAAAACCGCTCAATACGCGCGAGAGGAGCATTCCCACCAAGATGCCGGAAACCATGTAGCCCACGTTGCGCGATTTATTCTCCGGACGCGACAGAAGCGACACCATGGGTACCAATATTTGCGCCGCACAAACGCCAACACCAACCAATAAGCACGCCCCAAGCACCACACCGATGTTCGGCGCGGCAGCTGTTAGCGCAAGCCCCGCGAGCAGAATGGCGTAAACTACGAGCATCAGCCTTTTGCGGTTGAACATATCGCCCGTAGGTACAAGAAAAAGGATGCCTGCCGTGTAGCCGGTCTGCGTCAGCGTTGTTGCAAGGTTCGCCACAAAAGCCGTCGTGCCAAAATCCTGCTGCAACTGCTCGGCCAGTGGCTGAAAAAAACACAAGTTTGCTATGGATAGTGCCGCCGTCAACGTCAGACCGGTCAGCAAACTTGCAGAGATGCCCGCATTGGCGCGTGCATAGCGCGCTATCCGTTGTTTGTCCTCCGGTTTGACTGCACGTGAGCTTTGGGGTGCTCGTTTTTCATGCTTGTCATAACGTCCCATCTTCTTTTTCAAGAACTTTTCCTTTTTAGAAAAGCTGTCGGGGTGAAAGGATTCGAACCTTCGACTTCCTGCTCCCAAAGCAGGCGCGCTAACCGGACTGCGCCACACCCCGTATGTCTTTAGGCTTCCGAGCCCCGAGCCGCTACGTGTCGTAAGCCGCAGCAAAAGTAAGCATTTCTCTGCGACAACAACGCTCCCGCCTTGAAAAATCATGGCCTGACAGCCTAAAGAGGAACGGAATGAACACACACTAACAAAATATAAGGGTGTGTCAGTTCGCGTATATAAGGACAAGATGATAGAGAAGGTTAAAGTGGACTTCCTCCACAATGGCGGCGTCAAAGAGCAGATGTTCAAGGCGCGAATAGATTACCGCAACACCCACTGACTTCTTACGCTAAGGGGTAGTGCTTACTAAGATATTCCCGTGAAGAAAGTAAGAGTAGAATAGTTTCGGGTTATACCTTTTCTCTACAAAGCGTTACGATTTGACCCAGATGGCGGTTCCTAAAATTGTCCGGAAAAAAGTGGGCGCGGCGGGACGGCGCGTTTCCCTCGTTTTCCTTATCTTTGCGGCATGACCAGCCTCCCACGGCACATAGAAATTCTACTCCTTGACCATAACTGCGTGATAGTTCCGCAGTTGGGGGGATTTGTGGCACAAACCCTTCCGGCGCGGCGCATCCCGGACGAGCAGACAATGCTGCCGGCTTACCGCACGGTGGGGTTCAACGCGCAGCTGCGGATGAACGACGGCCTCTTGGCTGAGTCTTACATGAAGGTGATGGGGATAGGCTACGGGGAGGCCATGGCGGCTATCTCCGACGAAGTCCTCCGGCTCAAGGAGCTGCTCTACCGCGAGGGGCGTTGCGAGCTGGGTGGTGTGGGATGTCTGTATCAAAAAGTGGACGGCGGCTACGAATTCGAACCGCTACTATCCGGCATCACGTCGCCCGCGCTCTACGGCCTCGACGCCTTTACGCTGAACTGCGCTATGGAAACCGATACAAAAGCTTCTGACACAAAAGTCGCAACGACAGCCCCGACTAAGGAAGGGAAAGACACGAAGCACTACACGATACGCTTGAACAAGGAGGTGGTGAACTACGTCGCCGCCGCGCTCGTTGCGCTTGTGTTCTACCTGGCGTGGGCGCTCCCGGGACATCATGCGGATAGACCCGAGGCGGCCGGACAGGCGGCCGTGATGAGTACGTCCGCACACACCTATAACGCTACTAAGGACAACGCTTCCCCCGCGGCGAAGTTGGAAGCCCCGGCTAATCCCGTTGCGCCGAGCCAAACGAATGTATTAGTAGCGCCAAAGCCCGCCCTAACGCGTGAGAACGAGAACAACGCAACTGCTGGGCAGTACGCGCTGGTCATGGCAACGGCAGTGACGCCGCAGGGCGCACAGGACCTCGTTGCCAAACTGACGCACGACGGATATAAGGAGGCGCGCACGGTGCGGAACGGCAAGTTCTTGCAAGTGGTGTGCGGTAGCTTCTCTACTGAAGCCGAGGCGCGGGAACGTTTGGCAGCGTTGCGCGGCGTGGACTACTTTAAGGATAGTTGGGTAACGCGCACCGCAGAATGAAACACCTGCGTTGCCCCAAATGTCACGAGCGTATTCCCTTCGACGAGACGGGCTATGCCCCCGGTAGCGTTCTCGTGTTTTGTTGTCCCGCGTGTCGTAAGGAGTTTAAAGTCAGAGTAAACGTCGCATCCGTTGCACCTAAAAAAGAAGCCCTCTACAGACAGGACGACGTGCAAGGGCAGGACAAAGAAATAAACCTGGAGCTACCCCGGTCCGGAGGGCTTACCACTGGCGAAGACGTGGCGGGCTTCCACCTCACGGTGCTGGAGAACGAGTTTCAGAAGCGGCAAGTTTTGACATTCCACATGGGGCGCAACGTGATAGGCCGCTACGTGCGCGGAGCGAAAGCCGACGCCCCCATCCTTACCGTCGACCCGAGCATAGACACGACGCACAGTATTGTTACCCTCACGGCGCGCGCCTCAGGCGGCGTTCAGGCCGCTATAGCCGATGCGCCCTCCGGTACGGGTACCTTCGTAGGCGGGGAAATACTGGGCGACCGCGAACGACGCCCCTTGCGCGACGGTGATGTCGTAACGCTCGGCGCGGCAACGCTCATCGTCAGCTTCGGCGCGGAGGAGGAATAACCTAAACCCCTTTTGTCCCGTCCCGTCCACTGCTTTTCGCCTCAAGCGCAAGTCGCGGGAATAAGCCCGGCCTTCCTTCGCTTTGAAGGGAGTAGCTTAGGGAAAGACCTTAAAGCTCCCGTACAAATGAAACGCCTCATTGTCTTCATCTTCACCCTGTTGCTCTTGCTTCCACTGGTTGCTATGGGAAGAAGCAAAGGAGCTTCTGTTGTGGATACAGCCTTTACTTACCGCGGTACCTTTTATTGCGCGGAGACGCGCGTGAGCCTCGTGCTCGACCTCTACGAGGCGTCGCTGGAAGTGCCGGGCTACGCCTTCCTGGGTCCGTCCCACGGCTATATGCGCGGCGACACGGACGGCTGCCTCTACGGCGTGTGGATGCTGACGAGCTTCCGGCTGAAGGGAGACGGCGCCGTGCTGCGCCTGAGCAACGACCTCGGCTCCGACGCGCAGGAGGTAGAGCTCACCCCGTTGCCCGACGGCACTTTGCGTTATCGTGCCCGTGGTACCAATGCCGTGCGGAAGGCCGTAGGGCGCAAACTCGTGAAGCTGCCCGCCGAGATGGTGTTCAGACGGAAGTGAAAGGCGTTTTGCCGTAGTGAAAACCTTGCATCCCGTCCTTTTCTCCCTTCTTTCATTTCCCCTTTCTGCCATTCTCTTTTTCTTTTACCCCGTCTTTACTTCTCTTTATAATCGTGTCAACGGTTATGCCGTTCGTCGTAACGGTACGAAAAAGCCCTGGGCGCTATGTCCTGGGGCTTACCTTAGTTTGTCGTGACGTACCACGCGGAGAATACTACCGAGGGGTAGTCAACGTACCTTTTTGCTTCTTATGCGGAAGGACAGGGGAAAAAAGCTACCGTGGGGTGGGGTAGGTCCTCTTTCTTCGTCAGGTTTATTTTACGATGACCTTTTCTCCGCGCAGGATGTAGATGCCTTTCTGCTTGGGCGTGCCGTTGTGCTTCAGGCCGCGCAGGTCGTAGTATGTCGCGGGCCGGGCGGTTTGCGTCGTGCGGGCGGCGTCGATGGCGGTGGGGTAGGCTTCCCAACCTACGGCGTAGAGCTTGAGGGCGCTTTCGGCGGTCTCTTCCTGTGCGATGGGGCGCACGGCTGCGGCTGCTTCGCCGGCGTAGATGAAGACGTAGGTGGGTTCGGCGACGTTGTAGGTGAATGTCTCCTCGGTCTTTCCGCTGCTTAGCGTGCGCTCCATGGGCGCGGCGCTGCCTATTTTCACTTTCAGCGTTAGGGTGCCCGCTGTCTCGGCCGTGACGGTGATGGTGCCGCTACCGGCTTCCAGCTCGAAGACGATGCCCGTGAAGCCGGCAAGGAAGTCGGCGCTGAGGGGCTCCGTGCCGTCTATGTCGGCGTCGGCGGTTGTGGCGGTCAGCGTGATGCAGCCTTCGGAGGCGTCGTAGCTGCCGTTCTCGGGGCGGATGCAGTAGCAGATGTTGTTTATCACGTTGCCGTTCAGGTCGGTGTCGGCGTCGATGTCGTCGGCGTAGTTGGCGCTGCCTTCGCTACTTTCCTGCACCTTCAGCACTTTCTCTTTGTACGTCAGGTAGCCCGGGTCGTCCGTGCCGCGGTCTATGCGTGAGTAGGCTACGGCGATATGGTCTTTGTCGTAAGCTGTTCCTGCGCCGCCGACGAGGGCTTCGCACCCTTCGAACATGGCCTTGTCGCTGTCTCTTTCTCCCTCTGCCCACCAGTCAACGGAGGCGTAGATGGTCTTCAGGGCGCTGCAGCCCGTGAACATGTCTGTCGTTTCCGACCATTCCCACCACGTGCGCTCCTCGTAGTCCCAGCACGATAGGTCAACCTCCGTCAGGCTCGTGCAGTTCATGAACATGTACTCCAAGTCGGCCGATTCCCGCTCCGAGTACAGGCCGCTCAGGTCAAGCTCGCGCAGGTTCTTGCAGTCTGCGAACATGCTGGCAAAGTTCTCGCACCGCTTGGCGTTGAAGCTCGTCAGGTCTATCGTCTCCAAGTTCGTGCAGCCTGCGAACATGTAGTTCATGTCGTTTACGTTCTCCGTCTTAAACGAGCGCAGGTCGAGCGTCTTCAGGCCGGTGCAGCCTTCGAACATATGCTCCATTTGCGTCGCATTGTCCGTGTCGAGGCCGCTCAGGTCCAGCTCCGTCAGGCTCGAGCAGTCGCGGAACATGCTCCCGAACCAGGTGGCACGCTTCGGGTGGAAGTTGGGCAGTTTCAGGCTCGTCAGCCCGGTGCAGCCGTTGAACATGAACTCCATCCACTTCGCCTTGGGCAGCTCGAAGCTGGTCAGATCCAGCTCCTTCAGGCTCGTGCAGTTTTGAAACATGAAGCGCGTGTACTCCACGTTCTCCGTGTTGAAGTTGCTCAAGTCCAGCTCCTTCAGGCTCGAGCATTCTTGAAACATGTCGTCCATTCCCCAGACGTTCGCCGTGTTGAACGAGCTCAGGTTGACATGCTCCAGCCCCGAGCATTCCAGGAACATGCTTGTCATGTTCTCTACGTTGTGCGTGTCGAAGGAGCTCAGGTCTATCGTCTTCAGGCTCCGGTCGCCGTAGAACAGGTGTTTCATGTTTTTCACCCTCGCCGTGTTCAGCCCCTTCAGGTTGATGCTTTCCAAGGCAAACATTTGGGCGAAAATACACTCCATATTCTCCACGTTTGCCATGTTCAGTAGGCTCACGTCGAGCTGCGGCATGGTAATGCAGCCGTAGAACATGAAGCCCATATCCTTCACGCTGTCGGTTTGGAATGTGCTCAAATCCACCTCCTCCAGCTTGTCGCAACCGGAGAAGAAGCGGTGAAGCGTCGTGGCGCGTGCCGTGCTGAAGGCTCCGCCGAAGCGAATCTTTTTCAGATTATGGCTCTCCCAGAACAGCGCTTCCATGTTCTCCACGCTGTCCGTGCGCAGGCCGCTCACGTCGAGGCTGTCAGCCCCTATGTTGTAGAACATCTGCGTGATGTCTGTCAGCTTATGCGTGTCCTGCTTTCCGAGGTTGAGGCTCTTCAGGCTGGAGCATTCGCGGAACATATAGGCCATGTTCTCCACGTTGCTCAGGTTCAGGGCACTCAGATCCAGCGTGTCCAGCGCGGAGCAGCCGTAGAACATGCCGTTCGTGTTTCCCACGTTGGCCGTGTTCAAGCTGCTCACGTCCAGCTTCCGCAGCGAGCGACACCCGTAGAACATGCGGTGCATCGCCGTCACGCCGTCCGTATGCAGATTTTCCAGCCCCGCGATAGAGTCCAGCGAAGAGCATGAGGCGAACCAATACGCCGTGCTCGTCAGCCCGTCGTAAGCAGCGAACGAGGGGTCGAAGACGACCGTCTCGATGTAACTCGCCGAACTGTTCCAACCACGTTTGCGCGCCTCCTCGAATGGGCCTACACTCATGCCCTCGCGCGCCTCCATCTGGTCGTCGTAGTAGAACGTCAGCGTCGTCTTGTCCTCGCTCAGCACGGCGTAAGGCTCCTGCCCCTGCGCCGTAATCCCCGTGCAGACGAACACCGCCGCCAGCCACAGGCTCCTAAAAAACTGTGTGTGTCTCATTTTTCTTTCCTCCTTATAACGATTGGGTTAATAAAAGCTCCGGTGTTGCCCCCTTGGTGAGGGAGCCAAGGGGCGGATAAGAGCACACAGTCTTGTCGTTGAGGCAAACTTACGTAAAAAAACCTTAAACGCCCCGCCCGTTTGCCGAAAAAACAGTCCGCGCTCGCTTTTTAACATTTGGCGCCTCGCCGAAGTGGGCGGCTATCCCACTCGCAGCCGAGACCTGCGAGCCGACAGGCGGGAGGCGTGAAAGCACAGAGGGGAGCTGCGAGCTGACAGGTCGGAGCTACGAACGGGTTTTCCCAACTTCCCGGGAAAGCAGGGTGTATGGCCGAGGGGATGGCGAGAGCAAGTGTCCACTGTGTCCACCCGTCCACCCCGCCACTCTGCGTAAAAAAGAGCGGGGATACACATATTATATATATAAAGAATGACTCTATAAAATTACTGTGTCCTAATTTTAAGATGTAATCGTTAAAGACTTGCAGCAAAAGTGGCGGGGTGGACGGGTGGACACAGTGGACGCACCCGCTTCCTGCCCCCTCCTCCTCGCCGCTTGGCTATTTTAATAAGTTCACGGGGATAAGGCCACGGGGATGGTTCGCGCGGATGACGCAGATTATCGCAGAACCTATCTGCGAGCTAAAAAGAAGCGCAGATGACGCGCATTAACGCAGAACCTATCTACGAAATCAGCGCGGAATAGGGTCGGCGAGGAATAGGGTCGCGCAGATTGACGCAGATTATCGCAGAGTCTATCAGCGTAGAACTAATCTTTATGGAAATGAGGCGTGAGCAGCGCGGCTTCCCTACTTGGGGCTTACGGGGCTCACGCCTCTTCTTGCCTTGTGGCTAAGGTTGCTATTGCGGTTATGATGGCTTTTGAGGCTAAGTTATCTATTGCAGCGCTTATCTCTCAGCCGCTTTTAAGCCTCTTCCAGCGCCGCGGCGGCCTGCTCCCAGGCTTCCATGGCTTCGTCCAGCTCGCGAAGGGCGGCGGCGTATTGCTGCGCCAGCTCGGCGTTGGCGGCGCCTTCGGGTGTGGCGCGGCGGGCTTCCAGCTCCTGCTGCCTCTCTTCCAGGGCGGCTATGCGGGCTTCGCTGTCGCGCACGGCTTTCTCCAAACTGCGGCGCTGCTTGGCCGCCGCTTTGCGCTCGGCGTAGGCTTGGGCGGCGGGAGGGTCATTTTGGGGTGGCTGGGGTGAATGGGGTGAATGGGGTGAATGGGGCTCTACACTGCGGGATTGCAAGCCCCCCTTATGGGGGGGTGGGGGGCTTTCCTTCTCGCGCAGGAAGTCGTAGATGCCGCCCATGTGTTCTCGGACGTGGCCGCCGGCGAACTCGTAGACGCGGGTGACGAGGCCGTCGAGGAAGTCGCGGTCGTGGCTGACGAGGATGACGGTGCCCGTGAAGGCGCGGATGGCCTCTTTCAGGACGTCCTTCGTCCGCAGGTCGAGGTGGTTCGTAGGCTCGTCGAGGATGAGCAGGTTGAAGGGTTGCAGCAGCAGGCGCAGCATGGCCAGGCGGCTACGCTCCCCGCCGCTGAGGACTTTCACCTTCTTCTCCGAGGCTTCGCCACCAAAGAGGAACGCGCCGAGCAGGTCGCGGATGTGGAGGCGCACGTCGCCCCTTGCGGCGTCGTCGATGGTCTGGAAGACGGTCTTTTCTTCGTCGAGCCGCTGCGCCTCGTTCTGCGCGTAATAGCCTATCCTGACGTTGTGGCCTATCTTCAGGCGTCCCTCGTAGGGCGTCTCGCCCATGATGCAGCGCACGAGGGTGGTCTTTCCCTCGCCGTTACGCCCGACGAAGGCCACCTTCTCGCCGCGTCGCAGGGTCAGGTTTACGCCCGCGAGCACGCGCTTCGTGCCGTAGCTTTTGCCGAGTTCCTCACAAACGACGGGGTAGTCGCCGGAGCGCTCGCAGGGGGGGAACTTCAGGTGGAGGTAGGCGTTGTCTTGCTCGTCCACCTCGACGGGTACGATTTTCTCCAGCTGCTTGAGGCGGCTTTGCACCTGTACGGCCTTCGTCGGCTTGTAACGAAAGCGCTCTATGAAGGCGCGGATGTCGGCTATCTCGCGTTGCTGGTTCTCGTAGGCGCGGAGCTGTGCGGCACGGCGCTCCCGGCGCAGGGCGACGTAGTCGTCGTAGGGCACGCGATAGTCCGTCAGTCGGCCGCAGGAAAGCTCCATCGTGCGCCGCGTCACGTTGTTGAGGAAGGCGCGGTCGTGGCTGACGAGGACGACGGCTCCGGGCAGGCGGGTGAGGTAACGCTCCAGCCATCGGATGCTGGCTATGTCGAGGTGGTTCGTAGGCTCGTCGAGGAGCAAGACGTCGGGGCTGCGCAGGAGGAGCTTGGCCAGCTCAATGCGCATACGCCAGCCGCCGCTCAGCTCGCGCGTGGGGCGGTCGAAATCTTCGCGCTGAAAGCCCAGGCCGAGCAACGTGCGCTCCAACGCGGCGTGGTAGTTCGCACCGCCCAAGAGTTCCCAGCGCTCTTGGTCGTAGCTGTAGCGCGCTACGAGGCGGGCATACGCGGGCGTGTCGTAGTCCGTGCGGCGGTTTAGTTCGGCTTGCTCGCTCTCGAGGCGCTGCTGCAGCGCTACGACGTCCGCGAACGCTCGGGCGGCCTCTTCGCGCACGGTATGCTCGTCGCTAAGCACCATGACTTGCGGCAGATAGCCCACGGTAGCATCCCGCTGCAAGGAGACCGTCCCGCTGCTCGGCGCCAGCCGGCCGGCGAGGATTTTCAGCAGCGTGGATTTTCCCGCACCGTTCTTCCCGACGAGCGCCACGCGGTCTCCCCGGTTTATGACAAAAGACACGTCCGCAAAGAGCGGGCGTGCCGAGAATTCCATCGCGAGAGACGTTACGGAGAGCATACGCGCACAGGATGGGGTTTTCTCAATAGGCGCGTGCCATGATGGCCTTGCACGTGGCGGGTCGGCCGGAGACCATGTCCCGGGAGCCGTCAGCTTCTGCCGTCAGGCCGTCGGGGAGGTTGAAGGGTATGCAGCGTATCGTGGCCTGCGTGTCTGCTTTGATTTGTGCCTCGGTCTCGGCCGTGCCGTCCCAGGGGCAGAGGAAGAAGCCGCCGTCCTTGATGCGCTCGCGGAACTCGGCGTAGGAGTTGCACGGGTAGATATGCTCGTCGCGATAGCGGCGGGCTTTCTCGTAGGCGGCGGTTTGTATCTCTTCGAGCAGGGCGGGTACGTAGTCGGCAATGCCGTCGAGGGGGCGCGTCTCCTTCTCGAGCGTGTCGCGGCGCATGACTTCTATGGTGCCGTTAGCCAGGTCGTTAGGCCCCATGACGAGGCGCACGGGTACGCCTTTCAGCTCGTAGTCGGCAAACTTGAAGCCGGGGCGCTTGTTGTCGGCGTTGTCATACTTCACGCGCAGGCCGCGCCTTCGGAGGTCGGCCGCGAGGGCATCAAACTTCTCGCTGAGCGCCGCCAGCTCTTCGGCCTTCTTATAGATAGGTATCATGACGACCTGTATGGGCGCTACATGGGGCGGGAGGAGCAGGCCGTTGTCGTCGCCGTGAACCATGAAGAGGGCGCCCATAAGGCGGGTGCTGGCGCCGAAGCTTGTGGCCCAAGGGTATTCCAGCTTGCCGTTTTTATCCACGAACTGTACGTTCTGCGCCCGGGCGAAGTTCTGGCCGAGGAAGTGGCTGGTGCCGCTCTGCAGGGCTTTGCCGTCCTGCATCATGGCCTCGATGGTGTAGGTATCTACGGCACCGGCGAAGCGCTCCGTAGCGCTCTTCACGCCTTGGATGACGGGCATGGCGAGGTATTTCTCTACGAACTCGGCATAGACCCGCAGCATGAGGCGTGCGCGGGCGTCGGCTTCTTCCTTCGTGGCGTGTGCGGTGTGGCCTTCCTGCCAAAGGAACTCGCTTGTGCGCAGGAATGGGCGCGTGCGCATCTCCCAGCGCATGACGTTGCACCACTG
>CAZXJS010000020.1:0-46185 GCA_964641085.1 uncultured Prevotellamassilia sp. | reverse complement strand
GCTTTCTTTTTGAAAAAGGTAGCAGCAACACCTTTTTATCGGAACTGGATTGCCCCAATTTGGAGGTTTTCAACTTTTACCGGACACCAATAATACTTTATATACAGAGAAAGGATACCCAATCACTCCCCCTTTGTCACAAACTCTCCCCTTAAAATGAAATCTCGCGGGCATAAATCATCCGTCGGCGCATTTTCCACTCGTAAATTTTGCGCTCTAAATGGGAAAGTTCTACATTTGCCGTTGAGGAACACCACCGTCCTGCCCCGTAGCGCAGCGCTAACGACACTAAACGCGGGAGCAAACCGGCGGACGGCACACCCCGAGCGGCGCGCCGCACATCCTCGACATAGACACAAAGGCGTAACTGTACGCTTTGGTTCTGACGTATCTGAATCTCGCAAGTTCAAAAGCCAGTTAGGACAAAAGCAACGGGAACGCCCTTCGAGGTGTATATTATATATCCCTATTGTCATCAAATAACCAATGCTATTTGATGCCTTAAGGAAATCTTATACATCTACGTGGGGTTTCAACGTTGCTCGCTTCGACTGGCAGGGCAATGCGAGAGCCCAGATACGTGGAACGAGCATCAGTCGGCTCCACGTTTTTTGTGCCCTTGTCCATCTTATCAAAAACACTCCAAACACCGACCCTTCCCCTTGGAGCCGCAGAGGAACAAAACTATCTCAAAATGAAAAGAGTTCTACTCCTGCTGCTCCTCTCAGCAGCCTCCCTCACCGCATCCGCCTACGACTTCTGCTTGGACGGTATTTTTAACAAGACAAGCGTAAATAGTGCTACTACTATAACCAAGGTAGGTGGCGTATATTATGAACTTCGAAGTGATAGTACTGCTGTTGTAGTGAGCGATCCATCGGGCACTAAGTATTCTGGCAATGTAATTATTAAGTCTGAAATAACGTCGAGTTATGCTTACCAAGATGCTTATCCTGATACTACTTCGGCTTATACTCCGACTTTAAGAACGACGCTGGCTAGAGCGTATAAATATAAAGTTGTATCCATAGCCGAAAAAGCATTCTACGATTGCGACAGTCTAACGTCGCTCACCGTTCCAGAAACTGTTACAAGCTTTGGAACAAGTTACGGTAACGAATCATTCAGAGGATGTACCGGAGAACTTATTCTTTATTGTGATATACCCGATAGTCCTTTTAAATACTATGATAAAAACAACAAACGCTATTACCATTACGCTCTCTTTAATGGTGCTGAATTTACGAGTATAAAGATATTTGGAAAATCCATTGGGGCTTACGCATTCTACGGCCTTTCTTCTATTCGATCTATTGAATTGGGAGACTCTGTTACCTTAATTGGATCAAACGCATTCTCTGGTTGCACGAGTCTGTCAAGTATTAACATTCCAAGTTCTGTTACCTCAATAGAATCCGGCACATTCTCTGGTTGCACGAGTCTGTCAAGTATTAACATTCCAAGTTCTGTGACCTCAATAGAATCATACGCATTCTCTGCTTGCACGAGTCTGTCAAGTATTAACATTCCAAGTTCTGTTACCTCAATAGAATCCGGCACATTCTCTGGTTGCACGAGTCTGTCAAGTATTAACATTCCAAGTTCTGTGACCTCAATAGAATCATACGCATTCTCTGCTTGCACGAGTCTGTCAAGTATTAACATTCCAAGTTCTGTTACCTCAATAGGATCACACGCATTCTCTAGTTGCACGAGTCTGTCAAGCTTTAACATTCCAAGTTCTGTGACCTCAATAGAATCATACGCATTCTCTAACTGCACGGGGCTAACAAGTATCACTATACCAAGTTTAGTAAAGAGCATTAGTGAACGCCTTTTCTATGGTTGCACGAGACTAATAAGCATTATCCTTCCCGACAATGTTACCGATATCAGAGAAGAACCATTCCCTGATGGGACTAATATTTTAGTAAAGAGAGGAACTTATTCGCTGATCACACTATGGAACGAAAAATATACTCCGTTAGAGATAGGAACGCAAAAGCAGTTGCCTGCACCAAAACTTATCGGTTATAATCGAACACAGACTACAGTTACCCCAGCTATCAATAATTTATATACCGAGTATATCTACATCTATGCCTACGTTTGCAAATGCAAAGTTTGCACTAGGAGGACTGTTAGTGAGGACACTTTATTAATAAGTACAGGACATCATCCTGGAGAAAGTGGAACACTTTATGTTACAGTCAAAAAGAACATAGAGGACACATATCCTTTATTCTATAGTTTTCAAAGCGACTATACAACCATCAGCCTCAATCCTCAAATATCTAACCCCAGTAGTTCACCAACGACTATCACAGTGTCAGGTTCTTATACGAAGGGAGACGCAAATGTTGCCAAACAAACACTTGAATGTAATGGAACCACCTATAGCGATGTCAATATACAGACATTTACAGGACTTAATCCTAGTACTTTTTATACTGTAACATATACAATTACCCTTTACAACGGAAAAGAGTATGCAGTTAGCCGCGAAATCTCTACTGTCGGGGTACTCTTTACAACCCTGCAGCCGAAGGTAATCAAGGAGGGCAACGTCATTGTGCAGGCGACGTCGAACCTTGACGACGCGGAGACAAACGTCGGCTTTGAGTGGCGCCGCACGGACTGGACAGACGACTTCGCCTCCAACACGGGCACAGCTTACCTGTACGGCGGGACGATGGAGGGCTACATACGCAACCTGAACACGAACTACCTCTGGAAGTATCGCCCGTATTACGAGAGCAACAGCGGCACGCGCTACTACGGCGAGTGGGTAGGACTCGACCCGACGAACACGAGTTATTTCGAGCCGACGGTGCACACCTACGCCAAGGTGACCGTAAACGGCAACACGGCCAGCGTGCTCGGCTACGCCCAGCGGGGCACGGACGACGCGAAGGAGCAGGGCTTCTACTTCTGGAAGACCGGCGGCACGGCCGTGCGCGGCATCGGAACAAAAGCCATGACCATCCCCACAAGGGCACAGAAAGTGGTCGTTACGACAAGCGGCAGCAACCCCGTGATGGAAGCGACGCTGGCCGGCTTGGACTACGACGCGGACTACACCTACGTGGCCTATATGACGACGGACGAGGGAACGTACTACGGCGAGACGCAGACCTTCGCCACGGGTGCAGACCCGACGGGCATCGGCGACATTAAGGCGGACACGCCCTCACGCTCCTACCCCGCAGGCATCTACGACCTGCAAGGGCGTAAGCAGACGACGCTGCAGCGCGGCGTGAACATTGTGCGCTACGAAGACGGAAGCGTGAAGAAAGTCTATGTGAAGTAAACATTGCGGCACGGTTTTGACTGAGCCAAGCAGACGGGATGGCAGGACGGATAGTCTTGCCATCCTTTCTTTAGCGCCAAGAGTGAGCCGGCGTTCCTTCCTGTCGACCTATGTCGCCCTGTTGCTCCCTGAGGCTCGGTTCGTCGTCATAGGTCGCCATGGGTAGGGCGTAAAGTCTCTAATAAGAAATTCCACCTTTGGTTTATCCGTTAAAATAACTATTTTTGCCCGAAAATCATTTGCCGGGAAATTCTGCCTCCCTCATCGACCGATTTATATGGAAAGCACAAACATCCAGAAAGAAGAAGACATACAGCTCATCCCGTTGATAAAGACCTGCCTGCGCGTTTTTCGTGCCAAGTGGTACTGGTTCTTACTCTCCGTCTTGGTTTGTTTGGCCGCGGGCTACCTCTACCAGCAGCGTCAGGTTCGGGTGTACAAGCGCCAGGCCGTGATGCTCATCGAGGACTCGCAGGGTAGCGGTAGCATGGGTTCATCACGCAAGGCTAAAGGCAACATGAGTTCCTTGCTGGAGCTAAACGGCATCAGTGTGAGCGACAACCTGAAGAACGAGATGTTTATCCTCTCTTCAGAGCGCCTCATGCGGCGCGTGGTGGACACGCTGGGGCTTGACGTGAACATGACGACGGAGTTTGCGCTTCATCCCTACCCGCTCTACCACGACGGCCCCTTCACGGTGCACTTTGCAGCGCCGGCCGAAGTGCCGGCTTCGTTCAAAGCGAAGCTCCGCAGTGACGGCAAGGTGGAACTGTCTGACTTCATCGTGGACGGCAAGGAGCACGGCGGGCGTCTCAATGCGTCCCTCGGAGCCATGGTAAACACGCCGGCGGGGAAACTCACGCTGCAAGCCGACACCGCGTTGCACCATTTTCCCCGGGGCAAAGAGATACAAGTCACCCACTATCCCGTAGAGCTGGCCGCAAAGATTTATAAGTCCAGCCTCTCCGCCACAGAGTACGACAAAGAGAGCTCGCTCATCGTACTTACGGCTCAGGACATCAGTCCCCGCCGCGCCGAAGACGTGCTTAACGAGGTGTTCAACGCCTACAAGCTCGACGTGGTAGATAACAAGAACCGTGTTGCCAACAGCACGGCACGCTTCATCGACTCCCGCTTGGCGCTCATCGGCGACGAGCTGTCGGAAGTAGAAAGCAAACTGGCCAACTTCAAGCAGCAGAACCAGATAGTCGACTTTGCCGCCACGGCGCAGGCCGTCACCTCGCAGAGCGCCGACGCCCGCAAGAAGGCACTTGAGCTGGAGACACGCCTCAGCGTGGCGCAATATCTTGAGGAGTTCCTGCTCGATCATAGCAACGAGCACCAGCTCATCCCCGCCCTCAACCTGGAAGGCGCCGGATTCGCCACGCAAATCAACGAGTACAACTCGTTGATGAATACGCGCAACAAGCAAGCTGCCAACGCCAGCGACTCAGCGCCCTACATCCGCGAGGCCGACGCGCGCCTTGCCACCATGCGCTCAAACATCTTGGCTGCCGTCAGGAGCTACGTACAAAGCACCCGTCTCGAAGCCGCCGACGCACGCCTCAACGAGGGCGAGATAAACTCCCAGGTGAGCCGCGCACCCATACAAGAGAAACTCGGCCTCGACATACAGCGCCAGCAGACGCTGAAGGAAACCCTCTACACCTACCTCCTCAACAAGCGCGAGGAAGTAGCCCTGCAGCTGGCCATAAACGAGGCTAACGTCCGCATGGTGGAAGACCCCATGGGCAGCAACGCCAGCATATCGCCACGAAGGCTCGTCATACTCTTCGTCAGCTTCATCATAGGCCTGCTCATCCCCGCCCTACTATTCTGGATAAAGACCCTCTTCGACGTCACCATCTCCGGGCGGAAAGACGTTGAGGACGGCACGACCATACCCATCGTCGGAGAACTGCCCCACTGGGACGAAGCACAAGAGAAAAAGACGTTGTTCAACTGCTCTGCCGACGACGCCATCGTCGAAGCCTTCCGCATGCTGCGCTACAGCCTCAACTTCATGCGCCACAACGCGAAGGTCATCGTACTCACCTCTTCCACGCCGAACCACGGCAAGAGCTTCGTCTCGCAGAACCTGGCCGTCGTATTCGGCATGGCAAAGAAGAAAGTGCTCCTCGTCGATGCCGACATACGCAAGCGCACCCTCTCCAAGGGCTACACACAGAGCAGCGGTCTGACCGGATGGCTCGTCGACGAGGAGAAATCCCTCACCCTGCAAGACGTAGTCATCGCCGACGCCCTCGGCGCGGGCATCGACCTGCTCCCCGCCGGGCCGCTGCCGCCCAACCCCGCAGAGCTACTCATGAGCGAGCGACTCGAAGAACTCGTAGAAGCCGCGCGCGACGCCTACGACTACGTCATCTTCGACACCACCCCCATGCTCTCCGTGGCCGACGCAGGCCTCGTCGACCGCATTGCAGACCTCACCCTCTTCGTCATGCGCGTCGGCGTGCAGGAGCGCGCCTTCCTCCCCGAACTGCAAAAGATGTACGAAGACAAGAAATTCCGCAACCTCTGCATCCTGCTCAACGACGCCGACGCCAAATCCAAATACGGACACTACGGCTACGGTTATGGCTACGGATACGGCTACGGTTATGGTTATGGTTACGGAAACAAAAAGAAACACGAAAAGAAACTCAGCAGCAAAATCCTGGGACGGCTCAAGAAGTAGCCCCGTCCACGCTTTGCGCCGCCATAAGCCCGAGGTTCCGCGCCTCGGGCTTTTTCGTACCAGCAAGGCCCACACATGTCCCATCTATTCCCCCTCCCGCCCATGAAACCCCTCCCGCCCCACCTCCTCCTGCTCGCCTTGCTCTGCCCGCACGGCCGCGCCCAGCACACGTTCGTCCCCGCGTCCGCCCCTGGTTTCGCCTACGTCGGACGCGTCTCCTTCGCCGACCCCGCCGCGCCCCGCTTCACCTATCCCGGCGTTCAAGTCTTCGCCACCTTCAGCGGCACATCCGTAGCCATGAAAGCCAAGCCCGGATGTGGCTATTTCATGGTGGAGATTGACAGCCTGCCGCCCTTCAAAGTCCACGCCGCCGACGGCTCCACCCGCGTCTCCATCGCCACAGACCTGTCTCCGGGACAACACAGCCTCCGCCTGACCTATGCCAACGAAGGACTACTCCTAAAGCCCGTCTTCTACGGACTATACCTCGACCCGCAAGCCGCCCTCGGGCCGCGTCCCGAGTTGCCCTGCCGGCGACTGGAGTTCATCGGAAACTCCGTCACGTGCGCCCTGGGCAACGAAGGCTCTCCCGCCGACAAGAGCGCGCTCTACGCCAAACAAAACGCCTACTACTCCTACGCCGCCATCGTCGCACGCCAACTCCATGCGCAGTACCAAATCGTCGCCCGATCCGGCATAGGCATCTATCGCAACTGCAACGGCTCCCCCCGCGGCGACCGTGGCACGCTCCCCGACCTCTTTCCCTATACCCTCTTCGGCACGTCCGGCGAGCGTTGGGACTTCGCCCGCTACCAGCCCGACGTCGTCTGCGTCAACCTCGGCACGAACGACACCACCAGCCCCTCCTATGATACCGAACGCCTAACCGCTGCCTTCAAGACGTTCCTCGCCACCCTCCGTAGCCACTACCCCAAGGCTCACCTCGTGCTGCTCACGGGACCCATGCTCCGCGGCCGCCGCCTGGCCGACGTACAGGCCGCCGCAACGCAGGCCGTCGACGACGCACGCCTGCGCGGCGACAGCGCAGTCCATCGCTTCGACTTCACCCCCGACGACGGCTCCCTCGGCTACGGCATCTTCAAGCATCCCTCCGTCCGCCGCCACGAAGCCATGGCCGCAGAACTCGTCCCCTTCCTCAAAGAAATCACCGGATGGGAATGAACCGCCCGCCGCGCACCTGTTCTCCACCCCGGCGCGGTAAACGGCGCGGTAAATGATCGTGTCGTTTCTTCTCTGGCCGGAAGCACCGGGTTCTTATCACTTTTACAACCTTTATGGCAGAAGAAAGCTCTGTTTCCGTTATTGGGATTCCAGCCCGGGGCTGGAGTGCCTCGATAAAGAAGCGAGCTTTTTCTTTGTTTAGAAGGCCGCGGAAAATCTGCGTTATCCGCGTGACCTTTTTCGCGTGCCGATTTGCTCCAATAAGGCTTTCTCCTACGTCTGCGTAAATCGGCGAAATCTGCGAGACTTTACCGCGCGCCGATTGCGCAGATTTACGCAGATAAGGTTAAACCTGCGCCGACGGCGCGCTTCTTTGCTGCGTCGATAACGCAGATTTGCGTTGAAAATATTAGCGGACCCCAATTTTTGCAAAAAGAGGGGAATATAGGGAATACTGCCTGCGCCCGAGATAGTAATGGCCTGTCCGTAATAATCTGCCGACCGTGGGCGGGGCTTCCCCGAGTAGCTGTAGCCCCCACCTTTGCCGCGCTTTTATTTCATATTTAATGTTGTCCTTCTATATAAAGCATATATGCTTCCACCTATTGCAAAAAGGACTACAGACAATAACATCAAATGCGAACGCTTTCAATACCATCGTGCTACACCTCCATGATGAGAGCAAGCGCCTCGCCTGCTTTTGCTGAAACTATATGTCCCATCTCTGCAAAGTGCGGTCGCCCCTAGTGGTTTACTATCATAATATGTTGGTGATTGAACACGATTGCCGTAACTATTCGTGTAATATCGAACGCTACTATAACGAGAAGCATCGCTTTGTTGCCGTTTATGCCTTACAGTTCTATAAGAAGTATTTACTTTGTGTTTTGAAAGGTATGATGTTCGTAAATATCCTATATAAGGACCGTACGAGACGAGAACCCACTTACAATCACAATCTTCGTCTATGGTAACAGCTGTACCTCGTGGCAAAACAGTAATTACGCCATAACCGGTACCTGGCCCATTCCGTAGATTCAATGCAGTTTTGACATATCTCGTTTGTCCGAATACAAATGAGATACTGATTATTGTTAGTGCTATGAGTAACTGTAATCGCTTCATTGTAACATAAGTGTTCGGTCATGCCTATTACAAGGTATAACCAACACTATACAAATCTATTTGATGACTCTTTTCAATTGATGCCAGATTTCACGTACCCAAAGGACACATGAAGAACTGACAATGATAATCACCCAATCTTGTAACTTAAGTCCACCTTTAGCAATGTTGAAAAATTCCTGTAGTCCAGGGATTTCAGTCATTGCTATCTGCCCGAAGAATATAATTGTGGCAATGATAAGTAGACCTTGACAGCCCCTGAAGTGAAGAGCACTGCGGCCTGTCTCAAAGGCACGTGCGCAGAACAGATAGAAAAAGTGAGTCATCACGAAGATGGTGAAGAACAGTGTCAACTCGTATGGAGAAAGACCATTGGCAACACCAAGATGAACATGCAACAAGTCAGTAAGCTGAGTAATATCGGAATGCTCAAACACATACAGCAATACAAGAAACATGGCAAAGAAGAAACCACCGACACCAAAGATGTTTTCGCACATGGTCTTGTTTAGAATAAATGCCTTGCGGTCACGAGGTTTGTCCTTCATTACACTTTCTGATGGTGGTAGTGATGCAAGAGCCATAGCCGCAAATGTGTCCATGATAAGGTTGACCCACAACATCTGAGTAACAGTAAGAGGACTTTGCGTACCCATAAATGCGCCACAGAGTACGATGAAGCAGGCAGCTACATTCACAGTAAGCTGAAACAACAGGAAACGCTGTATGTTCTGATAGAGCGAGCGTCCCCACATGACAGCTTTGCCGATAGATGAGAAAGAGTTGTCTATGATAGTGATGTCACTGGCCTCTTTTGCAACGGATGTTCCGTCACCCATTGACAGACCCACATGAGCAGCATTCAAAGCAGGAGCATCATTTGTTCCATCTCCAGTTACTGCAACGACTTGATTAAGTCGTTGCAGTGACTCCACAAGACGCTTCTTGTCCATAGGACGTGCACGAGAGATAATCTTCAAATCAAGCACACGCTTGTCAAGTTCGTCGTCCGATAGCTTGGCAAATTCTGTCCCAGTTATGATGTTCTTATCAGTGTCCGTGTCTTTCCATAATCCAATTTGACGTCCTATTTCCTTGGCTGTTCCAGGTGTATCGCCTGTGACTATTTTTACATTGATGCCGGCATCCATGCACTCCTTAACAGCCGCAGGAACGTCGACACGAACAGGGTCGCTTATGGCGACAATGCCTTGGAATGTCAAGTTTGTAGCTACGACTTTGCCGTCCTTAATTGCTCCCTCGTTGCCTTCAACTATCTGATAAGCAAAACCCAACGTGCGCATGGCCTTGTTTTGATAATTCTGCAATTGTTTCTCTATGTCGGCAGACTTAACGTCTTTCTCAATCTGTTTTGATAGTGCCAGAACAATCTCAGGAGCACCTTTTATATAAAGAATCTTTTTCCCAGGAAGCAAGTTAGAGTTCACAACGGTTGCCATGTACTTGCGCTCGGTCGAGAAAGGCAATTCCTCCACGACGGTTGCACTCTCACGAAACTTGCGATAGTCTATACCGTTCTTATTGAGCCATAACAACAATGCACCTTCGGTCGGATTACCCAATACTTTCAGAGCATTGGGATCAGAAAAGTCAATCGATGCAGTTGAGTTTGCTGCAATACCTTCTTCAAGCAGCTTACTATCTTCGTTGTCAGTAAGTTTTTGACCGCTTAACCCAAAGAATTTAGTGTCAAATACTTGCATCTGGTTTTGTGTGAGTGTACCAGTCTTATCGGTGCAAATAACTGTAGCTGCTCCCATGGTCTCACATGCATGCATCTTGCGGACAAGGTTGTTTGTCTTTAGCATACGCTGCATGCTGTATGCCAAACTCAAAGTTACGGCCATTGGCAAGCCCTCTGGTACTGCAACAACAATAAGCGTTACGGCAATCATAAGCGTGTCGAGAGTATAGGTAATGAGATCTGCAACTTGCTTGTCTGGGGTGAGCGCATTGAAGAAATACATCACCATGGCCATAAGTACAACGAAGTATGCGATAATGGACACGGTTACGGCCGGCCACTTCCAATCATCGAACTTCTTTATTACCAGATAGAAGAATATGGCTGTAGGTATTGCCAATGTCAATACTATTGGAGCCCAGTCAAAGTAAACCATTAGCTTACCAACAATAATAAGTGCGGCAAACACGTAGCTTAACTTGGTGATAAGGTCAGCAAGTCCGTCAAGTTGCTCATTGAGCGGTGTACGTACGCTATCGTCAATTTGGGCAGCTTCAAAAACTTTTCCATTCTCAGTCTTGTCTCCTACTGCCTCGACTTCAAAGATGCCATGCCCCTCCATTACTTTAGTGCCACGCAGGACTTGGTTCGTTGGATATGTAGCATCCCTTTCAAAGTCTTCTTGGTTAACGCTTTTCCTTCTATAGTCAGACTCGCCCGTTAAGGTAGATTCATCAACACTAAGGCTTACTGCTTCAAGCAATTTGCCGTCAGCAGGGATTTCCATTCCGGTTGTAAGGATTACGACATCGCCAACAACAATGTCCTTTTTCATTACTGTAGTGGCATTGCCGTTGCGGATGACTTCTACAAGTTCATCGTCATTAACCTGATTAAGAATGGCGAACTGCTTGTCTGCCTTCAACTCAAATATGAAAGCTATACCAGTTGCAAGAAGCACCGCCACAAATATACCCACAGGCTCAAAGAACGTCTGCCAGTCCTTTCCCAATTTGAAATACTCATAGCATGAAATGCCCAATGAGAGGAATCCAGCT
This sequence comes from uncultured Prevotellamassilia sp., assembly GCA_964641085.1. Classification (GTDB taxonomy): domain Bacteria; phylum Bacteroidota; class Bacteroidia; order Bacteroidales; family Bacteroidaceae; genus Alloprevotella. The sequence continues at coordinate 35,107 of CAZXJS010000020.1, read as the reverse complement.
ATGAGCAGGATGATGATTAGAGAATCTTTGAACTTTTTCAGGAATTGTTTCCAAAGGGGGTCCTTCTCTGGCGGAGTAAGGATATTGACTCCGTTCTTTTTGCGGCTTTCCAACACTTGTGCATCGGTCAAGCCAGTGTAATGATGTTTCTGTTCCATATTCTATCCTTATTATTTTATCTATATATTAGTTCTTAAGGAATTCCTGTTCCTTAATGGGTTGAGTTTCAAAATTATTCTCCGAATTGCCTTTGACCATATTAATTCTAAGGTCAAAGTTTATGAAGTCTGTAGAGTTTTTACGACCGAAATTGTAGATTTCCACACTACGTTCGTAAAATGCTCCACTAGTAAATTTACCGATTGTTATAGAGTCAGTTTGATAACTCATCCAATCGTTACCGTATGCCAGTTTTAGGTAATACTGCCCTTGCGGAATCTCGTTTATAGAGACTGCTTGCTCTTCGGGAACGTAGACATAACGGATGCAATGGTTTGTTGTCGCATCCATAATCTTAATCGCTATGCTATAACCCTTTCCAACGGTTATATCGAAATAATTATCTTGAAGTCCACGGACAGGCTTCACGCCATAACTCTCATCGAAATCTCCTCCGCTTGGTGTATCAAACTGCCATCCTTCGGACTTAAGTTCCTTTTGAGCTGAGGATACGTCTTGTTCTCTATTAGAAGTTTGTCCCTGTCTACCATTGCATGCTACTAAGCAAAGAAAGCCAAACAATGTAATTATAAATGTTATTATAATATTCCTCATAAGATTATCTCAAAAGTCTTGAAAGAACGATAATTAGAAATGTAACAGCTACTATTTTACAGAGTAGTGTATAGGCCTTCTTGTCACTCCTCTTTTTCATATGCCCATCTATGAGCAAAGGAACGACAAACCATAGTAGTGCTGCTAATAATAGATAGAGTAACATTATTTGATTTTTATAGGACAGACGGTGTTTCTCCGTCTGTCCTAAATTGAGTCAGAAATCGATTAGCGTACAAGCCCTTGTCTGTACATTTCGTTAACACGGTTTTGAACCTCTTGATAACGACTTCCGAGTTTGTTCTTGCGCACGTCTCCATTTCCATATATGCCTTTAATTACCTCGTTTGCCGTTTCTTCAACAGAACCGGAAGGCACATTTGTTTCTGATTTTGGCTTAGAGATATCACTTACATCTGAAGATTCTTTACAGGGTTCTTGCACTTTCTTAGTAGCTGTAGTCTCTTCCCCAGTTTCGACCTTTCTCTCACCTGTTGGAGTTGCTGCCTTTGAATCTGTGCCAGTTTCGCCACCTGCTTCTGTAGCTTCGTCTTTTGACTGATTAGCCGTTGATGTAGAATCAGATGGTTGAGCTTTCGTACTGTCGGTATTTTCTACTTTTGTACTGTCTGCCCCAGTTTCATCTTCTGGAGATAAAGAGCTACTATGAGAATACCATAGATATCCGATTATGGCCAGAATGACAATAACGATCAACCATAGTATCCTTCTCTTTCCTTTAGGAATCCCTTTGTCAGGATGCTTCGTCCTTATGGTGACTTTCTTCTTCAGATGGACCTTTTCGGCTGCGTCTTCCTCAGGCCTAGCCGTTTTGGTCTTAAGAGTTACCTTTCTCTTAAGTTCAACCATTTTAGTTGCAGATTAAAGCAAAGCCAGGAATCTCGTCAAATGCAGTTGAGAGATCCATCACACGGCTCTCATTCTTAAGAGCATACGCGCCGTTATTGTTCTTGATAGAGCATACACAGTAGACAGGGCCATCATCTGTTGAATCAGCAGGGACTTCCAGATAATCGCCAGAGTCGCTTTGAAGTTCTACACGGCCACCTTCCTGAGCATAGGTTACATCCTTCTCCTCAATTGCAGCAGTGTAATTGACGATGCAGATGAAAGCCTGATCAATCTCGTCAAGACGAGCGATGTTGATTTGCTCTGTCTCTTCATCACCAGGGGCAGGTTCCTTGTTGTCGCCCATGTGCAACATGTAAGGGAACTTGTCAAGTGAACCGAGGTCACTTCTCTTGCCACGATATTCATTGGAGAACACGCCTCCAACGTTTCCATCCTTCTTCTTGAAGAAGAGACATAGGTCGAGGTCTGTACTTGAACTCCAGAACAGCTTTACTTTCAACTTGCCTGTGAAAGTAAAAGCGCATTCCTCCTGCTTCTTGCGGAGGGTGATCTTCTTTTTAAGTTTTACTTCTGCCATTGTTTTAAAGTTTAAAATTGGACATATTTAATTAGAAATTGAAAACATCTAAACTGCTTCAACGAGTCGTTGTTTTGCGTTTTTTTTGTAGATGAATCCATATCAAAGAATTCATCACCAGTTTTTTTAGTTGGTTTTACCGTTTTTGTTTGTGGCTTAGCGGATACTGCTTTCCTATTTGGAGTGCTATTGTGCTTCTTGGGGGGCTCATCAAAGAAGAAAGCTTCATCACTCTTTTTCTTAGAAGGATTACCTGTAAAGCCTTTTATCTTTACTGGTCTATCATTATTTTCTTGTTTATCTTTAGGCACTCTATTTGTCCGATGTTTACGTTCATTCTCAGATTCTTCTTTGAAAATTCTTGCAAATAGAACCTTTGTTTCTTTAGTATGTTCAGGGTACTCCTTTTGCAAGTCACAGAGTAACCTTTTCGCTTCATCCCAAGCTTTGTCCTGCATTCTTGCCTTTACTTGGTCAATTGTCTTGGTATATTTTTCCTCAGCTTTTTTCGTTTCAAGTCTCTGCTCTGCACGTTTGACATTGGCTTTCAGAGCTTCATCATTGTGTATCTCTAATGCCTTTTTACCAAGAGATACTACATCTTCCCAACGTTCCTCGAATAATGCAGAGTTAATCTCCATATTGAGATCGCTCCATGCTTTCTTCTTTTTAGCAGACTCGGCTTTATCTTTCTTTATACTTTCTATTCGCTCTGTCCACTTTCTCTGGTTAGAAGAGTCTTTATCTATCAACTTGTTGCATATATCGATTGCCTTGTCGTAATCTTTATTACGAAGAGTTTCTTGATAATTCTCAATTAATGATTCAATCTCATGTTCATGCGAAGTCCTCTCTTTCTCAATTTTTGTTATACGCTTCTTGACCTCGTCATTATTAGCATCGAATGATTGCACTTTGCGCAATTCTTCTATTGCCTCAGAGTATAATTTTTGAGCAAGGAACATGTCAGCACGTGTCAGATACTTCTCTATCTGTGCTTTGGTCTCAATCTGCTTTCTTGCCTCTTCATGAATTCTCTGACCTTCTTTTGATTCTGGCATCAAGTTGAGTGCAGCTTCACTTTGCGACAGAGCATCCTGCCATTTCTTGATTTCCAAGCTCTTGGAAGCTCTCTGAATGATACTTTTATATTGATCTTCCTTTACCTTTTGCTCAGAAAGCAAACGAACAGCTTCTGCTTTCTTCTTTGTTGCTTCATCATCATTAGGACGATGTTGCAAAGCTATATCTGCCCAGTCTGACATTTGGGCATAATCTTTTCTACGCTCAAAGTCAAGGACATTTGCCATTGCATCCTGATACTTATTCTCAGCTTCTTTTGCCTTTCGGTTCTTTTCATCAGCCTTGGCTCTTTCTTCTTCAGCCTTCTTTCGTCTTTCTTCTTCCTCGCGCGCGATTTTTTGTCTAGCTAATTCAGTTTCACCATTAGCCTGACTTTGTTGAGTCTCCGTTGAGAATTGACTACAGTCTATGACGGAATAAACTCCTACTATACTTGGAAGGTCATTATCCTTAAATAAAACATATTTATCAGAATCCAACGTATAACATTCTTCTATGCTTTTGATGAATTGACTGTTTGTAAATGTGTTTCCCAAGAATACAACACCTTTTATCTGCTCATTGGAGATGTGGGAGTTCTTTACATAATCTGAAATAGTCCTTACAATGTCATTTACTATTGCACTTGTCCTTCCGTCAATACGTGACTTCAAAACAGTAACATCATATTTGTTTTCGTATTTGGATAACGAAACGTTAGAAATGCTTATTGGTCGTCCTGGTTTGGCATTTTCCAATTTTATAATCCATTGGTCTACATATTGAGCAAGGTATAAGTATTCTCTTTCATAGTCTTGGGGGGTTACGAGGAAATGATTTGTCTTGTTTATAGAAGAAACAACATCTTCCAGTAAGGCTCTGCCACGCAAATCAGCACCCATACCATCAAGTTTTCCCTCCATGCCCATTCTTAACAGCAGATCATTCTTACGTTCGTACAATGAATAAGAAAGATTCTCGTTGCATGCGTTAAGCATGAGATACACTCCATCCTCAGTGAATCTCTCTTTTCTAAAGGCGTATTCCAATGCCAAATGACCGATTCGGGCAACAGACTCTTTTATAACGAAGTTCTTAGGCGTAAGGACATCTCTGTCGAATATTAGTCTGGAGGCATCGCTTATATCTGACGAGTAAGAAATATATGTATCAATCTTTTCTTGCGCTCCACACCCAACAGACTCACGTAGCTCATCCAAGATACCGGAAGCTTGAAAAATCTTATACATTTCTTGCTTGCGATTATACCGAATGAAAGAAGCCCGCTCGTCAGTTATGAGATTGAATATATCTCCATAATAGTGCAGAGTATTGTTCAGATATTTCTGCTTATTGTCCTTGCCATACACTACGGTATCGTTGTCACCGCCGTCATAGAAGTAAAGCCAGAACCGACTCTCCCTATTTGAAGGCTTGACAAGCGTAGGCACACCATTGTTGCAAACTGCGGCAATGATGTACCATTTGTCTATGTATAGCGTCAGACTCTTCATCTTTATTGGTTAAAAACTTTTTTAATCAATGTATCCAAGAAGCATGCCCCTTCAGCAATAATGATTGGCTGGTGGTATCGGAAACCGTCACCCTGAGATTTTCTCGCCTTCCTATATTCGTCATCGTTGTTGCAGATATAACTGGTAATCCTGTTTGGCAGATCATCTAAATCTTCACGCAACGAATCAGCTTGTGGGTAAAGCCGTGTCTTGTGGCTTACAAAGTCAATGAAGATGTTCATGAATTCTTCAAAGTTGGTCACCCCAGAGAAGTCAAAATTGTTCATCTCGTTTGCAAAGTAATCACCCGTCAGCTCGTCCTCGGTATGAAGGTCTTTAGGCGTGCCGTCTGACATTATGTATTTTACTCCAGTCTCTCCGCAAATATCAGAATCAGAGTTCTGTTGTTTCTTCAACAGTTCTTTGGGGTCTACCAATCCCTTGGCAACTTCTGCTTTGTTGTCTACTTCTATTTCATCCCGATATTTAACTTCAAGATTTCTGTCAGCAACAAGACTTATCCCAGCATTCAAGCAGCTGGAGTAATACTCATTGGTTGCTCTCCTGCCTGCAGAACTTCTTAGCCAGTGGAAAAGACGTCCTCCTTTACCAAAGGAAAGAATGTCTATTCTCCTAATGTGGTCAAGATGCTCTGTCTTTATAACCTTCCCTATCAGCATGCCTGAATAAAACAGCAAAAGTCCGGTTACGTATGCTGGTATTGTAAATACGAACTTCGCATTTGCATCTATTGATGAATAGAACTCCTCATAGTCATCGGGCGTCTTCAGTTGGTCGAAGATACTGTTTAGATAGTATGGAGCCTTTGAAGGCTCGTTTAATATGTCCTTAATGTTCGCAACGAAAACATTAGTTTTCCTTCCTTCATGGAAACTCACAAGTGCTTGCCGGAATGTCTCTGACTTGATTACTGCGCCAAAGAATACCCCTGCCGCCATACGTACTGAGCTTTCACGATATAAAGACGACTTGTTGCCATTAGTCGGATCTTTTGCCAATAGGAGAATGTCACTGGTACTTCCTCCTACGTCAATTCCAAGGAACATATTATCTTTGTTCAAACCGAAATCCTGTGATAAGGCATAACTGCATACGGCCTCAGCCTCGGTAGTTAATGTACCGTTATCACTTGTAAGTGTAGGCTTACGTCCTATAGTTATCGGAGTTATTTTGCACAGCTCTTCGAATATTTTTTCAAGTTCCGTTCTGTCTGCTTCCATCATAGAACCTGGATAGCTCCATGCTAATTCTTCTGGCCTTATCTTGTTCTTGTAAAGGAAAGCGCATACTTCAAGCCAAATGGATTTGAGGAAGGCACGTTTCTTTTGTAGCCCTTTCTCATTGTCAAGCCATTTCATGTTATAATGAAGAATGCCAGCCTGTGTCTTGATCTCGTATTGATCCATTGCCTTGACATCCACATTCGGACGATTGACAGGAACACCTCCTGCTATTTCCTCAGCCTCATTATAGCAATTATACCTTGAATCATGCTCGTGAAGCCATGATTTGATTTGACCATTTTCTGAAGGATAATTAGAAAAGAACAACAATTCATCGTTTAATGTTGTAGCGCGTATGTCGTTGTTCTCCTTACCAACAAGGACCGTTCTATAATTGTCAAAACGTACGGGCTGTGCACCCTTGTCGTTTTCATTATAGTATACACAGGTATTATTGCTACCGAAGTCTATTCCAACGACCGCAGTACCCTTGATGTCAAGGTTAGTCCTGTCTTCTATCACTTGTGGCTTGAATATCAAGTATCCTGCATGGACATCCTTGCCCGTATCTTTAACCGATACAGAGAGTCCGGCAAGAGGCTTGTCTGCACCTATAATATTGTATTTCGGCAAATCCTCTCCTTGTCCGGCAGGATACGTAACAAGTTTCTTTACATCCACTTTCTTCTCTTCGTCAGGTCCAGGCTGATAATCAGCTGTCAGGAAATGGCCATTTACGTTTTTGATGTACTCTCCTTGCCATTTGAACAACGGCTGGAATTGCCACTGAGAATCAGCAGTATACTCTGAATATAAGTAATACCTATTCCATTTCTCAGAGACGAAGTTAGGCCACATTATTACTTTTCCTAAGCCCTCAAGCCAACTTATTTCGTATTCTCTTGTGTTGAGAGTTACCTTTTGACCGTCAATCTCTACTACAAGTGTAACTGCAAGCTGAACTGCATCAGTTATCGTACCTGTCAGAGAAGTGTTACTGTTGTCTCCTCGAGAATATCCAAGAAGTCCGGACATGCCGTTCTTGAATATGTCTACACCTCGCTCTGACAATGGAAGGGAGAAATAACTGACACTACCGTCTTGCAAGTCCCTTACTTTTAAATAATAAACAGGGCCATCTGATAGTTTTGGGCGGGCATTAGCATTCTCTACGAAGCCCACAACATACTTGTCATCACTTAGTAGACTTTGAATGTCGCCTATTTGTTGGTATCCTTCCCCATTTGTATATGTGAAGGTGAAATCGGGCTTGAGATATACAGGGACATCACTATCGAACAAAAGGGAGAAAGGACTCTCCAAGTTGCTATACTTAGCAATTGGACCCTTATCGCGCAGGTTCCCGCTACCTTTTGCCAACATATCATTCTCCCATTTACGGCTCATTTGTTTGAAGCCGCCAATGTCTACTTTTGGCTTTCCATTCCGTTGAGAATTGATTTTTTTCTCAAATGCTTCAAGGTTACCATTCATGTTCTTTACGAACAGATAGACTTTTTGAAGCTGCTCAGGGGTCATGAACCTTGTGGGGTCTTCGAATTTTCCGTTACGATACCAATTTATATCACTGGCATTATCCAACTTTGTATAGCTTACGCCAGTAAATACTCCAGTCAAAGGAGAAGTGCCTCCTACCAAATGACCACGATAATATATAAGTTGAATGTACGGTTGTGCATCCGGTTTCTTCGCAAGCTCATCTTGATTGCTCCACAAGTCTTTGTCCTCAAAGAGCATTCTGCCGAAGGCTGAAGCTATATCATAGTCATCACCTTTGACATTCATCTCAACAGGTTTTGAGAAAGTAACTCTGTCAGGGAACAAGGCAATTACTGCCAACAAACCTTTCCATTCTCCATATAACAACTCATAGAATTGTTGAAGGCCTGAAATATTGATATTCGGGTCTGGACTTGACAGTGTCTGCAACGCAAACTTAAATAGTTTTGCACGAGCCCAAGGTGTGGGGACGCCTGAAATAAGTGCGCCTAGTTTGTCAGCGGTTAGTCCTTCGAGTATCTTTCCCGTCTCTATACCTTGAATATAAGACGGTGCTGAATCGAGACTATTCCATTGCCCCTGAGTACCCGTCGTTATATTGGTATAACTCTTTATTAATAATGCTTTCGACATAGCTATCCGTTTGTTCAGTTAAACTTATACAGTTTTCCAAGGGTGTCATAGATAAGCTTGTAAAGCTGTTCCCCCTTGTTGGTTATGTTCTGCCAATCTTTTGTATTGTCACGGGTCTGGATAAAAGTATTCTTGAACGGGTCTAACTTGGACTTAATGATAACTCCAGTCTTGCTATAGCGATTGTCCTTACCTACACCCTCATTACGATATATGTCCTCGTTCCAATTAACCTTCATGAGCTCTTTGTAGCTCATAGGAGAAAATAGGCTGGCGTTGAAAAGGAAATTATCTCCGCCTCCTGCTGAACGATGGATTTGACGCAGCCAGCCTTCCTGTAGTTTGTCCCCGGCTTTGCGGACAAAGAACAAACGGAAATACTCTTTCAAACTTTGAACTTGTGAGACATCTATGCTCAGGAATTCTTGTATTTCTTTCTGGCCACCTGCCCTTACGCTTTCAACGAAGTTGTCATCACCATTGCAAAAGAAGGAAAAGGCAATGAGCATACCGAATTTCTTTGCAAACTCATTGGCACGCTGCTGACCGACGAAATCTTGGAAATCAAACTTTCCATTCTCATTTATTGCCCTATACAGGTAATCGGTCCTGTGCGATGATTTATTCTTACTCAAGACATTCTCATCTGCATTGTAAAAGTCAAGAGCTGCACAAGCGGCAAGCAACTCAATGTAGTGAGAATCGTTCTTTTGTTGCTTTCCTCCAGTAATGGTTTCCTTTATATGCTCAGATTCCCTTTGCATCGGGTCCCAGCCCATGCCGCTTGTCCCCATCATGTAAAATTTCTGATAGGTACTTTTTACAGTCGCATCATCATCGTAGAACATCATCGCCACCTGTGAGTTAAGGGCAAATTTGTCACTTGTAGCAATGACCTTTTGACTGCTTAGTTCGCTACCACTTGGTGCCTTGAAACTGAAATATGCCGTCAGAAGCGTGGAGCCAAAGTTTGCACTCTTCAAAACGTTTGCCGCGCCATTGCTCATTATTTCAGCGGCCTTTGAAATGGCTTGTGGAATAATAGGAATAGAAGATGCTCCCGTCCCGCCAAATACCGAGCCTAAAATGAATACGCGAGGCTGGCCATTCTGAGAAGATTTTATAAGCTCGCTAAGGAAATTTTTTAGGTCGCTGCCAGCCTGTGATTTTGCAGCCTCAATAATAGAATGGTACATCATCATAGACCCCAAATGAGTCTGTGCCCTATATCCATGCCTCAGGTTGAAATCTTCAACGTTTTCTGAGAGGACAAGGTCTGCCAAATCAGTTTCTTTCCGATGATTGTATTGTGTATCTCCATAATTGAATACAGCCTTAAACGTACTCTTCTGCTCATAGTTTGGGCTGAACTCATAGTATTTGATATTAGCTGAGAAGAATGTGTCCTTTAAAGCCGTACGGCTCGCAGCGTCCAGACCTTTGGCTTTACAGTAAGCCTCCTTGACTTCTTTCAGACAAGAGAAGTTTCCATTGTTTTTGTCTGTATCGAGTGCAAGAAGATGTATATCTGTATCATCGAACATCCCCATAGCACATAAGTGTATAAGGGATTCTATACAACGCATCCCTGTTCCACCAATACCAAGAACGAAAAATTGTCGTGCCATAAGCTGTTATTTCTTTTCTTTGCCTAAGATAGAACCAAATTTAGAGTGACGGAACACAAACATTAGAACTATGCTGACAACCAAGTATACACCAAGGTTGATGAATATACACTTTCGGTTACAAGCTTTGAACATATTTTGGAATCCCGCATTCCTTATGTGGTCGACAACGACAAGGTCATTGTACATCCAAAATCCAAGGACAGCTACAATGCCAATTACTATAAAAGCAATCCTGCGTTTTATATAAGAGCGGTCGTTGCCTCCCTCCCATGGGAAAATATTGGCAAGGAGGATTGCGAGAAGAGCAGCTATCAAACCGACGACTACAGCATAAATCATGGTGCTGTTCATCAGTTGGTTAAGTTGTTGACAAGTAGTTACCGGTGTCATATGTCTTAGTTGTTATGAGGTTTATTATCTTTTGCTTGATTTTACATATATGGAGTAAATAGGGCAGTTGCTAATCATCGCCTTGATGTCAGGGTCAGTTAAGCACTGCTCAACACTTGATGCTACAGAGACATTCTGCTGTCCCGGAAGATCAATGCTGTCAAATGTGAACATGTCTTTATGTTGTGCAAAAAGAGGCTCAACTGCTGAAACGCAAATGTCGAACTTTGTGTAATTGAAAGGTGTTCCATTTAGTACAGGTCCCGGATTGTACATTTTAGTATCAAAATGCAAATTGATAATCCCATGCCTTTGAAACTCCTTCTCATCGATTTTTACAAAACCATTACATTCTGCAGGCTCTATGCTATTTACTGGCTTTGTCTTAGTGTCTTTGGCATTATAAAAGTCATTATATTCATTATTTATATTGTAAGCTTTTACCTTAACCCCTGTGATACGATAGCCTCCAAAAGCATTTCTGTCAAGTTTTAGACCAGAAGTAAAGGCTTCTCCATCAGGCAAAGGAGCACCTGTATTTGGATTCACAGCATTAACAATCAGAGGCTCAATCCCATCCTTCCAACTAATTGGCCAGTCTTGAATCTCGTAAGCACCTAAACCAGGTGTTACTGTTGCGCTAAGGTTCTGGTTTGGTTGAGTCGTTTGACCATTAGCAGAGAGCAAATGGGGATGGTCTGCTGATAGATGGAACATTTCCACTGTTGGGAACTGAGCAAGATCAACGGTTTGAGTTATCCTGTCCATAATATTGCCCCTCAAACGATTATCCGTAAAGATAATATAAAATCTTTTCTTATTATAAACTTGACCGTTGTTTGGCTCTTCATATGGTTCAGAGAGGAAGAACACGTCATGTCCTTTCTTCAACCATGTTTTTAAAGCTTCAGCCATATAAGGGTTATTGATATTTCCTTGTGCGATAGTCCGTTGGAAGTATTCCCCATCTGTAAGCAAAACCGATTCTGTGTTTGCTTCTGCCATACGGTTGATTGCCGTCTTCAAATCGGCATAGTTTACTTCTCGAATTGTCCTTAGTAGTTGAAAAGTCATTCCAGCAGGATGTTCAATTATGGAATCACCCTCTATGGAATAATAATTCCTTGCTGCATTAGTCCATGACGGAACTAAAGCTTGAAAGAAAGGAGAATTCTGCCCCATGGCTATACAGGTTGAATAGTCAACATACAAAGCTAACTGGCCTGCGTTTATTTCATGTATTCCCCTGGAAAAGTAAAAGTCATTGAACTGTGGAATATACTTTGTATCGGGAGGTGAGGGTATATTACTATTACATGACACTATGCAATTTAGTGTCAAACACAGAACTGAAAATGCTAAAGTCTTTTTCATTAGCTTCTTCCTTTCAGCCTGTTCCCTAGACTTTATTTAGTTTGGTTTAAAGTTGTTTTGATATCTATTATAAAAAAGCGTGGGAACTTATCTTGTTACTCGTTCCACGCCACGAGGCTCTCGCATTGCCCATTACCGTCAGAACGAGCAACGCAGAGACCCACGCCGTGATGTATACCAAAACCTAAGCCCTACTCATTTTAATAATGTGTAGACTTAAGGATTGGCGTATACAACACACATGAGCATCTGTCTGTTGCTAAGCTCCATGACGGTAAAACGGAAATTTGCGAGATTTCGTGACGTCAAGAACAGAGCGTTGACAAACGCTTCTTCATAAATATATGATCCCGTTTGGGGCTGCCTTCTCATGGCATCCCTTATCCCACCCAGGGCCTCTGCAATAAAGCTTTCGAGCCAAAAAGCAGGATGACGATCTCAGCGTCAAAAGTACAAAGAAAAATTGACAGGAATCTACTTTTAACAGAAAAAGTTTTTTTTAAAAATTGAAGCGTATTTTATTTTTTAGACAAAGACTAAGTGCCTACTATAAATAGATAGGACGGACTTATAAATGAATAGTACCGACTTTTACTATATACGTGCCGACTTTTTTAGAATATCTCGGACGTAGTTTGCAATATTTCGGCAACATTTCGGGAAACGGGCGGCGCTCGGGGCGACGGGGCGCCGCGATTTTTCCGCGGGCTGCATTCGGCGTCTGCGGGGAAAGGGCTACCTTTGCCTGTCTCTAAGCGACGACGTCATAGTCCTAATTAGCCGCGTCGTAACCCTAAGCGACGGCGACGTAGCCGTAAGGAAAGGCGCTATAGCCGTAAGCGGGGACGCTATAGTTCTAAACCTGAACCGTGCCACCCAAGTCGGGGCGTCACAAACGAAAGAAACAAAGTCCATGAGCCTGACCAAACACGAGAGCGAGGTAAAGACGCTCGCCCTGCCGCCCGAGGCGGCCTACGAACTCCTGAGCAATCCGCGCCGCATAGCCGCGGCGAAAGAGCGCCTCGCCGACGTGGTGCGCCAAAGCGGCAAGGCGCCGGGCGGAGAGGCCGACTGGCAGCGAGCGGAGGCCATGCTGCAGGGGCTGGAGACGACGGACGAGAGCCTCAGCCTGGAGACGCCCGTCGGCAAGGTAGCCCTGCGCGTGGCGGAGCGCGAGGCGCCGAAGCTCGTGAAGTATGCCGCCGACGGCGCGGCGTTGCCCCTGACGCTCTGGTTTCAGCTGTTGCCCCACGAGGGCGGCAGCCTGCTGCGCGTCACGGTGGGCGCCGACGTCAGCCCCTTCATGAAGCCCCTCGTGGCGAAGCCCTTGCAGCAGGCGGCCGAGAAGTTGGCCGACGCCATAGCCCTCTTTGCGAGCAAGGCGCCATGAGAGCCCCCTCCGGCTCCCCCATGAGGGGGCGGGCCTTGTAGCGTTAGTCAGCTTACTCGGAAAACTCCGATTACCCGAAATGTTCAGCATACTCCGATTACCCGGCGGGACTGCGCGTCCTCATCCGCGGCGTTGGCGAAGCGACCTGCTGCGCGCGGCGGCGGGCTTGCTCTGCACTGCGGGGCTCGTGGCGTGCGCCGACGACGCGCAGAACGAGTACAGCTCGGAGCGCGCCTTTTTCCGCTATGCCTCCGTCAGCACCGTGCCGCCCCTGTATCAGGCGCTGAACAACCCGGGCGTCTATTGCCGCATCACGTTCGACCAGAGCTACTACCACTTCCTCAATACCTCCGGCGTCAGCGCCGACCTGCCGCGCACGGCGCTCGACGCCTACGGCACGCCGCGCTACATCGCGGGCTTCATCGTCGGTACGCCGACCGTGCCGGACCTCAACGGTAATTTCTACCAGGTGGCCTACGACTTGGCCTGCCCCACGTGCTACGACGAGGACGCCATACAGCGCAGCCTGACCCTCGACGGCACGGCAGAGACGGCCACGTGCAGCCGCTGCCACCGCATCTACAGCCTGCGCAACAGCGGCATCATCCTGGAGGGCGGCACGGGCTCCATCCTGAAGCGCTACCGAGCCACCTACGCCCCGGCGGCAAACCTCTTCACCATAGCAAACTGACCGGCAACCCCCGCACAGGGGGTTGCTTTTTTTATCCCCACACTTTTTTGTCACAAAACGCAGCTTCGCGGCGTCTTCCTTTATAGAGACCCACCTATGGACGCCCAAGAGTTTAAGAAACGCTACCTACCCTTCCACCCGCAGCTCTACCGCGAGGCCTACCGGCTGACCGGCAACGCGCCGGACGCGGAAGACCTCTTGCAGGACACCTATCTGCACCTGTGGCGGCGACGGAGCAGGTTGCCTGAGGGCGCTGCCTCGGCGGGCTATCTTTGCCGGGTGGTGCACCACGTGTATGTCTCGCAGCAGCGGCGGCGTCGCGTGGACACGACGGCAAGCCTCGACGCCGGCCTTACGCCCGGCGCCGACGAGGACGCCGCCACGCCGCTGGAACGGAGCGAACGGCGCGTGCAGCTGGAGTGCGCCTTGGCGAAACTGTCGCCCCGCGAGCGACGCCTCGTACGCCTGCACCTCGAAGAGGAACGCCCCTACGACGAACTCGCCCTCGCCACGGGACTCTCAACCGCCAACCTCAGGCAGATAGTGTCTCGCGCACGGCGGAAGCTGAAAGAAATGCTGAAAATCAACCCTACGAAATGATACCTACCCAACCCGAAACCCCGAAACGCCTTCCCCTCCCCGCAGGGCTTGAGGAGCGCCTCTCGGCCGCCATCGACCGCTGGGAGGCGGCGGAGAAAGCCGCCCGACGACGCGCGAAGCGACGGCTGTGGGCGGGAATAGGCAGCGTGGCGGCGGCTGCCGTCGTGGCAGGTGCCTTCTTCCTCGCGCCACGTACCGCGCCGCAACTACCCAAAGCGCCGGAAGTGACACAGGAAGCGCAGCCCGCCGTCGCGGAAGTCCCGACAGCAACGCCCGCCACAGACGTAGTGTACGCCCCGCGGGCTGCAAGCGTCGCCAAACAGCCCGCAGCCGTACCTACGACCGTACCTACGGCCCGCCGCGCGCCCGCTGCGCCTAAGCAGACCGCCCCGGCCAAGCCGCAAAACGCGACGCAGCCGCCCCAACCCACCACCCGGCCCGCCGACGTGACGCCGGAAGAGATGCAGGCCGTAGAAAACCTGTTGGCAAAGCGCCTCGAAGAGCTGCGAAGGCAGGAGCAACTAATCGAAGAACTGCTACGCAACTACGAAGAAACCAAACACAAACAACCCTATACGATATGAAACGCCTTATCCGTTACATGGCGCTGGCCGCAGCCGCCATGCCGTGCCTGCTCACGGCACAAGAGCCGGCCGCTTTCGACCTGCCGCGCCAGATGCTCTACTCAGCCGACAACAAGCTGAAGGGAGAAACCATTAAAAAGGTCAACCGCCAGTTTCGGGACGAGATGGACACGCTTTGCAAGCTGAAAGTGACGACCATCGCCTACCCCTACAAGACGAAGCGAGACAAGAAGCACGTCGCAACGCTCATAGACGCCATTCAGACCGCCTATAACTACCACGAGAACGCGGGCGTGGAGGGCTACGTCAGCATCGTGGACTTCCAGAGCACGCAGAACAGTCAAAAGATGCGGATTGCGTTCCCCAAAGGTTCGGTAGAAATAGGCGGCGAGCGGCATAGCTACGCCGTGTTGCGGCAGGCCGACGCGAAGAATCCGGCCTACCGCGCCGTAGGTGCCGTGGAGTGGTGGCCGGAGCCGTTCCAAGAACGCGTATGCTTCAAAGCCGTCGAGACATTCTCGGCCAACAACCGAACAACCGCCCACGCCGACGCGACAAAGGGGAATACGCGCTCCGTCACCTTATACCGAAACGACGACGGAAGCCGGTTGTCGGGCGACACGCTCCGCATGCAGCTCGCCGACGGCGATTCGGCCTTGCTCATAGCCCCCGACGCCAACGACCAACGCCTGAACGAAATTGCGGTATTGGTAGAAACCTACAACAATATCGCCACAGCGAAATATCGACCCGCCCTCGCGCGGGGCATCAACCAGCGGCTGCTGCAAGGGCTGGAGCCGGGGCTCAACGACGCCGAGCGCACGGCCTACTTAAAGCGCCTGTTCCGCACCCTGTCGCCTTGCCCCGGCTACACCGTAGAACTCATCAGCGGAGAAGGGAAAGACGCCACCGTGGAGACTACGACGCTCAGCGACTTGGCCGACCGGTTCGACCGCCTCGACGTCTTTGCCATCACCTTCTGCGACGAGCGCGACGTGAAATGCCGGAAATACGGCGACCTGTCGCGCAACGGCATTCTGGAAGTCTATCTGAACCACTAACACGACGGAAGCGTCCCGCCATAAGACGCCTATCTCTAATCACAAGCCCGGCCGGCGAAGTTGCAGGTCGGGCTTCTGCGCGTCTGCGCACCGGGGGTGGCGACGCGGCGGGCGTATGGGGACGCAAAAAGGCGCGCCCGCGGGGGACGCGCCTAAGACGTGCGGCGGCAGGTGCCGTCAGTCAGCGGGCAGATGCTTGAGGAGGTCGGTCAGGTGGTTCCAAACCATCTGCACCGTGGGGATGAGCAGCCGCTCGTCGGGACTATGGACGCCCCGGAGCGTCGGGCCGAAGCTTACCATGTCCATGTGGGGATATTTCACGCTGAAGAGGCCGCACTCCAGGCCGGCATGGATGCCTAAGACGACGGGCTCGCGTCCTGCCATGACCCGCTTGTAGCTTTCCACGGCTGCGCGGACGAGGGGGCTGGAGGGGTCGGTGGACCATCCGGGGTAGCCCTCGCCCGTCTCCACCTTCGTAGCGCCGCCAAGGGTGAAGGCGGCGCGCACGGCGGCGCTGACGTTGGCGCGGGCGGAGGCAAGCGACGAGCGCTGGCTCGTGACGACGGTTACGACGCCGTCCTTCAGCCGTATGCTGGCCAAGTTGGAGCTTGTCTCCACGAAGCCGGGGATGGTCTGGCTCATAGCGAACACGCCGTTGTGGACGGCGCACAGGGCAAGGAGCATGCGGCGTCCCTCAGCCTCCTCCTGCGCCACGGCGGGCACGGGGACGGTCTCCAGCTCCATCTTGATGCCTTTCTCCGTAGCCGTATATTCCTCTTCGACGTCGGCACGGTAGGCGTTAAGGTCTGCGGCGAGTTGGTCGCGGAACGTGGCGGGCACTACGGCCACCGCGGTGCCCTCGCGGGGAATGGCGTTGTGGAGTCCGCCGCTCTGAATGTCGCAGAGACGCAGGCCGGTCTTCTGCATCTCGTCCGTGAGGAAGCGCACGAGGAGCTTGTTGGCGTTTGCACGGTTCTTGTTGATGTCGTCGCCGGAGTGGCCGCCCATCAGCCCCTTTATGGTGAGGCGGAAGGCGTAGGCGTCGGCCGCCACGGGCGCCGTAGTGAAGGGGAACTCGGCCACGGTGTTCGCTCCGCCCGCACAGCTGACGAATATCTGCCCCTCGTCCTCCGAGTCGAGGTTGATGAGGTAGTCTCCCTCCATGAAGCCGGGCTCCATGGCGGCGGCACCGGTCAGCCCGGTCTCTTCGTCGCGCGTGAAGACGCACTGCAGGGGGCCGTGCTCCACGCTGTCATCTTGCAGAATGGCCATCTCCATGGCGCAGCCTATGCCGTCGTCGGCTCCGAGCGTCGTGCCGCGCGCCTTGAGCCACTCGCCGTCAACGTAGGTTTGAATGGCGTCCTTCATAAAGTCGAACTGTACGTCGGCATTCTTCTCGCACACCATGTCCATATGGCTCTGCAAGACGACGGGGCGCAGGTGTTCCAGCCCGGGTGTGGCAGGTTTGGAGATAGCCACGTTGCCCGCCGCGTCAACCTTCGTCCGCAGGCCGAGACCTTCGCCGAAAGCCTTCAGGAAGGCGGCCATCTTATCCTCATGCTTCGAGGGACGGGGCACTTTGTTGATTTGTGCGAAGCAGTCAAAGACTAATTTTGGCTGCATGTCTTTCTTTTCCATGTTATCTTGGGTTTATGATTGATTACGTTGGATTGCAAAAATAGGAAATGCGACGTAGATGCGTGCCGGTTAAAGCTTTTTTAAGCCTCGACGCAGGTGTCGGGCACGGAGCCGCCGTTGCGGCGCCGGACGTCAGAACGGCAGGCCGACAGCGAAGTGGAAGGCAAAGTCGCGGCTGAAGCGGGGATGGATAAGGGGGTAGTGGTCGCGTCCGGATTCGTGAGCCGGGTCGATAGCCTTCATGCCCGCGTCGAAACGTAGCACGAAGTAGTCCAGATTAAAGCGCAAGCCGAGACCATAAGCCACCGCTATCTGGCGGGGAAACTTGCGCAGCTTGAACTTCCCCTCCTCCTGGCCGGGATATGCCCGCGTGTTCCAAATATTGCCGGCGTCGACGAAGATAGCGCCGTCGAATTTCCAAAAAAGATGGGAGCGCCACTCGGCAGAGAGGTCGAGCTTGATGTTACCCGTTTGGTTTATGAAGTCAACCTTGCCGTCGCGCCCGGTATAGCTGCCCGGTCCCAGCTCTCGTACGCCCCAGCCGCGCACGCTGTTGGCTCCGCCGGAGAAGAAGCGCTTCTCGTAGGGAATAGTTGAGGCATTTCCGTAGGGAATGGCGATGCCGAAGTAGCCATGTAGGGCAAACGTGTTGCGGTCGTTGAGGCGCACCATGCGAGTGACGTCCAGCTCCGTCTTAACATACTGCGAGAAGGCGATATTGAAGAGTTTGTACTGCCCTACGTCGTTCTTACGGGCATGCGTCAGGGCGGAAAAAGCGTAGAGCAGGTTGCCCGCAATTTCCACCTTTGCCTTGAACTGCCAGCCCCGGGTAAGTGGAGACGTGGCACTCTGCCCTATGGGCGCAGAGTTGCCCTCGCGCTCTTGCTGGGAGTTATACGTGAAGCTATAAGCCGAAGACATAATGAAAAGATCCTCGTAGCTTGAGCGCAGGATAGAGTAGCGTGGGTCCTCACCTTCGAGGTAGTCGCGGCGAAAGGTTTCCGAAATCCACGGCATAAAGACGTAGTTGAGCGACAGAACGCTGAAGTAATGGTGTATTCCGGGATGCGTGAAGCGGCCCCACTGATAGGCCCAGTCGCCGGTCAAGACGCGGCGGTGGAACTCGGGACGGTTCTGCGAATCGAACATTACGCTGAGGTTGCTGTTGGCACGTATCTGCTGCCGTCCCTCAAGCGAGGTGAAGGGGAGGTGAGATGTAGGGAAGCGCAGCGCACTCTCTACGCTATACTCCAGGTAATTCTGGTCGCTATATCCCTCCAATCCGGTGATGGCTTCGTAGGCGCCGCGGAGCTTTAGGGAGAATACCTCGGCACCTCGGAACGTGTTGCGGTTGGCATAGGTCAGGGCGATGGCGGCGCCGAGGTCTCCGCTGGTGTTTGTGCTTTCCAGCTCGGCACTTATGCTGTGTGGCTTGGCGCGACTGATGCTCACGTCGGCATCCAGCCGCGAGGAGTCGCCCGGTACGGGGCGCAGGCGGACGGTGCTGTATTTGACGGCTTGCAGGGCGTTCAGGCCGGAGTAGGTGTGCTGCACGTCGCTTTCGGCGAAGAGGCTGTCGGGTCGTAGGGCGATATGGTTCAGGTAAACGCCGCGGCGGATGTGCAGCTTCTCGGGGTAATGGAAGGCCACGACAGGGCGGTCGGTGCGCAGGGTTGCCGTGTCCGTCGCGGCGTCCCACGTGACGCGCCGTTTGCCTTCGAAACCGGTCAGCGTGGTGCTTAGGCCGCTGTCTGTGGGCTGAGCGTCCTCGTACACGTCCACCCTGCGGAGCCGATACTTGCGGTAGGCGTCGGCACGGCTCAGTCCCGGCGGACAGACGAATACTTGCGTCAGTTCCACGCCCGTATCGTCGAGGAGCGTATCTACGCGGTAGGTGACGAACTCCGAATTCAGCCGGTAGTAGCCTCGGTCCTGCAAGGCCGCAATGAGGCGGCGCCGCTCTTCAGAAAGGCGCGAGACGTCGAGCGGCATACCTTTATATAATAATGAGGCGGGGGCAAGGGCTTCCAACTCGGCTGCCACGCAGTCGTCGTCGCACACGTAGCGCAGCGCACTGACGTAGTAGCGCCGCCCGGGCGTCATGCGGTAGGTCACGTCCACCTGCCGCCGTTTCCGCACGGTGTCCGCCGTTACTGCGGCGTGGACGTAGCCCCTTGCGCGCAACGCGCTCTGCACGGCCTTCGCGCTGTAGGCTGTCAGCTCCGGGTCGTAAACGACGGGCGCCTCGCCTATGCGGCGGAAGAAGCGACCCTTGCGCCGCGTCGTGTCGGCCGGCGAGAGGCAGTAGAGACCCAGCGGCACCTTGAGCAGGTTGAACCATCGCGAGTTGGGCGACTGCCGCACGTAGGCGGCATAGTCCGACGCCGCAACGTGCTTGTCGGTGGAGACGAGACGGTTGGCGTGCAGGATAGCCTCGTCTTCCGAGAGGAAGCGCTCGGGGTGGCAAGCTGTAAAAAGGAGGGGGAACAGGAGCACGACGGACGCGAAGAGCCATACGTGCCGAGTCGCCACGCGGCGCTCCGCCCCAGCTGCCTCGTGTGCCGTCTCTGAAAAAACCTTCACGCGCCGTATTTTTCCGCAAAGTTAACATTTCGTTCATTATCGCCTTCGTACTTTTGCACGAAAATTTGCTGCCGCCCCGTCGGGTACCCCTTTCTATGCTTGGAAGCCCTGCGCAGCGGCCTATTTATACGTTGCCATGTCATTGACCCACAACGAGACGAAACTGGTGCGCTCCTTGGCTCGCAAGTCGGTGCGCGACGCTGAAGGCCTCTTCCTTGCCGAGGGGCCAAAGGCCGTCGGCGAACTGCTGGGTCATTTTCCCTGCGTGCTGCTTGCAGGTGTCGAGGCATACGTCGGCGCGCATCCCGGCCTTTCCGCACAGGCCGCCGAGGTGCGCGTTGTCAGTCCGCGAGAGCTTGCCCGCGCCTCGCTGCAACAGGCACCGCAGGGCGTGCTCGCCGTCTTTCGCAAGCCCGAGCCCGTCGCACCCGTCGCACCACGTGCCGGCAGCGGCCTCTGCCTCGCCCTCGACAGCGTGCAAGACCCCGGCAACGTGGGGACGATACTCCGCACGGCCGACTGGTTCGGCATCCGCCGCATCTTCTGCTCCGCTACGACGGCTGACGTCTATGGTCCAAAGGTGGTGCAGGCCACCATGGGCGCCTTGGCGCGCGTCAGCGCCGTGCCGGCCGACCTCCCCGCGCTGCTCGACGCCTGTGGCGCGGCAGTGCCCGCCTACGGCACGTTCCTCGACGGCACAGACCTGCGCCACGCCGCGCTCACGGCCGACGCCCTCGTCGTCATGGGCAGCGAGGGGAGCGGCATCAGCGCACCCGTCGCCCGGCGCGTGAGCCGCAGGCTCTTCATCCCCCCCTACCCCGGCGACGAGCCCACCTCCGAAAGCCTCAACGTGGCCGTCGCCGCAGGCATCGTCTGCGCCGCCTTCCGCGCCCGACAGCAACCATGACCTACGCTTTTCTACTCCCCCCGATAATACCGGCGCTCTGCCTCTTCGTGCTCTACCGCTGCCGCTGGCGCGACTACGCCCTGCCCGCCCGCTTCAGCCGTGGCGATACAGCCGCTGCCGAAGCTCCGGGCGTGAGCCTCATCGTGCCCGCGCACAACCAAGCCGCCGCGCTACGCGAGACGCTGACGCACCTGCTCGCGCAAGACTACGACCCGCTGGAGGTTATCGTCGTGGACCAACACTCCACGGACGACACGCGGCAGGTCATCTCCGACCTGCAACGCGACCACTCCAACCTGCGCTACACCTTCATCCCGGCTACGGCGCGACAGGTGGACTTGCAGAAACTGGCGCTCACGCTGGGCGCCAAGGCAGCCCATCAGCCCTGGCTCGTGCTGACGCGCCCCGGCGCCACGCCGGCCTCGCCGCAATGGATAGGCACGCTCCTCGGCCACGCCACGCCCGAGACGGACGTCGTCATGGGCTATGCGGGAATAGCGCCGGGGAAGGGAGAACGAGGCAAGGCGGCCACGCACGCACTCCTCTGCCGCGCCTTGCGCCACATGCGGGCGGCGGCGGACGGTCGGCCTACGGGCTGCACGACGGCCAACGTGGCGCTGCGCCACGCGGCCTTTCTCCACGCCGACGCCTTCCGCGGCGCCGGGCGCAGGCCGGGCGGCGAGGGCGAGATGCTGATGAAAGCCATGGGCGGACGGGACAACGTGGCCGTCTGTACTGCGCCCGACGCCACCATTTGGCTTCCCGTCCCCACGCTGCGGGAACGGCGCGAAGCCCGAGCCTTGCAAGTCGGCACCGACCGGCTCACGGGCGGCAACGCACGCCGCTACGCCCTGCGCGAAGCGCTCACCTCATGGGCCACCTACGCCGCCTGGCTCACCATAGCCGCCACAGCGGCCCTCCGCGCCCACGAGGTGGCGGAGACGGGGCACTACGCCCTGCAAAACCTTGCCACGGACGTGCCCACGGCGCTCCTCGCGCTGCTCATAGCCATCCTCGCCATCACTACGTTTCGCCGAGCCACGAACGCCCTCGGTGCGCCGCGCTACGGGCTAAGCCTGGCGCTCTACGCCCTGCGCCAGCCCTGGCAGGGACTCGCCGCACGATGGAGATGGGCGGCACGCCGCGACGCACTGCGCCGACCCGATACGCCAAACGAACCGGAAAACGACGCGCAGGACGATTTTGCCTTCCGAAATAACGACTTTGCAAGCTCATAGCCCCGCTTGCTTATGCCGAAAGCCGAAAATGCCGACTGACAGGTCGGACTTATCAGCCGATAGGTCGGACTTATCAGCTGACAGGTCGGACGTGTCAGCTGACAGGTCGGACGTGTCAGCCGGCAGGTCGGACTTATGAAACGGAAGCAGTAACCTGCAATTTTCCAGCAACTTACAGCACATTATCCTCTGTCCGAAAAAATCCGGCAGAACAAAATGTTGCCGCCGAAAGCCCACATTGCGCAAAACGTAAGCAGAGACGCCCTTCGGCTGACGCTTTGCAGCACCGCCCTGAACCCCTGTACCGACAGCTACACCCACCCCGCGCGGGCGTAAGAAAAAAATAAACGGCACGCAGGGGGCTAACCGAAATGCTTTTCGTAACTTTGCAGCCGCTATGGCTATAAGCCCACCGGCGCATATCGACCTTAGAGCGCTGGCACGTAGCGGTAAGCCGCTGCACGTCAGTCTGGACACGGCAAGCCTTCAAGCTCTGGATCAGCACGAGTTGCTGGGCGGCGACTTGGAGGCGCACGTGACGGCTCGCGAACTGGCAGGCAGCCTGTTCGAGGTGGACATCACGGTAAGCGGGCACGTAGTGGTCAGTTGCGACCGTTGCCTGGAGGAGCTCGTGCTCCCCGTAGAAACCGAGGAACGGCTTCGCTTCTCGGCAGAGCCGACGGATGACAGCGGCGTACTGCCGCTTCACGGCACACCGGAGCGCTACGACGTCGTATGGGACATCTATGAAACCGTGGCGACGGCGCTGCCCACCCGCAGGACGCACCCGGAAGGCCAGTGCGACGCAGACATGGTGGAGCGCATAGGAGGCACGAGCGACGACGAAGCCTGAAGCACCCCAAAGAAAGAAGGAAACACATTAAAATAGAAACAAGACAATGGCACATCCTAAAAGAAGACAGTCTAAGACGCGTACGCGCAAGCGCCGCACGCACGACAAGGCCGTAGCCCCGACGCTGGCCGTCTGCCCGAACTGCGGAGCATGGCACATCTACCACACCGTATGCCCCTCCTGCGGCTACTACCGCGGCAAGCTCGCCATAGCCAAGGAAGAAGGCGCGGAATGACACCGCACCTCGAAGCAAAGAAATAAAAGATGAGCGCGGCCGGTTCTGCCCGACGGCCTTCATCTTTTATTTTTCGTATTTAGCCCATCTCCGGGCAAACCCACGCGGCCACAGCGGCCGCCCACCGCCACACATACCCACTCCGCACCACTAACGACGGGCACAGCGAAAGGCGGAAACTAACCCACAAAATCATGAGCAAAATCAACGCAATCATAACCGGCGTGGGAGGCTACGTACCAGAGTACGTGCTGAACAACGATGAGCTCTCGCGCATGGTTGACACCAACGACGAGTGGATCATGACGCGCGTCGGCATCAAGGAACGCCGCATACTGAACGAGGAAGGCCTCGGCTCAAGCTACATGGCGCGGAAAGCCGTGAAGCAACTACTCCAAAAGACGGGCACACGGCCGGAAGACGTGGAGTGCCTCATCTTGGCCACTACCACGCCGGACTACCACGTCCCCTCGACGGCGAGCATCGTCGTAGGGCGGTGCGGACTGAAGAACGCCTACGCCATAGACATCCAGGCGGCCTGCTGCGGCTTCCTCTTCTCTATGGATCAAGCCGCCAGCATGATACAAAGCGGACGCTACAAGAAGGTCATCGTTTGCTGCTCGGACAAGATGTCGAGCATGATAGACTATACGGACCGCTCGACGTGCGCCCTCTTCGGCGACGGCGCAGCTGCCGTGCTCGTAGAGCCGACGGAGGAAGACTTAGGCTGGAAGGACTCCTTGCTACGTACCGACGGGCGCGGCCTACCCTTCCTCTGCGTAAAGGCCGGGGGGTCGGTATGCCCGCCCAGCTACTACACCGTGGACCACAAGATGCACTACCTGCACCAGGAAGGGCGCAGCGTATTCAAATACGCCGTGACGTACATGAGCGACGTCTCGGCACAAATTGCCGAGCGCAACGGGCTGAACAAGGACAGCCTGGCGTATGTCATTCCGCACCAGGCAAACATACGCATCATAGAAGCCGTGGCCGAAAGACTGAAGATGCCGATGGAAAAGGTGCTGGTGAACATCCAGCGCTACGGCAACACGAGCGGCGCAACGCTCCCCCTCGTCCTTTGGGACTACGAGAAAAGTCTCAAGAAGGGCGACAACCTGCTCTTCACGGCTTTCGGCGCCGGCTTCACGTACGGGGCGGCCTACATGAAGTGGGCCTACACGGCAGGATAACCCCTAAGCACGCACAACCTTGAAATCCGGCTTCGTAAACATCGTGGGCAACCCCAACGTGGGGAAGTCCACCCTGATGAACCAGCTCGTAGGCGAGCGCATCTCCATTGCGACATTCAAAGCGCAGACCACGCGCCACCGCATCATGGGAATAGTGAACACGCCCGAGGCACAAATTGTCTATTCCGACACCCCGGGCGTCGTCAAACCGGCCTACAAGATGCAGGAAGCCATGCTGCACTTCTCCGAGTCGGCCTTGCAGGACGCCGACGTCTTGCTGTACATGACCGACGTCGTAGAAAAAGCTGACAAGCACGCCGCCTTCATCAGCAAAGTGGCGAAGATGGACGTGCCCACCTTAGTGCTCATCAACAAGATAGACCTGACGAACCAGAAAGCGCTGGAAACACTCGTCGAAGACTGGCACGCGGCGCTCCCCAAGGCGGAAATCATCCCCCTCTCCGCCAAAGCCCGCTTCAACGTGGACGTCGTAGAGCGGCGCGTGCTGGAGCTACTGCCGGAGAACCCGCCCTACTTCGAGCGCGACGCACTCACCGACCGCCCCGCGCGATTCTTCGTTTCAGAAATCATACGCGAAAAAATCCTGCTCTATTATAGCAAGGAAATACCCTACGCCGTACAGGTGCAAGTGGAAGAATTCAAGGAGCAAGACAAGGAAATCCGCATCCGCGCCGTCATCTACGTGGAGCGCGAAAGCCAAAAAGGCATCCTCATCGGCCACCGCGGCGTCGCCCTGCGAAGAATGGGCACCGAAGCCCGCCGCGCGCTGGAGAAATTCTTTGGAAAACACATCTACCTTGAGACCTACGTGAAAGTAGATAAGGATTGGCGAAACGACGCAAGCCGCCTGGCGGCCTACGGATACGCCGACGCGTAAGACAGCAAAGACCTATGTCCAAGATAGTAGCCATCGTGGGACGCCCGAACGTAGGCAAATCCACGCTCTTCAACCGCCTGACCGGCTCGCGCCGCGCCATCGTCAGCGAAGAAGCCGGCACCACGCGCGACCGCCAATACGGCAAGTGCGAGTGGCAAGGCCGCGAATTCTCCGTCGTAGATACCGGCGGATGGGTAGTCAACAGCGACGACATATTCGAAGCTGAGATACGAAAGCAAGTCACCATAGCAACGCAGGAAGCCGACTGCATCCTCTTCGTCGTGGACAACGAGACGGGCGTGACGGACCTGGACGAGCAGGTAGCCGGCATACTGCGCCGCACCGACGTCCCCGTAGTGCTCTGCGCCAACAAATGCGACGACAACCGCGACATATACCAAAGCGCCGAGTTCTACCGGCTTGGTCTGGGCGACCCGCAGTGCATCAGTGCCGCGACAGGCTCCGGCACGGGCGACCTGCTCGACCTCATCCTGAAGGAGCTGGGCGTAGAGTCTGCCCAAGCCGCTGAGGAGAGCCTGCCGCGCATCGCTATCGTGGGACGCCCAAACGCCGGGAAGTCAAGCCTCATCAACGCCTTCATAGGTGAGGACCGACACATCGTGACTAACCGCGCAGGAACCACACGCGACAGCATCCTGACCCGATATGACAAGTTCGGCTTCGACTTTTACCTCGTCGACACCGCAGGCATCCGCAAGAAGAGCAAGGTTAACGAAGACTTGGAGTTCTACTCCGTCATGCGCGCCATACGTGCCATCGAAAACTCCGACGTTTGCATTCTCCTGCTCGACGCTACCCGCGGCATAGAAGCACAGGACTTGAACATAGTCCACATCATTCAGCGGAACAAGAAGAGCTTAGTCGTCTGCGTCAATAAGTGGGACTTGGTAGAAGACAAGTCGCAAGCCGCTGTGCAGTACTTCACGGACACTATCCGGCAGCGGATGGCGCCCTTCACGGACTTCCCCATCATTTACGCCTCAGCGCTGACGAAGCAACGCATTTTCCGCGTGCTTGAGACAGCCAAAGACGTTTATACGCACCGGAAATACCACGTCCCGACGCACAAGCTCAACGAGGAGATGCTCCCGCTCATCGGCGCCTACCCCCCACCCTCCATCAAAGGAAAGTATATCAAGATTAAATACTGCATGCAGCTGCCTGAGACGCAGATACCCTCCTTCGTCTTCTACGCAAACCTGCCTCAGTACGTCAAGGAGCCGTACAAGCGCTTTCTGGAAAACAAGATCCGGGAGCGGTGGGACTTCCACGGCACACCTATGAACATCTTCATCCGACAAAAATAGCGGCCGTACTGACTTGCACGTCAGGAGGCCGAGCCTACAAAGCCGTAACCCCCACATCCTAAAAACTACGTCCGACCTATTTTAAACTAAGTCGGACGTAGTTTGAAATAGGTCGGACTTAGTTCAAAAGAAACCCGCCGGCCGAAAAAGCGCCCGGCCGGGGCAAAACGAAGTCTGCCGTCTTTGTTTTCCCAACGGTTTGGCGTACTTTCGCACGTTGGACGTAAAAACGGTTTCGCATGATTTCAGAAAAGATACAAGAGTTGCTGGGTCAGATACAAGCCTTGCACGCCGCCAACGCTCAGGAGCTTGAGGCGCTACGTGTGAAGTATCTGAGCAAGAAAGGCCTGGTTCACGCGTTAATGGACGATTTTCGCAGCGTGCCTGCCGAGCAGAAGCGCGAGATAGGCATGAAAATCAACGAGCTCAAGCAGGCAGCGCAGGATAAGATAAACGCGCTGCGAGCCGGCCTCGCCACGCGGGAAGACACGACCGACGCCCTCGACCTCACCCGCACGCCATACCCCATCAAGCCCGGCACGCGCCACCCCATCTCCATCGTGCGCGACCGCATCATCGACATCTTCTCCCGCATGGGCTTCACGATGGCCGACGGCCCAGAGGTGGAGGACGACCTCCACGTCTTCACGCTGATGAACTTTGCCGCAGACCATCCTGCCCGCGACATGCAGGATACTTTCTTCGTAGAAAAGAATTCGCAGGACGTAGCTAAAAATATCGTGCTGCGTAGCCACACCAGCTCCGTGCAGGCTCGCGTCATGGAAACTACGCAGCCTCCCATCCGGGTTATCTGCCCCGGCCGCGTATATCGCAACGAAGCCATCACGGCGCGCGCCCACTGCTTCTTCCATCAGGTGGAGGGGCTCTACGTCGATACCCACGTGAGCTTTGCCGACTTGAAGCAGGCGCTACTCACCTTCGCCCGCGAGCTGTTCGGCGCCGACACGCGGATACGTCTGCGCCCCAGCTATTTCCCCTTTACCGAACCGAGCGCGGAGATGGACATATCGTGTCACATCTGCGGCGGAAAGGGTTGCGGGTTCTGCAAACACACGGGTTGGGTAGAGATACTGGGTTGCGGCATGGTCAACCCGAACGTCTTGGAGCTTTGTGGCATCGACAGCACCCGCTACATGGGCTACGCCTTCGGCGTTGGCGTAGAGCGCATCACGAACCTGCTCTATCAAGTCTCCGACCTGCGCCTCTTCTCGGAGAATGACGTCCGCTTCCTCGACGAGTTCCAGGCCGCCAACTGACCTGCCGCCGCATAGCGCGTACACAATATTATATAATAAGCACCTAAAAAAAGAGGAGTCTCCCCCATTGCGGGAAGGCTCCCTTTTTTGTGCCCATAGGTGGCGGCTTCGTCGCGGCGGGGCTCACGCGTTCAGCGCTTGCAGAAACTTGTCGGCCGCCGCCAGCGTGTCTTGCTTCCCTACGTCCAGGAGGCGCAGCCCCTCCACGGCGACGCCGCGTATGCGGAGGTTTGCAGCCTGCTGTATGTAGAAATCCATGATGGGGAAGACGTCGGGGTAAGTTTGCAGCCGGGGCAGCAGACGTGGCGCGACGAGGTGAATGCCGCTGAAGGCGTAGCGGCGCAGCGCTTCCGGCCTGATGCCTGCGAAAGGTGTGCGCACCTCGCCGGTTCGCGTGTTTGTCCAGGCGCGCAGGCGCATGGTGTCGTCGAAGAGCAGGTAGCGGCTCGTCTCTCGCGGACTGACAAGGAGCGCGGCGTCGGCGTCGCGGTTTTCCTCGTAGAAGGTGCGCAGCGGTGCGTCCGAGAGGATGTCCACGTTGTGTATGAGTATGGGGTCGTCGCCCGGCGAGAAGAGTGCAAGAGCCTGCCGCAGGCCGCCGCCCGTGTCGAGCAGCCGATTGCGCTCGTCGCTTATACGCACGGGAAGGCCGAAGTCGTGATGGCTGAGGTAGTCTATGATTTGCTCCCCCAGGTGGTGCACATTGACAACGACCTCCGAGGCGCCCGCGTCGCGCAGGCGGCAGAGCGTATGCCAAAGCAGGGGCTTACCCGCCACGCAGACGAGCGCCTTGGGCACCGTGTCCGTGAGCGGTTTAAGGCGCGTGCCGCGTCCGGCGGCGAATATGAGGCACTTCATCTCGCGCGGAGCGTTTGTTTCAGTTGTTCTCGAAGCGGCTATATACGACCGTCATCGTGATGTCTCCGCCTTGTCCGCCCCTTAGGCGCACGCTGGAGAGTCCCAGGTCGTTGCGCACGCGCAGCAGCGTCTTGCTGGTCAGGCCGGCAACGGTCGTCGTCGTGCTGTAGTCCGACTTCACGGGGACGAGGTACACCTTATTCCAGTCCGGATGCTGCGCTTCCCAGGCGGCATACTTCGCGTTGCGCTGCGCCTCGCTCTCCGTTTTCAGTGCGCCGGAGCCTGTGTCGCGCTCGTCCTTCATGATGGTCATGAGCTGTGCCACGTTCGAGAAGACGTAGGCATTGTACGTCGACGAGTAGTCGGCCAGGTACGAGGTGCGGGAGTCGGGCAGGTCGCCGTCCTCAAAGAAGGAATACAGGTCCGCCTTGCGCACCATGAGTATGGAGGAGGGCGGGTCGAGGGTGTACTCGCTCCCGGAGGCGTCGTCGTAGCGATTGAAGCTGACGGAGGCCGTGTTCAGCGTGTCGGAGTAGTGCTCCCCCGCCACGGCTTCGGCCACCGGCAGCGCCACTTCCGTATAGATGCCGGCAGGCGATTTCACGTAGGTGTAGGCATTTGCCGTGTCAAGCATCGCCTCCGGTATCTCGTTGCTTATGTGTGTGTTTTGGATAACCTCCTCCGTAGCCGCCATACGTTGCATGCCGTCCACGATGGTGTCCGTGCCGCTCTCCGTCGTCGTGTGGTAGCGGAAATAGACGTCCAAGGCCGAGATGGCGATGTTCACCATGGAGCCCACGCCGCCTGCTGACTGGAAATAGAAGCCCGGGCAGACGTGGTGGATGAAGGAGTAGGAATTCTTGAAGTACTCGGGGTGAGCGTAATACCGGTTCATGATGTACGTGCCGTAGGCGGCGGGCAGCTTCACGACGATGTTGCCCTTATAAGAAGAGCTGGAAGTCACGAGCTGCCGCGTCAAGTCGCGCAGGGCGTAGCTGACGGAGATGTTGTAAGGCGAGGCCTCGTTGACGTAGTCCGCGGCATTGAGGTTGGAGTAGTAGTTGACGCCTTCTTCCATCACCTTGTTCGTGTCCAGCTCCATGACATTCATCTTCATCGTAGTCAGAGAGTCGCCGTAGTAGTCGTTGAAATAGAGACGAAGGTAGCAGGAGTCGGCCTGGACGCGGCCGTCCGTCTTCACGAGGCGATCTTCCGCGGGGTAGCTGTTTCCCTCGGAGAGGTGGAACTGCGCGAGAAAGTCGCACGTCGTCCTGGCGCGCGTTTCGGGGTCGACGATGCTGCCCAGGTAGCACGAATTCGTGTTGGCCAGCACGGAGTCCGCCGCCACGGAGCGCGAAGTGAGCGTATAGACGGCTTGGGAGGAGGCCACCTTGTCGTAAGTGGGCATCACGTCGCCCCCCACCGTCACCGTGTCGTCGTCGCAAGCTGACAGGCCGCCCACAAGCAGAGCGGACAAGAGATATGCAAAACGTTTCATCCTTCAATCTTAATCGAGGCCAAAAATAGCGCAAAGCGGGAGAAACGGAAAGTAAAACACTTTTTCCTTTCCATTTCATTAGCGGCGGCGCGGCGGCGCTTTGCCGCGCGTGGGGACGCTTTTGCTTGCCCTGCCGGGCTTCAAGTATGCTGCGGCGGCTGACAGGTCGGACTTATCAGCTGATAGCTCGGACTTATCAGCTGACAGGTCAGACTTATCAGCTGACAGGTCGGACGTGCCGGCTGACAGGTCGGACTTGTCGGCTGACAGGTCGGACTTGTCGGCTCATTCTCCTAACCGGCTATTCCTTAAAGTATTACCGGACGAAAACATCCCGTTCCCGCGAAGTCGCAAAAGCAAAGTGACACTTCCGCGCGCCCAAAGTGCGCAAAACGTCAGCTAAGGAGCCAAAGTTTAGACTCGGGAGGCCGCAGCTGCATCCGCCCGCGCGCGTTCCTAACGTTTTGCTTAAATTTGGCCTCAAAAGCCCGACAATGGTTCCACTTGACTTGCCGCCTTACGCCATTTCCCTGCGCCCCGGTCCGGGCGGACGGACGGAGATATACGACTTCCTGCGGCGCCGCTACGTGGCGCTGACGCCGGAGGAGTGGGTCAGGCAGCATTTCACGCACTACCTGGTGGACCACAAAGGCTACCCCGCCGGCCTCTTGGCCAACGAGGTGACGGTGGAGGTGGGCGGCGTCAGGCGGCGCTGCGACAGCGTCCTCTTCCACCCCCAAGGGGGACGGCCGCGCCTCATCGTTGAATACAAGGCGCCGGAAGTTAAGATTTCGCAGGCCACCT
Source organism: uncultured Prevotellamassilia sp. (assembly GCA_964641085.1). Lineage (GTDB taxonomy): Bacteria > Bacteroidota > Bacteroidia > Bacteroidales > Bacteroidaceae > Alloprevotella. The sequence continues at coordinate 3,878 of CAZXJS010000020.1, read as the reverse complement.
TCCGGCAAATATCGTCCTACAATAGTGCGTTGCGGGCGGACTATCTCGTCGTCTCCAACGGACTCAAGCACTACGCCTGCCGCGTCAGCTACGCCCCGCCCCAAGCCACCTTCCTGCCCGACATACCTGCCTACGCGGAACTCTGAGGCAATCGCAGGAGAAAAGCGCAGACCTTATTTTTTTTAGGAAAAAAAGCCGGGAAGGTTTTACAAAAATAAACGGACTTTACGTATTTTTGCGAAAAGAAGGCCTCAGCCTATGGCCTGCCCTACGGAAGCCACCCGGGGGTAGCCACCCCGGCGGCGTACAAGGGGAAATCATTCCCCCGAGTTCGAGGCAGGACGCGGCACAGGGCTTACAGTTGACAGCGCGAAGGCGCAAGGCAAGCGCCTTGGCTAAAAAAATAGAGACAGATATGAAGTATTTTTTGACCGTGCTTATAGCCGCCGTGCTCTTAGGCATACCCTCGCGCATGGACGCCCAGGACCCGGCAGACGAGCAGACGTACAAACACGTATGGGAGCTGATAGAAATAGAACAGCTCAACAAGGCCATCGGCATAGCCATGCCCCTGGCCAAACAGGGCGACGCCAAATACCAACACGCCTTGGGCTACATCTACACCCTCTTCCGCAAAGGCAAGGAAGCCCTCTACTGGTACGGAAAAGCGGCGGCCCAGGACTACGCTAACGCCCAGTTCAACATAGCCTACCTCCACAACAGCGAAGAGGGGCAGCGCTGCGGCGTAACGCAGGACGTGGAGGAAGCCAAGAAATGGTACCGCGCAACGCTGGAGAACACCACGGACCGACAGCACGACGGCGCACGGGGCGACGCCGCCATCGTCCTGGCCGGGCTCTACAAGAACGAGGGCGACACGGAGGCCGCGCGCGACGTGTTGCAAGAAGCCGTCGACGCGGGCATAAAGAACAACGAAGTGCCTTACCTGCTGGCCAGCGACTACTACGACCGCGACGACCGGGCGGCCTTCCGCCTCTACCGCATAGCGGCGGAGGGCGGCAACGCCAAGGCACAATATGAACTGGCGGGATATTTCAAGAACGGCAAGTTCGTAGATGAAGACATCAAAGAAGCTACGAAATGGTACCAACGCGCGGCCGACCAGGACTACGCCCCGGCGCTCAGCCAGCTGGGAGAATGCTACGAGCGCCTCTACAACAAGACGCTGGACGAGCGCGACCTGCGCAAGGCGCTCAAATATTACTACAAATCAGAGCAAGACCCGAACATAAAAATCTTCCGCGTGAAAAACGCGCCCAAAGATGGGAAGATGACGCCGGAATTCTTCAACGCCTGGGCAGAAGGGAAGAACCAGGAAGACTCCGGCCTCCTCTCGCTCTACAAACAAGGCGTCATGGGAGCCCGAAAATACAAGACCTACGCCGAATGGGAAAAGAACGTAGTCGCCAAGCTGGCCATAGACTCCGACGTTGACATCAACATTCCCGAACCTAAGAGCGGGCAAAACAGCAACACCTTCGCACTCATCATAGCCAACGAGAACTACGACCACGAGGAATACGTCCCCTATGCCGAGAACGACGGCACCGTCTTCGCCAAATATTGCCAAAAAACGCTCGACGTCCCGGAAGAAAACATCCACACCGTGCACGATGCGGGGCTTAACCGAATGAAATGGGAAATAGACTGGCTGAAGCAGAACATCACATCGGGGAACGCCACAAAAGTAATCTTCTACTACGTGGGTCACGGCATGCCCGCCGAGAACCAGCTGACGTCCTTCCTGCTCCCGACGGACGGTTTCGCCAAGAGCGAAAGTTCAGCGCTCAACATAAAGGAAGTCTTCGACAACCTGTCCTCGCAAAGGGTGGAGGCCTACATCATCCTGGACGCCTGCTTCAGCGGGGCGAAGCGCAACGGGGGAATGCTCGTCGAATCGCGCGGCGTGGCGATAAAAAGCAAGGAAGTGGCGCCCGAAGGAAAGATGGTCGTACTCTCCGCCTGCCAAGGTAACGAGACGGCCGAGAGCTTTGCCGACCAACGCCACGGCCTTTTCACCTACTACGTGCTGAAAAGCCTGCAAGCCTCAAAAGGCACCGCTCCGCTCGGCGAGCTCTTCGCCCAAGTGAAGGCTAACGTGGAGAAGACGTCCGTCGCAGTAAACAAAAAGTCGCAAACCCCGTCTGTAAACGTCTCTAAGGACATGCCCGACTGGGCCGGAAAGAAACTGTAAACCCACAACAAGCAACTACCCAAAACTATACTACCAATGAAACGCCACATCTTAACCCTACTGTTGCTCGTCCCCCTGACCGCCGCAGCTCAGTACACCGTAGAAGCAGGAAAGCCCGAGGAAGCTCCCGCCATGACCGAGGCCACAAAGCAAGGCATTATCGACACACTCCTCAGCAACATGGTAACCGTAGAGGGCGGCACGTTCCAGATGGGCGCCACGCCGGACCAGGGCGACTTGGCCTACGACGACGAGAAGCCCGTCCACCAAGTGACCCTGTCGACCTACAAAATCGGGCGCTACGAAGTGACTCAGCGCGAATGGGAAGCCGTTATGGGCCGCACGGAGGTGATGAGCAAATTCACCATGCGAGGCCCCAACATGCCGATGTACGCCATCAGCTGGGAAGACTGCCAAGAATTCATCAAAAAGCTCAACGCCAAGACGGGACACCACTTCCGCCTGCCGACAGAGGCGGAGTGGGAATTTGCAGCACGCGGCGGCAACAAGAGCCGCGGCACCCTCTACGCCGGCAGCAACAAGATAGAAGACGTAGCCTGGACAGACGGCACGACGGGCATGTTCCCCCTGACCAGCGTAGGCATGAAACAGCCCAACGAGCTGGGCCTCTACGACATGAGCGGGCACGTCTCAGAATGGTGCTCCGACTGGGAAGGCGCCTACCCCGCCACAGCACAGACCAACCCCAAAGGCCCCGCAAGCGGAAAGTACAAAATACGGCGCGGAGGCTCTTTCCACACCGTCAAAGCCGCCTGCCGCGCCTCCGCAAGGCAGGCAAGCACACCCGTAAGCTACGCTATCTACATAGGCTTCCGACTTGCCGAATAAGACAAACCTTCTAATCTATAACACAATGAAGAGAACAAGAATCTTGTTGGCACTCCTTGCGCTCATCCTCTGCACGGGAGTTGCCGCCCAAAGCCGCAGAAAGGCTCCGGTGAAGAAAACCACCACGCAGGTGCAACACCTGAAGTTTGCGGGCATTCCGCTGAACGGCACCATAGCCAACTTCGAGCGCCAGTTCCTGGCAAAAGGCGCGAAGGTGAACGAGCAGTTCACCAAGACGACAAAAGACGCAGCCCACACCGTTAAGGTTTACGACTACAACTTCATGGGGAAGCACAACTTGGTAGCCATCTATTACTCCGTAAAGACAAAGACGGTGTACAAGGCCATGGCTTGCAGCGACGTCTATTCGGCTGCCAGCGACGCCGCTAACCGCTACGACTACATCGTAGATGCCATCAAACGGAAGTATCCCTCCGCCACCATCGACGAAGGTGAGAAAAATGACTATCCCTCCGTATGGTTCAACATCACATCGGGCGAAAAAGACTTGGGCATCATCAACATCTGCCGCCAAAAAGGCGACGACAACGGCGGACAATGCATCCTAATGTACTTCACCGACACGAAGAACGACGCTAAGAACACCACAGAAGTGGATTCGGACTTGTAACACCCCCGTCCCGCCCGGGGACAGCCGGCGTTCGCAAAGTCATACCTTCGCAGCAAGCAAAAAGGGCTGTGCCGTTTCAAGTATTGCGGCACAGCCCTCTATGTTCCACAAAGCCAAACATCTCTTTATAAAACGGCGGGGAATTGCTTCCCGTCTAAACGCACAAAACCCCACAGTTCGCAG